>JBLMWD010000076.1:0-3685 GCA_050257045.1 Bacteroidota bacterium | reverse complement strand
AGCCCAGAACGTCCATCAAGATGAGCGCGCGATCGTGACGTGCATCGCCCGCTCGCCGGCGACGTGCTTCACGCATTGATAGCCCAGCTCGCGCAGATCGATGCCGCTCCAGAGCGGCTCCCCTTGCCCGAGGACGACGGGCCGGATCGCGAAGTGCATCTCGTCGATCAGACGGGCGCTCAGATACTGCCGGATCGTGGAGACTCCCCCGCCCAGGCGGACGTCGAGGCCGCCCGCTGCGGACATGGCCTGCTTCAGCGCGACGTGAATTCCTTCGGTGACGAAGTGGAACGTCGTTCCCCCGGCCATCGGAAGTGGCGCGCGCGGGTGGTGGGTCAGCACGAAGACCGGCACGTGATAGGGCGGCTCCTCGCCCCACCAGCCTCGCCAGCTCTCGTCCGGCCACGGGCCGCGCACGGGACCGAACATATTCCGCCCGAGGATCCAGGCTCCGATCCCGTCGAAGCCGTGCGAAGCGATGTCGTTGTCGACCCCTGTGTCCCCACCCTCGAGACCATGCATCTCCCGCCACAAGCGCGACTGGAAGAACCACTCCATCAATTCGGGCCCTCGGACACCGAGCGGGTTGTTGAGATCCTGATTCGTACCGGCACCGAAGCCGTCGAGTGAGACGCCGAAGCTCTGGACGCGCAGTTTGGGCATGGGCTCCTCATAGAACAGTCGGTTGAGGGCAATAGCGCCAACGGCCGACAAGTTTACGTCGAGGGGAGCGTGCTTGTGGGAAAACGATGGTGGCCCCGGAGAAGGCGCGGACAGGCGCGTTGTGGCAAAATGGCGCGCCATGCCCCACACCGCCCGCAACCCCGACTTTGAGCGCCTCGTTCGGGAGAGCTTCGCGAACCAGAAGGCGATGCGCACGCTCGGCGCGCGTCTCGTGAGCGTCGGGCCGGGGGCGGTCGAGATCGGCCTCCCCTACCGCGAGGACCTGACCCAGCAGCACGGGTTCCTGCACGCCGGGGTGGTGACCGCGATCCTCGACAGCAGCTGCGGCTACGCCGCGTTCAGCCTGATGCCTCCCGGCGCCGGAGTACTGAGCGTCGAGTTCAAGGTGAACCTCATGGCTCCCGCCCAAGGCGAAGTGCTGATCGCGCGGGCCCGCATGCTGCGACCCGGAAGGACGATCTCCGTCTGTCAGGCCGACGGCTTCATGCGGACCGGTGACCGCGAGACCCCCGTCGCGACGATGCTCGCGACGATGATGACCGTGACGGGGCGCGGGGACGTCGTAGGATGAGGACATGACGGACAACGGACTGCCTTGCCTCGATCTGTTGGAGGCCACCCCCGGAATTCTCCGCGGCCTGATGTCGGAGTTGACGGACGACGACGCCCGCTGGAAGCCGGCGCCGGATCGCTTCTCGGTGGCCGAGGTGCTGGCGCATCTCTCCCACTCGGAGGGGCACTGCTACCGGATGCGGCTCGACCGGTTCCTGGCGGAGAACCGTCCGATGTTCGAGCCGGACGACGCGCAGATGTACCTGGACCTGTACCGCAACGCCGACCCCGAGGATGCATTCGACCACTTCGAGGAGCAGCGGGAAGCCAACATCGAATACCTGCGCGGCCTGCCTGCGGAGACCGGCGGACGCGTGGCGCTGCATCGTGAGGCCGGGGAGATCACCCTGAGCCAGATGCTCCACGAATGGGCCCTTCACGATCTGGGCCACATCCGGCAAATCGCGGAGCTGGCGCGCGCGAGGAAGTACCTCCGAGGCGCGGGGCCCCTGGGCAGCGGCTACCGGCTCAGACCGTGATGGGTGTGACGAACCGCGAGAACGACGGTAAGCGATCGCGCAGGCCGACCGCCCACGGAGCTGGGGCAAGCCCAGGCGCTAAAGCCAGGCCGATGAGCCGCGCTACCGGGAGGCCGTGGGGCCTCTACCTGGTCGGCCTCCTCGCGCTCACGTTCGTCGTCTACGTGCCGAGCCTACAGAACGGGTTCGTGAACTGGGACGACAACCACTACGTCTCCATGAACCCGCTCCTGGCGCGGCCCAGTCTCGATGCGATCCTCAGGACTCCGATCGCCGCCAACTGGGTCCCGCTCACGATCGCCTCGCTGCTTATCGACTATCGGATTTCGGGCTTGTCGCCCGCTTCGTATCACTGGATCAATCTCCTCCTGCACGTGGCCAACACGGCCCTGGTATTCGTCTTCGTGCGCGCCCTCTCGCGAAACCGCTTCTGGACGACCGTCATGACGGCGCTCTTCTTCGGCATCCACCCGATGCACGTGGAGTCCGTCGCGTGGATCGCGGAGCGGAAGGACGTGCTCTATGGCTTCTTCTACCTGCTCGCACTGATCTTCTACGTGCGGTACGTCGACCGAGGAAGAGCAGGCTGGCTCTTGGCCGCCTTCGTCTCCATGGTGCTCTCGGTGCTCGCCAAGCCGGCCGCCGTGGTGCTCCCCGTCTCCCTGCTCGCGATCGACTGGTTCCGGCGACGGCGGTTCGATACCCGTCTCTGGGTGGAGAAGATTCCATTCTTCGCCATCGGGATCGCCGGTGGCCTCGTGAACCTGGACGTGCAGAAGTCCTTCGGCGCAACGACCGTCCCACACCCATGGAGCTTGGTCGCCAAGGCGCTCTTCGCCTCGTACGCGCTCGTGATGTACGTCGCGAAGCTCTTCGTCCCCGTGCATCTGTCGGGTGTCTATCCCTATCCGGCCGCGGGCGCCGCGCTCCCGCTGCGCTATACCGCCGCGTTCCTGGCTGTCCTGGTCCTCCTCCCGCTCGCGATCGTCGCTCTCCGGCGAAGCCGCGCCGCCCTGTTCGGAATCGCATTCTTCTTCATCAACATCGTTCTCGTGCTCCAGTTGATCACGGTCGGCACCGCGGTCCTGGCCGAGAGGTTCACCTATCTGCCGTACATCGGCCTCTTCTTGGCGCTCGCCTGGCCTCTCGACGCCGGCGTCGGCTCCGGCGGCTCGCGGAACCTTCGTCGCGCGCTCGCCGCGCTGTTCGTGCTGCTTGGAGTCTTCTCCGTCGCGCAGACCTGGAGCCGCTGCTCGGTCTGGCACGATCCGGAGACCTTCTGGACCGACGCGATTCGGAAGTATCCGGGCGAGATCGTGCCGGCCTACGTGAACCGCGGTTCCTACTATCGCGTGAGGGGCCGCTTGGAAGAGGCGCGGCGCGACTACGCCGAGGCGATCGCGCTGAACCCGGAGATTCCGAGCGTCTGGTACTACCAGGGCACCGTGCTCGCGGCGCTCGGGCTGTCCGACTCCGCGATGGTCTGCTTCGATCGCGCGCTGCAAGGGGAGCCGCGGCGGGTCTCCGCTCTCAACGACCGCGGAGCGCTCCGCCTCCGCCGTGGCGACGCGGAGGGCGCGGTTCGGGACTTCTCACGCATCATCGAGCTCGACTCCCTCGTCTGGAGCGCTTACAGCAATCGCGCCCTGGCCTGGTCGAAGCTCGGCGAATACGAGAAGGCGGTGGCCGATGGGCGCAGGGCCGTCATGGTCGATCCCGGAAACCCCGCGAACACGGACGTGCTGGCCCAGGTCGGGGAGGATCTGCTCCGAATGGGACGGCCGCGGGATGCCGTCGAGGCCTACACGCGGGCGATCGCCGCGGCGCGCCCGGAGCGCGCAGCCGCGTACTACACGGGCCGGAGCCGCGCATGGGAAGCCGCGGGAGATCGCGCGCGGGCGCTCGAGGAC
>JBLMWD010000075.1:0-19474 GCA_050257045.1 Bacteroidota bacterium | reverse complement strand
CTGCCGCGGCGACGAGCGCGGCCAGGGCGAGCGATCCGATCGTGACGCTGGTTCCGGAAGGACGGCGCCCTGTCACCGGAATCACTTGCGAACCACCCACACCTTTACCGGGGCTTCGATGTCCTGGAACAGGTGGACGGGAACCTCGAACACGCCGAGCGCCTTGATCGGCTCCTCGAGCCGGACCGCCTTGCGCTCGACGGGGAACCCCTGGGCGGCGAGCGCGTCGTGGATCTCCGCGGCGGTCACCGAGCCGTAGAGCTGATCCTCTTCGCCGACCTGGACGCTGAACTGGAGCGACGCCTGCATCAGCCGGTCGCGCAGTCCCTGGGCCTCCTGGCGCTGCCGCTGCTCCAAGGCCACGCGCGCCCGCTCGCGATCCCGGAAGACCGCCTGCGAGTTCCCCACCGCTTCGATCGCCTTCTTGCGCGGCAGGAGGAAATTGCGCGCGTAGCCGTCCGCCACCCGCACGGTGGACCCGCGCTTGCCCAGGCCATCGATCTCTTCGAGCAGAATCACTTCCATCGAAACCCTCCTAATCGCCGGCCCGCCGCCCGACCGAACCCCCCGGCCCGGGAACGAGACGGCGCCGAAAATCGAACCAGGAATCCAGGAATCCGATCGCGAGGAACGCCAGGAACAGCACCGGCATGAACGCGACCAGCACGACGATCGCGCCCTGGACGAGCGCGTTCATCTCGAACGCGATCGCGGTGAAGCGCGCGACCGAGAGCCCCTGCACCGTGTAGCAGAGCAGGAGCGGGAAGGCGAGGTTGGCGCCCGCGACGACCGCCCACGGGAGCCTCGTCACCACGAGAGCGAGCGCCACGGCGAGGGCCCACGCCGCCGCCGGGTGCACGCGCCACGTCGAGAAGTCCCGGAACGCGGGGAGCCCGCGCTCGCGGAAGAGCACCGACGCGAGCCAGACGTTGACCGAGAGAATGCTGATCCACTTGAGCGCGAAGAGCGACGGCAGGAGGAACGCGTAGATCCGCTCCATCTGGCCGAGCGCCAGGTCGAACTCCGCCCGCGAGACGCCAAGCGTCTCGGAGAAGCGGAGGTCGGTCTCCATGCGCCGCACCTCGGCGAGCCGCGCCGTGAACGTCTGCGAGAGCTCGTTCATGCCGCCGAGAAGGAGATAGCCGACGACCACGGCAAGGAGCGGCGCCGCGGCCACCGTCATGGCCGTCGACGCGCGGATCCCGCGCCGCGCCGACGCGGAGAGGAGGAGCCCCGACGCGCCCAGCACCCCGACGAAGACGAGCCGCGAGGGCTCGGTCACGCCGGTCGCGTAGACCGCGCCGAGCGTCGCGGTGGCCGCGAGCGCCCCGTAGAGCAGCCCGACGTGCCGCGCGAGCCAGAAGACCGCGAACGGAAGCAGGCCGTAGGCCCACGGCAGCGGCACGGGAATGTCCGTGTTCGCGGCCATGACGACGCCCGCTCCGAACAGGAGGACGCCCGCCGCGCGGATCCAGTCCGCGGGCGAGGAAGCCCCCCGGGGCTCCACTCGTGGATCAGCGATATTGGTCACTGGTGAACGGCAGAAGAGCCAGGATGCGCGCCCGCTTCACGGCCTCGGTGATCTGGGCCTGGTGCCGGGCGCAGGTGCCGGAGATCCGCCGGGGGACGATCTTGCCGCGGTCGGTGATGAAGCGCGACAGCCGCCGGTCGTCCTTGTAGTCGATCCGGTCCACCTTGTCGAAACAGAGCTTGCAGAACTTCCGTCGATACGAACGCGATTCGCCGTCGCGTGCCATAGGGCTTCTCCTCTAGGTGGTTCGCGCCGTGCCCGCCCTCGGGGCGGACCGGCCGGTTCATTCCGCCGTCGTGGCCGCGGGCTCCGCCGCCTTGGGGGCGCCCTCCGCCGGACGCGCCGCCTCCGCCTTCGCGGCCTCCTCGGCCGCGCGCGGCGATTCCTTGGGCGCGAGCACGGTGAGGTGCCGGAGCACGCTCTCGTTCAACCGGAACCGGCGGTCCATCTCGGCGATGAGCGGCGCGGGGCTCTTGTGCTTCACGTGCACGTACGTGCCGTCGCGGCGCTTCCGGATGTTGTAGGCGAGCTTCTTCTTCCCCCAGCGCTGGACCTCGACGACCTCGCCCCCCGCCTGCGCGATGGGCTGCGTGACGCGGTCCAGCTCCTCGTTGATCCTGGCCTCCTCGAGGCCCGGATCGAAGATGATCGTGGTTTCGTAGAGTTTCATCGGCTCCCTCATGGCTCAACCGGATCGAGCACGTACCGGTTCCACCGGTTCATGGCGTGCGTGAGACCGTCGGCGGCCGCGTCGTGCGCCGCCTTGGCCGCCGCCTCGATCACGCGCGGCAGCACGGCCTGTTCTTCCTGTGTAAACGGCTCGAGAACGTATTCCTTGAGCCGATCCGACGCCGGGGCCGGCCCGACGCCGACCCGCAGCCTTGGAAACGCGTCGGTTCCCGCCGTTTGCGCGATCGACTCCAACCCCTGGTGCCCCGCGGTCCCGCCGCGGGCGCGCATCCGGAGCGACCCGAGCGGCAGGTAGACCTCGTCGCAGACGACGAGGATCTCGCCGGCCACCCATCCCTCCGCGAGCAGCGCCCGGAAGGCGTCGCCGCTCCGGTTCATGTAGCGCTCCGGCTTCGCGAGCAGGACCGTGTTCCGGCCCGCCCGGCCCTCCCCGCGCGACATCCCCGGCTCCTTCGTCCATCCGCGGAAGCGGTGGAGCAGCCCGGCCATCGCCTCCACGACCATCCAGCCCGCGTTGTGGCGCGTCGCCGCGTACTCGGCTCCGGGATTGCCCAGCCCCAGCACGACCCGGATGTCGTTAACCTTCCTTGCTCCCTTCGGCCGCCTCGCCCTCCTCTTCCTTCTTCGGACCGACCAGCTCCGGCTCCGCCACGACCTCCTCGGCCGGCTTCGCCTCCTCGAGCACCGTCGGCGGCACGACCGCCGCGATGCCGCGGTCGGCGTCGGTGAGGATCGTGACGCGCTCCGCCTTGATGTCGCTCACGTGGAGCGTGTCGCCGATGTTCAGGGCCGAGACGTCGACTTCGAGATGCGTCGGGATGTCGGTCGGGAGGCACTCCACCTCGACCTCGCGGAGGAGGTGCTCCAGGATGCCGCCGCCGTCCTTCACGCCGGTCGGCACGCCGACCAGCTCGATCGGCACCTCGACCGTGATCCGCTCGGTCAGCGAGATGTGCTGGAGGTCGAAGTGCAGGATGTTCCCCTGCACCGGGTCGCGCTGGATCTCCCGGATGATCGCCTTGCGATCCGCGGCCGCGGCGCCCGCGACCAGGAGGTCGACGATGACGTTCGCGCCCGAGCCGCCGTGCAGCAGCGTCTCGACCTCCTTCGCGTTCACGACGAGGGAGATCGGCGTCTCGCCGCGACCGTAATAGACGGCGGGGATGCGCCCGCCGGCGCGGAGCTTCTTCGCGACGCTCTTGCCGACGCCGGTCCGCTGCTCGCCGTTCAAACTCGAGATGGCCATGGTTCCTGCTCCTGGGTGATTCGTGCGCGCGCCACACGGCGCGCCGTGGATGATGCGATCAGATGAACAGCGAGCTCAGCGACTCCTCGTCGTGGATCCGGCGGATCGCCTCCGCGAGGAGCGGCGCGACGGAGAGCACCCGGAACCCCGCCGGAAGCGACCCGGGTGCGTGCGGGATCGTGTCCGTGACGACCAGCTCCTTCACCGGCGACCCTGCGATCAGCTCCACCGCCCCGCCGCACAGCACGCCGTGCGTCGCGGCCGCGTAGATGTCCCGGGCGCCCGCGTCCTTGAGCGCCTTCGCCGCTTCGACGAGCGTGGATCCGGTGCTCACGATGTCGTCGAAGATCACGACGTTCTTCCCCTCGACCTCGCCGATCACGTTCATCATCTCGACCGCGTCGGGGCGGGGCCGGCGCTTGTCGACGATGGCGAGGCTCGCCGAGAGCCGCTTCGCGTACGCGCGGGCCATCTTGACGCTCCCGACGTCGGGCGCGGCGACGACCACGTTCGGGACCTGCCGGCGCAGGAAGTAGTCGACCAGCACCGGCGCCGCGTAGAGGTGGTCGAACGGGATGTCGAAGAAGCCCTGGATCTGGGCCGAGTGCAGATCCATCGTCATCACGCGGTCGGCCCCGGCCGTCGTGATGAGGTTCGCCACCAGCTTCGCGGTGATCGGCACCCGCGGCTGGTCCTTCCGGTCCTGCCGCTGGAACCCGTAGTACGGGATCACCGCGGTGACGCGCCGCGCCGACGCGCGCCGCACCGCGTCGACCATGATCAGGAGCTCCATGAGGTTCGTCGCCGGCGCGAACGTCGGCTGGAAGACGAAGATGTCCGATCCCCGGATGTTCTCGTTGATCTTGACGAACGTCTCCCCGTCGGCGAAGTGATCCACCGTCGCGTCGCCGAGGTCGATCCCGAGATGCGCGCAGATCGCTTCGGCGAGGGGACGGTTCGCGTTTCCGGAGAAGAGCCTCAGTCCGCGCTCCACGTGATGCGGCTCGTGCACATCGGGGAGCGGCTTCGTCATGGGCGTGGCGCGTCGATCGGTGGCCAGCTTGACCGTCATGGACTCCCCCTCTCCTTTCCCGGACAACGAAAAGACCCAAAGCCCGATTGACTCCTTCGTCAATCGGGCCCGAGACGCCGCGCGGCGCTCGATGGACCGGAAGCCGATGCTCCCGGGGCCCTACGACCGAGGTCTTCGAACCTTGGGTCTGTTATCGAACGGGGACGACAACTCCCCGCTGCTTCTCGAGTTACCTGACGACGGTGGTTGGGGCGGGAGGATTCGAACCTCCGAATGGGAGATCCAAAGTCTCCTGGCTTACCACTTGCCGACGCCCCATCCGAACCGCTTGCCGGCGGTCGATGGAGCCGGCGCCGGCGTCACCCGTCGCCGGCCGATCAGCCGGCGGACGAGGATTCGATCAATTGCCGGGCCCGCTCCTTCTCGTACTCGTCGAGGATGCGGGCCTCGATGGCCGTGCGCGACTCGTTGTTGATCGGGTGCGCGATGTCCTGGAACGTCCCGTCCGGCTTCTTGCGGCTCGGCATCGCGACGAACATGCCGTTCGTCCCCTCGATGATCTTGAGACCACGGATCACGAAGGCGTCGTTGAACGTCATGCTCGCGAATGCCTTCAGCTTGTCGTCGTCCCTGAGTGCGATCCGAACTTCGGTGATCTCGAGTCCCATCCGTCTCACCACCTCGAGTTCAGGACCTTCGATCCCTCGAAGGTCCTGGGACCATCCCCCCCGGTCCCGGTGATACACCCTGCGCCCCCAACGCGGACGGTGCGGTCAGCCAGCCCGGGATACGATGACGCCATGTTCGATGCTCCGAGTAACCCGGAGTTCAGCGAGGCGGCCGCCGACCGCGTGGAGAACCGCCTGCGCCTTGAGACGCGACTGTGTCAGGCCGAAAACCGTCGAGCCGCTGCCGGAAAGGAGCGCGCCCAGAGCCCCGGACGAGCTCATTGCGCGCTTCACGTCGGCGATTCTGGGGAGTTGCGGCAAGATCACGCCCTCGAACGCATTCTGCATCGCGCCGGCGACCTCTCGAAGATCCCGCCGCATCAGCGCCGACGCGAGGACTTTAGCGGCGTCGCCCGAGGCTGTCAACGGGTATTTGATCTGGGCGTAGGCCCAAGTCGTTGAAATCGCGGTAGCTGGAGTCGCCAGCACGATCCAGTACGGATCCATGGGACATAGATGTCTCACCTGCTCCCCGCGGCCCGTGGCCCGCGCGAGACCGCCCCGGAAGAAGAACGCGACGTCCGACCCCAGGCGCGCGCCGAGGTCATGCAGCTCGGGCTCGGAGAGCCGGAGCCCGAGGAGGCGGTCGACGCCGGCGAGGAACCCGGCGGCGTCGCTGCTTCCACCGCCGAGGCCCGATCCGACGGGAATCCGCTTCACGAGTCGCGCCCGCACCCCTGCTCCGGGCGGAAGCGCGCCGCTCTCCTCGAGAAGCGTCCAGGCGCGCTCGAGGAGATTGGAGCCGGGCCCCGGGATCGGAAGGCCATGCGTCTCCAGGGTGAATCCGGGCGGGCCGCCCTCGAGCGTGATCTCGTCCTCGAGGGAGACCGCCTGGAGGAACGTGTCGATCTCGTGATAGCCGTCGGGGCGCGTTCCGAGGATCCAGAGGCCGAGGTTGATCTTGGCCGGGCAACGGACGCGAAGACGTGTCCCGGCCGAAATGGGGGCAGCGGCGCGCCGTGCCTTGCGCGAGGCGACGGTGCCCACGTCAAGAAGCGCCTGGCGGAGCGGGCGGGACCGCGGTCCCGCCCGCTTCCGGCCAGGCCAGGATGAGGAGCACGACCAGGCACCAGAGGAGCACGTTGATGAGGGTCGCGCGGTCGGTGAGGAGATGCTCCGAGGGGTTTCCCCCCTTCTCCTCGGCGTACATGAGATAGAGGTAGCGGAAGATCCCGTAGAGCACGAAGGGGATCGTGAGGAAGAGGGGCCGGCCGTGGACCTTGGCCACGGTCTCGGGCGCGATCGTGTAGATGGAGTAGGCGAGCACCGTCGCGCCCGTGACGACCGCGACGAGCTGGTCGAGGAGGCGGATCGTGTAGCGGCCGAGCGCGCCGCGGTGGCGCGACGCCGCCTCGTCCAGCACCCCGAGCTCGTGGCGCCGCTTCCCGATCGCGAGGAAGAGCGCGAGGAAGAAGGCGCAGACGAGGAGCCACGGCGAGAGCTCCACCGCCTGGGCCGATCCGATCCGGTCGCGCATCAGCTCGACCCCGGCGACCGCGCGGATCACGAACCCGACCGCGATCGAGAAGACGTCGAGAAGGACCATGTTCTTCCAGGCGATCGAGTAGGTGATCGTGAGGACCACGTACGCGAGGGTGCTCCACCCGAAGCGCGGTCCGAGGAGGAAGCAGGCGAGGAGCCCCGCCGCGATCAGGAAGAAGCCTGCGGCCGCGGCGAGGCCGACCGGGACGCGCCCGGAGGCGATCGGCCGCTCGCGCTTCACCGGATGGAGCCGGTCGCGCTCCACGTCGACCACGTCGTTCAGGAGGTAGACCCCCGACGTCGCGAACGAGAAGGCGAAGAAGCCGGCCACCGCGGGCGCCGCGTAGCGCGGCACGAGGATCATGAGCGTGAAGACCGGCCCGGCGAAGAGGACGAGATTTTTCGTCCACTGGTAGATCCGAAGCGAGCGGACGAGGTCGCGGATCATCGCCGGCGTCTCGGGCGCTCCGCGAGCGCCCGCGCCTCGGCGCGGTCGCAGCAGATGTGCCCCACGAGGAGATGCACCTCCTGGACGCGCGCCGTTTCCTCGCTCGGGACGACGATCGCCTCGTCGCAGCGGCGCCCGAAGGCCGCTCCGCGCGCGCCGGTCATCCCGACGATCTTGAGCCCGCGGCGGCGCGCCTCCGCGACGGCCGCGAGCACGTTGCGCGAGCGCCCGCTCGTCGTGAGCGCGACCAGAACGTCTCCTCGCCGCCCGAGGGCTTCGATCGGGCGCGCGAAGACCCGGTCGAAGCCGAAGTCGTTCGCGGCGGCGGTGAGGGCCGACGTGTCGGCGTGGAGGGCGATCGAGGGGAGCGCGCGCCGGTTCCGGACGAAGCGGACGACGAGCTCCGCCGCGAAGTGCTGCGCCTCGGCCGCGCTCCCGCCGTTGCCGGCCCAGAAGACCGTGCGCCCCCGAAGGGCCGCGTCGGCGATGAGGTCGGCGATCCGCCCGATGCGCTCGGCGTCGCGCGCGTAGACGGCGGCGAGGAGTCGGAGGCTCTCCTCGAAGGCGTCGCGCACCGGATCCTTCCTGCGGCGAGGCCCACGGCCGCGCTTGAGAACGCCTGGCGCGCTTCGCGCGCGGTTCAAGCCGCTTCTCCCTGCCGGAACGGACGCTCCGCGAGATGCCGGTGGACCGCGTCGGCCCACGGCGGAAGGGATGCGCCGGTGAGCGCGCGGAAGCGCTCCCCGGAGAGGACCGAATAGGGCGGCCGGGGTGCTTTGCGGGCAAGGTGCGCCGTGGCGACCGGCGCGACCGGGACCAGGGCGCCGAGGGTGCGGACGATCTCGACGGCGAGGCCGTGCCAGGTCGTGTCGCCGGCGTTCGTCACGTGCACGATGCCGAGCGCGCCGCGCCGCAGCAGGACCTCGATCCCATGCGCGAGGTCGCGCGCGTAGGTCGGGGCGCCGCGCTGGTCGTCGACGACCTGGAGCGGCTCGCCGCGGAGCGCCTTTGCCGCGATGGTGTCGACGAAATTCTTCCCGCCCGCCCCGAAGAGCCACGACGTGCGGACGACGAGGCAGGGCCCGCCGCAGTCGAGCGCCGCCTCCTCCCCCGCGAGCTTGGAGGCGCCGTAGGCGGAGAGCGGGTGCGGCGGGTCCTCCTCGACGTAGGGAGCGCCTTTCGTCCCGTCGAAGACGTAGTCGCTGCTCACGTAGACGAAGACCGCGCCGCGCTCGCGCGCGAGCGCCGCCACGTGGCGGGTGCCGTCGCGGTTCACCGACATCGCCACGGCGGGCTCGCCCTCGGCGCCGTCCACGTTCGTGTAGGCGGCCGCGTGGATCACCGTGTCGAAGTCGAGGCCGCGTCCCGCGGCGCGCACCGCGCGCTCGTCGGTGACGTCCGCCTCGCCGCGCCCCCAGAGGTAGAGCGTATTCCCTCCGGCGAGCCGCTCCCGGAGCGCCCTGCCCAGGATTCCGTTCGACCCGGTGACGAGAACACGCACGCTAGAGGACGTCGACGAGGCTCGAGTCGCCGACCATGAAGCGATAGGCCGTCGGCTTCGCCTGCGAGCGCTGGATCCGCACTTCCTTCCCGATCAGCGAGGCCTCGATGCGCACGGGGATGTCCTGGATGCGGCATCGCTCGAGCACGATCGAGTGCTCGATCTCGCTGTTCCGGAGGACCACGTCGTCGTAGAGCGACGTGAAGGGACCCACGTAGGAGTTCTCGATGACGCAGCGCGCCCCCACGATCAGGGGGCCGCGGAGGAGGGAGCCCCGGACGACCGTCCCCTCGCCGAGGATCACCTCCCCCTCGATCTTGGAGGCCTGGTCGACGTCGCCGGCCAGGCGGCGCTTCGCACGCGAGAGGACCATCCGGTTCGCCTCGAGCATGTCCTCGAGCTTCCCCGTGTCCTTCCACCAGCCCGTGATGACGTGGTGCCGGACCGTCTTCCCGTGGTCGATCAGGTGCTGGATCGCGTCGGTGATCTCGAGCTCGTTCCGGAACGAGGGCCGGATCGCGCCGACCGCCTCGTGGATCGAGGCGTCGAACATGTAGACCCCGACGAGGGCGAGGTCGGACTTCGGCTGCTTCGGCTTCTCCACCAGGCGGACGACGCGCTCGCCGTCCAGCTCGGCCACGCCGAACTCCTCGGGGTGCGGCACGCGCGCGAGGAGGATCTCGCTGTTCGGCCGCTCGCGGCGAAACTCATCCACGAGCCCGCGGATGCCGTCGAGGATCAGGTTGTCGCCGAGGAACATGACGAAGGGATCGTCGCCGAGGTAGCCGCGGGCGACCTTCACCGCGTGCGCGAGCCCCAGCGGCTCGTCCTGGCGGATGTAGGTGGCGCGGATCCCGAAGGCCGCGCCGTCCTGGACCGCGGCCCGGATCTCGGCCTCGGTGTCGCCGACCACGATGCCGACGTCGGTGATGCCGGCGTCCCGGATCGCCTCGAGGACGTAGAAGAGGATCGGCTTGTTCGCGACGGGGATGAGCTGCTTCGCGCCGGTGTGGGTGATGGGGCGGAGCCGCGTCCCCTTTCCCCCCGAGAGGACGAGGGCCTTCATGCGGCTCCGGGGCCGACGCCCGCGCCCTTGAGCCGCTCGGCCGCGTAGGCCGCGCCGCGCTCGAGCACCTCGCCCGCGCGCGCCGGGTCCTTCGCACCGGCGAGGGCGGAGTCCTTCTTGCCGCCCCCCTTCCCGCCCACGATCGAGACCGCGTCGCGGACCCACTGGTCGGCCTGGAGCCGATCGGTCGCCTGCGGTCCCACCACGGCCGCCACCGAGAGCTTCCCGTCGATCACGGCCGAAAGGAGTGCGGCGCCGCCGGGGAGCGCCTTCCGCACGACGTCTCCGGCCTGGCGCAGCTCGTCGATGCCGCCGGCCTCGAGCTGGGCCGTGATCACCGACTCGCCGCGGCGCTTCGCCTCGTCGACAAGCGCGTGCACCCGCTCGAGCAGGGCGCCCTGGCTCTGCTTCGCGCGCGCCTCCTTCAGGGCGCGCGCCTCCTCCTGCATCTGGCGCACGCGCTCGGCGAGCTGCTCGCGCGGCGCATTCAGCCGCTGCGCCATGTCGCGGAGGAGCGCCCGGTCCTCGTCGGCGCGCTGATAGGCGAGCGCGCCGGTCACGGCCTCGATCCGGCGCACGCCCGAGGCGATCGCCGACTCCGCTTCGATCCGGAGATAACCGATCTCGCCGGTGCGCGCGACGTGGCAGCCGCCGCACAGCTCGCGGCTCACGGGATCGACGATGACCTGCCGCACCCGTTCGCCGTACTTCTCGCCGAAGAGAGCCATCGCGCCATGCTCCTGCGCCTCCTTGAGGGAGGTGACCTGAGTCGCGACGGGCAGATCCTCGAGGATGTGGCGGTTCACCTCGGTCTCGATCGCGTGCACGTCCTCGGGCGTGAGCGCCTTGCCGTAGCTGAAGTCGAAGCGGAGCCGGTCGGGGGCCACGAGCGAGCCCGCCTGCTTGACCGTCGTGCCGAGTCGCGCGCGGAGCGCGGCGTGGAGGAGGTGCGTCGCCGTGTGGTTTCGCTGGGTGGCCGCGCGCTTCACGGCGTCCACGGTGGCACGCCAGGGGCCTGCGTGCGGCGTCCCCTCGACGACCTCGGCGCGGTGCACGATCAGGTCGGCCTCGCGCACGGTATCGACCACGCGGAGCCTGGATACAGCCGTGCCCGGCATCGACTCGAGCCATCCGGTGTCGCCGATCTGGCCGCCCCCCTCGGCGTAGAAGGGGGTCGTGTCGAGGGTGAGCTCGACCTCGCGCGCCGCGACCGTGCCGGCGCCCGCGCTCCCCGCGGCGTCCGCCGCGACGTCCCGGATCTCGCGGATGGTGACGTCCTCGACCGTGAGCCGGTCGTAGCCGACGAAGCGCGAGTGGTCGCCGCGCGAGAGGGCCTTCCACGGGCCCGCCTTCTTGTGCCGCGTCTCGAACCGCCCCGCGCGGCGCGCGCGGTCGCGCTGCTCCTCCATCGCCGCCTCGTAGGCGGGAAGGTCGACGTCGAGACCCCGCTCGCGCGCGAGCTCGGACGTGAGGTCGATCGGGAAGCCGTACGTGTCGTAGAGCATGAAGGCGACGCTTCCCGGGTAGACGGTCGCGCCGCTCTTGGTGAGCGCGTCGGCCGTCTCCTCGAAGCGGCTCATGCCCGCCTCCAGCGTCTCCGCGAAGCGCGCCTCTTCCTCGTGGATCGCGGAGGCGATCGCCGTCTCCTCGCGCCCGAGATAGGCGTACTCGTCGTAGGCCGCCATCTGCCCCACGATCGTCGGCACGAGGCGCGAGAGGAAGGGCCCCTGGATCTCGAGGTCGCGCCCGAAGCGCGCGGCGCGCCGGAGGAGGCGGCGCACGACATAGCCGCGCCCCTCGTTCGAGGGGCGCACCCCTTCGGCGAACGTGAAGACGAGCGCCCGCGCGTGGTCGGTGATGACGCGCGCCGCGCGCTTCCCGCGGTCGGACTGCGCCGCCTTGGGCGAGCCCATCCGCTTCACCGCGTCGCCGATCGGGCGGAGCAGGTCGTTGTCGTAGATCGAGGGGACGCTCTGGAGGATCATCGCGAGCCGCTCGAGACCCATTCCGGTGTCGATGCCGCGGTTGGGCAGCGGCTTCCGGGTGCCGTCGGGCGCCTGGTCGTACTGCGGGAAGACGAGGTTGTAGAACTCCAGGTAGCGCTCGCAATCGCAGCCGGGCGCGCACTCCGGGCGTCCGCACCCCGTTCCCGGCCCCTGGTCCCAGTAGATCTCCGAGCAGGGGCCGCACGGGCCCGAGCCGCCGGCCGGGCCCCAGAAGTTGTCCTTCTCGTCGAGGCGCGTCACGCGCTCAGCGCCCAGGCCGATGTGCTTCGCCCAGAGGTCGAACGCCTCGTCGTCCTCCCGGAAGACCGAGGGATAGAGCCGCTCCGCCGGCATGCCGAGCACGCCGGTGATCAGCTCCCACGCCCACTCGATCGCCTCCTTCTTGAAGTAGTCGCCGAAGGAGAAGTTGCCGAGCATCTCGAACAGGGTACAGTGGCGCACGGTCACGCCGATGTTCTCGATGTCGGTGAGGCGGAGGCATCGCTGCACCGTGACCGCCCGGCGGACCGGCGGGGCCAGGGGGGAAGCGTAGTACGACTTGAACGGCACCATCCCCGCCGACGTGAAGAGGAGGGTGGGGTCGTCCAGCGGCACGAGGGGAGCCATCGGCAGGTGCCGATGGCCGCGCTCCTCGTAGAAGGAGAGGAACGCGCGGCGCAGGTCGTTCGTGGTCTTCGGAACGGCGGTCATGGATGGATCATTCCCGAATGGTCTTCACTCCGGACGCGGTTCGTCGTGCACGAGATCCCGGATGGTGTCCCAGGAGAACCCCCGGCGCAAGAGGGCCGATTGGAGCCGGCGCCGCCGCTCCTCGGGGTCGCGCCGCGCGAGCTTCCGCGCCGCCTCGCGCGCGGCGGCCTCCGCGCGCCCCTCCTCGGTGTCGAGCGACCGCTCGGCGAGATCGGTATCGGAGCGGATCACCGCTTCGGCCTCGGCCACGAGCGGCCTCGGCATGCCGTGGCGCGCGAGCTTCATCTGGATGAGGCGGAGGCTCTGCGGCTTTCGGATCAGCTCGTTCCGGACGAACCAGCCGAGATAGGCCCGGTCGTCCAACAAGGAGACGCGGCGGAGCCGCTCGAGAGCGCGCTCCACCGCGTCCGGTACGTATCCGCGCTCCATCAGCCGGTCGGCGATCTCCTGCTCGGTGCGCGGACCGCGCGCGAGCAGCCGGAGCGCCGCTTCCTTGGCCGCGTCGTCCGATGCCGCCCGCTCCGGCGGGATCGGCTTCCGCGCGGCCCGGGTCTTCACGCCACCGGCTCCCCGGGCCTCCCGCCTAGATGCGGACCCGGCGCGCGCCCGCCTCGGGGCGCTCCGCCACGGCCTCGGCCATCGCCGCCTCGGGCTCCGCGGCGCGCGTGAGCCCGAGCGCCTCGCGCAGCTTCACCGAGAGCTCGGCGAAGGCGTCGGGGTGCTCGCGCAGCCAGAGGCGCGCGTTCTCGCGCCCCTGCCCGATCCGCTCCTCGCCATAGCTGAACCAGGTGCCGCTCTTCTGCACGAGATTCCGCTCGATCGCGAGGTCGAGCACCTCCCCCTCGCGCGAGATTCCCTCGTTGTAGAGGATGTCGAACTCGGCTTCCTTGAAGGGGGCCGCGACCTTGTTCTTCACGACCTTCACCTTCACGTGGTTGCCGATCACCTCGTCGCCGTCCTTGATCGAGCCGATGCGGCGGATGTCGAGCCGGATCGACGCGTAGAACTTGAGCGCCCGCCCGCCGGTCGTGGTCTCGGGATTCCCGAACATCACGCCGATCTGCATGCGGATCTGGTTGATGAAGATGACCGTGGTGCGCGACTTGGAGATGGTGCCGGTGAGCTTGCGGAGCGCCTGCGACATGAGGCGTGCCTGGAGGCCCATGTGCGAGTCCCCCATCTCCCCCTCGATCTCGGCCTTCGGAACGAGGGCCGCGACCGAGTCGATCACGATCACGTCCACCGCGCCGCTCCGGACGAGGTGCTCGGCGATCTCGAGCGCCTCCTCGCCGGTGTCGGGCTGCGAGACGTGGAGGCTATCGATATCGACCCCCAGTCTTTTCGCGTAAGAGGCGTCGAGGGCGTGCTCGGCGTCGATGAAGACGGCGTTCCCGCCCAGCTTCTGCGCCTGCGCGATGACGCCGAGCGCGAGCGTCGTCTTGCCCGAGGACTCGGGGCCGTAGACCTCGACCACGCGGCCGCGCGGGATCCCGCCGATCCCGAGCGCCGCGTCGAGGGCGATCGACCCCGTGGGGATCGCCTCGATCTGCACGCGGGCCGAGTCGGACCCGAGCTTCATGATGGCGCCCTTCCCGAACTGCCGCTCGATCTGCTGCACGGCGAGCTCCAGCGCCTTCGTCCGTTCCTTGCTCACTTCACGCGTCCCGTGTGGACCCACTTCCCGAGCGGTCACGTTGCCTGCCATGTGCACTCCCCCTGAGATTGGTGACGGCGATCCATCCGGGACGCCTGGTTCGGGTCGGGGCGATTTGTTGTTGTTGAGTCGGCTCGAAGGGGGCCTTCCCGCTCCCTCACGAGCCGGGCGAGAGGAGGCGTATTTCCTCTAAAACATTATACATGGCCCCGCTCGGATGGAGCTCACTTTTCATGACCGCGAGGTGTTGGAGGCGCCCCGCCGGGGGCGCCTCCGGGAGCGGAGCGCGGACGAGGTCGGCGACACCGCGCGCTCCCTCCCGGGCACGGGCCAGCGTGAGATGGGGGCGGAACGGCTTGTCGAGGGGACCGAAACCGTCGGCTTCGAGCGCCTCGTTCACGGCCGTCGCGACCGCTTCCGTCTCCGCCCCGCCCTGCGCGAGGCCCACCCAGAGCACGCGGGGCCGCTCCGGCCTCGGAAAGGCTCCCAGGCGCCCGAGCCGCGCGAGCGGTGCTACGAGCGGGGCGCCGCTTCGCCGAACCGAGTCGCGCACCCGCTGGAGCTCCGCGTCGTCGAGGTTTCCGAGGAAGCGCACCGTGAAGTGCGCGTTCTCGGGCTTCACCCAGGAGAGGCCGGAGGAGCGCGGCTTCATCCCGCCCGCGACCTCTCGAACCCACGCGATCCAGTCGTCCGGGATGAGGAGGGCGACGAACGTGCGGGTCTGTTCGGCGGGCATGGCGCCTCAGCCCGCGCTCACGCGCGGGCTGATCATGCGGCGGACGAGGTCGAGGGCGAGCGCCGAGGAGCGGGCCACGATCTCCTCGCGCGAGCCGGGGAGCTGGAGCCGGACCGCCTGCGCCCCCTCTCCCGTCGCGAGGCCGAGGAAGACGAGCCCGACCGGCTTCTCGGACGTTCCCCCGTCGGGGCCTGCGACCCCGGTGCTCGAGACCGCGATATCGGCGCCGAAGCGCTCCCGCGCGCCGGCCGCCATCTCCTGCGCCGTCTCGGCGCTCACCGCGCCGTGGCGCGCGAGCGTGGCGCCCGACACGCCCAGGAGGGTCTCCTTCGCGCGGTTCGCGTACGCGGTCACGCCGCCGAGGAAGTAGCGCGAGGCGCCCGGGACTCGCGTGATGGTGGCCCCGATCGCGCCCGCCGTGAACGACTCGGCCGTGGCGATCGTGCGCCCCTGCTCCACGAGCACGGCGCCGAGCACCCCGGCGAGCGTGTCGTGCCCGAAACCGTAGACCGCATCCCCCGCCGCCTCCACGACGCGACGCTCGATCCGGCGGATCGCCTCCGCGGCCCACGACGGATCGAGCGCGAGCACCGTGAGCGTCACGTCGAGCCCGTAGGAGTGCGGGAGGAAGCCGATCCGGACGTCGGGCGCCTCGGCCTCGACGCCCGCGAGCCGCTCGGCGAGCACCGACTCGGAGAGGCCGATCGTGCGCACGACCCGGCGCGTGATCCCGGGGCCCGGGCCCGCCGCCTTGACGAAAGGGATCACGTACTGGAGGAGCATCGTCTCGGCCTCGGCCGGAACGCCCGGGAGGACGAAGTAGTCGGCCTCCTGGTGCTGGAAATGGAGCCCGGGGGCGGTGCCGCGCGGGTTCTCGATCACGCGCGCGCCGCGCGGCACGAGCGCCTGCGCCTCGTTGATCGCGGGCATCTCGATCCCGCGCGACTTGAAGCGCGCGCGGATGTGCGCGAGCACCGTCTCGTCGAGCACGAGCCGCTTCCGGAAGACGGTCGCGATCACCTTCCGCGTGAGGTCGTCGGGCGTGGGGCCGAGCCCCCCGGTCGCGATCACGAACCGCGCCCGGTGCCCCGCCGCGCGGAACGCCTCGGAGAGGCGCGCCGTGTCGTCGCCGACCGTGGTCTGGAAGATCACCTCGACGCCGATCTCGGCGAGGAGCTCGAGAATCCGATCCGCGTTCGTGTTCCGCCGGACCCCGTGCAGGAGCTCGGTGCCGATCGTGATGATCTCCGCGCTCACGAGCGGTCTCCTTTCACAGCGGCACGCCGGCGACGATCAGGATCCGGAGCGCCAGGTTCGTCGCGATCCCGGCGAGCACATCGTCCACGACGACGCCCCATCCGCCCGGCAGCCGCTGGCTCTGCCGGATCGGGTACGGCTTCAGGATATCGAAGAGACGGAAGAGGAGGAACGCCGCTCCCAGGAACAGCCACGGACGCGGCGCCGAGAGCCGCGCGATCCCCCAGACCGAGAGGAGCATCCCCATCACCTCGTCGATCACGATCGGGTGCGCGTCGTGGCCGAGATCCTTCTCCGCCTCGCCGCTCACGGCGATCGCGACGGGGAGGAGGAGGAGCGTGACGACGCCGAGCGGAGCCGGCGCGAGGGCGCCGGGCGCGGCCGCGGCCAGCAGCGCGAACACGGCCGCCATGGCGAACGAGGCGGCGGTGGCGGGGGCGACGGGGAAGCGGCCGATGCCGAAGGCGGTTGCGAGGAGGATGGCGGAGCGGCGCATTAGCGACTCAGGCGAGAAGGCATGGCAGCCTTCGAGTCTCGTCGGCCCTGAAGGGCCTCCGCTAACCCAGCGTCTTCAGCACCAGCTTGCAGGCGACCTTCAGGGTGTCGAAGACGCCCGCGCCGCGGAGCGCGACCGCCTCGAAGAACGGCGCCTGGGCCGGGTTCAGCTCCTTCTCGAGTTCCGGCACCGAGACCACGCGCGGCAGGTCGCGCTTGTTGTACTGCATCACGAGCGGGATCTTCTCCGTCGCGAGCCCGTGCTCGGCCAGGTTGTCGTGCATGTTCATCAGGCTCTCGACGTTCGCGTCGAAGCGGTCGATCTGGGAGTCGGCCACGAAGACGATGCCGTCGACACCCTTCAAGATCAGCTTCCGGCTCGCGTTGTAGTAGACCTGTCCCGGCACGGTGTAGAGGTGGAAGCGGGTCTTGAAGCCCCGGATCTGCCCCAGCTCGAGCGGCAGGAAATCGAAGAAGAGGGTGCGGTCCATCTCGGTGGCGAGCGAGATCATCTTCCCGCGCGTCTCCTGCGGGACGCGGGAGTAGATGTGCTGGAGGTTGGTCGTCTTGCCGCAGAGTCCCGGGCCGTAATAGACGATCTTGCAGTTGATCTCCCGGGACGAGTAGTTGATCAGCGACACGAACCGTCCCCGCTCCTCACTCCTGGAAGAGGCTGTCGATCTCGCTGTCCGCTTCGGCCAGGAACTCGGCGCCCAACGCCGGCGTGGCGGCCTCCTCGTTCCGGTACTGGATCTTGTTGAAGAGGCGGTTCAGGACGACGACCAGCTCGTCGCTCGCCCGCCGCGCCTTCAGCCGCACCAGCCCGAGCGAGGTCTTCCGGTCGAAGAGGACGACGAGGATCACGCGGTTCGCGATCATCGAAAGGTAGAGGCTCTCGGTGGTCCCCTGATGGACGAGCGTGGCGAAGTCCTTCTCCCCCACCATCTCGGCGAGCTGCGCGTTCGCGGCGAAATCGGCGGCCGCGAGCGAGGAGAAGGAGGTGACGTCGAATCCGGGAGGCTCGCCGATCGAGTTGATGAGCTGACCGGTCTTGTCGATCAGCATCACGCTCCGCGAGCCGGCGCTCCGCATGAGCGTCTGAAGGATCAGATTGATCGAGTAGAAGTCTTCCTCGAACAGCGCCCAATTACCCTTGACCATCGTCCTGGCTCCTTGGACATCGGGCCCGAGACGCGGCAACCGGCCGTCCGCGCGCGAAGAGGGTGCCCTGCCCTTCCTGCGCCGCTTGCGGCGAGGCCGATGTGCCCCCACACCCATCCATGACGCGGCCGAGCGGCCGCGTGACTTCGAGGAATTGCCCGCAAGCTACCATGTTCCCCCTAGGGGTCAAGGGGAAACTCTTCGAAAACGGGGAGTTAGATTTCCTTGCGACCGGCCAGGGCGCGGGCGAGCGTGACCTGGTCGGAGAACTCGAGGTCGGAGCCCATCGGGACGCCGCGCGCGATGCGCGTGACGGTGAGATCGGGGGCGTCCTGCAAGAGGCGCGCGATGTAGAGCGCCGTCGCCTCGCCCTGGGCCGTCGGATTGGTGGCGACGATCACCTCGCGCACGGCCCCTTCCTTGACCCGCCGGAGGAGCTCGGTGAGGCGGAGCTGGTCGGGACCGATCCCGTCCACGGGAGAGAGGGCGCCCTTCAAGACGTGGTAGCGGCCGCGGAACTCGCCCGTCCGTTCGAGGGCGAGGACGTCCATCGGCTGCTCCACCACGCAGAGGAGCGAGGCGTCGCGGCGGGTGTCGGCGCAGAGCGCGCAGGGCTGCGTCTCGGTCACGTTCCCGCAGATCTCGCAGTCGGTGACCTTCGATTTCAGGTCGAGGATCGCCTCGGCGAGGCGCCGCGCGTCGGCCTCGGAGGTGCGGAGCATGTGGAAGGCGATCCGCTGCGCCGATTTCCTTCCGAGGCCGGGGAGGCGGGTCAGCTCGGCGATCAGCGTCTCGAGGAGGGCGGAGGAGTACTGCATCCGGGCGGCGGCGCTCCGGGCCTAGAGGAGCCCGGGCGGCAGGCCCATGCCGCCGGTCACGCGGCTCATCTCCTCCTCGACCATCTTCGTCACCTTGCCGCGCGCGTCGCGGAAGGCGGCCAGCACGAGGTCCTCGAGGAGATCGGCCTCGTCCGGCTTCACGACCTCGGGGTCGATCGAGATGGCGGTCACCTCCTGCGCGCCGTTCATCGTGACCTTCACCTTCCCGCCTCCCGCCGAGCCGATCATCTCCCGCGTCTTCAGCTCCTCCTGCACCTCGGTCATCTTGGCCTGGAGGGCCTGCGCCTTCTTCAGCATCGATTGGATGTTCATGCCACTCCGTTCCCCGGCGCGCCGGTCTCGCCGCTCCAGTCCAGAATCTCGCCGTCGAAGATCTCGACGATGCGCTGGACGATCGTCGGTTCCGCGCGCTCGGTCCGCTGCGGCGGCGCGCCCGGCGGCGCCTCGGGCGCCGTCGCGGCTTCCGCCGCCTCCGTCGCGGAGAGCCCGTCCGCCTGGAGCTCCGCCCGCACGCGCTCCGTGGCGGCGGTCGCCGCGTTCGCGTGCCCGACGACGCAGGCGAGGGCTGCCCCGCGCCCGAACTGCTTCTCGAACTCCTGGTTCAGGATCTCGCGATTCTCCTTCATCTCGAGCATCGCCTTGTGGAACGTGTGCTCCGGCGCGAGCGCGACGCGGACCGCGGTCCCGGCGAGGCCGAGGAACACTCCCTCCTCGAGGCAGGTGCCGAGGA
Organism: Bacteroidota bacterium; assembly: GCA_050257045.1. Taxonomy (GTDB): domain Bacteria; phylum Eisenbacteria; class RBG-16-71-46; order SZUA-252; family SZUA-252; genus DASQJL01. Next base: position 181 of record JBLMWD010000075.1, on the reverse strand, counting down.
GAAGTTTACGCTCTTTCACGCGATCGACGATGCGCTTCCAGGCCTCGGATCCCTCCGCCGCGGGCGCCTCGGCAACCGGGCTCGGCTGTGAAGGAGGCTCGGACGCGGCGATTGGGGCCGGATCGGCCGGAGAAGGCGCCGACTCGGCGCGCGCCGGAGCGGCGGCATGCGGCGCCACGTC
>JBLMWD010000074.1:0-73511 GCA_050257045.1 Bacteroidota bacterium | reverse complement strand
GTCGAGGATCATGAGGCGCCGTCGATCGCGGCGCCCGCGGCGGTGCAAGCCGCCACGGGATCCGGAGCCCGCATCTGCGGCGCCGTCATCTCCGACGAGGCGCTCGGCAAGCCCGTGGCCTCGGACAACTGCTCGGTCACGCTCACGCGCACAGGTGTCCCGGAAGGCAATCTCTTCCCGACGGGCGTCACCACGATCACCTGGACCGCGACCGACCCGAGCGGGAACACCTCGAGCGCGACGCAAGCAGTCACGGTGACCGACAACACGGCGCCGGTCCTGACCGTGCCGCCGGCCGTCACCCTCGGGACTGGCGCCGACGCGACGACGTGCGGCAAGGTGGTTCCTGACGCCGCGCTCGGCGCGGCGACCGCCTCGGACAACTGCTCCGTCACCCTCACGCGCACGGGCGTTCCGGCGGGGAATCTCTTCCCGACCGGAGTCACGACGATCACCTACACGGCGACCGACCCGAGCGGGAACGCGGTGAGCGCGACGCAGCTCGTCACGATCGCCGACACGACCCCGCCGAAGGTCACGGCCGCCGACCTCACGCGTCCGACCGACGCCGGGACCTGCGCCGCGACCATCGCGGCCCTCGGCGCCGCCGCGACCGACAACTGCGGCACGCCGGCGCTGGCCGGTGTTCGCGCCGACGGGCTCGCTCTGTCCGACCCATTCCCGAAGGGCTCGACCACGATCCTCTGGACCGCGACCGACGCGGCCGGCAACACGTCGACCGCGACCCAGGCGATCACCGTGACCAACGCCGTCCCCGTGGCGGAGATCACGGCCCCGGTGAGCGGACTCGTCGTGCCGGTCGGCGCGCCCGTCTCGTTCACCGGAAACTTCAGCGACGACTCGGGCGACGCGCACACCGCGGCCTGGTCGCTCGACGCGCTCACGTGCGCGGGCACGGTCGACGAAGGCGCCCGCACGGTCTCCGGCTCGATGGCGTTCGCTTCGGCGGGCGTCTACCGCGTGACGCTCACGGTGACCGACCAGTGCGGCTCTTCGGCCACGGCGACCCAGGTGGGCGGCCTCGACGCGATGATCGTGGTCTACGATCCGAACGCGGGTTTCGTCACGGGCGGCGGATGGATCCAGTCTCCGGCCGGCGCCTATGCGGCCGATCCCTCGCTCACCGGGAAGGCCAACTTCGGCTTCGTCTCGAGGTACAAGAGGGGCGCCACGACCCCGACCGGCGACACCGAGTTCCAGTTCAAGGCGGGCGGGCTCGACTTCCACAGCGCGAGCTACGACTGGCTGGTGATCTCCGGCGCGCGCGCGCAGTACAAGGGAACGGGCACGGTGAACGGTGCGGGGAGCTATGGATTCCTGCTGAGCGCGGTGGACGGCGACGTCTTGGGCGGGGGCGCGAAGGACAAGTTCCGGATCAAGATCACCGACAGGGCCAGCGGGCTCGTGGTCTACGACAACATGATGGGCGCCGCGGATACTTCGGTCGCCTCGACGGTGCTGGGGGGAGGGTCGATCCAGATCCAGACGAACGGCGGCAACAAGGCGGGCGCGAGTATCGGCGCCACACTGGACGCGTTCGCGACCTCGGCGGCTCCAGCGACGAACGGCCTCGCGCAGAACCGCCCGAACCCGTTCAACCCCGAGACGTCGATCCGCTTCTCGATGTCCCGCGCGGGATACGCCTCGCTCCGCGTCTACGACGTGCGCGGCGCCCTCGTGCGCACGCTGGTGGACACCGCGCTCCCCGAAGGCGCGCACGAGGTGCGCTGGAACGGGCTCGACGAGCGCGGCGGCCGCGTTCCGACCGGCGTCTACTACGCTCTCTTCGAGACGGCGGGCTACCGCGACCGGATCCGGATGGTCCTCATCAAGTGAGGCGTCGCCTCACCGTGTAGGACGCCGCCTCACCCTGTCGGTCGTAGCCTCACAACGCCGCCTCACCCCGTCGGTCGTCGCCGCGTTCCCATCACGAGCAGCACCACGCCCCCCACGACCGCGACCACCGATACCGGCATGGGGACCGGAACCGTCTTCTTCTCCTTCACCGTGATGTCGATGGGCCCGAGCTTCGCCGTGTCCTTGCTCTTCGTGTACGTCACGCCGCCCCAGACCAGCCCCGCCAGTCCGAGCGCGATCAACAGCGCGCCGACGATCGCCAACGTCTTCACCCAGACCTCCTTAGGTGTGGATGTGCCCGTTCTCCCCAGTCCCGCACCCGGAGCCACCTGGAAGAGTTTACACGGAATGTTGAAACCGGGGCCCAGCCGCACTAGGCTGCGGTCGCCTGCGCAGTACAAAGCAGGAGTCCTCCCGGCGTGGGGAAGCACCAGATCGGGGCGCACCATGGAGGGCTGACCCATTTCTGGCACAGTCTCTGCACGAGGGGGCGGCGGCATATTGTGAACGCGACACACCCCGAGCCGCGTCCCGGGTTCGCAGCACCCGGGCAGTCGCCAGCCACCACAACGAAAAGGACGAAAATCATGAAGTCACTGAGGACGATTGTTTTCGCCCTGAGCGCAGTCTTGCTCGGTGGACTGGGGCCCCGGACGGCGATGAGCGAGCCCGGCGGCCTGCATCTGAATCTCACGCCATTCGGTGGGTATTCGGATTTCGCGAAGGAGGTGAACCTCGACGACCGTCCCGAGTTCGGCGGACGCGTCGGGATCGGCTTCGGTCGCTACATCGGGATCGAAGGGTACTACGCCTGGATGAGCACGCACACGCACACGGGAAGCGCCGATTCGCTCTTCATCTCCTCGCCGAAGAGCCTCGCGCCGCGGCAGGAGGTGGACATCCAGCGCTACGGGGCGGACGCCGTCCTCAACCTCATCCCCAACTCGGTCATCAATCCCTACGTCCTCGGCGGATGGTTCGAGGACAAGGTCTCGCCCAAGGGAACCGCCACCGGGACGAAGCACTTCATGAACGGCGCCGAATTCGGCGGCGGCGTGAAGATCGGCCTCACGAAGCGCGCCGCGCTCCGACTCGAGGTGCGCGACAAGCTCTGGTCGTTCGGCACCGACCCGCGCGTCCCGAATCCTCCGGGCAACGACAACCTGAGCCAGCTGGTCTACACGGGCGGCATCCAGCTCTCGCTGGGCGGCTCGATCACGGGTAAGGACACCGACAGGGACGGCGTGCCCGACAAGAACGACCAGTGCCCGAACACGCCGCGCGGCGCGCGGGTGGACGAGCACGGCTGCCCGCTCGATTCCGACGGCGACGGCGTGCCCGACGGCATCGACCAGTGCCCGAACACGCCGAAGGGCGCCACCGTGGACGCGCGCGGCTGCACGACCGATTCCGACAACGACGGCGTTCCCGACGGCATCGACCAGTGCCCGAACACGCCGCCGAACACGCAGGTCGACGCGCGCGGTTGCCCCAAGGACTCGGACGGCGATGGCGTTCCGGACGGCGTCGACCAGTGTCCGAACACGCCGCAGGGTGCGGTCGTGGACGAGCGCGGCTGCCCGAAGGACTCCGACAACGACGGCGTTCCCGACGGCATCGACCAGTGCCCGAACACGCCTCCGAACACGCAGGTCGACGCGCGCGGCTGCTCGGTCGACTCGGACAACGACGGTGTTTCGGACAGCCAGGATCTCTGCCCGAACACGCCGCCGAACGTGAAGGTCGACAAGGACGGCTGCCCGATCGAGCTCACGGAGAAGGAGACCCAGCTGCTCGACAAGGGGACCATCACGACGCGTGAGATCCACTTCGAGACCGCGAAGTGGGACATCCTCCCCGAGTCGCGCCCGGTGCTCGACGAGATCGGCAAGATCCTCATCCAGTGGCCGCAGCTGCGGATCGAGGTCGGCGGCCACACCGACGCGCGCGGGTCGAACGCGTACAACAAGGATCTGTCGCAGAAGCGCGCGCAGGCGGTCCTGGACTACCTGATCCAGAACTTCCCGCAGATCCACAAGGAGCAGTACACGGCGGTGGGCTACGGCGAGAACAGGCCGGTGGCCTCCAACAAGTCCGTGGAAGGGATGGCGAAGAACCGCCGCGTCGAGTTCAAGGTCCTCAACACCGAAGAACTCAAGAAGGAGAGGGAACGCCGGCGGCTGCTGCAGAAGGGCGAATAGCGGCACTGTCTTTGCTTCATTCCGAACACGGCAGGCGGGAGGGGAGCCGCGAGGCTCCCCTCCTGTGAATTACATAGAAAGGAGTCCGATATGGAACGCTTCGGTCTGGCACTTCGTCGGTTCTGGCAGACCGGCTTCATGGTGTCCTTGCTCGCCCTTACGGCGGTTCCGGCGTGGGCACAGCAGGGTGGCGGCGGAGGCGAGGTGGGTGGCGGCGGGAGTGTTACGTCCACCACGACCGAGACGACCTCGGCGGCTTCCTGGACCTCCGACTGGAGGATCTGGGCGCTGGTCGGCGTCGTGGTCCTCGTGGTTCTCATCATCGCATTGACTCGAGGCAGGGGCGGAAGCAGTACCACCGTGGTCAAGTAACCCCCGATCGAGGGCGGCGCGTGGGGCCTTGCAGGGCTCCCATGTCGCCCGACTGAGGAGGCACCCATGAAACGCTTCGGCCTCACACTGTGCCGCCGCATCTCCATCGGCCTGACGACGGCGTCGGCGATGCTGCTCGCACCGGCGGTTCGGGCGCAGGATTCTTCGTCGGTCACGTCCGGTTCGGCGACCAGCCACTCCGCCGTGACCACGACGACCACCTCGGAGTTCGTATCGGACTGGAGGCTCTGGGCACTGGTCGGAGCCGTCGTCCTGATCATTCTCATCATTGCCTTGACCCGAAGAGGGGGCGGCGACAGCACGACGATCGTGAAGTAGATCGGGTGCGCGGGGCGGAGGGGCTCCGTCACGCTCCCATTTCCTCGGCGGGCCGTCCACGTGGCGGCCCGCCGATTTCGTCTATACTGCCGCCGTCGTGGGATCGCCGGATCCAGGGGGAGGGAACGCATGGCGGCCGAAAGGGTGGACGCGCCGCGCGGCCGGGGACTCGTCGGGATCGTCCTCGCGCTCGGCGTCGCGCTGGCCGGCTGGTTCGTGGGGATGGGGGTCCAGAACGTCCGCACCGCGGACCGCTTCGTCACGGTGAAGGGGGTTGCCGAGCGCGAGGTGAAGGCCGATCTCGCGCTCTGGCCGATCCAGCTCGCGGTCACCGACAACGACCTCGCCGCCGCGCAGACGCGCATGAGCCAGAACGTGGCGCGCGTGGTCGCCTTCCTCCGGGCGAACGGGATCGATTCGACGGAGATCGAGCCGCAGACGCTCAAGGTGACCGACATCCTTGCCAATCCCTTCCGCACCGAGCAGCGTCCCGGTGGAACGCGCTTCATCCTCCAGCAGGCGGTGAACGTGCGCTCGGGCAATCCCGACCGCGTCCAGGCGACGAGCCAGAAGGTGGGTCAGCTGGTGGAGGCGGGCGTCGTCCTCTCGTCAGGCCCGGAATGGGGCCCGGGCGGGCCCAGCTACGTCTTCCGGAAGTTGAACGACCTGAAGCCCGCGATGATCGCCGAGGCGACCGCGGAGGCGCGCAAGTCGGCCGAGCAGTTCGCCAAGGACTCGAAGAGCAACCTCGGCGGGATCCACCGCGCGAACCAGGGCGTCTTCGTGATCCTCCCGCGGGACGCGGCCGGCTCCGACCAGGGCCCGTCGGTTCCCGAGGCGACGCAGATGTACAAGATCGTGCGCGTCGTCGCCACGGTGGAGTACCAGCTCCGCTGAGCGCCGGATCCACCCCGGTTCGCCGGAGAGCCGGCGCGGGGGGCTAGAGCCGCCGGCGGCCCGCCCGGCCGCGCAGGATCACCGTGTCGACCGCGTAGCGTCCTCCCCCCGTGAGCGCGAGCGCCGCGAAGGGGACGAGGTAGATCAACGCCAGCTCGCGGTCGGAGAACGGCACCGAGGGGCTCTGCACGAGCGCGCCGACGAGCAGGAAGAAGATGATCGGCGCGGTCGCGAGCCGCGTGGCGACGCCGAGCGTGACCGCGGCCGCGCAGACCACCTCCGCGAACACGACCAGCGAGAAGCTCACCTGGGGGCCGAGCCCGATCGGGTTCGGGAAGTGGGCGATCCGGTCGCTCCAGTGGAGCAGCTTGGGAAGGCCGTGGCCGAAGAGGAGGAGCGAGCCCGCGCCGACGCGCAGGAGCAGGATGCCGATCGAATTCAGGTAGTCCTTGGTGCGCCGCATGCCGCTCCTCTCGAGAAAGGGAATCGACGATGACCGAGCGAGATGATAACGGACGGGGACCGGTCCTCCTGACCGGCGCCACCGGGTTCGTGGGGAGCCGCGTGGCGCGGCGCCTGGCGCAAGCCGGGAGCCGCGTGCGCGCGATCGTGCGCGCGAAGGGAGCGCCGGAGCTCGCCGATCCCGATGTCGCGCCGTGGATCGACGAGATCGAGGGGGACTTCACCCGACCCGAGACGGCCGCGGCCGCGGCGCGGGGCGTGGACGCGGTGGTCCACTGCGCCGCCACGGCGGGCCCCGACATGGAGACCGCGCGGCACGTGAACGTCGAGGGGACGCGCTCGATGGTCGAGGCGGCGCGCGCCGCGGGAGTCCTCCGCTACGTCCACGTCTCCACGTTGTCGGTCTACGCCCGGACGTCGCTCGAGACGATGGACGAATCGGCCCCGATCAAGGAAGAGGGCGACCCGTACGGGCTCACCAAGGCCGAAGCCGATCGTGTCGTGCTCGAATCCATGGAGCGCGGGCTCTCCTCGGTGATCTTCCGTCCAGGGGCGATCCTCGGCTTCCATCGCACGTCGACGTGGGCGGTGAGGATGCCACGCCGGATCCGGGACCGGCAGATGAAGCTGCGCGGCGATGGCCGCGAGACGATTCCCTGGCTGCATGTCGACGATCTGGCCGACACGGTGCTCCTCGCGCTCGAGGACGATCGCGCCGTGGGGCGGATCTACGACATGACCGACGGAGCGGTCACCTGGCGCGACTACACGGACGAGGTTCGGGGGTGGTTCGGCGCGCCCCCGCTCGAGTCGATCCCCGAGGCGGAGATCGGCGGATACTCCACGGCGCGCTTCGAAGCCGGCCGCGTCCGCCGCGAGCTCGGCTACCGCCCGCGACGGGACTACGCCTCCGGCATGGCGGAGGCGGCCGCCTACTGGGCGCGCGAGAACGCGGCTCACGGTTCGTAGCGAGTGGTCTCTTCGATGGCGGCTCCGCCTTCGTCGTGGAAGGTGAAGACCGAGTGGAACGTTCCCTCCACGCCCACCTTCGCCCCCTCACGCGGCACCCCGTGCTTCGTGACCACGAGGATCGACCCCGTCCCGTCGTCCAGCTTGAATGCGCCGTAGCCCAGCAGACCGACCGATGTGACCACGTTGCCTCCGACCCGCACGACCTGACCGTCGTAGCGACCGGGATCGTCGAGGAGCGTCTTGATCTTGGTGGCGCCCTTACAGCCGGCGAGCCCCATGGCGAGCGCGAGGAGGAGCAGCGGGAGCACCGCGCGACGGCGCGGGCGGAGCACGGCGGTCAGCGTCTTCATGACACCTCCCTGGAGGGGGACGGCGCGACCCTGCGCCGCCCGGTGAACAGCGTGATCGCCACGCCCGCGAGGACCAATGCCGTCCCGGCGAACGTGCCGGCGGTCAGAGCCTCGGAGCGGACCAGCGCGCCGAGGAGCACCGCGATGACCGGGATCACGAGCGAGATGGCGCTCACGCTCGTGACCTTCCATTTCGTGATCAGCCATCCGTAGAGCGCGTAGGCGCCCAGGTTGCCCGCGACGACGAGGTAGAGGATCGGTCCCCACCCCTCGAGACCGCGCGGGAGGACACGCGCTTCGCCGAGCGCGAAGCTGGCGGGCAAGCATACCGCGAGCCCCGCCGCCGCGCCGAGCCCGTTCACGACCCACGTCGAGCGGGGCGGGGCGGTCTTGAGGACCACGCCCGAGAGCGCCGCGGCGATCGAGCCCACGAACACGATCCCGAGCGCGAACAGCGGGCCTCCTTGCGAGAGCTCGCCGGAGAAGACGAGCGCGACTCCCAGGAGTCCGACGACGGCGCCCGTCACATCGCCCGCACGGAGCGGCTGCACCCCGAGGAGCGCCGCCGTGAGCGACGTCATGAGGGGAATCGTCGCGTAGAGGACCGAGGCCGTGCCGCTCGCCACCTGGAGCTCGCCCCAGTAGAGGAGCACGAAGTTGACGCCGTAGTTCAGGACGCCGTAGCCGAGGGTCGCCCGGAGCTCGGCGCCCCGCGGCCATTCGGCGCGCGTCGTGGCGGCGATCGCGAGGTAGAGCGGCATCGCGATCGCGAGGCGGATCACGGCGCTCCAGACCGGGGCCACCGCCTCGTTGCCGATCCGGATCGCGAGGAACGTGCTCCCCCAGATGAGGGACATCACGGCGAAGCCGGCGTACGCGGCGGGGGTCCGCTCGTCGGCGATATCGGTGCGCGGGGCCGGGGTCATCGGGCGGCATCTTGCCAGAGCGCGCGGCGGGACGAAACGAAAACGGGCCGGCCCCGAAGGACCGGCCCGCCGGCTTCCGATCCGACTACGGCCGGAACGTCACCTGCGTTCCCTTGCTGTCGAAGAGGTTCACGCGGGGAACCTGCTTGTCGTCGATGAACACCTGCACGCGCGGGGTCTCCGTCTCGTCGAGTAGATCGAGAGACGGTCCCTTTTCCGTCACGCCGAGATTCGCCCGAAGCTTTCCCTTGTCGTCGAGCATGGTGATCGCCGGGCCGTCGTCCGCCATCCCCACGATCATCCGCGTCGTTCCCTTCACGTCCTTGAAGACGAGGAGATCCGACTCCACCGTCTTGCGCGGAGCGCTCGCTCCGACGCAGAGCGCGGCCGCTCCCGCCAGCGCCGCGATCGCGCCGCCGATCCGGAGCCGGCGGTTCTGCCGCTCCAGCCGCTCGATCCGGCGCGCGAGGGACTGCTCCGCCAACGATTCCTCCTGCATGCACCGCCCCTTTCGATTCGAGTGGGAAGTTTCGAACCCTGGCCGCGGAGGACCACCGCGCCGAACCACGTGCGCGGAGCCGCGACATCCATGCATCGGCAGGAGGGAAGGAAAGTTTAGACGCTTTGGGAGCGCGTACTCCCCCGCAACGCGAGAAGCGTCACGACACCGTGCGCGATCATCATCGCGCCGACGGCGGGCATTGCGATTTCGCCGGAGCCGCCGTGCGGAAGCGCGCTCCAGACGATCACGAGCGCGCCTGCGGCAATGACGAGTGCCGATCCGACACGCAGCGCCGTGCGGATCGCGGGGATCTCGGCCGGGAGTCGCGTATAGAGGAGCGCGAGCGTGGCCTGATCGATGAGGAGCACCGCGGCCACCATCCGGAAGGCGAGGCGCGGCGCGTGGGTGAGGAATGAGAGGGCGATCGCGACCGCGCCGACGAGGATCGCGAAGAGGCTCAGGCCCGTCAGGAAGGAGCGCATCGGGCCAATCTCGGCCATGCCGCCGCGGGATTCAACCGGCGGCTCGCAAGCGACGGACTGACAGTGGATTATGGCCTCAAGTCGAGACCCCTGCGCGCCGATATCTCCCTTGCAGGGAGCCCGTCCGCTCCGGCAGGGAGGCGCCCCACTGATTTCCCGACGCTACGTCCAGATCGTCCTCTTCCGCGTGATGCTCGCGGTGTTCGCGCTGTTGGTCGCGGCGCGCGCCGGGCACGAGCAGAAGAGCGCCGTGCCCGCGTGGCCGCTCGCCGCGCTCTTCGCCGCGAGCGCGGCCGCGCTCGCCATCTGGCCGCTCATCATGCCGGGTCGGAATCGCACGCTCGCGTCCTACTCGGTGGCGCCGGCGTTCTACATCGCAGGGATGTTCCTCCTCCCGCCCGCCATGCTCACGGCGGCGATCTGCTTCGCGATCACGCTCTCCGAGCTGATCCGCGGCGTGCGCGCCTACCGGATCGTCTTCAACCTCTCGACCGCGATTCTCGCCTACGTCGCGCCGGCGCTCCTCTTCGAGCTCGGGCCGCGTCCGGCGGAGATCCTCTTCCATCCGGCCGAGCGCGCCGCGCTCGAGCTGATGATCGCGGCGTCGGCAGTGATCCTTTACCTCCTCTTCCGGAGCGTGGCGCTCCGGCTGGAGCAGGGGGACGAGACGCCGCGCTGGGGTGCCTTCGAAGGCCCGGGTCTCGTGGAGGCGATCTACGGCCTCGTCCTCTCCGTCACCGTGCTCGTCCTCGCGCGCATCCACCCCGCGCTCCTTGCGGTCGTCTACGTGCAGCTCGGAATCACGTGGTGGCTCGTGCGCCGCTATCGAATCTACGTCCGGGATCTGCGGCACGAGGCGGAGGGGCCGAAGCGGCGGCTCAAAGTCCTGGGCGAGCGCGCATCGGACGGCATGGGGCAGGAGGTGGAGGAGCCTCGGTTCCGCTGGGGCCGTGCGCGGGGGGCGCGGTAGGCCTACTTCGCCGCGGCGCCGTTCCCGAAACGCGCCGCCACGTATTCGTCCACGAGCGCGAGGAACTCCTCAGCGATCCGCGGCCCCGAGAGGGTCGTGCGGAGCGCCCCGTCCACGTACACCGGCGCCTTCGGATGCTCCCCGGTGCCGGGGAGCGAGATCCCGATGTCGGCATGCCGCGATTCCCCAGGCCCGTTCACCACGCATCCCATCACCGCCACACGCAGCTCCTCCGCGCCCGGGTAGCGCTCGCGCCAGAGCGGCATCCGCTCGCGCAGCCGATCGTTCACCGACTCCGCGAGCTCCTGGAAGAAGCTGCTCGTCGTGCGCCCGCAGCCGGGGCATGACGTGACCTGCGGCGCGAACGCTCGGAGATCGAGCGACTGGAGGACCTGCTGGCACAGGAGGACCTCCTCGCGCCGGTCGCCGCCGGGCGCCGGCGTCAAGCTCGCGCGGATGGTATCGCCGATCCCCTCGAGGAGGAGCGCGGCGAGCCCGGCGGTGGAAGCGACCGCGCCCTTCATGCCCATCCCCGCCTCGGTGAGGCCGAGGTGGAGCGCGTAATCGGTCTCGGCGGCGAGGCGGCGATAGATCGCGATCAGATCCCGCACGCCCGAGACCTTGGCCGAGAGGACGATCGCGTCGTGCGGCTGTCCGCACTCCTCGGCGAGCACGGCCGAGCGGACCGCGCTCTGGAACATCGCGTCGAGCATCACCTCGTGGTCCGGACGCGGAGCCGGCCGGCGCGCGTTCTCGTCCATGAGGGAGGTGAGGAGCTCGCGGTCGAGCGAGCCCCAGTTCACGCCGATCCGGACCGGCTTTCCGTGCTCGACCGCGGCCTGGATGATCTGCTGGAAGTGCTCGTCGTGGCGCTCGGCGGCGCCCACGTTCCCGGGATTGATGCGGTACTTGTCGAGCGCCCGGGCGCACTCGGGGTGGTCGGCGAGGAGGAGATGACCGCTGAAGTGGAAGTCGCCGATGACCGGAGTGGCGAGCCCCGCGTCGCGCACGCGGCGGACGATCTCGGGGACGGAGCGCGCCGCTTCGGGAGTGTTCACCGTGACGCGCACCAGCTCCGAGCCGGCCTCCGCGAGCGCGACCACCTGCGCCGCAGTAGTGGCGGCGTCCGCCGTCTCGGTGTTGGTCATCGACTGGACGGCGATGGGGTGCCCGCCGCCGATCGTGACCGGGCCGATCCGGACGGTCGTGGAGGCCCGGCGCGGACTGCCGCCGGGGGAGGTCGTCGGTTTCAGGCGGATGAGGGGCATCGACCCAGTCTAACCCTGGCCCGGGAGCGGGTCAAAGGCGCCACCGGGAGAGCGGGGCGAGGCGCCACGGAGGGCGGCCGCACGCGGCCGATGGTACACTCCCGCCCATGCCGGCCGCCTCCGAAGTCCGATCCATGTTCGCCTCGGTCGCGCGTTCCTACGACCGCGCGAACCAGGTCCTCTCCCTCGGCATGCACCACCGCTGGCGGCGGATCGCCGTCCGGGAGAGCGGGGCCGGTCCCGGCGACCGCGTCCTCGACTGCGCCACCGGAACGGGCGATCTCGCCATCGAGTTCCGCCGGGCGGTGGGGGACCGCGGCGAGGTGGTCGGCGCCGACTTCTGCGAGGAGATGCTCGCGCTGGGGCCCGCGAAGGCGGAGCGCGCCGGCATGCCGGTGCGCTTCGAGGTCGCGGACCTCCTCGCGCTGCCGTATGCCGACGGTGCCTTCGACGTCGTCTCGATCGCGTTCGGCATCCGGAACGTGGAGGACCCCGAGCGGGGCATCCGCGAGATGGCGCGCGCGGCGCGGCCGGGAGGGCGCGTCGTGGTGCTGGAGTTCGGTCAGCCTGGCGGCGCCTTCTTCGGGCCCTTCTTCCGGTGGTACAGCCGCGCCGTGCTGCCGCGGGTGGGTGGCTGGATCAGCGGCCGGCGGTCCGCGTACGAGTATCTCGATCGGACCGCCGCGAGCTTTCCCGCAGGGGAGGCGTTCGCCGAGGTGATGCGCGCGACGGGGCGCTTCCACGAGGTGCGCACGCGCGCGCTCACGGGCGGGGTAGCCTACATCTACGTCGGCGTGGTCGCGTGAGCGTCGAGACCACCCTCCCGGTCCGCTTCCAGGACGTGGACGCCGCCGGCGTCCTCTTCTTCGGCCGGATCTACGACTACTGCCATCAGGCCTACGAGGAGCTCTGGGTCTCGGCCGGCGTCGATCGCGCCTGGATCTTCTCGGGGGCCGACTTCCTGATCCCGATCGCGCACAGCGAGGCGGACTACAAGTCCCCGCTGCGGCATGGGGAGAAGGTGACGGTGCGCGTCGACGTGACGCGCGTGGGGCGCGCGTCGTTCACGCTCGGCTACCGCGTGACAGGACCGGGCGGCGCGGGCGACCTCCGGGCCACGGCGAAGACGGTGCACGCGTTCGTCGCGCGCGCCACGATGCGGCCGATCCCGATCCCCGAGGACCTACGGGTGCTTCTGCTTCGCCATCTCGTCGAGGAACCGCTCGCGCACCAGGCGCCGAAGTAGCTTGCCGCCGGCGGAGCGGGGGAGCGCGTCGAGGATCAGGACCCGGCGCGGGATCTTGAACCCGGAGAGCGCGCCGCGCGCGTGCTCCCGCAGCGCCTCCGGCGTGACCGCCGCGCCCGGCTTCAGTTCCACGGCGGCTGCCACCTCCTGACCCCATTCCCGCGAGGGAAGCCCCACGACGCAGGCGGCCCGCACGGCGGGGTGCGTCGCGAGCACCCGCTCCACCTCTTCGGGGGAGACGTTCTCGCCGCCCGTCACCACGCGGTCGGCGCGCCGGTCGAGAACCACGAGCCGCCCCTCCGGATCCCAGAGACCGACGTCGCCGGTGCGGAGCCAGCGCTTCTGGAACGCCGCGGCCGTCGCGTCGGGGTCGCCGAGATACCCGGCCATCACCGTGGGGCCGCGTACGACGATTTCCCCTTCGGCGCCGGGACCGAGCGGCCGGTCGTCCTCGCCGCGAATCTCGACCTGGGTGAAGGGGAGCGGCCGCCCCGCGGTCTCGAGGCCGCGCGGCCACTCTCGGAGGGGCAGCGTGGTCGCCTGCGAGGCGGTCTCGGTCATGCCGTAGGTCGGGAGCGCGCGCATGCCGAGCCGGGCGGCCTCCTCGAGCAGAGCCGGCTGGGCCGGCCCGCCGCCGATCAGGGCGGCGCGCAGCGTATCAGGGAAGCGGCGCCCACGGCGCGCCTCGAGGAGCCGCGCGAGCATGGTCGGGACGAGCGAGAGGAGCGTGACCCCGCGCGCGTCGATCGCGTCGTTCACGGCGTCGGGATCGAAGCGCTCGTGGAGGAGCGCGGCCGTTCCGGCCATCGCGGCGCGAACGAGGATCGAGACGCCGCCCACGTGATGGAGCGGCATGCAGGCGAGCCAGACGTCGTTCTCGCGCACGCCGAGGTTCCGGGCCGAGGCCAGCGCGCTCCAGAGGAAGTTGCCGTGGGTGAGGACCACCGCCCGCGGTTCGCCCGATGTGCCCGACGTGAAGAGGATCGCGGCAGGCGCGTCGAGGCGGCGCTCCACAAAAAGGTCTGCGTCGGTGGGCACATCGGGCGCGGTGACCGCGGCGGTGCCGGTGGCCTCACCTTGATGTGGGGATCGCGGCGCCGCCGCGCCTGAAGGCGAGGTTCCCTCCGCCGGACCGGCCGCTCCGTTTCCCTCGGAAACTGTCGTTTCCTCGGGGTCCAGCATCGGAATGTCGAGATCGCCCGCGTTCAAGGTGAAATCGACCTGCGCGCGCTCGCGCATCGCCTGCCGCTCGGCCTCGGTCCCGTGCGCGCCCACGAGCACGGGGAGCGAGCCGATCCGCTGCACGGCGTGGAAGGCGATCGCGAACGCGACCGCGTCCTCGGGCGCGAACTCGAGCGCGATGTGCTCCCCCGAGCCGAGCCCGCGCTCGAGGAGCGCGTCGGCGGTCGTCCAGACGGCGCGGTCGAGGTCGCCGTAGGTCCACGACGAGTGCGCGCTCCGGAGCGCGGTGCGATTGGGGCGCACCGCGGCCCAGAACCGGACCGGATCGTGCGTGAGGCCTGTCATGCGGCCATCACGGGCGCGGCGCTCCGAAGCCGCTCGGGGTCGAGCGTCACTCCGAGCCCCGGGCCGCGCGGAACCCGGAGGGCGCCGCCGTCCATCCGCGGCGCCTCGGCCACGTCCTCGACGAGCGCGCTTCCGGTCGCGACGCCGTGCGCGTGCTTTGCTGTACCGAGCGAAGCGGCGAGATGGAGCGCGCCGGTCCGCCCGACCGCGCTCTCGACGAGCGACGTGACCACGACGCCCACGCCGCGCTCGGCGGCGAGCGCCGCCACCGCGCGCGCCGCGTGGAGACCGCCCAGGACCATCGGCTTGAGGACGAGGAGATCCGCGGCCTCGGCGTCGAGGACGCGGCGCGCGGAGTGCGCGTCCACCACCGCCTCGTCGGCGGCGACCGGCACGAGGGCCGCGGCGCGGAGGCGCGCGAGTGCCGCCACGTCGCCGGCCGGGACCGGCTGCTCCACGTACTCGATCTCATAAACGCGAAGCGCAGCGAGCGCGGCGAAGGCCTCTTCCTCGGTCCACGCCTCGTTCGCGTCGACGCGGATCGCGACCGCGTCCCCGGCTGCTTCGCGCAAGGCCCGGACGCGCGCGAGATCCTCGGCGAGCGGCGCGCCCCCGACCTTCACCTTGATCACGCGCGCGCCCAGGGCGAGAGCCTCGCGGGCGAGCGCCGCCGTTCGATCGGGCGTCACGCGCGGAATGGCGACGTTGACGGGAACCGCAGCAAGCGCGTCCTGGCCACCGAGGAGCGCCGCGATCGAAGTGCCGGCTGCCTGCGCCGCGAGGTCGTGGAGCGCCTGGTCGATCGCACACCGCGCGGCCGGCGTCGCGGCGGCCTGCGCGAGGTGCTCGAGGCTGGCGGCGGCCTCGAGCCACGCCCCGGCGGGGAGCCCCACGAGGCGATGCGCCGCGGCCCGGAGCGCGGCCGTGCTCGATCCGAGCGTCTCGATCCCGAAGCCAGGGTAGGGCGCCGCGTCCCCGAGTCCGATCCGGCCGTCCGAGTCCGTCAGGACGAGGAGGCAGCCCGCCCGCTCGGCGATGGGCGCGGGTACCGCCGGCCAGGGATCGCGCAGCCGGAGAGCGTAGGGAAGGAGCCGCACCGACTCGATCGTCACGGCGCGAGGATCCCGATGGCGAAGAGAGAACCGAACAGGACGTGGAGACGCGCCGTCATCACGAGCGCGGTATTCAGGGCGGGCCCATCCCGCCGCGTGACCACGACCCGGAAGATCACGGCGGCCATCCCCAAAGTGAGGAGCGGAAGGAGCGCCCACGGCGAGAGCTCGTGCCCGAGCCAGAGGAGCAGCGGCACGGCGTAGGCGAGCACGAGCAGCAGGGCGTACTCCGCGCACGCGGCGCCCCGCCCGAGCAGGACCGCCAGCGTTCTCTTACGGGACGCTCGGTCGGCCTCGATGTCGCGCACGTTGTTCACGACGAGGATGTTCGTGCAGAGTGCGCCGACCGGGAGCGACGCCGCGATCGCGAGGGGTGAGACCGCGCGCGCCTGCACGTAGTACGTGCCGCACACCGCGACGATCCCGAAGAAGAGGAAGACGGCCGCGTCGCCCAGCCCGTGGTAGCCGAGGGCCCACCGCCCCGCGGTGTAGCCCACGCCGGCCGCGATCGAGGCGAGGCCGATCACGATCACCGGCCATCCGCCCGCGAAGGCGAGGTAGACCCCCGCCAGCGAGGCGCCGAGGAAGGCGAGGAGCATGGCGCGGCGTACGTCGCGCGGCGTGAGCCAGCCGGCCGCGAGCACGCGGGTGAAACCGACCCGTCCGCCGTGATCGGCGCCCTTCTCGTGGTCGTAGAGATCGTTCGCGAAGTTGGTCCCGACCTGGATCAGGAGCGCGCCGGCGAGCGCCGCGAGCGCGGGACCCGCGCGGAAGAAGCCCTGCCGCGCGGCGACGGCGCTCCCGACGAACACCGGGACGACCGCCGCCGCGAGGGTCGGGATGCGGAGCGCGAGTCGCCAGGCGCTCGCCCGGTCGGTCACGGCTACGGCAGCCGCCGGAACCGCGAGAAGTCGGGCTTCCGGCGCTCGAGATACGCATTCCGCCCCTCCTGCGCCTCCTCACTCATGTAGAAGAGGAGTGTCGCGTTCCCCGCCAATTCTTGAAGTCCGGTCTGTCCGTCGCAGTCGGCGTTCAGGGCCGCCTTGAGGCACCGGAGCGCGAGCGGGCTCATTGCGAGCATCTCGCGGCACCAGCCGACCGTCTCCTCCTCGAGGCGGTCGAGCGGCACGACGGCGTTTACGAGACCCATGGCGAGCGCCTGCTGCGCATCGTACTGCCGGCAGAGGAACCAGATCTCCCGCGCGCGCTTCTGGCCCACGATGCGCGCGAGGTAGGACGAGCCGAAGCCGCCGTCGAACGAGCCGACCTTGGGTCCCGTCTGGCCGAACCGTGCATTCTCGGCCGCGATCGTGAGATCGCAGACGACGTGCAGCACGTGCCCGCCGCCCACGGCGTAGCCCGCGACCATCGCGACCACCGGCTTCGGGAGCGTGCGGATCTGCCGCTGGAGATCGAGCACGTTGAGACGGGGGACCTGGTCGTCGCCGACGTAGCCCTGCTCGCCGCGCACGCGCTGGTCGCCTCCCGAGCAGAACGCCTCGTCGCCCGCGCCGGTCAGGATGACCACGCCCACCTCCGGATCCTCGCGGGCGGCCTCGAACGCCTGCCCCATCTCCCGGACCGTGAGGGGGCGGAACGCGTTCCGCACGTCGGGGCGGTTGATCGTGATCTTGGCGATACCCTCCGCCTTCTCGTAGAGGATGTCGGTGAAGGTCCTCGCCGGCTTCCAGGCGAGCGTGGTGGCGACGGGCATGGCGTGCTCCTGTGCTAGAGGGTCGAGCGGGCCGACGGTCGCGTCACGCCCGCGAAGGGAATCAGGTGCTCGAGGAGCGTCCGCTCGAACGCCTCGGGGCGTTCCAGGTGGACGTTGTGCCCCGCGGCGGGGACGGTGACCCGCCGGGCGCCGGGCACGGCGGCGGCCATGCGATCCGCGAGCGCACCGTACTTCGCGTCGAGCGAGCCGGTCACGAAGAGGGCGGGGCAGCGGATCTGGGGAAGGAGCGGGCCCAGCCAGGGCTGCACCCCTTGCCCGGCGCCACGGAGCGACCCGGCGAGCCCGGCCGGACGGTTCCGGAGCCGCGCCTCGCGCAACCCGGCCAGCGTGCGCGCGGCGAGCGACTGCTGGGTGGCGAAGATCGGCTGCGCCTCCCAGTGCTCCGCGAACCATTCGACGCCGCGGTGCAGGATCTCGCCCGCGAGCGCCTCGTCGGAGGCGCGGCGCGCGGCGCGCTCCTCTTCGGATTCGATTCCCGGGGAGGCGCTCTCGGCGAGCACCGAGCGGGTCCGCTCCGGACAGGCCGCGGCCGCGTAGAGCGCGATCCGGCCGCCCATCGAGTAGCCGACCCAGTGCGCCTCGGCGACGCCGGTGAGCTCGAGGAGCGCGTTCAGGTCGCGCGCGGTCTCCTCGACGGTGAAGCGCGCGGGATCCGCCGGCGCCTCGGTGTCGCCGTGTCCGGGCAGATCGACGGCGATCGCGCGGAGCCCGAGCCGGTCCACCGCCTCGCCGAATCGCTCCCAGTCGCGAGCCGAGCCGGCGAAGCCGTGCAGGAAGACGGCGGCCGGAGCCTGGACGCGCTGCGAGCCCCAGAGGAGGAAGTGGTAGCGGAGCCCGCGCTCGACGCAGAGGCGGCTCCCGCTCACGACACGCGCTCCACGGCGCGGACCGCCTCGGCCAGGATCGCGTGGCGGTGCGCGGCGCCGGCGGCGCGGTCGGTCCGGATCTCGATCATCTCGTTGCGTGAGGTGCGAAGCGCCTCGCTCGCGCGCTCGCGCAGCTCGTCCAGACGGGCCGGGCGCGCGTACGGAATCCCGTAGAGCGCCGCGGCGTGTGCGAAGTCGAGCCCGTGCGGCGTTCCGAAGTAGCGGTCGAAGACGTCCCCGTGCTCCGCGACGGGGAGGAGCGAGAAGATCCCGCCGCCGTCGTTGTTCACGACCACGATCACGGCGCGGGCCCGCCCTTCGCGGAGCGCGGCGAGCGCGTTCAGATCGTGATGGAACGAGAGGTCGCCGAGCGCCACGAGAACCGGAGCTTCCGACGCCGCGCTCGCGCCGAGCGCCGTGGAGAGGACGCCGTCGATTCCGTTCACGCCGCGGTTGGCGAGGGCTTGCACCGGGCGCTTGCCGCCCGGTGCGAAGGAATCGAGGTCGCGCACCGGCATGCTGTTCCCGACGAAGAAGAGTCCGTTTTCGGGAACCGCGTCGAGGAGGGCCGGGAAGAGCCCCGCCTCGGAGATCGCGCCCTGCTCGCGGGCGAGCGCCGCTTCGACGGCGTAGCGGGCAGCCTCTTCCGCGGCGCCGAAGCGGTCGCCCCAGGCTGCGAGCGGCTCGGCGCCGCGCGCGAGCTTCTCGGCCAGCGCGCGCGCGAACGGAGCCGGAGACGCGGCGGCGACCTCCCGTACGAGGCGGCTCGGATCGCGCGCCTCTCCGGCGGCGTCCACCGCGAGGTGGATGGCTTCGGGGAAGCGCGCGGCGTACCGCGCGAGCGCCTTCGACGTGGGCGCGGCGCCGAAGCGCACGAACGCCTCGGGCGCCTCGCCCCCGACGAAGCGGGACGAGCGGAGAAAGACGTCGTACGCGCCGAACACGCGGTCCTGCTCGCGGGAGCCGTAGCGGATCCCCGAGAGCGGGTCGGCGAGGATCGGATAACCCGTCGCGGCAGAGAGAGCACCGATCGCTTCTCTGAAGTCGGGTCCGCCGTCGCCCGGACCGCAGAGGATGAGGCCGCGGCGCCGGGCACGGAGCAGTCGGGCGAATCGCTCGACGACGCGCGGTGCGGGGGCGGGGCCGTCGTCGGGGAGCTCGAGCTCGGCGGGCGATGCGTCGGACGCGGGCTCCGCGGAAGACGCGGAGCCCGAATCTGGCAGGAGCGGCTCGCGGAAGGGGAAGTTGAGATGCACGGGACCTGCCGGCGGGCCCAGCGCCTCGCGCGCGGCTCGCGCGCCGAGCGACGCGACGTACCGAAGGGCGTCGGTCCCTGGCTCCGGCGTGCCCACTTCGCAGAACCAGCGCACCGCGTTTCCGAAGAGCTGGATCTGGTCCACGGTCTGGGGCGCACCGGTATCGCGCAGCTCGGGCGGCCGGTCGGCCGTGAGCGCGATCAGCGGGACGCGCGCGTGCCGCGCCTCGAGGATCGCGGGATGGAAGTTGGCGGCCGCGGTGCCGGACGTGCAGAGGACCGCGGCGGGGCGACGCGAGGCTTTGGCCATCCCGAGCGCGAAGTAGGCGCCGGCGCGCTCGTCCAGCGCGACGTGGGTGCGGATCGATGAGCGATGGAGCGCCACCGCGAGCGGCGCCGAGCGCGAGCCGGGCGCGATGACCGCCTCGCGCACGCCGGCTTCGGCGAGAGCTCCCGCGAATGCGGAAGCCCAGAGGAGATTCAGAGCGCCGGTATCCGCCGCTTCCGATGGAGCCGCGCTCTTCTCAACGCGCGGCATCGTCGATCGCCTCCCGCATGACCGTGAGCTTCACCTCGGTCTCCGCCCACTCGGCGGCGGGATCGGAGCCCGCCACGATCCCCGCGCCGGCGAAGAGTACGGCCGAGCGGCCGTGGAGGAGAGCGGAGCGGATCCCGACCGCGAAATCGCCGGCGCCGTCCCCGCGCATCCACCCGATCGCGCCCGCGTACCATCCGCGGTGCGCCGGCTCGAGCGACCGGATCGTCTCGAGCGCCGCCGCCGGAGGCGAGCCCGCCACCGCCGGGGTCGGATGCACGCGCTCGACGAGATCGAGAACGTGGGCGCCCGCGGCCGCCGTTCCCGCCACGCGGGTGCGGAGGTGCGTGAGCCGGCGGTGGTGCTGGAGCGAGGGCTCGGCGTCGGCGCGGATCGAACGCGTCAGCGGCGCGAGCGCCTCGACGATGTGCCGCACGACGAAGTCGTGCTCGCTCCGGTCCTTCGCGCTCGTGAGGAGCGCCCCGTCCGCGGCGGTGCCGGCGACCGCGTCGGAGACCACCACCCCGTCGCGGCAGGAGACGAGCCGTTCCGGGCTCGCGCCCACGAACGCGGCCTCGCCGGAGGGGCGGAAGAGGAACCGGAAGCAGCCCGGATGCTCCCTCGCGAGGCTCTCGAAGACGCCCGCCGGGTCGATCGGATCGGGACGCTCGATGGAGACCGCCCGGGCGAGGACCGCCTTGTCGAGCTCGCCCGACTCGATGAGGTCGAGGACGCGCCGGACGCCCGACGCCCAGTCCGCCTCCGTCCACTCGGGGAGCTTCGGGCGCGCGAGCGCGCGCGCGGCGCGCCCCCCCTCCGCGGCGCCGTCGAGGCGCCTCCACGTGATCCGCCGCGCCGGCTCGCCGCTCCACCAGAGCTCGGCCGGGACGACGAAGACCGCGTCGCCGAATCCCGCCGGCGATCCGGCCGAGCCCTCGACGAACGAGAAGCCGCCCACGGCGACGGGAGGGGCGTCCCCCTCCGCTGCGGCCGCGAGGCCGTCCAACCAGCGCCGCGCGGTCTGGAACCGGCCCGGCCCGGAAGCCTCGAAGCGGGCCACGGTTCCGAACGCGGCGATCGTCTCCCCGTCGGGGGTGACGTAGACGAACGCGGGGTCCGCTCCCGCGAGCCGCTCCCTGAGCGCGGCGGTCCGGCCCGTGCCGGAAGGGAGCTCGTTCAGCCAGTCGGCTTCGGATCCCCCGAGCGGCTCCGCGCGGCCGCAAAGCGCGGGCGCCACCATCTCGGCCCCCGCGGTCGCAGCCGGGGAAACGAGGCTGTTCAAAGGGGCCCGCAGGTCGAGCGCGCGGGACTCGGAGGGAGTCGTCGAAGAGGCCACGGCGCGCGAGTATAGCCCGCCGTCACGCACCCCACAAAACCTTTGGCATCACCGGAATCGTCGCCTATCCTGCCGCGAATGTTCTCCGCGGACTTTGGCAGAGCGCCGCTTCTTCTCGGCTTCGCGCCGGGAATGCGCCACGCGCTCGACGGCGATCATATCGTCGCGATGAGCACGATCGTGACGCGCGAGCGAAGCGTCGTGCGCGCCGCGCTCCCGGGATACCGCGCCTTCTTCGAGCGCCTCGTCGGGGTGATGCTCATCGCGCTCAGGCATGTTCTATCTCACGCAATCGGCTTGACCTTGGCAAAAGTTGGTGACACTATTCACAAACTCAAATTCTGCTTCGGGCCTTTCTTCGCGCATTCGAACGAACTACGAGGCACGTCAGAGGCGTGAGCGAACAGAGCTCAAGAAGGTTATTGCCGCTTCTCGTCCTGGTTCTGCTGGCCGTGGGGGCGTGGGCGTTCTTCGACTCGTTCTCGAACGTCGGCTACATGCCGAAGCAGCCGATCGCCTTCAGCCACAAGCTGCACGCAGGCACGCGGAAGATCCCCTGCCTCTACTGCCACTCGAGCGCCGAGCACTCGCGGCACGCCACCGTGCCCTCGATGAACGTCTGCATGAACTGCCACACCGTGGCGCGCACGGACCGCCCCGCGATCAAGGAGCTCACGGCGCTCTACCAGGCCGACAAGCCGGTCCCGTGGGTCCGGATCCACCGCCTCCCCGACTACGTCTACTTCAGCCACCGCTGGCACGTGGCGAAGGGCTTCACCTGCCAGAAGTGCCACGGACCCGTCGAGACCGAGGACGAGGTGCGGCAGTACGCGAATCTGAAGATGGGGTGGTGCATCCAGTGCCACCGCCAGAACAAGGCCTCGACGGAGTGCAACACATGCCACATGTAGACGGACGCCCTCCGAAGCACTGGTCCACGGTCGAGGAGCTGGAGGGTTCCCCGCGCGTCGAGGAGCTTCGCAGCCAGGAATTCCTGACCCCCTCGGAAGAGGTCACGGCGCCCTCGCGGCGCGACTTCCTGAAGCTCGTGGGCGTCGGCGCGACGTTCCTCGCCGCCGGCTGCGCGCGAAAGCCCATCGAGAAGATCCTCCCGTACGTGAAGGCGCCCGAGGACATGTCGCCCGGGAACCCGGTCTACTACGCCTCCACCTGCGGCGAGTGCGCGAATGGATGCGGCCTCCTCGTGAAGACGCGCGAGGGGCGCCCGATCAAGCTCGAGGGGAATCCGGACCATCCGGTGAACCGCGGCACGCTGTGCGCGCGCGGGCAGGCGTCGGTGATCAACCTCTACGACCCCGACCGCCTGAAAGGCCCGGTCACGGTCGACCGCGCCACGGGGAAGACCACCTCCGTCGGATGGGGGCCCTGCGACAAGCGCGTGACGGTCGGACTCCGCCGCGCGCGTGACGGCGGCGGGCGGATCGTCCTCCTCACCGGCACCATGGCGAGCCCCTCGACGCAGGCCCTGATCCACGATTTCCTCGCCGGCTTCCCGTCGGCCGAGCACGTCGCCTACGAGGGCGTCTCCAACGACGCGGTGGCGCGCGCGAGCGAGACGACGTACGGCGAGCGCGCGGTGCCGCGCTACCGGCTCGACAAGGCCGACGTCCTCGTGACGCTCGGCGCCGACCCGCTCGGCACGTTCCTCTCGACGGTCGAGCAGAACCGCGATTTCGCGAAGCGCCGCCGGCCGGAGTCGGGGCCGATGTCGCGCGTGATCGCGGTGGAGTCGATCCTGACCCTGACCGGCACGAACGCCGACCGGCGCGTCCGCGTCCGTCCCGACCAGCTCTATCCGTTCGCGATGGCGCTCGCCGACCGGCTCGGCGCGCACGGCGCCGTGGGCGCCGGCTCGGCCGGGGGCGGCTACACCGCCGACGCCGTCGAGTCCGCCGCCGACCTGCCGGCCGGGACGATCGCCTCGATCGCGGACGAGCTCTCGCAGTCGCGCGGGCGAAGCCTCGTTCTCGCCGATCCGAACGCGGCGCCGGCGGCCCACGCGGTGGCGCTCCAGGTCGCGGCGAACGTGATCAACAGCGCCCTCGGGAACGAGGGGATCACCGTCGACGCCTCGCGCCCCTCGGGCGCGACGCTCGGCTCCGACGAGGATATGCTCCGGCTGGTCGAGCGGATGCGCGCCGGCGAGATCCAGGCGCTCCTCGTCTACGGCACGAACCCGGCGTACTCGCTCCCGGCCGCGGTCGGCTTCGCGGACGCGGCGAAGCGGGTCCCGTTCATCGCGAGCATGTCCGACCGGGCGGACGAGACGGCGCGGCTCGCCGACGTGGTGGCGCCGGTCACCCATTACCTCGAATCGTGGGACGACCACGCGCCGCGCGCGGGCGTCGTCTCGCTGATGCAGCCCGCGATCGCGCCGCTCTACGACGTGCGCTCGTTCCAGGACTCGCTCCTCGCGTGGTCGCGCTATCTCGGCCGCGGGCCGCTGGCGGAGACGGCCGGCTCCTACCACGAGTACCTGCGCGAGCGGTGGCGGACCCAGGTCTATCCCGGCGCTGGCGCCGCTGCCCCGTTCGACCTCTTCTGGGAAGGGGCGCTCCGGGCCGGCGTGATCGCGCGCGGCGAGGAGAACGAGCGGGGCGGTACGACGCGCTCGCCGAAGGCGGCCGGCATTCCGGCGGCGCTCCCGACGGGGAACGCGCCGACGAACGGAGCCCTCACGCTCGTCCTCTATCCGTCGAACACGCTCGCCGACGGACGGAGCGCGAACAACGCCTGGCTCCAGGAGCTGCCCGACCCGGTCTCGAAGATCGTCTGGGACAACTTCGCGGCCATCTCGCCCAACCGCGCGCGCCAGCTCGGCGTCGCCGAATACGAGATGAAGTCCGACGTGGTCACGATCGACGTGGGACACGCCCGGTTCGACCTCCCGGTCCACGTCCAGCCCGGCCTCCACGATGACGTCGTCGCGATCCCCCTCGGCTACGGCCGGACCGGGTCGGGCGTGGTCGGCGACAAGGTCGGGCAGAACGGATTCGCCCTCGCCGAAGCGACCGCCGGTCGCGTGGGCCTCGCGGGCATCCCCGTGCGCGTCACGCGGACCGGGCGGATCGCGAAGATGGCCTGCGTCCAGGGGCACCAGTACACCGAGGGGCGCCCGATCATCTACGAGACCACGTTTTCCGAGTGGCAGCGCGACCCGGGGGCGGGGAACGAGGGGGGCGAGCTCCTTCCCTCGATGTGGACGCGGCACAAGTACCCCGGGCACAAGTGGGGCATGGCGATCGACCTGAACGCCTGCACCGGGTGCAGCGCCTGCATGATCGCCTGCATGGTGGAGAACAACGTCCCCGCGGTGGGGAAGAGCGTCGTGCTGAAGGGGCGCGAGATGCACTGGCTCCGCATCGACCGCTACTACTCGGGCCCGGCGGAGAATCCGGAGACGGTCTACCAGCCGATGCTCTGCCAGCAGTGCGAGAACGCGCCGTGCGAGACGGTCTGCCCGGTGCTCGCCACGGTGCACTCGAGCGAGGGCCTCAACATCCAGGTCTACAACCGCTGCGTCGGGACGCGCTACTGCTCCAACAACTGCCCCTACAAGGTGCGCCGGTTCAACTGGTTCGACTACACCGACAAGCCCAAGTCGCTCCGGCTCGTGCTGAACCCCGACGTGACCGTGCGCACGAAGGGGATCATGGAGAAGTGCACCTTCTGCGTGCAGCGGATCCGTGACGCGAAGGAGCGCGCGAAGGCGCTGAACATCCCCGTGCAGGAGGGGGACATCGTCACCGCCTGCCAGCAGACCTGCCCGACCCAGGCGATCACGTTTGGCGACCAGAACGACGCGAAGAGCCATGTCGCGGGGATGGCGAAGAACCAGCGGGGTTACACCGTGCTCGCCGACCTGAACACGCTCCCCTCGATCACCTACATGACCAAGGTCCGGAACCGCGAGGAGGCGAACGCGTGAACCCCACGACCGCCGCCGAAGAACTGCGGACCGGGGCGCCGGCGCTCACCGAGCCCGTGCTGCCGCTCGCCGAGCCGCTCCTCATCGACCCGCGCAAGAGCTTCTCCGACGTCTCCACCGAGGTGAGCGCGCCGATCGACACGAAGCCGGGTCCGCTCTGGCTCGTCTTCTTCAGCATCTCGGTGCTCCTCTTCCTCGCGATGGCCGCGACGGTGACGTACCAGATCAACAAGGGGCTCGGGATCCTCGGGATCAACCACCCCGTCGGGTGGGGCGTCTACATCACCAACTTCGTCTTCTGGATCGGCATCGGACACGCCGGCACGCTGATCTCGGCGATCCTCCACCTCTTCCGCCAGCGGTGGCGCACCGGGATCAACCGCTCGGCGGAGGCGATGACGATCTTCGCGGTCATGACCGCGGGGCTCTTCCCGCTCATCCACACCGGGCGCCCCTGGTTCGCCTACTGGCTCGTGCCGTACCCGAATTGGCGCTTCCTCTGGGTGAACTTCCGCTCGCCGCTCGTCTGGGACGTCTTCGCGGTGAGCACCTACTTCACGATCTCCCTCTGCTTCTGGTACACGGGGCTGATTCCCGACTTCGCGACGATCCGCGATCGCTCGAGCGGCTGGAAGCGGGCGATCTATGGAGTCCTCTCGCTCGGATGGCGCGGCTCGGAGCGGCACTGGCAGCATTACGAGCGCGCCTACATGATGCTCGCGGGCCTCTCGACGCCGCTCGTGCTCTCGGTGCACAGCGTGGTCTCCTTCGACTTCGCGACGGCGATCCTCCCGGGCTGGCACACGACGATCTTCCCGCCCTACTTCGTGGCCGGAGCCATCTTCTCCGGGTTCGCGATGGTGGTCACGCTCCTCGTGATCCTGCGCAAGGTCTTCCGTCTCCAGGAATACGTGACGATCCATCACCTCGAGAACATGAACAAGATCATCCTGGTCACGGGGATGATGGTCGGCTATGCGTACGCCACCGAGTTCTTCATCGCGCAGTACAGCGGGAACCAGTTCGAGGCGTTCACGTTCATCAACCGCGCCACGGGGCCGTTCGCCTGGGCCTACTGGACGATGATCACCTGCAACGTGATCATCCCGCAGCTCTTCTGGTTCCGCCGCCTCCGCCGGAGCCTCCCGATCATGTTCGCCGTCTCGATCTGCGTGAACATCGGGATGTGGTTCGAGCGGTTCAACATCATCGTGACGTCGCTCCACCGCGACTTCCTGCCGGTGAACTGGTCGTACTACAAGCCGACCGTGTTCGACTGGACCGTGACGGCCGGATCGTTCGGGTTCTTCTTCATGTGGTTCCTGCTCTTCTGCCGCTTCTTCCCGACGATCTCGATCGCCGAGGTGAAGTCGGTCCTCTGGACGTCGAAGCATCGGGCGGGGATGGCGCCCCCGGCGCCGCATCCGCCCGAGCGGGAGGGCGCCCATGTTTGACCTCTTCCGCAAGCCGAAGCCGCTCCGCGGGGTGCTCGCTCTCTACGACAATCCCGACACGCTCCTCGGCGCCGCTGCGCGCGTCCGGGAGCACGGCTTCCGGAACGCCGACGCGTTCACGCCCTATCCGGTGCACGGCCTCTCCGAGGCGCTCGGCATCAAGAAGTCGTGGGTGCCGTACGTCACGCTGGTGATGGGACTCTCCGGAGCGATCCTGGGGCTCACCTTCGAGATCTGGACGTCGGCGATCGACTGGCCGATCAACGTCGGCGGGAAGCCGTTCGTCTCCCTCCCGGCGTTCATCCCGGTCATGTTCGAGTCGGGGGTGCTGATCGGGGGCACGATGACGCTCGCGGCGCTGCTGATCGCGTGCGGGCTCCCGAACCTGGGGGCGCCGATCCTCGACCGCTCGCTCACGGACGACCGCTTCGCGCTCTTCCTCCCGGACGTCGGACCGGGGTGGAACGAGAGCCGGGCGCTGCAGTTCCTCCAGTCCACGGGCGCCACCGACGTGCGGGTGATCCGTGCGTAACGGACGAGCCCGGGTCGCGCGTCGCGGCGCGGACGCCGCCGCCGGCGCGCTGCTCCTCGCGGCCCTCGCCTTCGCGGCCGGCTGCTCGAAGCGGCAGCCCGCGATCGAGTACATGCCGAACATGGCCTACGGGCCGCGCCTCGCGGCGCAGCACGAGGACCCGCTCCGTCCCGGCTATTCGGTGGAGCGGCCTCCCGTCGAGGGGACCGTGCCGCGCGACATCACGCCGTACCGCTTCGCCCAGGCCGACACGACCCAGGCGATGGCGGCGCTGGTCAATCCGCTCCAGCCGACGCCCGACGTGATCGGGCGCGGGCAGCGCGTCTACATGAACACCTGCGTCGTCTGCCACGGTCCGCGCGGGGACGGGCAGGGGTACATCGTCCCGATCTTCCCGCAGCCGCCGGTCCTCTTCTCGGACAAGGTGCGGAACTGGCCCGACTCGCGGATCTTCCACGTCATCACGCGGGGACAGAACCTCATGCCGAGCTACGCGTCGCAGATCCTCCCCGAGGACCGCTGGGCGGTCATCTGGTACGTGCGCGCGCTGCAGCGCGCGGCCCGCCCCTTGCCCCAGGATCTGCCGGCCAAGGCGAAGCCCGCGGCCGCGCCCGCGGACAGCTCCCAGGCCGGGGCGGCCCCGGTTGCCGGGAGTGGACGATGAGCGGCCACGCTTCGCACGCCGCCCCGGTCCGCGCCGCGGAGCCGCTCGCCGTTCCGGGCGGGATCAAGGCGATGTTCGGGATCTTCATCCTGCTCGGGATCGTGAGCTTCCTGATCGAGTACTACGGCGGCGGCGACGCGACGCGCGCCTACGCGGCGTTCCTGCTCGGCTACGTCTACTTCCTTTTCCTCGCCGTCGCCGGCGTCTTCTTCACGGCGCTCCACTACCTGGTCGGTGCGACCTGGAGCGTGGTGGTCCGGCGCGTGGCCGAGGCCTTCACGTCGTACCTGCCGTACGCGCTCCTCCTCTTCGTGATCCTCCTCGTGGGGGTGCCGAAGCTCTACGTCTGGTCGAACCCTCCCGTGGGAGCCGACGTCGCGGCGGAGCACGTCACGAAGGGCGGCTACCTCTCGGTTCCGTTCTTCACGGTCCGGAACCTCGTGATCCTCGCGGTCTGGAGCCTCTTCGCCTGGTACTTCGTGCGGAACTCGACGCGCCAGGACGCCACGCGCGACCCGGCGCTCACGAAGAAGAGCCTCCGCGTGGCGCCGATCTTCATCGTGCTCTTCGCGGTCACGCTCACGCTCCTGGGGTTCGACCTCCTGATGTCGCTCGAGCCGCTCTGGTACAGCACGATGTTCGGGGTCTACTGCTTCGCGGGAGCCTGGCAGAGCCTGCTCGCCGCGCTCGCGATCGCCGTGGTCCTCCTGCGCCGCCAGGGCGCGCTCGCCGGGATCGTGAGCCGGTTCCACTACCAGGACCTCGGGAAGTACGTCTTCGCCTTCTCGATCTTCTGGATGTACATCGCCTTCTCCCAGTTCATGCTCATCTGGTACGGGAACCTGCCCGAGGAGACGGTCTGGTTCATCCCGCGCACGTACACCGGATGGGGCTTGATCGGGATCGCTCTCATGGTCTGCAAGTTCGGCATTCCGTTCTTCGCGCTGATGCCGGTCAAGGTGAAGGAGAGCGGGAACTGGCTGATCGCGGTCTGCTCCATCGTCCTGATCGGACAGTGGCTCGACCTCTACTGGGTGATCCTCCCGGCGTTCTCGCCGGAGCAGGTGGTCTTCGGATGGACCGAGATCGGCGTCACGCTCGGCTTCCTCGGCCTCTTCGGCTGGATCGTGCTCGGGTTCCTCTCGCGCCATCCGGTCTCGCCGGTCGGCGACCCCGCCTACGAGTCGAGCGTGAGGTTCCACGGATGACCGAATACCAGACGCCGCAGGAGCCCGCGCCGGGTTCGGCCGGCCGGATCGTCGGAACCACCGAGCACGCCGCCGGAGCGGGGCATGACGCGCCGCGGCACACCGCAGCACCCGACCGCGACCGGCTCCCGGGAACGGTCGCGATCGCGCAGTTCCTCTTCACCGGCGTCGTCATCGCCGTCGTGGCGGGCCTCATGTACACGGCCGGGCTCCGCTCCGGAAAGGGCGGCGGCGAGGCCGCGGCGCCCGGTGGCGCGGCCGGCGGCGGCACGCAGCAGGCCGCGTCGGTCGACGTCCAGGCGCTCCTCAAGCCGACCCCCGCGCTGATCGCGAAAGGGAAGAGCATCTTCGACGTGAACTGCGCCTCGTGCCACGGCACGGACGGCAAGGGGGACGGCCCGGCCGCGTCCGCCCTCAATCCCAAGCCGCGCGACTACACGTCGGGATACTGGCGCTACGGCGGCGGCGTCGCGCGCATCGTGCAGACGATCACGAACGGCTCGCCGGGAACCGCCATGGCGCCGTTCCCCGGCATCCCGCTCGAGGACCGCTTCGCGCTGGCCCACTACGTGCGCACGTTCAATCCCTCGAAGCAGGAAGCCGACAAGCCCGAGGACCTCGCGTGGCTCGACCAGTTTGGCGGCGGCAAGAAGGCTGGCGGCGCGGGCGCGAGCACGGCCGTCGCGACCGGCCCGGCCCCGGGCGACACGATCCCGATCGCACGCGCGATGGCGCTGATCGCCCAGCGGCCGGCTCCGGCCGCCGCGGCGGCGATGACGGGCGCGCCGGCCGACTCGAGCGAGGGCGGGATGCTCTACGCCGCGCGCTGCGCCTCCTGCCACGGCCCGTGGGGCCAGGGCGGCGTGCGCACGCGCATCATGGGGTCGGCGCCCTACGTCTATCTCACCACCCGAAGCCTCGCCGCGCAGGGACCGCTCTCCGGCGACGCCGCCTCGTTCCAGCGCGTCATCCTCTACGGCCTCTCGGGGGGTATGATGCCCGCCAACGGGGACCTCACGTCCGACCAGATCCGGGCGCTCTACGACTTCACCCAATCGCTGCGCGCCCGGCTCGCGAGTGCCGCGGGCGCACGGAGCTAGTACAATCATGCGCATGACGCCCCGCTCCCCCCGGTGGCTCGCCATCCTCGGCATTCTCGCCGGCCTCCTCATCGCGCCGGCTGCCTTCGCGTGGCTCCTCCACCCCGCGACCCCCGTCGCGCACGAGGTCCGGAGCCTCTGGTTCAAGGCGGTGATCGTCACCTCCTTCTTCCTGCTCATCGCCGAGGGGCTCCTCCTGGTCGTGATCGTCCGCTTCCGGGCGAAGCCGGGGGTGAAAGCGGCGACCTTCCACGAGAACCTGCGCCTCGAGATCCTCTGGACGGCGGTCCCGGTGGCCGCCCTCCTCTACCTCGCGGGCCCGTCGTTCTCGACGCTCCACTACCTCGAGACGGTTCCCAAGTCGGACATGACCGTCGAGATCATCGGGCACCAGTGGTTCTGGGAGTACCGCTACCCGGGCTACGGGGTGGTCTTCGCGAACGAGCCGCTCGTGATCCCGGCCGGGAAGACCATCGCCGCCGACGTGACGTCGATCGACGTCGTGCACTCCTGGTTCCTTCCCGATTTCGGTGTCAAAATGGACGCCAACCCCGGGCGCGTGAACCACACCTGGTTCCGCGTGGATCAGCCCGGGACCTACCGAGGACAGTGCGCCGAGCTCTGCGGCGTCCTCCATGCGGAGATGTTCATCACGGTGAACGTGGTCCCGCCCGAGGAATTTGCCCGCTGGATCGAGCAGAAGAAGAGGGGAGCCTAGAGGCATGGAAGCGGGCACGCTGGTCGGGCCGGTCCCGACCGAGGTCGTCCACGTCGGGCCGAAGCCGCGGACGGGGATTCTCAAGTATCTGCTCACGACCGATCACAAGCTGATCGGGGTCATGTACCTCTGGCTGTCGTTCACCTTCTTCTTCATCGCCGGGGCCTTCGCGATGGTCATGCGGGCCCAGCTCTCGAAGGCGGGGCTCCACCTGCTCCACCCCGAGATCTACAACCAGATCATGTCGCTGCACGGCACGTTCATGGTCTTCTTCTGGACCATCCCGGTGCTCGCGGGGATCTCGAACTACGTCGTGCCGATCCAGATCGGGGCGCGCGACATGGCCTTCCCGCGCCTGAATGCGATCTCGTTCTGGCTCCTCGTGCCGGCGGGCGGCTTCATGCTGACGAGCCTCCTGCTCCAGGGCGGCGCGGCCGCGGCCGGCTGGACCAACTATCCGCCGCTCTCCGACCGGCAGTTCTCGCCGGGTCCGGGCGTCGACCTCTGGATCCTGGGACTCCATCTCGCGGGGCTCTCGTCGATCCTCGGCGGGATCAACTTCGTCGTGACGATCCTGAACCTCCGCGCCCCCGGCATGACGCTCATGAAGATGCCGATGTTCTGCTGGAACGTGATCATCACGCAGATGATCATCCTGATCGCGACCCCGGTGCTCGCGGGCGGGCTCACGATGCTCCTCACCGACCGCCTCTTCGGGACCGGCTTCTTCCACCCGGCCGCCGGCGGCGACCCGGTGCTCTGGCAGCACCTCTTCTGGTTCTACTCCCATCCCGCGGTCTACATCATGGTGCTCCCGGCCATGGGGATGATCTCGCAGGTGCTCCCCTCGCTCTCCGACAAGCCGCTCTTCGGTTACAAGGGGATGGTGTTCGCGACGGCGGGGATCGGCTTCATCGGGTTCCTGGTCTGGGGACACCACATGTTCGCCGTGGGCATCGACAAGAACCTCCGCTATTTCTTCTCGTTGGCCTCGATGGTCATCGCGGTGCCGACCGGCGTGAAGATCTGGTCGTGGCTCGCCACGGTCTGGGGCGGCGCGATCCGCTTCCGGACGCCGATGCTCTTCGCCCTCGGCTTCATCTGCCTCTTCATCATCGGCGGGATCACGGGCGTGTGGCTCGCCCTGGTGCCCTTCGACGTGCAGGTGCACGACACCTACTTCGTCGTGGCCCACCTCCACTACGTCCTCTTCGGCGGCTCGCTGATGGGGATCATGGCCGGCTTCTACTACTGGTTCCCCAAGATCTCGGGAAAGATGTACAACGAGCTCATGGGGAAGGTGCACTTCTGGCTGACCTTCATCGGGATGAACGTGGTGTTCATGCCGATGCACGTGATGGGGATGCTCGGGATGCCGCGGCGCATCTACACGTACAAGCCCCAGTACGAGGGGCTGAACCAGATCTCCACGATCGGGGCCGGGATCCTCTTCGTCGCGATGAGCATCTTCCTGATCAACGTCCTCATGAGCCTCTGGCGCGGCAAGCGCGCCCCGGTCGATCCCTGGGATCACGCCGAGTACAACAAGACGCTCGAATGGACCATCTCCTCGCCGCCGCCCGCCGAGAACTTCTCGCGGATCCCGGTGATCCGATAGGAGACGATGAACGGCGGTGCCGCGCGCGCCGCCCGAAGCCATGAACCGCGGGTCGGACCGCCTCGCCACAGTCCTCCGGATCACCCTGTTGCTCGTCTTCGTGCTCGTCGTCTGGGGCGGCGTGGTCCGCCTCTCCGGATCCGGGCTGGCCATTCCCGACTGGCCCCTCGACCAGGGAAAGGTGATCCCGCGGCCGCAGCACAACGTCCTCATCGAGTACGCCCACCGCGCCATCGCGGGCCTCGTCTCGATCGCGACCCTGGCGGTCGCCTTCCTCGTCTTCCGCAGCGCGCGCTGGCGCGGCCGCCTGGGCGCGCTCACGGTGGCCGCCCTGATCACCCTCGGGCTCCAGGTCTTCATGGGCGCGCGCGTCGTGCTCGAGGAGCTTCCCGTCGACCGGGTGGTGGCCCATCTCCTGATCGCGTTCCTCTTCTTCGCGATTCTCCTCCGGATGGCGCTCGTGGCCCGCGACGCGGAGGACGCTGCGGGCGTCTCCCCGGCGGCGGCCTCGGGGGAGGGATCGTCGGTCGACCCGGGGAAGCGCCGGGGGATCGCCGTCTGGGCGCGCGTCGCGGCCGGAGCGGTGCTCGTCCAGGTGGCGCTCGGGGGCTGGGTTTCCTCGTCGGGCGCGGCGCTCGCCTGCCCCGATTTCCCGACCTGCCAGGGGATGTGGCTCCCGCCGATGAAGGGGCTCCTCGGGATCCACTACGCCCACCGGCTCGGCGCCTACGCGGTGGTCCTCATCGTGCTGGGGCTCCTCTTCCGGGCCGCGCCGGTCGCCCTTCCGCCCCGGGCCCGCTGGCCCCTCCGGATATCGGGTATACTTCTGGCGGTGCAGTTCCTGCTGGGCGTGGCCAACGTGGTCCTCCGCGTACCGCTTCCCGTGAGCGCCAGCCATCTGGGCACGGCGCTGATGCTGTTCGGAACCCTGACCGTGGCGAGTTACGAGCTGTCCCGTGCGTGATTACATCGAGCTGACGAAACCCCGGATCGTGGCGCTCGTCATGATCACGGCGCTCGCCGGCGTCGTGACCGAGCGCTCGCTCCTCCACGACCCGCTACGCCTCCTGGTCGTGCTCGGCGCGATCATGCTGACGGCCGGATCGGCGAACGCCTTCAACCAGTACTTCGAGCGCGACCTCGACGCGCAGATGGAGCGGACGCGCGCGCGCCGCCCGCTGCCGCTCCACCGGGTCGCGCCCGGCCGCGCCCTCGCCTTCGCGATCGGGATCGGCGTCCTCTCCGTGGTCGCGCTCGCGGAATACGGCAGCCCGCTCGCCGCCTGGCTCGCGTTCGGAACGATCGCCTTCTATGGCTTCTTCTACACGCTCTGGCTCAAGCCGCGCACCGTGCACAACATCGTGATCGGCGGCGCGGCGGGCGCCATGGGCCCGGTCATCGCCTGGGCCGCGGCGGCGGGGCACTTGGCGCTCGCGCCCGTGCTCATGTTCCTCGTGATCTTCCTCTGGACGCCGCCCCACTTCTGGGCGCTCGCGATCTGCGTCCAGGACGATTACCGGCGCGTGGCGATCCCGATGCTCCCGATCGTGCGGGGCGAGGCCGAGACCTACCGGCAGATCGAGCTCTACACGCTCGTGCTCGTGCTCGTGACGCTCCTCATGCCGTTCGCGAACGCAGGCGGGCTCGTGCTCGGGGTGACGGCGCTCTTCCTCGGCGCCGCGTTCGTGGTGAAGGCGTTTCGGGCGCGACGCGCGCCGACGGTGAGGGCGGCGCGGGACGTCTTCGCCTACTCCATCGTCTATCTCTTCGTCCTCTTCCTCGGGATGATCGCCGACGCGATCTGGCGCATCCCGCTCCGCTCGTAGCGTGGCCTCCGAGCGGCGGTTCTCGAACGGGGCGCTCGCGGCGGGCATGGCCGTCGTGGTCGCGGTGATGTTCGGCTTCGCCTACTCGAACGTTCCCCTCTTCAAGCTCTTCTGCGCCCGTTTCGGACTCGGCGGCGCGGGGAAGGCCGCGTACCAGGGGAGTCCCTGGGGCGAGCCGGCCACGCTCTCCTCGGCCACCGAGCCGATCGAGAACCGCGACATCCAGGTCAAGTTCATGGGGGTCTCGGCCACGGGACTTCCGATCCGGTTCGGCCCCTCGGTCCCGCTCGTACACACGATTCCGGGGCGCCCGGTGCACCTCGACTACACGTTCACGAACATGAGCGACGACTCGGTCTTCTTCCGCGCGGTGCACTCGATCGCGCCGGTGGAGGCCGCGCGCGAATTCCAGCTGATCCAGTGCTTCTGCTTCGAGGACCAGGCGCTCGGGCCGCGCGAGACGCGCGTGCTGCCGGTCTACTTCGCCCTCTCGCCCCGCGTGCCGCTCAGCGTGAACGAGGTGCAGCTCAACTACACGCTCTTCCCGCGGAACGAGAGCGACAAGTCGCCGCTCGCGGGGAAGAAGTCGCTGTGAGCGAGTCGGGCAAGGGGACGGCTTCGATGATGGCGTCGCAGGAACCGGCCGCGCTGGATCCCGGGCGGGACAAGGCGGTGCGCGCGCGCATCCGGAAGATGCTCGCGGTCATCGTGCTCCTCTGCCTGGTGCTCGCCTCGGCGGGGTTCGCCTTCGTGCGCTGGCTCGCCACACTCCCGCCGGGAACGCTGAAGAAGCCCTGAGACGCTAGGGAGCGTCTCCCGAGTAGATCGCCATGATCCGGTGGAGGAGCTGGATCGCGTCGGCCTTCTTCCGCTGGAACGAATTCCGGCCGATGATCGAGCCGAAGCCGCCGCCGTCCCGGATGGCCCGCGCCTCCTGCAGCACGTCCTCGTCGCTGTCCTTTTTCGCCCCTCCCGAGAAGATCACGATGCGCCGGCCGTCGAACGATGACTGGACCACGTGGCGCACGCGCTCGGCCAGCGTGCCGACCGGGATCGCGTACTTCTGGTAGACCTTCTGCGCCTCGGGCTGCTCGACGTGCGCGGTGGGGAGCTTCACCTTGATCACGTGCGCGCCGAGCTGGGCCGCGATCTGCGCGGCGTAGGCGACCACGTCGATCGCGGTCTCGCCTTCCTTGGAGAGCTCGGAGCCGCGCGGATAGGACCAGACGACGACGGCGAGGCCGACCCGCTTCGCCTCCTCGGCCAGCACGCGGATCTGCTCGTACATGCGTCCCGCCTGCGTGGAGCCGGGGTAGATCGTGAAGCCGATGGCGGCGCATCCGAGGCGGAGCGCCTCCCCCACGCTCCCCGTGACCGACGAGAGCGGATCCTTCTCGTCGTGGAGGACGTCGTGATTGTTCAGCTTCAAGATGAGCGGGATGTCGCCCGCGTAGTCGGCGGCGCCGGCTTCGATGAAGCCGAGCGGCGCGGCGTAGGCGTTGCAGCCCGATTCGATCGCCAGCTCGACGTGGTAGCGCGGGTCGTAGCCCGCGGGATTGGGCGCGAACGAGCGGGCGGGGCCGTGCTCGAAGCCCTGGTCGACCGGGAGGATCACCATGCGCCCCGTCCCGGCCAGGACGCCGTGGTTCATCATGCGGGCGAGGTTCGCCTTGCTTCCCGGATTGTCGGACGCGTACCAGGAGAGGATCTCGCGAACGCGCTTGCTGCTCTTCGTGGTCGGCGGTGTCTTTTCGGCGACGGCCGTAGTTGGATTCATGGCGCGATTATAGGGTCGGGAATCGGAGCCGACAAGGTCAGCTAAGTGGCTGAAATGCCGTCGCCTGGCTCACCGCACCGCCTTCTTCACGAGCGCGGCGATCTTCGCGGTTCTCCCCATGGCGCATCTCCGTCGATGCGCCCGGTGGTCTACAGCGTGGCGTAGCGCGCGGCGCCGAGGAGCGCGGATCGGTCGTTCACGACGACGTGGACCGGCACGCGCTCGAGGAGGGCCTGGTGCGGCTCCTTGGCGAGAAATGCCTCCATGAAGATCGGTTTTTGGAGCGCGGGGAGGATCTGGGGCGCGATGCCGCCCCCCAGGTAGACGCCCGAGAGGGCGAGGGCGCGCAGGGCGGCGTTCCCGGCCTCGGCGCCGTAGACGCCCACGAAGAGGTCGAGGGTCTGCGCGCACGCGGCGCACGTTCTCGCGAGCGCGTTTCCCGAGATCGCTGCGGGGAGTCCGCCCGCTCCCGCCTCGCGCTCGTGCTCCCGGAGCGCCGTCTCGGCGCCCTCCATCCGGTGGAGGACCCGCGCGACGTTCGCGAGGCCCAGACCCGAGAGGACCCGCTCCACGGAGACGCGGCCGAACTCGGCGCGCAGCGCGCGAAAGACCTCGATCTCGAGATCGGTCCGCGGCGCGAAGTCGGCGTGGCCCCCCTCGGACGCGACCGGGATCAGGTCGCCGCGGTAGCGGACGAGCGACGTCTCGCCCAGGCCGGTCCCTGCGGAGACGATCGCGGCGTTCCCGTCGGGATCCGGCCGCCCCGGAAGGAGCGTGGCGAGATCGCGCGGGGTGAGCGCGGGGATGCCCCATCCGGCCGCGACCAGGTCGTTGATGACGTGGGCGCGGGGAATGCGGAGATGGCGCGCGAGGACCTGCTCGTCCGCGACCCAGGCGACGTGGGTGCCGACGCCGCGTCCCTCCGAGACCGCGCCGGCGAAACCGATCGAAGCGGCCGCGACCGGTCCGTCGTGGCTCGCCCGGAAGTGGTCGACCATCGCCTCGAGCGTGGGGAAGTCGCCGCTCGGGTAGGTCTCGTCCGCGACCGGCGCGCCGATCCGGCCGCGCCCCTCGGCGGGGAAGAGGGCGAGATGCGTCTTCGTTCCGCCGACGTCGCCGGCGAGGATCAGCCCGTTCGTCACGGCGCCGCCGGCCCCGCTCATGCCTCGATCATGGCCCGGGCCGCGCGCGCCGCGTCGTGGAATGCCGGGTTGGGAAGGCGGCGCTGCATCTCACCGACGATGGCCGTCGCCAGATCCCGGCGCTCGAAGGGGATCGCGCGGACGTCGTTTCGCGGCGCGAGCAGCTCGAGGCGTGCGGTGTCCTCCCCCGCGACGTGCCCGATGCGGGCGTCGAGTGGGTGCGTCCCTGCCGCGCGCACGTGCGCCGAGAGGAGCACCGCGGCGGCGACCGATTCGTCCCGCTGGAGCGTCACCTGGACCGGGCCGCCCGCGGACCGGAACGTCCAGCGGGTCCCGTCCCGCCGGATTAGCTTCCACCCGAGCCGGCTCGCCATCCACCCCGCGAGGAGCCAGACCGTGGAGGAGGGCGCCGCACCGCCGTGCGCGAGCGTGAGGTCGCGCAGCCCGGTGAGCGCGGGGCTCGCCTCCGGCGTGTCGAAGAGCCGCGCGAGCGCCGACCGCCACGGTTCGAGTCGAGCCCAGGCGAGGTCGCGCATCGGCGTGCCTTTTCGCCCGGTCCGCTCCCAGATCGCCGCGAGCGCGGCCGGCTCCTCCTCGACGCAGCTGTCCGCGATCACGAGATCGGCAACGGCGACGAGCGCCTCCATCCAGGACGGCTGCGGCCCCGGCGTCATGGCGAGGAGCACCGCCGGGAGGTCGCCGATCAGGAGCGAGCGCACGGCGCTCGGCACGAGCGGGGCCGTCGTCTCCGTGTACTCGAGCACGACCATCTCGGAGCAGACGAACCCGCCCCCTCCCTCGCGCAGATGGCAGAGAGCGCTCGCGCGCGCCCGGAGCCGCGCGGGGTCGGCCGGCGTTCCCGGGGCCGGATCGATGCGGAGGATTCGCGCCGGATGGCGCCGCGACACCTCCGCGATGACTGGCGCCATCTGGTCGAGATCGAGGCCCCCGAGGGGTACGATCAGGTTCGCCAGTGCGGCACGGTAGAAGGCGGTCGACTGCGGCCGCGTCTTCCACATCGTCTGCAGCTGGCGCTCGAGTGCGGCCGCGTCGAAGGGCTGCTCCCCCTCGTCGGACAGGAGAAGGAACGGCGCGGTCGTGTCGCTGGGCGCGCGCCCCGCGGCGGGCGTCTCGCTCACACCCGGTACCAGCGGTGGCCGTCCCGCTCGGGGAGGAGGTCCCCTTCGCGCGGGCCCCAGGTCCCGGCGGGATAGGGGAGGAGCGGCGGCTCGCCGCGCTCCGCCCACGCGCGGCCGATCGCGTCGACGCGCTCCCACGCGAGCTCCACCTCGTCCTCGCGCGCGAACAGGGTCGAGTCGCCGAGGTTGCAGTCGAGGAGGAGCCGCTCGTAGGCCTCCGGAGGATCGGCGCCGAAGGCGGTGATGTAGTTGAAGTCCATCCGCACCGGCTGGATCTGCATCGCCTGTCCCGGCGCCTTCGTCCCGAACGACAGCGAAACGCCTTCGTCGGGCTGGATCCGGAGCCGGAGGACGTTCGCATCGATCGGCGCGCAGCCGACCGAACGGAAGAGCGACGTCGGCGGGCGCCGGAAGGAGATCGCCACCTCCGTCGCGCGCTTCCCGAGCCGCTTCCCGGAGCGGAGGTAGAAGGGGACGCCCGCCCAGCGCCAGTTGTCGACCTCGAGCTTCACGGCGAGGTAGGTCTCGGTCGTGGAGTTGGGATCGACACCCTGTTCCTCGCGATAGCCGGGGACCGCCTCCCCGGCGACCGAGCCGGCCGTGTACTGCCCTCGCACGGTTCGCTTCGCCACCTGGTCGGCGGCGAGGGGCTCCATGGCGCGGAGCACCTTCGCCTTCTCGTCGCGCACGAAGTCGGCGTCGAACCGCGAAGGGGGTTCCATCGCGGTGAGCGCGAGGAGCTGGAACATGTGGTTCTGGAGCATGTCGCGGAGCACCCCTGCCTGCTCGTAGTAACCCGCGCGCCCCTCCACGCCGACCGTCTCCGCGACCGTGATCTGCACGTGGCTCACGTAGCGGCGGTTCCAGAGCGGCTCGAAGATCCCGTTCGCGAGGCGGAAGACCAGGATGTTCTGGACCGTCTCCTTCCCGAGGTAATGGTCGATCCGGTAGATCTGGCGCTCGTCGAAGCTGGCGTGGATGCGGGCGTTCAGCTCGCGCGCCGAAGCGAGGTCGCGCCCGAACGGCTTCTCGACGATCACGCGCTTCCACGCCCCCGGCGCGGGCTGGGCGAGGCCGGAGGCTCCGAGCTGGTCGAAGATGGCCGGGAACGTCGGCGGCGGCGCGGCGAGGTAGTAGATCCGGTTCCCCGGCATCCCGCGCGATTGCTCGATCTTCTCCAGCTCGCCGCGGAGCGCCTGGAAATCGGGCGCGCTCCCGAAGTCGCCCGAGCGGTAGAAGAGGGAAGGGGCGAAATTCTTCCAGACCGCGTCGGCGACGCCGTGCTCCTTGGCGACCGCGGCCGCCTCGTCGCGGAACTGCTCGTCGGTCTTCGGAGTTCGCGCGAAGCCCACGATCGCCGTCTTGGGATCGAGGAGACGGTCGCGTGAGAGCTCGAGGAGGGCGGGGAGGAGCTTTCGGTGCGTGAGGTCGCCGCTCGCGCCGAAGACGACGAACGTGCAGGGCTCCGCCGCGCGGAGCGTCATGCTCCCTTCGCGCAGCGGATTCGGCGCGGCCGCGAGACCCGTGCCGGCGTCGGGCGTCACGTCGTCTTGACGGCGTGGCCGCCGAACTTGTTCCGCAGGGCGGCGAGGAGCTTCCCGGCGAACGAGGACGGCTGGCGCGAGCGGAAGCGGGCCTGGAGCGCGAGGGTGAGCACCGGGGCCGGGATGGCGCGGTCGACGGATTCGATCACGGCCCAGCGCCCCTCGCCGGAGTCCTCCACGTAGTCCTTCACGTGGTCGAGGCGAGGATCGTCGCGCAGCGCGTCCGCGGCGAGGTCGAGGAGCCAGGAGCGGACGACGCTGCCGTTCCGCCAGAGCGAGGCGATGCCGGGCAGGTCGAGGCCGTACGACGAGGAGGCGAGGATCTCGAAGCCCTCCGCGTACGACTCCATGAGCCCGTACTCGATGCCATTGTGGATCATCTTCACGAAGTGCCCGGCGCCGCTCTCGCCGACGCGGAGATAGCCGTCGGGGGGCGCGAGCGTCGTGAAGACCGGCTCGAGCCGCCGGCAGGAGGCCGCGTCGCCTCCGACCATGAGGCAGTAGCCGTTCGCGAGCCCCCAGATGCCGCCCGAGGTCCCCGAGTCGATGAACTGCACGCCGCGCTCGCGCAGGGACGCCGCGCGGCGCACCGACTCGGTGTAGTGGGAGTTTCCGCCGTCGACCACGATGTCGCCCCGGTCGAGCAAGCGGCCGAGGTCCTGGATCACCTGCTCCGTGGGATTTCCCGAGGGGACCATGACCCAGATGGCCCGTGGGCGGTCGGCGAGCTTCGCCGCGATGTCCGAGAGTCCCGACGCGGCCGCAGCGCCCGCGCCGGCGACCTCCGCCACGCTGGATGCGTTGGGGTCCCACGCCACGACCCGGTGCCCGCCCTGGAGGAGGCGGAGCACCATGTTCTTTCCCATTCGGCCGAGGCCGACGAATCCGATCTCCACGTGAGCCCCCCGCGTCAGCGCCGCGCCAGCGCGGCCGAGCGCTCGCGGATCGTGTCCATCATCTCCGTGAACGACTTCTCGAAGAGGACGACGCCGTCCTTCTGGAGCTGATCGCAGTGCTTCCCGAGGTCGATCCCGGCGTCGGCGAGGACGCGCCGCGTCGTGCGCGCGGTCTCCACGCGCGGATCGAGACGGTTGCCCTGGACCACGCCGTGCTCGAGCCAGGCGTCCAGCGTCTCCTTCGGCATCGTGTTGATCGAATCGGGTCCGGCCAGCTCGTCCACGTACTTCACGTCGGAGTAGGCCGGGTTCTTCGTCCCGGTGGAAGCCCAGAGC
The DNA here is from genome assembly GCA_050257045.1 of Bacteroidota bacterium. Taxonomy (GTDB): domain Bacteria; phylum Eisenbacteria; class RBG-16-71-46; order SZUA-252; family SZUA-252; genus DASQJL01. Next base: position 32,377 of record JBLMWD010000074.1, on the reverse strand, counting down.
ATCCACTGCGGTCGCGCGCCGCGGCGGCGGAGGTCCTCGAACGCGGGGCCGAAGAAGCGCGCGCGGTACTCCTCCCAGACGTCGAGGGCGTTCGCGACCGCGGCCGACCCCCGGAGCGAGAGGAACCGCTCGCGATCGGCGACGGCGTCGGCCGCGGCCGCCTTCGCGTCGAGCTCCTTGTCGACCGAGGTGTCGAGCCGGCTCACGAAGATGCTCGCGACGGAGTGGAGCCCCTCGATCGAGGCGCCCGAGGAAAGCCGCCGCTCGATGCCGCGCCGGTACGCCTCCGCGGCCGCGGCGAACTGCTTCCGCCCGAAGAGGAGCGTCACGTTGATGCTGATCCCCTCGGCGATCAGCGCCTCGATGGCCGGGACGCCCGCCGCCGTGCCGGGCACCTTCACGAAGAGGTTCGGGCGGTTCACGATCTTCCGGTAGTGGCGGGCCTGCTCGATCGTGGCGTCCGTGTCGTTCGCCTTGTCGGGCATGACCTCGAGGCTCACGAAGCCGTCCCGGCCGGTGCCGCGGCGGTAGGTCTCGGCGAGCAGGTCGGCGGTGCGCGTGATGTCGCGCACCGCCAGCTCCTCGTAGATCTCGTCCGGGGATTTGCCCGCGGAAGCGAGACGCTGGATCTCCGCGGGGTAGGAGTACTGGTTGCTCCCGATCGCGTTCTTGAAGATGGTCGGATTCGAGGTGACGCCGTACACCGACCCCTCGGCGATCCACCGGGCGAGCTCGCCCGACTGGATCCATCCGTCGTTGATGTTGTCGAGCCAGACGCTCTGTCCGAGCTCGTGCAGCTGGGTCGCGGGGGTCGGCTTCATGGCGCGCTCCTGTCCCAGAGAGGGTCTATGCCTGCTTCCGGGTGGCGAGCATCACGACCCGCCCCTCCGGATCGATGGTTCGTACGACGCGGTGGCCCCACGGCATGTCGGCAGGGGGGCCTTCGAACATCACTCCGCGCGCGCTCAGCGCCGCATAGGCGCGATCGACGTCCTCCACGATGAAGTAGAGCGTCGGCTCCTTCGGCGGGCTCGCCTCGCCCATCCCCTGCATCGGCGGCATGAACCCGAGGCTCGACGTCCCGCCCGTCTGCACCCAGAGGTAGTTGTACTGGGGATCGTGCTCGTGGTTCCTGAAGCCGAGGAGCTCGACGTAGAAGCGCTTCACGGCCTCGAGGTCGTTCGTCGTGAAGTCGAGGTGGTGGATCGTCATTCCGATCGCGCTCGGCGTCGCGGGCGGCGCCGCGGGACGCCGGGCGGGAGTGGACGCGCGCTGGGAACTCTTGCGCGCGGCGGACTTCCGGGCGGCGCCCTTCTTCTTGGCCGTCCGTGCGACCGGCCGCTTCTTGGCGGACTTCCTGGAAGCCTTCTTCCGAGCAGGCATGGAACCCTCCGTGTTCGAGTCCGACCAGCGCGTGCCGGGATGTTCCGGCGAGAGCGGCGAGGCGTCGCGCCGTCCAGTCGCCTCTACCCGCCGATGATGCCGCAACCTCGCGAAACGGCGCAAGGTCGGCGGCGCGGGGTCAGGCGCTTGCGGTGGCCGCGATGGCCCGCTCGATGGCGGCCCCGAGGGCGTCGAGACCGGCGGCGGCGCCCTCGGTCATGTGGAGCCGGAGGAGCGGCTTCCCCCGCGAGGTGAGCGAGGCGGCGTCGCCGAGGGCCTGCGCCGTCTCCACTTGCCCGAACGTGTAGGGGCTGCCGGGGATCGGGACGTCGATCTCGCCCGCGGCGGTCAGGATCAGGAAGAGTCCCGTCCCCGGGCCGCCCTTGTAGAGCTGCCCGATCGAGTGGAGGTAGCGGGGGCCGTAGCCCTGAAGGACCGGGACGCGATGGGCGTTCCGGATGGCGCGGCGCATGAGGGCGAACGAAGCCTCGCTCCCCGCGGTTCGCTCGAGGTAAGCGAGGAGCGCCACGTACTCGCCGGGTCGCGCACGGGTGAGGAAGCGCTGGAGGACCATCTCGAGGCTCGGGTGCGCGGGCGAGCCCTCCACGATCCGCGCCCAGAAGCCGGCCTCGGCGTAGACCTCGATGCCCAGGTCGCGCGCGACCGGCTCGCCGGAAGGCATCGATCCCGACGACTCGAACTGCTGGAGGATCTTCTTCGTCGCGTCCTTGCTCTCCTGGACGTTCGGCTCGTCGAAGGGATCGATCCCGAGGACCGAGCCGGCGAACGCGGTCGCGGCCTCCCAGCGCACGAACTCGGCGGCGATCTGGTCGCGGTCGGAGAGGACGATCCGGACCCACGCCGCGCCGGAGCGCGTGAGATCGCGCTCGAGGCGCTCGAGGTCCGCGACCGGCTCGCCGTCGAGCTCAATCGAGACGAAGATCCGGTCGGCGCCGTAGTGGTGCGGCGCGCCGAGCGGCTCCCCCTCGACCGGCACGATCCCTTTCCCCTCCTTCCCGGTACTCTCGGCGATGAGCTGCTCGATCCAGAATCCCACCGGGCGCAGGAACGGAGCCGTGAGGATCGTGAGTTTGTCGCGGCCTCCCTTCGCGGCCGCGGCGAGAAGGGCGCCGAGACGGAGCGCGCCGTTCGCCGCGGGGTCCGGCGCGAGCGATTCCTCGCGCGCCGCCTCGGCTCGCGAGGCGAGCGTGGCGAGGTCGAGGTTCAGGAGCGCGGCCGGCACCATGCCGAAGTAGGAGAGCGCCGAGTAGCGGCCGCCGATGTCGGGCGGATTCCGAAAGACGCGGCGGAACTTCTCCGCGCCGGCGAGCGCCTCGAGCGGCGAGCCCGGATCGGTGACCGCCGCGAAGCGCGAGCCGGCGTCGGAGAGGCCGGCCGCCTCGACGCGCGCGCGGAAGTAGCGGTACTGCGAGAGCGTCTCGAGCGTCGTCCCCGACTTGCTCGCGACGAGGAAGAAGCTCCGGTCGAGGCGCGCGCTTCCTTCGGCGGCGCGGATGGCGTCGGGATCGGTGGAGTCGAGGACGTCGAGGATCGGCGCGCCCGGGCCGGGGGTCATGCAGCGCTTCAGGACCTCGGGAGCGAGGCTCGAGCCGCCCATGCCGAGGAGGAGGACGCGGGTGTAGCCGGCCGCGCGCACCTCGGCCGAGAAGGACTGGAGCTCGCCGATGCGTCCGCGGAGCCGTCCCGGCTCGTCGAGCCAGCCGAGGCGGTTCCGGATCACGGCGGCGTGGGCGGGGTCGTCCTTCCAGAGGGAAGGGTCGCGGTCGGCGAGACGTGCGACGGCGCCGGCCCGGCCGAGGGCCTCGATCGTCTCGCGGAACGGGCCCTCGAGCGAGCCGGTGGATTCGGTCTGCCGCGAGAAGCCCGCCACGCCGCTAGCTCCGCTCGTGCGCGCGCTCGTAGTCGGCGATCTGACCGACGCGGCGCGCGTGGCGGCCGCCGTCGAACGGCGCGTCGAGCCACGCCTGCACGATCGCGTCCTCCTGGTCCTGCGGCGTCACCTTGGAGGCGAGGACGAGCACGTTCGCGTCGTTGTGGCGGCGCGCCATCTCACCCTGCCACGTGTTGACCGCGAGCGCGGCCCGGATCCCCTCGACCTTGTTTGCCGCGATCGCGATCCCGTTGCCCGAGTCGCAGACGAGGACGCCGCGGTCGGCCGTGCCGTCGCGGACGGATTCGGCGACGCGGAAGGCGTAGGCGGGGTAGTCGGTCGATTCGGTGGAGTGCGTGCCCATGTCGAGCACGGCGTGGCCGCGCGATTCGAGGTAGCGCCGCACCCGCTCCTTCATCTCGAATCCGGCATGGTCGGCGCCGACGGCGATGTTCATGACGATCGAGACTAGGTCCGGCGAGGGGGGCGCGCAACAGGGGAGTTGACACACCGAACAGCCGAGTTGACACCGCCTGGGGAAACCCCGAGACTCCGGGCCCTATGGCGACATCCGATTCGGGCCGGCCGACCGCGTCCCTGCGGGCCGAGCACGCCACGCTCATGACGCGTGTCCAGGCGCTGGCCGAACGGATCGAGACGCTCCACGAGCAGACCACCCTCGACCAGCTCTCGACCGCGCGCGAGGTCGTCGACTTCGTCCGGCGCCAGATCGCCCCGCACGCGCACGCCGAGGAGTACACGCTCTATCCCGCGGCCGACTGGGCGGCAGGGGAAGGCTCGAAGCTCACCGAGCCGGTCCGCTTCGAGCACGTCCTCGTGGCGCGCCGGTGCGACGCCCTCGAGAAGGCGATCGGCGCGGGCGCGGCGCCCGGGAAGCTGATGCACCTCTGCTACGGGATCCTCGGGCTCGTGGCCGCGCACTTCGTCGTGACGGAGGAGGTGATCCTCCCGTACCTCGACAAGGCGTTCGACGCCGCGCGCTTCGAGAGGGAAGTCCTGACGCCGCTCCGCGAGACCCGCAAGACGAAGCGCTAGCGGATCGAAGCCCCCGCCTTTTCCACGCCTCCCTTCGACCGCCCGTTGCCGAGCGACCCCTCGGCGGCCACCCACTCTTCGAACGGCTTGTAGCTGAAGTCGCGCTTGAGAAACGCGCGAACCAGCTCCGCCGCCGGCCTCGATCCGCCCGGCGCGAGCACCGCCTTCCGGTAGCGCGTCGGCACCGCCGGGTCGAGCAGGTGCTCCCGGTCGAACTGGCTGAAGAGGTCCTTCGCGATCACCTGCGACCAGAGGTACGTGTAGTAGATCGCGGAGTAGCCGTCCAGGTGGCCGAAGGAGCACTGGAGGTGCGTGTTCGGGATCGGGGGGAAGGGGAGGATCGGCCGCTGCGCCTGCACCATGATCGAGTCGGAGTTCACGCGGGCCGGCGGCCGGTCGTACATGTGGAGCGACGCTTCGGCGAGGTAGTCCTGGAAGCCCTCGTCGATGCCGCGGCCGAACGCGTCGGCGCGCCGCATCTTGTCCACCATGGCGTCGGGGATCGGCTCGCCCGTCTGGTAGTTCTTCGCGAACGTCCGGAGCGACGAAGGGTACCAGGCCCACTCCTCGAGCATCTGCGAGGGCGCCTCGACGAAATCCCACTCGGTCGAGATACCCGCGAGCGGCTCCCAGCGCCCGCTGCCGGCGAAGATCGTGTGCAGCAGGTGCCCGAACTCGTGGAAGAACGTGACCACGTCCTGGTGCTCCATGAGCCCGGGATCGCCCGCCTTCCCGCCGGGGAAGTTGCAGACGAGGCACGCTTCGGGGATCTGGACCCCGGCGCATCCCTGGCGGATCGTGAACTGGGCGGCGTGGTTGAACTTCCCCGCGCGCGGGTGGAGATCGAAGAAGAAGCGCCCGAGGAGGCGATCCCCTTCGTAGACCTCGTAGGCTTCGACGCCCGGGTCCCAGACGACCGCGTCGTCGATCCGCTTGTACGTGACGCCGAAGATCCGCGACGTGACGTCGAGCACGCCCTTCTTCACCGCGTCGAAGGCAAAGTAGGGGCGCGCCTCCTGCGCGTCGAAGTCGTAATCGCGCTTCCGGATCAGGTTCCCGTAGTAGGCGGACTCCCAGTCCTCGACCCCCGTCGCCTTGGGGTCGTCCTCGCGCTTGCGCTGTAGATAGACCGCGTACTCGCGCTTCCCCGGGTCGACCACCAGCTTCCCGACCCTGTCGAGGAACTCGGCCGCGCGCTTCGGCGTCCGGATCATCTTGTCCTCGGTGACGTAGTCGGCCCACGTGGCGTAGCCGAGGATGCGGGCCAGCTCGTACCGCTTCGCGAGCATGCTGTCGAGGACGGCCATGTTTTGCGGATAGGCGCGATTCCGGCTCTCGATCTGGAGTCGGTGGCGGAGATCGTCGCTCTTCGCGTAGCGCATGACGGGGAAGCGATCGGGATACTCGATCGAGATCGCGACGTTGCCGTCCTTGTCGGCGGGGTGGGATCGGACGAAATCTTCAGGTAATCCGTCGAGCTCGGCGGCCGGCGCCTTGACGGTGCGCGAGTCGTTGCGGATGTTCCGGTCGAACTCCTGGCCGATCACGACGAGCTGATCGCGCAGGGTGGCGATGCGGGCGCGCGTGGCCTCGTCCTTGTCGACGCCGGCGCGCCGGAAGTCGCGGAGCGTCCGCTCCACGAGGAAGCGGGTGTCCGGCGTGGCGCCGCCCAGGCGCACCGCCCGGATCGCGTCGTAGACGCCGCGGTTCAGCGAGACGTCGTTCAGGAACTTCTGCGCCTTCTGCGTCATCTCCTCGGCCGTCGCCCGGAAGCTCGAGTCGGGGTGGACCTCCTGCATGAGCCCCGCGTAGTACGAGGCGTTGTCGGCGTGGAGCATCACCTCGTTGTACGGCACGAGGGTGTTGTCGACGGTGCGCGGCCCGGGGGCCTTGACCATGCGGTCGAGCGCCTCCTGCGCGTTCGCGAGCTCGGCCTCGCAGAGCGTGCGGAAGCCGCCCGCATCGGGGCGGTCGCTGTAGAAGAGGGGCGGATTTCCGGCGGCGCGCGCCGGGGGCGGCACGGCGGCCGCGGCGGCCGCGGCTGCGAGCAGGGCGATTGCCGCGAGCGCGGGCCGGAGCCGGGCGAAACGGACGAGCGTGGAATGGCGCACGGACCCTCCTGGCGTTACGGTGTCGTCGGACCGCGCCGGAGGCGCGGCACGACGTTCATAAGAAGGAATCGCGGTAGACCGCCGCGCGGCGCTCGGGAAGGAGCGTGCGGGCGAACACCGCGGTGATGTCGTCGACCTCGCCGATGCCGGCGTGGCGCATCTCGGATTTCAGGTGCTCGCGCAGGTGCGTCGCCGTCTCGACGGTCGGGTTCAGCACGGCCGCCTCGAGCACCGCGCGCGTGTCGGGCCGGATCGCGAGCCGGTCCACCTCGCGCGTCCACCACTTGAGCGGCGGAGCCCAGCGCTTCCGCAGCGTGAACCAGAGGTGTACGCCGGCGAGCGCGGCGCGATGCAAGTTCATCTGGCGGTCCGCCGCGAAGCCGCGGACGTCGTCCACCGTGGCGTAGTGAACCGCGATGACGAGGGCGAGGTAGCGATGCAGGGCGCGCTCCCGGAAGGAGGCCTCGGGGAAGGCCGCAAGCCGGCGGCGCCACTCCTCCAACGTCCCGGCGCGATCCGCGAGCACCACCGCGTCGGCGTACAGCCAGTGGTCGATGTCGAGCGGGGAGCGGAGCGCTTCCTCGAAGGTCTCGTCGGAGAAGATGGAGAAGTCGCCGATCATGCGCCGCGGCGATTCCCCTTCCGCCCAGATGCGCAGGAGGGTCTCCTCGGGCGTGAGCGAGCGGAAGCGCTCGCGCGTGACGACGATCAGCGCGTCGTAGTCGCCGTCGGGCTCGGCCCACCCCAGCACGCGGCTGCCGCAGAGCAGGAGTCCGAGCGTGTCGGGACACGCGAGGTGCTCCTCGAGCGCCGCGCGCACGGCCGGCACGTGGATCTGCTCCAGCGTGCGAACTGCGGGGGTTCCCGAGGGAAGGGCTTCGGCCTGGCTCACGTCCCCGCGAGCCGCTCGTAGAACTTCTCGGGCGTCGCCTGGAAGCGGGCCAGGGTCGAGTCGGAGGCGAAGAAGTATATGCGGCCGCGGAAGGTGACGTGGGGCGAGGCGCTGGTGGGCCGGAACCGGGTGCGGGTCACCGGGTCGGTCAGCTTGCCGCAGAAGCGAAGGGGATCCTTTTCGAAGCGTTGCATGGCGGTCCGGCTCGAGAAGAAGAAGATGTCCTGGTTGATCTTCATCCGCAGGGACGAATCGATGATGGCGCGGCGCGCGGGATTCACCGGGCACCGCACCGCGATCTTGAGCTCGCGCAGATAGCGCTCGGGATCCTGCGAGAAGACCGACGGACAGGGGTGGCAGCAGAAGGCGATCGCCCTCCCGTTCACGTAGACCGGATCGCGGTTCGGGTCGACCTTGGCCTTGCGGACAGGACAGATGGTGTTGAGGGAGATCGACGAGTCGGCGAACATGACCCGCCGGCTCTGGGGCGGGTCGCTCGGCACGTACGCGGGGAGCCCGATCCGGATGTCCTGGGCCGAGACCGGCCGCGGTCCGCCGAGCAAGGTCGCGAGGGCGAGCGCCAAGGCGGCGATCGCCACGACGATGAGCAGGATTTTGAAAAGCCGGCCCGAGGCCGCCTGGGAAAGCACTTCGGAAGAACCCCCCTACGAGCCCGTGATCCTAACCGAAATCGCGGCACCCCTTCGACTTCAATTCATACCCTACTTCATACCCTCGACCTGGACGGTTTCTCCCTGCTCGGGAAGGTGAGGCTTTCCCGAGAAGTCGATGTAATGCCCCGATTTGAGGGCCTTGGTCTCGAGGTAGAAGCGGTTGTGCTCGTTGGGGGGGATCACGAGCGGCTCCCGCCCGGCCACCACGATGCCGTAGCGGGCGAGCTCCGAAACCTTGCGCGGATTGTTGGTCATGAGCTCGATCGAGCGGATCTTGAGGCTCATCAGCATGTGAGCCGCGATCGCGTACTCGCGCTCGTCGTCCCGGAAGCCGAGCGCCTGGTTGGCCTCGACCGTGTCGAGCCCCCGGTCTTGCAGCTCGTACGCGCGGATCTTGTTGAGCAGCCCGATCCCGCGCCCCTCCTGTCGGAGATAGAGCACCACCCCCATCGGGAGCTTGGCGATGGCGCGGAGCGAGACCTCGAGCTGGTCCCTGCAGTCGCAGCGGAGGGAGCCGAGGGCATCCCCGGTGAGGCACTCCGAGTGGATGCGGACCGGCACGTCGGACTGGCCGTAGGGGCGGCCGCTCATGACCGCGACGTGCTCCTTGCCGTCCCGGTTGTTCCAGAAGGCCGCGATCTGGAAGCGGCCGAACCGGGTAGGGAGCTCGGCGATGGCCACGATCTTGACGCAGATCTTCTGCTCGCCGATCCCACCGCAGCAGTGGTCCGCTTCCTCCCGGAGGATGGCGTCGATTTCGGACTGGGAGAGCCGCACCTTCGATTAGATGCCGCGAGGAGGGTTTCGAATCGGAACGGACGGGCCCCGCGAACGGGGGTTTCCTGCTATCGTAGGCCCGTGAGCGCCAACCCGAGGGCCCCGGACCTCCCGGCCGACTTCGCCTGGCTCAACACCGAGCGCCCCCTCTCGTTCGCGCGGGAGCTCCGCGGGCAGGTCGTCCTCCTCGATTTCTGGACGTACTGCTGCATCAACTGCATGCACGTCCTGCCGGACCTCGCCTACCTCGAGGAGAAGTACGCGCGGGAGCCCTTCCTCGTGATCGGGGTCCACAGCGCCAAGTTCGAGAACGAGGGGCACCGCCAGACCGTGCGGGCCGCCGTCAACCGGTACGAGATTCGCCACCCCGTGGTCGTGGACCGGGAGATGCGGCTCTGGAGCGAGTACACGGTGAAGTCCTGGCCGACGCTGGTCCTGGTCGGCCCGGACGGCCGGATCGTGGGCGCCGTGGCGGGCGAAGGGAACCGGGCCTCCCTCGACCAGGCCGTCGCGACGGCGCTCGCCGAGGGGCGCGCCAAGGGGATCCTCGCCGAGGGGCCGCTCCGGCTCGAGCGCGAGCAGTCGGTGCGGGCCGCCACCGGCCTCGCTTTCCCGGGCAAGGTGCATGCCGATCCTCTCGGCCGACGGCTCTTCATCGCCGATTCGAACCACAACCGGATCGTGGTGGCCGAGCTCCCCGGCGAGTCGGGGCGCGCGCGGCTCGTGAAGATCGTCGGATCGGGGCGCGTCGGACACGAGGACGGCGCGGCCGATAGCGCGACGTTCCACCATCCGCAGGGCTTGGCGCTCCTCGACTCGGAGACGCTCCTCGTGGCCGACACCGAAAACCACCTTCTCCGCTCGGTCGACCTGGCCGGCTGGACCGTGACGACGGTGGCCGGGACCGGAGACCAGTCGTACGACCGCTCGGGCGGAAAACGCGGGACGGCGCAGGGGCTGAATTCCCCCTGGGATCTCGCGGTCGAGGGGAGCACCTGCTACGTCGCCATGGCCGGGCCGCACCAGATCTGGCGCATCGACCTTCCGATGGGGCTCTGCCGCGCGTGGGTGGGGACCGGCCGCGAGAACATCGTGGACGGCCCCGTCGAGGGCGCGGCGCTCGCGCAGCCCTCCGGTCTCAGCCTGATGGGCAACTACCTCTACTTCGCCGACTCGGAGGTCAGCGCGGTGCGCCGGGTCGACATGGCCGCCGAGCGCGTAGAGACGCTGGTCGGGCGCGGCCTCTTCCACTTCGGCGACGCCGACGGCCCGGCGGAACGCGCGCGGCTCCAGCATCCGCTCGGCGTGGCGGCCTGGCGGAAGAAGGTCCTCGTCGCCGACACGTACAACCACAAGGTCAAGGAGCTCGATCCCGACGCGCGCACGATCCGCACCCTGCTCGGCGACGGGAAGCCCGGAAGCGAGCGCGCCGGCCGGGCGCTCGCGCTCTTCGAGCCGGGCGGCCTCGACGCGACCGACGACGCGCTCTTCGTGGCGGACACGAACAACCACCGCGTGGTGCGCGTGGCGCTCCCCTCGCTCGCGTGGGCCGAGGTCGTGGTCGAGGGCCTCGAGCCGCCGTCGGTGGAACCGCGCGCCCGGACGCTCGCCGCGACCGCGACGGCGGGGCCCGCGACGCTCCGGGCCGGGTCCGCGACCGAGTGGCGCGTCGCGGTGACCCTCCCCCAGGGCGCGCACCCGAGCGACGAGGCGCCCGCGAGCGTGCGCGTCCGCCGCGGCGACGAGGTCCTGCTCCAGAAGACCATGCTCGGCGCGACCTGGCCGCTCGCGTTCGAGCTGCCCGCGCAGCCGCGCGGGGAGACCGACCTCCACGTCCAGGTCTCGTTCGCGTATTGCCTCGAGGGGGAGGGCGTCTGCGTGCCGGCGAGTCCGTCCTGGAGCGTGCCGGTGCGGTTCGAGGAGCGGGGCGAGGACGCGACCGAGCTCACCGCTTCCTTAGCCTAGGGCCCCGAGGCGAACCAGGATGGTCGGCTTCTGGGGACACTTCCTCACCTGGGTCCAGGTCTTCGCGATCCCACTGCTCGTGCTCGGGAACGCCGTCTTCGTGGCGGCGGAGTTTTCCCTCGTCACGGTGCGGAGGACGCGCCTCGAGGAGCTGGTCGACAAGAAGGTCCCGGGCGCCGCGGTGGCGCAGGAGGCGGTCCGTCGCGTCGACGACATGATCGCGGCGACGCAGGTCGGGATCACCATGACGAGCCTCGGCCTGGGCTGGGTCGGCGAGCCCGGGCTCGCCCGCGTCCTGATGCCGTGGTTCCAGTGGCTCCCGGAGAACTGGGGGATCTTCGCCGCGCACGGCGTCGCGACCGCCTTCGCCTTCCTCATCATCACCTTCGTGCACGTGGTCGTGGGCGAGCAGGCGCCCAAGGCGATCGCGATCCGGATCCCGGACACGGCCGCGATCGTGCTCGCCGGGCCGACGCTCGCCTTCGAGCGCGTCTTCCGGCCGCTCATCCGCATGATGAACTGGACCGCGAACCTGCTCGTGCGGCTGCTCGGGTTCCGGCGGGCGGCGCACCAGACGCACGTTCACTCCGTGGACGAGCTGCAGCTCATCGTCGAGGACGTGAGCGAGGCGGGGAAGATGTCGCCCGAGCAGGCCGAGATCCTTACGCGCGCGTTCGATCTCCCCGAGAAGAAGGTTCGCGACGCCATGCTCCCGCTGGCCAAGGCGGTGATGCTGGAGTATCGGATGAAGCCGCAGCAGATCCTCTACGCGCTCCAGGACAGCGTGCACACGCGCTTCCCGGTCTACGACGGCGAACCGACGCGCGTCGTCGGGATCGTGAACGCGAAGGACCTCTTCGCGATCTACGCGACGAGCGGGCTCGTGAACCTGGAGGACGCGATGTACCCCGTGACGTGGGCGCCCGCCGACCGGAGCACCGCGGATCAGCTGAAGGAATTCCGACGCGCGCGGCGCCAGATGGCGGTCGTGATCGACGAGGCGGGGATCCCGATCGGCATCATCACGCTCGAAGACATCGTCGAGGAGCTGGTCGGGGACATCGAGGACGAGCACGACGTGGTGGGAACGAGGTAGCGGTCTGGAGCGCGGCGGCACAGCGCTAGCGAATGCTGTCTCCGCTGCGACGCGGATCATGGCCCGGGTGGCGAAAATGGGAGACGCAGGGCACTTAAAATGCCCTGGCCGAAAGGCCATGCAGGTTCGATTCCTGCCCCGGGCAATTCGATCGCGCCTCGAATCCCCTTGATGGAATGCCCCTGAAGTGCCAACGTTTCAGTCACTTCCCGCAAGCTAATCCACGGACGCGAGACGAGGGCGATGCGCATCCTCATGCACCACCGCACCCAGGGCCACGGCGTCGAGAGCGTCCATCTCCTCGGGATGGCGAACGCCTTCCGACGGGCCGGCGCCGACGTGGAGATCGTCTCGCCTCCGGGCGTGGTGCTCGGGAGCGGCGGCGAGCCGCCGGTGCGGCACGGCGGGCTCGGCGGGCTCTGGCACGTGCTCGCGGCGCGCATGCCCGAGGCGGTCTTCGAGCTGATGGAGATCGCGTACAACGTGCCGGCGCTGGGTAGGCTCCGGACTGCCCTCAGGCAGGCTCCGACCGATTTCCTCTACGAACGCTACGCCTACTTCAACGTGTCGGGCGCGCTCGCGGCGCGGCTCAGGCGCGTGCCGTTGGTGCTCGAGGTGAACTACACGACGCGCACGAAGCTCTACCGCAAGCGGAGCCGGATCCTGCTCCCCCTCGCGCGCGTTCTCGAGCGGTTCGTATTCCGGAGGGCCGCGGTGATCAACGCCGTGACGGGCGAGCTCCGCCGGCAGGTGATCGCGGCGGGCGCCGACCCGAGCCGCGTCGTGGTGACGCCGAACGCGGCCGATCCCGAGCGGTTCCGGCCCGAGATATCCGGGGCCGCGGTCCGGGCCCGCTTCGGCCTCGGCGACGCGCCGGTGATCGGCTTCACGGGGCAGGTTGTTCCCTGGCACGGCGTCGATCTCCTGATCGACGGGCTCCCGGAGATTCTGCGGCGGATTCCCGACGCGTGTCTTTTCCTGGTCGGAGACGGCCCGGCGCGCCCAGGACTCGAGGCGCAGGCGCGCGAACGCGGCGTATCGGACCGCGTGATCTTCGCGGGTTGGGTCGTCCACGAGTCGCTCCCCGAGCACATCGCCGCCTTCGACGTGGCCGTGCAGCCGAATGCGAACGAATACGCCTCGCCGGTGAAGATCTACGAGTACATGGCCATGGGAAAGCCGGTCGTGGCTCCGCGGCTCGGGCCGTTGGAGGAGGGGATCGCGGACGGGGCCGGGATCCTCTTCCCGCCCCGGAACGTGCCCGCGATGGCCGACGCGATCGCCGGGCTCCTCGCCGACGACGGGCGGCGCCGCGCGATGGGCGCCCGGGCACGCGAGCACATCCTCGCGCACCACACGTGGGACCGGAACGCCGAGCGGGTCCTCGGCGGCCTCTCCCTGGCGACCGTGGCGCGCGCTCCCGTTCCCGCTTCGATCTCCTAGAGCCCCTCCCGCGCGGTCTCCGCCGATCACGGAGGCGCGGCACCCACCGCCACGAGCTGTCCTCCCTGCACCGCGAGCACCGGGCAGTAGAGCCCGACCGCCCTCCGCGTCCACCACGCACCGGCTCGGCGCATCTCGTCCCCGTCCGTGAAGTGGTAGTCGTAGACCACGGCCCGCAGGAACCGGGGGGGCGCGCGGGGAAAGGGATTCCGCTCGAAGAGCGCGGCTACCGGCGCGGAGCCCTCGAGCAGGGCGCGGCAGAGGAGCAGGAACCACGGCTGCTGGCGGAAGTCGCTCAGCGCGGCGAACCACATCTGCCAGTCGAGACGCGGCTGGTGCGGGGCCACGAAGTCGGGGCGGCGCGATGGGTCGCCGGGCTTGAACGGAAGCTCGTACGGCAGCCATCGCGAGCCGTCGTCGCTCCCCTCGATCACGATCTCGAGGCGGCGCGTGGTCATGACCGCGAAGAGACCGTACCGGTTGAACGAGCGGAAGGGCCAGGCGAGGCTCGAGACGTATTCGACCGGTCCGAGCCAGGACGTCGGGAGCTGGAGGGACGTGAGGAAGGGGACCAGGGACATCAAGAACAGGCCCACGGCGAGCGGCCGGATCGCCCAGCCGTACCACCCTCCGCGCCGCGCCCGCTCGCCGCGGGCCGCGTCCTCCTCGCGCATGCGCCGCAGCCATGACGCGGGCCAGACGCCGTCGTCGAGGCAGGCGACGCAGAGCGCCAGCGTGAGCCAGTTGAAGAAGCCGTAGTTCCCGGTGAGCAGGATGAGGATCTGGAGGGCCGCCACGAGACCGGCACCCAGGAACCGGATCCGCCGGGGACCGAAGACCAGGAAGGGTGCGAGTCCCTCGATCAGGAGGGTTCCATAGGTGGCGGCATCGAGGAGCCCGGGCGGCAGCCGGTGCGCGTACCAGGCGGTCCAGGGCGGGAGCGGCTGCGTCTCGAAGTGGTGCCGGAGCGCCGTTCCCGCCCGCCAGGAGAGATCGCCGCTCAGGAGCTTCACCGCGGCCGAGGAGAACGAGAGGCGGAAGAAGAGCCAGCGGAGGAGCCAGAGCCCCGCGCGGCTCGGGGGCGGATCGCTCCAGGGGCGCGACCATCCGCGCCACGGCGCGATCAGGATCGCGAGGAGACCCGTCTCGAGGAGCAGGCTGTCCCACTGGAACCAGAAGAAGTCCTGGCCGAGGATGGAGAGCGAGAGATAGCCGATCCAGAGTCCCGCGAGGCAGGCGATCGGGGCCACGCCGAGCAAGAGGAGCGCCGCGAGCGCGGTTCCCGACGCGCAGAGGATGGTGAGGAGCGTGTCGTTCGCGCCGAGCCATCCGAGGGTCGGGGCGATCCAGTAGCCGAGCACGCCGTAGCGCACGTGGATCGCCGCGAGGAAGTCGCGCGCCGGGAGGATGCCGTGCGTGCCGACGAGACCGCCCGCCTGGACCCACATCGAGACGAACGCCACGAGATAGACCATGGCGAGGAGCCGAAGGAAGATCCACGAGGTGAAGGTCTCGCCGGGGGGTGTCACGTGCTTCCCCCAGACCCAGCGCGTGAGGCGATCGAGCGGATTCCGGTTCGCCGCCACGAGGCGGTAGGCGGCCTCGGTGAACGGGCGGACGCCGGGGACCCGGCGGTAGAGCCACAGGGGCCAGCGCCGACCCGGTTCGACGGCGAGCGCGCGAAAGACCGCCTCGGCGCCGCCGTACCAGCGGCCGTCCGGGTCCCGGAGCTGGACCGCTCGCGCGAAGCGCTCGCGGGGGATCTCGGGGAAGCGGCTCAGGACCTCCTGGAACGGGGCGTAGTCGACGCGGTCGCCCGTGGTGGCGCGCCAGCGGTCGATCCAGAGCCGGCAGAAGCCGCAATCGCCGTCGTAGACGAGGAGCGGTTTCTCTGGGGGTCGGTCCAACCGGCTCTCCGCATTCCAGAAAAGCTGCCTTGATGCCGCGAGCGCACGAGTATCCTCGTTCCCGGACCGGAAACCCACCCGAGAATCGGATCGTAGAGAATCCATCGCCGCAGCCCCGGAACCCGCCCAGAGGAGGGCCCCGATGCTCAGCACCCGCGGTCTCGTCAAGGTCTACCCGGGCCCCGTCACCGCCTTGAACGGCGTGGACCTGGACGTTCCCCCCGGGATGTTCGGCCTCCTCGGTCCCAACGGGGCGGGGAAGTCGACGCTCATGAAGATCCTCGCCGGGCTGCTCGAGCCGACGTCCGGAAGCGCCATGCTCGACGGAGTCGACATCGCCGCCAATCCGCAGGCCGTGTGGCCCCGGCTCGGATACCTGCCCCAGGAGTTCGGCTTCTATCCGCATCTCTCCGGCGCGGCCATGCTCGGGCATCTGCTCGATCTCAAGGGCGTGCAGGCGCCCCAGGGGAAGAAGAAGCTCGTGGCCGAGCTCCTCGACCGCGTGAACCTGTCGTTCGCGGCGAAGCGGCCCGTGAAGAGCTACTCCGGCGGCATGCGGCAGCGGCTCGGGATCGCGCAGGCGATCGCGGGCGATCCGCGCCTCATCATCGTGGACGAGCCGACCGCGGGGCTCGATCCCGAGGAGCGGCTCCGCTTCTACCAACTCCTCTCCGAGCTCGCGGCCGACCGGATCGTCCTCCTCTCGACGCACATCGTCGAGGACGTGGCGGTCCTGTGTCCGCGGTTCGCGGTGATCCGCTCGGGAAGGCTGATCGCGCTCACCACCCCGGGCGAGGCTCGCGCCTCGATCGGCGGGCGGATGTTCGAAGGGCTCGTCCCGGTGAAGGACCTCGAGCGGCTGCGGGAAGACCAGATGGTGACGCAGTCGGTGATCGTGGAAGGGAAGAACCGGGCCCGCGTCTACGAGCCGTCGGGCGTGGCACCCTCGGGCTTCGTCCCCGCGCCGGCCACGCTCGAGGACGCCTACCTCGTCTCCATGCGCCTGGGGTCGCTCCCCGGGGGGAACGGCGCCGGACCAGAGCCCGCGCCGCTCGCGGGGCGCATCAGCGGGACCAACGCGTCCGTCGAGGCGGTGGGATGAGCCCGCGCCGGCTGTTCGCCACCTTCCGCGTCGAGTTCGCGCATTCCTTCCGGCGGCCGCTGGTCCTCATCCTGGCGCTCATCATCCTGCTCGTCTCCTGGGGCCTGTCGACCGGACAGATGCAGATCTCCTCGGGCGACAGCTCCGTCGGCGGGACCAAGGCGTGGATCACGTCCGAGTTCGCGCAGACGCAGATGATGACCTACCTGACCCTCCTCTACTTCTCGTTCTTCATCGCCGCCGCGGCCGGGCTCACGCTGCTCAAGGATCGCGAGGAGCGGGTCGACGTCATCCTGGGCTCGACCCCGCTCACAGCCGGCGAATACGTCTGGGGCCGCTTCCTCGCGATCGGCGCCACGTTCGCGATCCTCTTCGTCTGGCAGGCGCTGACCGCGGCGTTCTTCAACCACGCGATCCCCAACGGCGCGGCCCAGGAGATCCGGGGTCCGTTCGCGTGGGGGCATTACCTCCGTCCCGCCCTCGTGATCGGGATCCCGTTCTTCGTCTTCTTCGCCGGCTTCTCGATGTGGGTCGGGGAGCGGACGAGGAGCGCGGTCATCGTCTTCCTCGCGCCGATCGCGGCGCTCGTCTTCTGCGGATTCTTCCTCTGGACCTGGTCGCCCTCGTGGCTCTCCCTCGAGGTGAATCGCCTGCTCCAGCTCGTCGAACCGTCGGGATTCCGGTGGCTGAACGAGAACCTGCTCAAGGTGGACCGGGGCGTGAAGTACTACAACACCCAGCCGGTCCCCTACGATCTCCTCTTTGCGCTGAACCGCCTCTGGCTGGTCGCGCTCGGGGTCGGCGGCGTCCTTCTCACCCAGCGGTCGGTCGCCCGCGCGCGGCGGGGCGTCGAGACCGCCCGCGCGCGCCGGAAGGCGGCGGCCGCGGTCCCCGCCGAGCCGGTCCCCGGACTCGGAGCGCCGCAACCGGCGCCGATCCAGTCCCTGGCGATGAGGGGTGGATCCCCCTCCCTGCGCGAAACGGTCGTCGCGGTCGCCCGCGCCGAAGCGAAAGAGCTCCGGCGCCAGGCCGGCCTCTATCCCTTCCTCGTCCTGATCCTCGTGCAGGTGCTGGGCAACGTGCTCCTCGCGGTCGGCGCGTTCGACACGCCGCTCCTCCTGACGCCGGGGATGACCGCCGTCGCGGTCGCGAGCCAGGCGGTCACGCTGGTCTGCCTCCTCCTCCTCTTCTACACGGTGGAATCGCTGCAGCGCGAGCACGCGACGGGCCTCGCCGCGCTGGTCTACGCGACCCCCGTCCGGACCGGGGCGCTCCTGTTCGGGAAGGCGGTCGCGAACAGCCTGATCGGCGTCGCGGTGATCGCCATGGCGCTGCTTGCGAGCTGGATCGCGATCCAGGTCCAGCACACGGTGCCGTTCACGCTCGGACCGTACCTCCTCGTCTGGGGGCTGCTGCTCATACCGACGTTCCTCTTCTGGACCGCGTTCGTGACCGCGGTCTACGCGCTGGTCGGGAACCGGTACGCAGCGTACGGACTCTCGCTCGCGGCGCTGGCCTACACCACGTACCGGTTCCTCACGAACCAGATCAGCTGGGCGGGGAACTGGCCGCTCTGGGGCGCGCTCCGCTGGAGCGATCTCGGCCCCTTCGAGCACGACCGGATGGCTCTCGTCCTGAATCGCGTGATGGTGCTCGGCGCGGCGGTCTTTTTCATCGCGCTCGCCGTCCGGCTCTTCCGCCGCCGCGGGCGTGATCCGGTCCGCACGATGCATCGCCTGGCGCCGGGCCCGCTCTTCCGGTCCGCCCTCCGGCTCATGCCCTACGCCGTCGTGCCCCTCGCGCTCTGGATCACGCTCCTCTTCCAGGTCGCCCAGGGAACGGAGGGAGGTGCGGCGAAGAAGGAGCGGAAGGACTACTGGGCGAAGAACCTCAAGACGTGGCTGGATGCGCCGCTCCCCGACATCGCGCGCGCCGACCTCGCGGTGAAGGTCGACCCGGGACGGAGCCGGCTCGAGAGCCGGGGCGCGATCGTCCTCGTGAACAGCCTCGACACGACGCTCGCACAGATCCCCCTCACTGGCGACATCAGCTGGCGGCACGTCTCCTGGACGATGAATGGGCGTCCGGTCACCCCCGAGGACTCGAAGCACCTCTATCTCTTCACGCCGCCACGGCCGCTCGCGAAAGGGGACAGCGTCGTGATCGGCTGGACCTTCGACAACGCGCTCCCCGCGGGGATCAGCAAGAACAGCGGGAATCTGGAGGAGTTCGTGCTTCCCTCCGGGGTGGTTCTCACCGGATTCACGCCGAGCTTCATGCCGGTGCTCGGGTTCATGGAGGACGTGGGCGAGACGAAGGACAACAAGACCGAGCCGCGGCGCTACCCGCGCGACTACTGGAAGGGAGTCACGCAGGCCGGGTACGGGGCCACGGCCTGGTTCCCGGCGCGCGTCGCCGTGACCGGCCCCGCCGGCTACACGCTCAACTCGGTGGGCGTCTGCACGAGCGACACGGTGAAGAACGGATGGCGGACCCAGGTCTGGGAGACCGACCATCCCGTGAAGCTCCTGAACATCGTCTGCGGGCGGTGGAAGGTGAAGCGCGGGAACGGGACGACGATCTACTACAACGCGGTCCATCCGTACAACGTGGCGCAGATGTCGAGCACGCTCGACGCGGCGCGCCGCTGGTACTCGGAGTGGTTCCTGCCGTACCCATGGAAGGAGCTCAAGCTTTCCGAGTTCCCGGCACTCGCCGGCTACGCCCAGGGATTCGGGACCGACATCACGTTCAGCGAGAACATCGGCTTCCTCACGAAGAACGATGCGAAGACGAACGCCACGTTCCTCGTGACCGCCCACGAGGCAGCCCACCAGTGGTGGGGAAACATCGTGACGCCCGCGAAGGGCCCCGGCGCCGACTTCCTGAGCGAGGGGATGGCGCACTTCTCGACGATGCTCCTCTTCGACCAGGTGCTCGGCCCGCGGGAGCGGATGGAGTTCGCGAAGGGAGTCGAATCGCGCTACGGCGACCGGCGGCGCGTGGACGACGAGCGCCCGATGTACGACATCGACGGCAAGCGCGCGTCGGACGAGACCGTGGTCTACGACCGCGGCGGCTGGGTCTTCTGGATGCTCTACGACTACCTCGGCCACGACCGGGCGCTCGCGGGGTACCGCGCCTTCTGCCGCGAGTGGAGCGTCAGCCGCGATCACCCCGCGCTTCAGGATCTGGTGCTCGCCATGCGTCCCTACGCGGCCGATCCCGTGAAGTACGACGCCTTCGCGAAGCAGTGGTTCGAGGAGAAGGCGATGCCCGAGTACCGCGTCGAGAACGCCGCGAAGCGGAAGATCGGATCGGGCTACGACGTGACCGCGGTCGTGCGGAACGTGGGGACCGGCACGATGCCGGTCGAGATCGCGGCGACGGCCGGGGAGCGCTGGAAGAAGCCGGCGCCGCCCGCGTCGTCGGGAGCGGCGGCTTCGAGTGACGCGGCGCGGCTCCTCGCCGAACAGGACCCGTCCTACCGGGAAGCGCGCACCCTCGTGACTCTCGCGGCCGGAGAATCGAAGCGCGTCACGGTCCACTGCGCGTTCCTGCCGAAGCAGATCGTGGTCGACCCCGACGTGCGGGTCCTCCAGCTCCGGCGGAAGCAGGCGGTCGCGAGCCTGTAGAGCGGTCCGCGGCTCCATACGAGTCGGCTCCAAGCGTCCGCCCCGAGTAAGAACGGCGGTCCGTGGACAAACGGACCGCCGTCGTATTCCCGGGACGCTGCCGGGCGTCCCAGGTCCCCGCGCGCCGGGGCGCCTGACGGCGCCCCGTACATCAATCCTTCTTCTTGAACATCTCCATCGACGGGTCGTGGCACTGGAGGCAGAGCTCACGCTTCGGCTCGTGGGTGAGCAGGTGCTCCTGGTTGCTCGAATGCGGGTTGTGGCATCCGACGCACGAGAGCGGATCTCCGGTGCGCGGGTCCTTGCCGCCCGTGGTCGGGTGGAAGTGTTTGCTCATGTCCTCGTGGCACCCGCGGCAGAGCGTGTTCACGTCGTTGTTGAGCAGCTTCTTCTTGTCCGACGAGTGCGGCTCATGGCACGCCGTGCACCCCTCGTCGAGGGCCGCGTGTCTCGTCTTGCCGGAGACGATCTTCTTGTCGTGGCAGCGGAAGCAGAGCTTCGGCTGCTCGGCCTTGAGGATTGGCGACGCGGGCCCCCCGTGCGGCCCATGGCAGGAGATGCAGGATGCCTCCGTCTTCAGGGGGCCATGCACGACCTCTTTCTTCGACCAGGTGCGTGCCGTCTGGTGGCAGGAGTAACAGAGGTCCGGCACCTGCTGCGCGAGCGCCCCGGTCGTCGCGGTCCCATGGCACTTGGTGCAGTCTCCCTTGGCGAAGGGGGCGTGGAGCGCAGGACGCATCAGCCCTTTCTTCCCGAGCGGCTGCACGTGCGGGTCGTGACAGGAGACGCAGTTCGCGCCCGCGAGCTTGAATCCCTTATGGGCGTTCGTGAGGCGCGGCCCGGCCAATCCATGGCATGAGGCACAGGTGGCGTTCACGTTCTTGACCAGCATCCCCTCGTTGTCCGACCCATGGCTCGCGTGGCACTTGAAGCACTGCCCCTTGGCGACCGGAGAGTGGGGGGAGCCCGCCGCGATCCGGTCCGTCAGCGCCTTGTGACAGGACGCGCACAGCTCGAGCGCCGGCTTGACGAGCAGCCCCGGGACGGAGCTCTCGTGCGGCTCGTGGCAGCGGGCGCACTCGCCGTCTGCGGCGGGCGGATGGCCGTGTTTCGCCGCAGACTGCTGGATGACCTCCTTGTGGCACGTGACGCAGAGCTGCCGCGTCGAGGAGACGAGCAGCTTGTCGCGCGAGGAGGCGTGCGGCGTGTGGCAGGTCACGCACTCGCCCCGGGCGACGGGCGGGTGGATCAGGAGCCCGGCCGCGCGCGTGGCGCCGGGGCCGGCCATGCCCTTGCGGGCGCCCTTGGCGGCCGCGGACGCGGCGCCCGCGCGCTTCGGGATGTCGTGGCACGAGACGCAGAGCGCGGTCGCGGGCTTCTTCAGGCTCTTCGCTCCCGGGGGCGCCCCCGCCGCGTGACACTTGGTGCAATCCTTCTCCATGAACCCGGGATGCGCCTGCGCGGCCAGGAGCGCGTCGTTCTTCGAGGCGTGCGGCGTGTGGCACGAGAGGCAGTTCACGGCCGTGAGGGTCGCTCCCTGGTGCTTGGCCGCGAGATCCTTGTCGTCCAGATCGTGGCAGCTGGCGCACAGGGCCGGGACGGCCTTGACGAGCGCGGGCGCCGCCGTGCCGCCGTGCGGGTCATGGCAGGCGAGGCAGTCCTTCTCGCCGACCGGTGAGTGGACTTTGTCCCCCTCCTTTCCGATCGATTCGTGGCAGGACTGGCAGAGTGCCGAGGCATCGGCCTTGAGCAGCTTCTTCTTCGAGGCGCCGTGCGGCTCGTGGCAGGCCGTGCAGCGTCCCGCCGCGGCCGGCGTGTGCGGGGCAGGTCCCGTGATCTTGGCGCCGATGTCGGCGTGGCACTTGACGCAGAACTGGCTCTGCGAAGAGACGAGCAACGCGGACCCGGTGCCGGCGTGAGGTGCGTGGCAGGTGAGGCACTGCCCCTCGACGACGGGCTTGTGCGGGTATTCGCGCGCGGCCTCCCGCTGTGGGTCGTTGTGGCACTTCCCGCACACGGTGCGGGCGTCGGCGCGGAGCATCCCGGGACGGTCGGACTGGTGCGGGTCGTGGCAGGCCGCGCACTGACCGGAACGGAACGGCGGGTGAACCTCGAGTCCCGCCAGGTTCTTCTCGAGGTCGCCATGGCAGGACCGGCAGAGCTCGCGCGGCTCCTTGCGGAGGAGCCTCGCGTTCGACGCGGCGTGCGGCTGGTGGCAGCGGAGGCAGTCCTTCTTTGCGACCGGCGGGTGGACTCCCTTGGCCGCCGCGGCCTTCTCGCCGATGTCCTTGTGGCACGCGACGCACATGGTCCCGTCCGTCGTCTTCTGGAGCGAGGCGTTCTTGGACCCGTGCACGTCGTGGCAGGAGGCGCACGAGCCGTTCTGGAAGGCGGCGTGCACGACGGCCTTCTTCAAGTCCTCGTCGACGTTGTCGTGGCAGCTCCCGCAGAGTGCGACCGGCTTCTGTTTGAGCAGGCCCTTGGCTGCCCCGCGATGAGGATCGTGGCACGTGAGGCAGTCTCCCTCCGCCACCGGGTCGTGCGGGTGCGGTGCCGACTTGGCGTTCGCCAGGTCGTCGTGGCACTTCACGCAGAGCGCCGGCGCGGTGGCCACCACCTTGGGCGTGGGCTTTCCACCCTCCATGACATGGCAGGCGTCGCACTCGCCGCCGGCCACCGGGGCGTGCGCGTCCTCGCGTAGGAGCGACTTCTCTCGGGATGCGTGCGGCGCGTGGCAATCGAGGCACTTGAGGCCGCCCGTCGTCACCTTGGCGTGTTTGCCCGCGAGGTTCTCCGGCGCGTGGCACGTCTGGCAGAGCGCGTCCCCCTCGGCCTTCGTGAGCGACGCGTTGGCCCCTCCATGCGCCGTGTGGCAGGCATAGCACTCGCCCTTGGCGAAGGTCGGATGGACGTGTGCCGCCTTCGCCTGAGCCGCGGAATCCTTGTGGCACTTGAAGCAGGACGTCTCCGGCCCGCCGTCGCGGACGAGCTTGGGAAGGTTCGAGGCGTGAGGGTCGTGACAGCCGAGACACTGCCCCTGCGTGAAGGCGGCGTGCTCGTGCGCAGGCTTCGCCGCCTTCTTCATCTCGCCGTGGCAGGAGAAGCAGAGATCGGGGAGCGGTTGCTTCAGCACGAGCATCTGCGAGAACCCATGGCTCTCGTGGCAGGCCGCGCAGTTCTCCTTGGCCACCGGCGCGTGAACGGTCTTCTTCTGGAATTCCGTTCGGGATTCCTTGTGGCAGTCGTAGCAGGCGCGAGTCGGTTTCTTGGATTTCGGCTCCTTCGCCGCCTCCGCGCGAGGGGCGGCGGCGAAGGAAAGGACGGCAAGCAGGATGACGAGCCAGCGGGAACGGTTCACTTGGCGTCCTTGGTCTTGTCAGTGCCGCCGCTTCCGTGCGACGGGACGGGGGAAATCGGCGTGCCGCCGTGGGGTGAGGCCCCGGTGCCATGCGGGTTCATTCCGGAGGGCGCCGCCCCGTGCGGGTTCATTCCGGCCGCTCCGCCGTGGGGCATCGGGCCGCCGGGGCCGTGGGGATTGAAGCCCATCCCGCCGCTCGGGCCGGGATCGTCCTCGCCCGAGGCGCGCGCGTTCTTCCTCGCCTGTTCCTTCAGCGCCTCGAGCTCCTTGTAGGCCTGCACCGAATCCACGACGATCGGCGCGTGGTTCATGAAGTCGATGCGCATGACCTTGAACGCCAGGAACGAACGGCGGGTGAAGTGGGGCGGCAGCGACATCATCGCCCACGTCGTGTCCTGCGGCTTGCCGTTCTGGGAGACGACGACCTTGAAGGCCGGATTCTTCGGCTCCGAGGACCGGGAGATCACCTTCCCGGTCCCGAGATCCATGGCGAAGTCCGGGACGAACTGGACGATCCTCGCGGAATAGTCGGTGTCGCCGATGACGAAGCTCTTTCCCTGGCCCACGGTCTGCTGATCGGCGAACTCGTGGAAGACCCGGTTCCGGATCGCGATCGTCACCGACTTGAGTTTGGGGGCCGGGGCAGCCGCCATCGTGGCAACCCCCAGGGCGAGAACGGCGGCGCTGCGCGCGATGCGTCCGGACTTCATGACTTGGATCCTCCCCGGGCGCCGTGGTGGGCGCCCGATTTTCGTAGGTCGTCGAACATCTCGACGGCGAGGTTCGCGATGAGCTTGTCCCGGCTCCGCTCGCGGCCCCACTGGAACACCGTTTCGCGATCCTCACCCGTGCGGCTGTGATGGCAGGCCCAGACCACACGTCCTGAGGAGACCTCGACGAGGCGCAGGGCCGCGGCAACCGAGGGAACGGCGCCTTCATCGCTCTGCAGGTCGCCCGCCTCGAGCACGTTCCCGAGCAGCACGTGCGTGACGTGGAGGCTGTCGCCCAGCCGGTGGATCTCGGCGGCGCTCAGGGCCCGCGTGGAGCGGATCGAGAGCCGGTCCATGGTCTCCTCCACGATTCCGGATTCCACGACGGGGAACGTCCCGGTCCGCACGAGCTCCGCCATGAACACGCGAGTGAATTCCTCGGCCACGTTCTGACGTCCGGAGAGGTCCTCGAACGGGAGCATGGCCACGGCCGCGCCATCGGGCACCGTGACTCGCGCGTGCGAGGCGCGCGGCCGACTGCCGGCGCAACCCGCGGCCATGACGGCCAGGGCACTCACGGCAAGCCACGCTGTGGCGCGCCTCAGAACGCCTCGTGATCGATCCGCCGGACGACGTCGCGGCACGCATCCTCCGTGAGGCGGCTCAGGGTAGCGGCACCGCCCCCGACGATCGGGAATCGGGCCTTCCCGCGCTTCGAAATCGAGGCCTTCCAGACCACGTTCCCGGTGGCGACGTCGACCATCTCCACGTCGAAGGCGACCGAGGGGCGCGGCGACACGTTGGTTCCGACCATCTGGTATTCGGAGACGGCACCCCGGATGAGGCCGTTCGCGCCGACCTCCACGGCCGCGTCCTTCAGTTTCTTCGGGTCGTATGTTCCCTCGTAGGTGGGGAGGCCGCCGGTGCGTTCCAGCACGGATCGGATCTCGCCCGGATCCGCGACCTGGAACCGATCGGCGATCGTGAGCTCCGTGACGAACATCCGCGTGACGCGCTCTCCCGCGAACCGGTCGTTGGTGAGGTTGGCGAAGGGGAGCACGGCCACCTTCTTGTAGTAGGCCATGTCCGCTTCGCGGTTCACGAAGAGGCGCCCCGGAGCGGCGCAGCCCGCGATGCCCGCGATCAGGAGCAGGGCACTCGCGATCCATCCGTGGTTTCGCGCTCGGTTCACGTCACCTCCGCAAGGCCAGGGTCGCGCCCAGCTCGATCCGCGTCGCCCGGGTCGTCCGCCCGGGGTCGACGATGCTCCAGAGGGCCTGCAGCCGTAGATCATTGGAGAAGCCGACCAGCGCGCGCGCGCTCCAGGTCTCGAGGCCCGCGGGGAGATCGGCGCCCGCCTCGCCCCGCGGCTGCTGGCTGCGCAGGTACGTTCCGGAGAGTTCCAGATTCCGGGACGGAGTCCACTGGCCGGTCCCGCGCCAGGACGTGACGGTCGGATCGCCACGCCGAAGTCCGCGCGTGCGCTGGACGCTCCCATTGAGATCGAGCGTCGCGACCGGCGTCCAGCGCAGGTCGAGCGAGCCCGAGCGCGAGGTGGACGCGGGGCGCCAGAGCCCCGGCCCCGAGCGATAGCCCTGGAGCGACCAGACCGCGGTGATGCGGCGGAGCGGCGTGGCGGTGACGGCGATCGACCCCTGCGAGACCACGCGGGAATTCCGTCCGATCGAGTCGGCCAGGGCGCGTCCCGATGCATCGGTGACGCTCACCTGCGAGTTGGCGGTCAGGTCGAGCCCCCGGGCGAGCCGCATGATGGTATTCGCCTGATAGGTGTCGATGGGCCGGGCGCGATCCCTGCCGGTCCAGTTGAACGACCGGGCCACGCCCGCGCGGCCGTTCCAGTCGGGCCGGATGCGTCCCTCGACGGACGCGAGCAGGAGCAGGTACCACTGGAGATCGTTCTCTTCGATCATGTGGACCGTCCGCACGCCGCCTCCGCTCGAGAGGCGGATCGCCGGACGCGGGCGCAGGTTGAACAGAGCGCTCCCGTCGTGGTCGTCGAGGCGATCGTTCTCGAGGCCGTTCCTCGTGATCGTGCGCCGGAACGCATAGGACAGGGAGGCGTCGGTGCGTCGCGAGAACCGGCTCGTGCCGTTCAGGGAGGCGGAGTGGAGGAGCGTGCGCTCGGTGACCGTCCCGCTCACGAACCGCTTGGTCTCGTTCACGTCGTACTGGCCGAGAAACGAGGCGCGGGGCGGACCGAACCGGACCTCGCCGCCTCCCATGACGTTCCGGCGTTCGTCCGCCGGCACGGAGCCCGCGATGGCCTCGCGGAGCTGATCGAACCAGCCGGCGTGGAGCGAGGCCGGCCCGAGGGCCTGCGCCGCGGTGAGGTTCCAGGTGTTGGTCGCGGGATTCGGCTGCTTGGTCGGCGTGTCCTGCGTGCGCCGCGTCCACGTGCCGTTCAGCGCGGGGAAGTGCGGACGCGTCAGGTACGCGGACGCCTGGAGCTCGTTCGAGACCGTCGTCAGCCCGAGCGGGTCGGTCATCCGGAGCGGGCGATAGCTGATCCACGCGCCCACCATGGGATGGGCGAGACGGAGCGTGCCGCGTGGCGAGCGGACCCGGTCGGGGCGGCCCACCGTCGAGACCTCGTTCCAATAGATCTGGCCGGTCACGTCGTAGTCCTGGCCGAACCGCCGGGTCACGTCGAGCTGCAGCGTCCGAAGCCAGAGCTCGCGGTCGCTCTCCGTGCCCACGAGGTCGAAGCGCTGGAACTGGAGCTGGCTGTATCCGCGCACGCTCTGCGCTGTCGCGGGGCGGGCGACGGCCGCGAGGAGGAGAAGCGCGGCGAGCGCCGCGACGCGCCCTCGTGGCGCGGCCCGGTCCGGAGATTCATCGCGCATAGTTCACGGTGTACGTGGCCGGTCCATGGCAGGTCGGCGTGCAGGTGCCGCCCGAAGCCGACTCCGTGAAGGTGATGATCCCGGGGCTCTGGGACACCGCGATCAGGTGGCGCTGCGTCGTCGATCCGTGGGTCACGTGGCACGCTCCGCACGGCACGCTCGCGGCCGTGTGCTCCGCGTGTCCCTTCGTGACCGAAGGCATGTTGAAACGCGATGCCGCCCGCACCGATTCCAGGCTGGCGGGGTCGCCGTAGACGGACCATGCGTGGCATGTGAAGCAGAGGTCATCAGGGTCCATCATGCGGGGAAGTGTCGAGGGGAGATAAGGCCTCCGGAGGATGTACCGGTAATTCGACCCATGGGGCGCCCGACTGGTACCAAAGTCGCTCCCATGGCAGTCGCCGCATCGGACCAGCGACGAGGCGGACCATCCCGGAGCAAAGGAGGAGAGCGCGATGAGCGGGTCCGCTCCCGCCGCCTCGACCGGGTGACGCGAGGGATTCGCGGGATTCAGGACCAGCGCGAGATCGGTTTGCCCCGGCGGCTGGACGGTCCACGACGAGTGGCACTTGTAGCAGAGCTGGTATTCGGCGACCGGCGTGCTCAGGGTGTCCGATCCCGGGATGAAGACGAACGACGGGGGAACGCCCGCGCCTCCCTGGACGGCGCGGATCCGGCTCACGCCCAGATTCGTGCGCGAGAGATCCGGCGCCGGAGGCGGCGAGGGATCCGCCGTGGCCACGTGGGGGTTGTGACAATCCTCGCACTCGGCATGGCGCCGGTTCTCCGGCGCGGCGCCGAACGCGTCCGGCGTGGTCTCGAGGGTGTCGGCGTGCAGACCGCTCAACGCGATCGGGTGCGCGTAGGGCTTCATGAAATCGGTCGCGACGTTGGCCGTCGCGGGGCTCCCGTCGTGGCAGCGGAGACAGAGCGCCTCTTCGCGCGCGTACTCGAGAACCGGGGTCAGGCCCTGTGCGTCCTGCCAGCCGTGCGGGTCGTGACAGTTCACGCACTTCCCGGCGGCGTCGGGCTCGGTGCGCGGGAACGGCTCGGGTCCCGGCCAGACCGCGTTGGGGTCGGACCCGTGCGACGAGCGCGCATAGGTCCACGTGTCGGGAAGACTCCCGCCCGACCACGGTGTCGAATGACAGGGCGTGCAGAGCGAATTGTCGTCGGGGCCGATCAGCGCGAACCCCTCGGGCAGGCTCTCGGCTCCGTGCATGGTGTGGCAGCGCTCGCAGTCGCCCGCATGCGGGCCCTTGGAGAGGACGGTGCGGATCACGTCGAGCGCCCGGGCGGGGCGCGGCGGCTGCACGGCTGCGAGCGCGTCGCCCGAAGCGGCGAGGAGGACGGCGATCGCGAGGAGGTACGGAATGCGTGTGCGCATGGCGTTCATATGAGCGCGGCCGGTCTCCGACAGGGAGACCGGCCGGCGCGACCTTCGATAGAGATTCGGAATCAGGCGCCCTGGGTGTGGCACTGCTTGCAGAGATCGTTCTGCCGAGTGCCGCTGTCGCCCTCTTCCGTTACCGTACCCGTTCCGGACATAAAGATCAGCCCGAAACCGTTCTTGTTGCCGTGCGACTTGTGGCAGCTGAAGCACGACGGGGTGACCGTGTTATCCGTGGCGCTGCCGTCCCAGAGACCCTGGGAGTCCATCACCTTCACACGGTTCGTGTGGCCGTTGAACTGGCTCAGGCTCGAGTAGTACGTACGGGTCGGAGCCCAGCCGATGTTCACGTCGGCCGTCGGATGGCGAAGCCACGCACCCGTGGTGCCCGCCACGCCGCCGCTGATCCCGCCCATGTTCGCCGAGCCGCCGGAGCCGTGGTAATTCGTGTGGCAGGAGGAACACCAGGCGCCGTACGCGCTCGCCGTGGTGCTCGGCTCGTTGTAGTCGACGTCCGCGATCGAGTAGCCGTTCGCCACGCGCTCGAACACGTCCTTGGTGAGGTCGTTCGTGCCGATCGCGTACGTGATGTTCTTGTTGTAGAACTGGCTCGTCGCCGAGGTCGAGGTCTGCAGATTCCGATACTGAGTGACGTTCTGCCCATGCTGCGAATGGCAGTTCGTGCACTCGAGACCGTCCGTCGCGGAGAACGTACCGCCCGGAGCGATCGCGGTCGACCACAGCGTGTGGCCCTTGAACGTGTCGTACCCGGCGTCGTTGGACTTGTGCGCCGGATCCGCGCTCAAACCGCCGGCATTGCGCACGCGCGCGACGCCGCCGTTCGCGCCGAACACGTCCGGAGCGAAGGCCTGGTTGTCGTGACAGCTCAAGCAGAGATCGTTCACGTCGTTGCGGAGGAGATCCTCATACGGGGCGTTCGGTCCGATCGGCGTGAAGAAGCCGTCGGCCGACGTCAGCGAGTGCGACTGGCTGCCGTGCATCACGTGGCAGTCGGAGCAGATCAACGACGTCCCGTTGTGGTAATCCCCCGCCACGGCGGCCGTCGCGAACACGCAAAGCGCTCCGAGCGCCGCGACGATGACCAACCGTTTCATGTATTACCCCCTTTGTTCAGATGAAACGCAGCGGATGCAGCCGGTCACTGATTCCTGGCGTTCTGTCCCGAGACCTCACCTCCTCTGGTTGCGATCAGGATCTGCACGCGTCCGAGCTCCCGCTCGGCGACGACGATCCGGTTCCGGCCGTCGCCCGCGAGAGCGCTTGGGTAGTTGATGTCGCCCGGCGCCAGGCCGAAGCCGCCGAGCATCCCGAGAAGAGCACCGTCCTTGTCGAAGACCTGCACCACCTGACGGACCTCGTCCGCGACCCAGATGCGCCCGTCGGAGGTCGCGGTGATTCCGGAGGGAACGGAGAAGTTGCCGTGGCCGATTTCGTGGATCCCGAATCCGGTCAGGTAGGCGCCGTCGAACGAGAAGATCTGCACCGCGAGCCTGGTCTGGATGCAGGCCACCGCCACGCGGCGGTCCGGAAGCACGACCAGACCCGCGATCGTGTTGAGCTGTCCCGGTTCGCGTCCGCGCACGCCCCAGGTCGCGGTCAGGTGAAACGTGGCGTCGAACCGGTAGACCCTGTCGTCGCCCGGAGGGCCCGCGATGAGCAGCCCGCCATCCGGAGTGAGGGCGAGCGCCTGGGGGGCGCTCTTCGAGGAGGAGGGGAGCGAGATCGTGGTGATCACGTTTCCCCGCCGATCGAGGATGTCGACGGTCGGAACCAGATTGTCGGTCAGGGCGATTCGCCCCGTCGGCAGCACCGCAACGGCGCGTGGGAGACCGGGCGCCGTGCTGCCGTCGGGGAGCGTGACGTAATGGATGAAGCGTCCCAGGGGGCGGCCGCGGTCCGAGAAGATCTCGACCCGGTGATCGCCCGTGTTGGCGACCACGAGCTCTTCCCGCAGTGGATCCAGCGCCACCCCGCGCGGCACCTGGAAGCGGGCGCCGTCCTCGAACCCCGAGATGACGCATTCGGGTACGGCGAGGTCGGCGGCGGGAAGGGACGACGGCGCGAGCAGCGCGGCGAGGAGGGCGGCGAGCGACCAACGGCGGCACGCGCGCGTCAGGCCGTTCGCGCCGCTCCCGCAGGACCGGTTGCAGTGGTTTCTCGCCGCTCGGAGCACCCTCGCACCCCTCGGTTGTGAAACGATTCACAATGGTGGTTGTGAATTCATTCACATGCTTCGGCATAACCCTATATGGGGTTAACGGGTAGTCCTAGTGGTACCGAGGTATCATCGGGGGGAGACCAAGGTATAGCTTGTGTCTCCCGAGGCCCGGTCGAACCCCCGGGGAAACAAGCTATCCCGGGGTGTTTCAGGAGCTTGGGGGACTACTCGTATCGCAGCGATTCGATCGGGTCGAGGGCGGCCGCCCGCCGCGCCGGCCAGACCCCGAAGCCGACGCCCACCACGGCGGCGAAGAAGAATGCAACAGCCACCGATGAAATTCCCACCGACGTCGTCCAGCCGAAGGCCTTCCGGAGGATGACCGCCGATCCGGCCCCGAAAAGGATCCCGATGATCCCGCCGAGGAGGCAGAGGACGACCGCCTCGATCAGGAACTGGGTGAGGATGTTGGCCTGGGTGGCTCCGAGCGCCTTCCGCACGCCGATCTCCCGGGTCCGCTCGGTCACGGAGACGAGCATGATGTTCATGATTCCGATCCCGCCCACGAGCAGGCTGACGGCCGCGATTCCGGCGAGGAGGTAGGTGAAGACCTGGGTCGTCTCGCCCAGAGTCGCGAGGAAGTCGGCCTGATTGCGGATCTGGAAGTCGTCGTCACGCCCCGGCGGGAGCCGGTGCTCCCGGCGGAGGATCTTCGAGATCTCGGCCATGGTGACCGGGATGTCGTCCTCGCTGGTCGAGAGGACCGAGATCGAGCGAAGCCGGTCGGAGCCGATCAGCCGGTAGCGCGCCGTTTGGATCGGGATCAGCACCTGGTCGTCCGGGTTCTGGAAGCCGCTGCTCCCCTTGGAGGCGAGGACGCCGATGATCTCGAACTGGGTCCCGCCGATCCGGATCTGCTCTCCAACCAGCAGCGCGGGGTCGACCACGCCGAGGTCCTGCACCACCTGCGAGCCGAGCACCGCGACGCGGCGCCGCGCCGCGTCCTCGCTCTCCGTGTACATCCGCCCCGTGTCCAGCGTGAATTTCCGGACCTCGAGATAGTTGGCCGTCGCTCCCACGACGCTCGTGTTCGTGTTCTGGTTCTCGTACTGCACCTGGAGCTGGCGCGACATCTCCGGCTCGACCGCGAGGACCGAGCGCGCGCGATCCTCGATCGCGTTCGCGTCGTCGATCGTGAGCGGGGCTCGGTCGGTGGCGGACGCCACGCCCCCGCCGCCGCCGCGTACCTGGCCGGGGAAGACGGTGAGGAGCGTCGTGCCGAGGGCGGAAATCCGCTGCTTCACCGACTCCTGCGCGCCGCGGCCCAGCGCGATCATCGCGATCACGGCGCCCACGCCGATCACGATGCCGAGCATGGTGAGGAACGAACGGAGCTTGTTGATCCGGAGCGCCTCGAGGGCGACGTTCACGATCTCGAAGATCGGCATGTCAGCGCCCTCCGCCTCCGCCGCCGCCGCCCGGACGTCCGCCACCGCCACCGCCCGCGCCACGTCCGCCGGCGCCGCCGGTGGAGCCCGGAATGCCGTTCCCCATCCGCTGCCGGATCTGGCTCTGCGTCTGCTGCCGCTGCGCCTGGGCTTCGGCGACGCTCAGGAGCGCGACCTGGTCGCCTTCCTTCACCCCGTCGATGACCTGCGCGTAGTCGAAGTCGGAGAGGCCGAGCCGGACGAGCCGCGGCTCGATCCCGTTCGCCGTCTTGACGAAGACGGCCTGCGCGCGCCGGCCGAACCCGGAACCCGCGGAAGCGCCGGTGCCGCCTCCCGCCCCGGAGAAGCCACCGTTCCCCGCCCCTGCCGCGCCACCGCCGCTGCTGAATCCGCCGCGCCCTCCACCGCCACCGGCGCCCGCACGGCCGCTCCAGCCTCCCGTGCCCCTGCCGCGCCCGCCCCAGGAGCCGTTTCCGCGCCCCTGGCCGCCGCCGGC
>JBLMWD010000073.1:0-21387 GCA_050257045.1 Bacteroidota bacterium | reverse complement strand
ACGAGATCGCGGCACCCTTGGGGGCGTCGGGAAGGGGAGCGGCCATGAGCGCGAGCAGGGACACCGAGGTCTGGATCGTGAACAGGGAATCGCTCGCGTCGCTCCCGCTCAGCAGGGCGTCTGCCGGAGCGATCTTGATCTTGGCGAACTTCGTGGGCATGTGGGGGACCTGCAGCGGAACGGCATTCGTCGTGGAGCCGCCCACCCCGGCCTTGAGCATCTGATAGGAATTCCCGCCGTCGGTCGAGAGCCACACGTTCGCCTTCTCGGGGCCGAGCCAGCTGATCGTCTTCGTCGCTCCGACGTTCCAGGTCTCGCCGCCGAGCGGAGCGACCAAGTGATAGCGGTTGTGGTCGTAGAGGAACGCCTGCCCGGTATATGACGTGCTGTATGGCGCGCTCACGATGACGTCCGCGAATCCGTCGCCGTTCACATCGCCCGCGGTTCCGACGCACATTCCGAATACCGCGCCCGGGGATCCGGTCATGACGAGATCGGGCGCCGTATCGGTTCCGGGGCCGCCGAAATAGACGTAAGCACGGCCGGCATCCACGCCACCGGCGTCGCTGCCGAGGGCTCCGACGATCACCTCGGCGAAGCCGTCGCCGTTCACATCTCCTGCCGTCCCGACCGAATAGCCGAAGAGGTCCGGCGAGGCTTCGCCATTCAGGGTGAGGTCCGGAACCGCGTCGGCACCAGGTCCCCCAAAGTAGACGTAAGCGCGCCCCGTGGTTTCGTTATAGCCGTAGGCGCCGACGATCACGTCCGCGTAGCGGTCGCCATTCACGTCCCCTGCGGTGCCGACCGACACCCCTGCGTTCTCGCCGACCGTGAGACCGGGCATGACGAGATCGGCTATGTTGTCCATGGCCGGCCCGCCGTAGTACACGTACGCGCAACCGCCCTGGGATACTCCGGCGCTGCTCCCATAGGCGCCTACGATCACGTCCGAGTATCCGTCTCCATTCACGTCTCCGGCGGTCCCGACGGAGTAGCCGAAATAGTCGCTGGGGGCCGCACCGTAGAACACGAAGTCGGGAACCTGATCGGCGCCGGGTCCGCCGTAATACAGATAGGCCGCGCCGGTGGACCCGTTTGCGTTGAGCGCCCCCACGATCACATCGGCGAAGCCGTCTCCATTCACGTCGCCGGCGGTCGCGACAGTCTTCCCGAACCCATCTCCCGGCAAGGTGCCCGTCAGGATCAGATCGGGAACCGCGTTCGGAGTCGCGCCGCCGTAGTAGACGTAGGCCGCGCCGGCGTCCACTCCGGATGCATCGTTGTTCTGGGCTCCCACGATCACGTCCGAGAACCCGTCACCGTTCACGTCACCCGCGGTGCCGACCGAGCCTCCGAAATAGTCCGACGCGGAGACGCCGGTCAGGGTCAGATCGGCGACAGCGTCGGACCCGGGACCGCCGAAATAGACGTACGCGCTCCCGGCGTCGGAAGCACCCCCATAGGGGGCGCCCACGATCACGTCGGCGTAGCCGTCGCGGTTCACGTCGCCGGCGGTACCGACGGACCAGCCAAAGTAGTCGTAGGGGGCCGCCCCGGCAAACGTGCGTTGCAGTCGGGAGGCGACGGTAGCGGGATGGACCGGCTCGACGATGTGGAACGTGGCGTCGCTCGCATCCGAGGTCGATCGGTCCGCGGTCTGTCCGGTGTAGACGACTCGAATCCGGGCACAGCAGGTCGGTGTGGGGGGGCAGAGGAGCGTCCATTCGTTTTGTGGTTTTCCGCCCACGCCTGTGGCGATGGTCCCGTACGAGAGGCCTCCGTCCGTAGAGATCTGGATATCGACCAACTCGGAGCCGAGCCAGCGCACGGTGGATGGTTGCCCTGCGACCCACTGTTCCCCGCCGTTGGGTGATAGGACGCGACAATGCTCGATGGTCAGGACGTAGGCCTTCCCGGCATCGGTTCCACCCTGATCGCTGGTAGGCGCGCCGACCACGAAGTCATCGAAACCGTCACCGTCCACGTCACCCCCGCCTGCAACGGAAGCCCCGAAGTTCTCGCCCGGCGTGGCACCGGTGAGCACGACGTCCGGGGTGCCGTTCGCCGCGGGGCCGCCATAGAAGACATACGCGCGGCCATTCGTGGAACCGGCGAGCGCGCCGACGATCACGTCGTCGTAGCCGTCTCCGTTCAGGTCGCCCGCGGTCCCAGCGGAACACGCGAATCGATCCTGAGAGGGGTCACCGAGGAGCGAGATATCGGGGCTCGCGTCCATTCCGGGCACGCCGCCGAAATAGATGTAGGCCGCCTCTTTATAGAACGCGCACACGATGACCTCGTCGACTCCGTCACCGTTGATATCGCCCGCCGTTGCCACCGGGCTTCCGAACAAGTCCATGCTCGCGGAGCCCGTCAGGGTGACATCGGGGATCGCGTCGCGGAGAGGGCCGCCGTAGTAGACGTAGGCACGGCCGGCGTCCGTCCCTCCCGCGTCGTTTCGGGGGGCTCCCACGATCAAGTCGTGATACCCGTCCCCATTCACGTCGCCCGCGTCGGCCACCGATCCGCCGAATTGATCACCGGCGGCCGCCCCGGTCAGCGTGAGCCCCAACGAGACGCCGGACCACATTCCGAAGTAGACGTAGGCGGCTCCGGCACCCGCTTGCGGAGCTCCGATGATGACGTCGGAGTAGCCGTCTCCGTTCTGGTCGCCGGCGGCTCCAACCGACGCGCCAAACCAGCTACCCGAGGCAGGGCCCTGAATCACAACGTCCGGAACCGCGTCCGCGCCGGGACCGCCGTAATAGATGTAGACGCAGCCCGCGTTGACTCCGGAATTGTCGTTCCCGTACGCGCCCACGATCACATCCGCGTAGCCGTCGCCGTTCACGTCGCCGGCCGCGCCGACGGCGGAGCCGAAGTAGTCGCCGGTCGCGGAGCCCGTAAGCGTGAGATCGGGCAGATCGTCAGCACCGGGCCCGCCAAAGTAGAGGTAGGCGTATCCCGTGCCTCCATTGCCGTACGGAGCGCCGACGATTACGTCCGCGTGGCCGTCGCCATTCACGTCGCCGGCGTTCGCGACGGCGCTACCCAGCTCGTATCCGGCGCTCGCGCCCACCGGCGCCGACAATGTGCGGCTCGTGACCGCGTACGCCCGCGCCCCGCAGAGCGCGGCCAGTACGACAGCGGTAGTGGCGACCCGGAGTACATATCCGCTGCGCATCGTGCGGCCCTCCTCGTTCGATCTCACGAATAGCGTCCTTCCGCCCGGGACGGCCCCGAGCGGGGTCACGATAACGACAAAAGAGAAACATCTTCCGAAGGGCGGGAAGCGCCCCGGGAATCGGCTACGGGGTCTTGTCGTCAGGACTCAAGGCAATGCTCGGGCAGATGGCGCATGCCCGGCCGCGAGATTTGAGGGAAGGACGGAATACCGAAGTCTAGTGGGGCATTTCCCCGTCCGGCCAGTAGCCAAAAGGCTACTTTTGGCTACCTTGTTCGTTGGACGCCGCGGCGGGAACATTCGAGCCTCCCCCAGGATGCTCGAAGCCGCGTAACGCGGAGCCTCGCGAGGAGGTCCCCCCTTGCCTCGATCGTTGCATCTCCGGCTCGTCCTTGTTCTGCTATTCCTGATCGCCAGCCATGGCAATGCGCGTGCGACGACACTCTTCGGACTCGTCGACACCGGCGAGCTGTATGCGTCCACTAATGCCGGCGCGACCTGGACCATCCGCGCCACGATCCCCGCGAACGACGCCATAGGCATCGCCGCCGCGACCACCTCCCTCGATCTCTACCTCGTGACGCGGTCGGGGAGCGTCTACCGCTCCTCCGATGGAGGCACCACGTGGGCCGCGGTGGGCACGATCACAGCGACCGATGTTGTCGCGTTCACCCTGACACCGGGCGGAGCGGTGCTCGCGCTGACCGAGACCGGCACGCTCTATCGCTCCACGGACGGCGGCATCTCCTTCGCGGGACTCGCCGCGCTCACCGGATCCAACTGGGTCTCGCTCGCCCGCGGTCCTCTCGGGCGGCTCTACGCGCTCACCCGAACCGGCGAGGTGGCGGAGAGCCAGGACTACGGCGCGACCTGGACGATGAAGGGCGCCGTCGCGGTGTCGAACGCCGTCTCGATCAGCCGGCGCGGAAACGATCTCTACCTCCTCACCGGCACGGGCGAGGTGGCCCGCTCCACGAACTACGGCGCGAGCTGGACGACGGTCGCCGCGCTCACGCAGAGCGGCATGCGCGCGCTGGCCGGGATCGCGGGCTCCACGCTCGCGGCCGCGGCGGAGACCGGGGAGGTCGCGACCTCAGCGAACGGCGTGACCTGGACCTGGGCCGGCGCCATCAACCAGCTCCACGTCGTCGCGCTCGGCGAGGACACGCCGACCGCGACGGGAGTCCCGGACGAGAGTTCGGCGCCTCGGTTCACGATGCGCGCGCCCTATCCCAATCCCAGTCCGAACGGATCCGCCACGTTCGGATTCTCGCTGGCCGGTCCCGATCGGATCCGGCACGAGGTGTTCGACGCGGCGGGCCGGCTGCGCGCGGTGCGCGAGGAAATCATCCCCTCCGCAGGGCCGCACGAGATCCCCTGGCTTCTCGACAATCTCCCCGCAGGCACCTACCTGGTCCGAATGACCACACTCTCGGGGCACACCGCCTCGGCGAAGTGGTCGGTCGTGCGATGAGGACGACTCCAATATCGGCTATACGCCGCAAGAGTGATCGTCGCTCGATGCGAGCCACACACGTCATTTGTTCAGCCATCGTCCTGCTGTTCGCGGCGGCTCCTGGCCGGATGGCGTTCGCGCTATGGCCTTATGATCCGGCCGTCA
This sequence comes from Bacteroidota bacterium, assembly GCA_050257045.1. Lineage (GTDB taxonomy): Bacteria > Eisenbacteria > RBG-16-71-46 > SZUA-252 > SZUA-252 > DASQJL01. The sequence continues at coordinate 16,582 of JBLMWD010000073.1, read as the reverse complement.
ACTTGCCGGTTTGCATCGCGACTAACAACCAGGATCACGCCGCCATCGTTTCCGACGGAGCGGGTGGCGCCATCATCACCTGGAGCGACACTCGTGGGGGCACCGAATCGAATATCTACGCGCAGCACGTGGTGGCCGAAGGGGGCGTGGATCCCGCTTGGCCGGTCGACGGGGTTGCCATCTGCACTGCGGCTAACAACCAGGTCCTACCGGTCATTGTCTCCGACGGCGCCGGTGGCGCGATCATCGCCTGGTCCGATCTCCGCTATGGGAACTACGACGTCTTCGCCCAGCGTGTGCTGGCCAGCGGCACCGTAGACTGGTACCCGGGCGGCGTCGCTGTATGCACCGCATCGGCAAATCAGGGCAACGTCACCCTGGTCACCGATGGTGTGAATGGCGCGATTGTCATATGGAGTGACTATCGGGCTCTCGGCCCCAATCCGGACGCCTACTGCGAGCACCTGCTGGCGAACGGGCAATTGGATTCCCGATGGCCAGCTGACGGACTCGGTGTCTGCACCCTCCCGCAGAGTCAAAAGAACCCTGTTGGGGTCTCGGATGGGGCGGGTGGCGCAATCATCGCCTGGCAGGACACACGAGACAATCCTGCCTCCTCGATCTACGGAGAGCATGTCCTCGAAGGAGGCACCGTGGATCCCGCTTGGCCGGCTGCCGGGCTTGCCATCGGTTCCAGCTCCCTATCGCAAACAAATCCCACTGTCGTTCCGGACGGTGCCGGCGGCGCCATCGTCGCATGGATCGACGGGCGCAACGGTAACCAGGATATCTACGCCCAGCACGCTCTGGCGACGGGCACAGTGGATCCGGTCTGGCCGCCCGAAGGACGGGCGGTCTGCGCCGCGGTCGGCGATCAATCCATTCCCGTGGCCGTCACCGACGGGAGGGGCGGCGTGATCCTCGCGTGGATCGACTTTCGCAACGGCTCGGTACCCGATATCTATGCCCATCACGTGCAAGCCGCCGGAGTGATGGATTCCGCATGGCCGTCGAACGGTCTCGCGGTCTGTACGGCTGCGGGATCCCAGCTGGCCAGCACCATGGTTGCCGATGGGGCAGGCGGAGCGATCGTCTCATGGGAAGACAATCGAAGTGGTGTGTATGACATCTATGCCCAGCACGTGCGAGGCGACGGTACAGCAGATCCGGCATGGCCCGCGGACGGCCATCCCCTTGGGACCGCGGTGGGCGATCAGCTCAATCCGGTGGTCACCTCCGATGCTGCCGGGGGCGCCATCGTTGCCTGGAAGGATTCCCGGACGGGCACCGGCGACATCTATGCGCAGCGAATCAGCGCTTCCGGGAAACTGGGTCAGGCGGAACCCACCATCACGGGAGTACGGGACTTTCCCGGCGATCAGGGCGGCAAAGTACGGATCACCTGGACGGCATCCTACCTGGACTCGAAGCTCGAGATCTCCGCCTACGGTATCTGGCATCGAGTGTCCCAGGAAGCGGCTCTGACCGCGGAACGTGAGGGAGCCAGGCTCATCCGAGGGAAGGCGAGTGACGCGGATGCTCGCCCAGGTCTCTATCGCGCGTCAGCGGGGTTGTATTGGGAAGGAGTGGGTTCCATTCTGGCGCGCGGCTACTCGAGCTATACCTTTGTCGCTCCGACCTTCCAGGACTCGACCGCCTCGGCCAACCCCTATTCCGTGTTCATGGTCGACGCGCACGCGGTCTCTGTCGCGGAGTTCTGGGACTCGAATCCAGACAGCGGCTACTCGGTAGACAACTTGGCCCCGGCAATGCCTATCGCGCTCATCGGCACCTATGATAACGGGGGCACACATCTCCGCTGGCGGGCGAACAATGAGGCTGACCTCGTGGGGTACCGCCTTTACCGGGGCGCCTCTGCCGATTTTGTGCCCGGGTCCGGAAATCTACTGGCAGCTCCATTAGATACCGCCTGCACCGATCCGGAGCTTCCCGGTTACTACAAGCTCTCGGCCGTGGACGAGCATGGGAACGAGAGTCCGTTCGCATTTCTCGCCCCTGGCAATGTCGCCAAGGCCGATGCCGATGCGGTGCCGCGCGTACTGACGCTCGCATCGCCCGCCCCTAATCCCGTGCGCGAGGGCGCTGTCTTCCGGTTCTCGTTGCCGGAGAAACAGGCGGTGATTCTGGCTATTTTCGACTCGCGGGGGCGGCGCTTGCGGGTACTGGTTCACGAGGAGCTGCCCGCCGGAGAACACGAAGTGCGTTGGGACGGCCTCGATGCTCAAGGCCATATGGCTGCGAGCGGTATTTACTTCGTGAGACTCGACGCTGCTCGCGCCCTCGTGCGCCGGGTCGCGATTCTCCGATAGAAACTCTCTCCAGCGCGGATGACCGAGTGGATGCCACTCCGCCATATCACAACCTGGAGGACTATCGGGAAAGGCGCTTATCCCCGCCCGCGCGGAACGGCAGCATGAGCAGCCAGAAGATCGCGAGGGCCAGCAGGTCCGCCGCCAGGATGTACCACGGCCAGCTTCCCATGTAGTCGAGCATCGACGCCTCCCGCGGCTTCGACCTCAGATAGAGGAAGTTCTCGCCCGCCCTCCAGTCGATCACCGCGATGATTGCCGCGTAGAGATTCGTCAGTCCCCAGATCCGCCAGTTCGCGCCCGGGCGCGGCCGGACGCCCAGCCCGAACGCCACCACCGCTGCCGAGACGACGACCGCGCCGTGCAGCGAGAAGAACGAGATGCAGAACGTGTCGGGGAAGCCATGGTCGACGTCGGGGGTGAGCATGGCGATCACGGTCCCGGACAACCCCCAGAAGTAGAGCATCTCGCTCACGGTCTGCCGTTCCGTGAGGAGTGCCGTGATCGCGAGGAGCACGGCGAAGTCGCAGAAGTGGAGCGGCAGGATGTCGATCCAGTCGAGGCCGCGCAGGGGGAGCGCGTTCACGAGGGCGATGCCGAGGCCGATCGCCAGGAAGGCGGCGAGCCCGATCCGCACGGCGCCGCGGGCCCGCGGCGAGGGATGGCGCCGGAGGAGCCACGAGAGCCCGAACGCCGTCGCGGCGACCAGCGCGAGCGCGAGGGCGTGCTGGAACCCGAAGCGATGGAACGGGCTCATGGGGCGCATTGTACGCCCGGTTGTGCGGATCTCCGCTCGCCAGCGTTTTCAATCTTAGAGGGGCAGGCGCGCGCCTCTCGAGGGGGGAACGCCATGAGATTGTGCCTGGTCGTCACGCTCGCGGTCGCCGTCGTCCTGTCCGGTTCGGCTCTGCCCGCCAATGCCACCTCGTTCCTGACCCAGACGGTCGACCCATCGGCCGCCCAAAGCATCTACGGATCGCTCCTCGGGCTCGCCGTCGACTCGCAAGGGCGAGCCCACGTCGCCTACATCGGCTCGGGCGGGCTCCGCTACGCGAGCGAAACGCCGGGCGGCTGGACGCTCCAGACCGTTCCCACGGGAGCGGCGGCGATCCATGGGGTCGCTCTCGACATCGACGCGCTGGACCGGCCCGTGATCGCCTACTGGTCCCCCGGCGCTCCCGGCTGCTATCACAAGCTCGGCTTGGTGACCGACACGGGGAGCGGCTGGACCCCCACGAGCGTCCTCGACTGCTCCCTCGGCGAGGGGCTGGCCATGGACCTGGATCCCCAGGGGCTGCCCCACATGGCCTATTCCAGCGGCTTCGACGGACTGCACTACGTCGCGCCGGCCGGAAGCTCCTGGTCGGACGAGTTCGTCTATTCCCAGCCCGATTACTATCCGGAGATGGCCCTGGCCGTGGATGACGCGGGCCGCCCTCACCTGGCCGCGCAGATCCTGGGTATCCGCTGGGTCCGGTATTCGGTCAAGGAGGCCGGGGTCTGGTCCCACCAGACGGTCGAGGTGCTGAACTCGCAGCGGTATTACGTGTCGCTCGCGCTGGACGGCTCCGGGACGCCGTCCCTCGCGTACATGGACACAGGCACGAACACGCTCCGGTTCGCGTCCAGGACGGCATCGGGTTGGAACCCGCTCTCCGTCCCCGGGACGACCTCGGGCACGCACACCTCGCTCGCCATCGACAGCCAGGGCGACCCCCGGATCGCCTATTCCGACGGACAGCTTCGGTACGTGAGCCGGAAAGCCGGGGCGTGGACGGTCGAGAGGGTCGCGGCCGGCGGGACGTACGCGTCGCTCAAGCTCGATGCCAATGACATGCCACGAATGGCCTACATCGGCGAGCACGGGCTGCAGTACTCCCGCGGGGTTCGAGCCGAACTTCGGTTCGCCCCGGCGAAACTGAACATCCACCGCGATGCCCCCTGGGTGACGGTCTTCGTGGAGGCAGTCGATTTCGATCCGGCGGCGCTGGATGTATCCAGTCTCCGGATCGGCTCGGCCGCGCCGGAGCCGAAGTTCGCGATCCTCGGCGACGTCGACGCGGACGGCGTGCCGGACCTCATGCTCAAGTTCGCCGCCAGTGGCCTGACGCCCATGCTGCACGATGGAGCGAACGCGGTGGTTCTGACCGGCCGTCTGCTCACGGGCGAGGAGGTCGCCATCGCGGGGACCATGCGAGTCGTCGATCCGGGCCCTCACGCGGCCGAGGGTCTCTCGCTCCGGATCGTGAGCCGCTCCGGCATGGATCCCGTCTCCTACGTAGTCGGCGGAACGGCCCGCGCGGCCCGCGTGCAGGTCTTCGACGTCCAGGGCCGGCTCGTCCGATCCTGGGCGAACGTCCCGCTGGAGACCGTGCGCACGTGGGACGGCACCCGCGAGGATGGCGTCCGGGTCGGATCCGGCCTCTACTTCATCCGCGCCGATCGCCCCGGCGTGTCCGCGGTGCGGCGCGTCGTGGTTCGCCGGTAGCGCCCGGCGAGAATTCCGGTTCCTTTTCCGCTCGTTGCGCGTTTTATGGGTATAACAAGGCTCTTCGGGAAAGGAGCAGGTCATGGCAGTAACGGTTCGAAATGAGGATGGCGTCACGATCCTGACGCCTGAAGGGAAGCTGCTGGGGGGCAAGGAGACCGAGGATCTCGACGCGAAGATCCGCGAGCTGGACCAGGCCGGCGAACGCATGCTGATCCTGGACCTCGGCCGCACCACATTCATGACGAGCCTCGCGATCGCGGTAGTGGTGCGCGCGCACGTCAGCTACTCGAAGCGGGGCGGCCTCGTGAAGCTTTGTGCGATGGACCGGCACATCCGGCAGATCTTCGAGATCACGAGACTGACGTGCGTCTTCGCGCCGAACATGCACGACACGGTGGAGGAGGGGCTGGCGAGCTTCCGGGCGAGCGCTCTGGCTCACGCGGCAACGGCATAAAACAGGGCCGGCGAGTTATTCACCAACCAACTCGACGGCGGCGTGTCTATAGGGCAAGCAGAAGGACGTTTTTTCCGGAGCGGGGCTCCCGCTTCCCGTCAGGAGGTCGGTCATGGGTCTCATGGCTCGAAATCAGAACGGAATCACGATTCTGACGCCTTCCGGGATGCTCCTGGGGGGCAAGGAGACCGACGAGCTCGCGGCGAAGATCGCGGAGCTGGACGCGGCCGGCAACGAGATGCTGATCCTGGACATGAGCCGCACCACGTTCATGACCAGCATCGCGATCGCGGCGGTGCTCCGCGCCCATATCAGCTACACGAAGCGGGGCGCCGTCGTGAAGATCTGCGGGCTGGACAAGCATATCCGCGAGATCTTCGTGATGGCGCGGATCACCATGGTGTTCGGGGAGAATCTGCACGAAACACTCGAGGAAGCATTGGCGGCATTCGAGCTGACGGACCGCAAGACCGGACCGGCCTCCGCCGAAGCTTCCGAAGAGAACCTCGTCGGCTCGAGGGCCGGTGCCGAGTCGGCGGGGAAGGGTGCGCTGGAAGCGGAGCCGGATCGCTAGCCGGATCCGAAGCGTCGCGCCCCTTGTGGTGGGTCGAGCCCGGCTCCCGTCGGGCTCACCACTCCACCCGCGCCGCGAGCCGGAACGGGATCTCGCTCTCGACGCCGACGTTCCGGTGGTCCTCGTTCTTGAAGCTCGCGGCGCCGACGGTGGCGTCGAGGCGAAGCAGGCGGCTCGGCGTATAGGTGAGCCGGGCCGCGACGCGTGCGTCGCGCTCCACGATTCCCGAGAGATCCCCGGCGTCGACCTTCCCCTGAGCCGGCAGCCAGGGGTGCCCGAGCGCCCCCTCCCCCTTTCGGAGCCATTCTCCCCGTAGTCGGAATTCCCAGTTCGCGCCGTGCTCGTACGAGATTTCACCGGCGAGGAGCATGACGTCGGGGCCGTAGACGAATCCGAGCGGGAAGCCCTGGAACGAGAAGTCGTGACCGTGCCAGGCGGAATAGACGTAGTTGTTCACCCGGTTGTACTCGATCGAGACGCCGGCCGCACGAAGCCCGCCCTGCAGGAGCCACCGGTGCTCCGCGCCCGCCTGGTACCCGATCAGGTCCGGCTTGTAGTCGGTCGAGAACGAGATGTCGTCCACCATGAGCTCCCCCCAGACGCGAGATCCGGCCCGCACGTTCCAGGCGACATCCACCGACGCGAGGTCGTTGTTCTTCTCGAGCGCGATCCCGGTCGTGTCGCCGGGCACCGCGCCGGGCGGGGCGGATTTTGCCCGCTTCTCCCAGAACGAGTAGGGGACGACCGGGATCGCATAGAGCAGAGCCTGGCTCGTGCCGTCGAAGCGCGCGAGCTCGGTGATGCCCACGCGCAGGTTGGAGCGGAGCGTCCACTCGAGGCGATGTCCGGCGAGGTAGGTCTGCGGACCGGGATCGAGGAGCGCCACGAACGACTCGCCGCGCCAGCGGCGGCGGAAGCCGGCTTCGAGGCGCACCATGTCGAGCGCGGGCGCGGCGTCGGACAACGCGAGCGTGCCGTCGCGCCCCGGGCCCCAGCGCAAATAGGCGTGCCCCAGGAGCACGCGCGCGCGGCCGAGCTTGAATTCGCCGTACGCCTCGTCGACCCAGGAGTTCAGGTCGACCCCTTCGATCAGGGAGTTGAGCCGCCCGAAATTGGGCGTGCCGCGGCCCCCCTGCGAGGCCGTCCCCTCGTACCCGTCGAAGTAGAAGAGCGTCGTCGAATCGAGCGTCGCCGCGACCTGCGCGCCGACCCGGTAGTCGCGGTTGATGTCGGGGCGGTTCCGCGGGTCCTTCTCGTAGAGGAGCGAGGCGTACGGGGAGACCGTCGCGACCTCGTCGCTGTCGTCCTGGATCCTGAGGAGGGGCTGGTGCGCGCCGGGGGCTTGGGGATCGACCAGGCGGCGCGCGCGGATCATGGCCGGATCGCCGGCGGCCGACGGGACCTCCCCCGTGAGGGCGTCGAGGAAGGCGAGGACCTCCTGGACGCGGAGCGGCTTCGAGGAGAAGGCCATCGGAGCGCGGCCATAGGTCGCGCTCAAGCGTTCCAGGTCCGCGTAGACGGGACTTCCGGTGGGAACGCGCTCCTGGGGGAGGTAGCGAGCTGCGGCGGGAGCCGGGGCCAGCGAGAGCGCGGCCGCGAACAGCGCGACGGCGATCGCGCGGGCAGCTCTTCCATGAGCCGGGGGAGGCATCGGCGCAGAATGTATCCGCGGCGTCGCGCCGTGTCCATGCGGCACATCACGTCCGCCGGTCCTTCGTCACAAAAGATTGATGTGCGCCCGGCTCGCGGCTCGGTATAAGCTCGCGCCTTCCTCAACCGAAAGCCGGAACAACCGAGAGCAGCGCCATGCCGAGACTCGACCCCTACCGTCCGGGCGACCGCGGCGCCGTGCTCGCCGTCTTCGACGCGAACACGCCGCGCTTCTTCGACGCGCACGAGCGCGCGGAGTTCGAAGCCTTCCTCGATCAGCCCGAAGGGGACTTCCGCGTCCTGCGCGACGAGGACGGGAACACGATCGGCTGCGGCGGCGTGAAGGTGTCCGACGACGGCGAGGCGAGCCTCATGTGGGGGATGATCGCGCCGCCGTACCAGGGGAGCGGCTTCGGCTGGTGGATGGCGCTCGAGCGGCTCTCCTGGATTGCCGCGACGCTGAAGGCGAACCGCGTCGTGCTCGACACGAGCACGGAGACGGCGGCGTTCTACACGAAGCTCGGGTTCCGGACGGTCTCGATCTGGCGGGACTACTACGGTCCGGGCCTCGACCGCCACGACCTCGTGATGGACGTGGACGACTCGTTCCGCAAGCGCTTCCTCGGCAGCCCTACTCCTCCCGAGCTTCGCCCCACGCGCGCCTGAGATCGCTGCGGCGCATGCGCGCCGCGCGCTCCAGGTGTCCCATCGCGCTACCCACCGAAAGCGTCAGCTCGCGGTCCCGCCCCGGAACCGACCTGGCGTACTTCCGGAGCCGGCGCAGGATCATCACCGCGTCCTGGTGCTCGCCGAGGAAATCCTGGAGGCCGGAGAGCTTCTTGGCGCGGCGCGACGACCGGGGCCCGCCGGTCTCGCCGAAGTACTCGTGGGCGTACCGCGCGCGCTTCGCGGCGATGCGAAGGGCGTGCAGCGAGGGCTGGTCGACGAGGCGCTCCGCCTCCTCGTAGGCGGTGGCGAGCGCGCCCATCCGCTCGGCGATGAGCCGGGGAGCGACGGTGTAGGCGGGGGAGCCGCCGGCCGGGACCCCCTCGCCCGCGGGAGGCGGGGAGGCGATCCAGGCGCGCGCCCGCTCGAGGAACGCGGCGTAGCGCTCCGAGTCGAGCCGCGCGAGCAGCCGCACGCGCGCGCGGGCGCGTTCCAGCTCGAGCGAGTGGCGGAAGATGCGCCACGCCGGCGCCTCCAGCTCGGGCGCGTCGGCCGCGAGCTCCGCCACATGCGCGAGCGCCACGTCGCGATCGCGCACGCGGCCGAGGGCGCGGCCGATCCAGCGGAGGTCGTCGGCGAACTCGCGGCGCGGATGCTCGGGGATCGCCGTCTCGAAGAGGTCGAGCGCGGTCCGGAGCCGGCGCGTGGCCACGCGCATGTCGTGCAGATACTCGGGATCGATCCCGAGCCGCGTCCCGGGCTCGTTCCACACCATGCGGCCGAAGTGGCGCGCGAAGCTCTTGTGCGCGACATCGGTGAGGCGGTCGGCGGGATGCACCGCGAACGGCCGTTCGTCCCGCTCCGGCGCGCGCTCCCCAGCCGCGGCGAGCGCCGTCGCGAGCTTGGAGGCGACGTTTGCCTCGACCCCCAGCGCCGTCTCGACCGCGCGGCGCGCCTCCTCGAGCGCGGGGTTCGCGGGCCCCTCCGCATCCCCGGCCGAAAGCTCGATCTCCACTTCGTCGAACACCACCGGCGCCACGTCGGAGCCGTTCATCGCGGCCACGTGATCGACCGTGAGCGATCCGAGCGGCGTCTCGTCGCGCAGCCAGCGGAAGCACTCGCGGTCGTTCTTGAGGCGCGCCCGCACGCGCAGGCGCTCGAGGACGTGGAGCCCGTGCAGCGGCGCAAGGAGCGCCGCGACGTGCCCCGGCGCGAGCATCGCCCAGGGCGGCTCTCCCTCGGGCGCCTCCTGGCTCCACTCGGTGCGCACGAGGGCGCGGTCGCTCGTGGAGCGGAGGGTCTTCGCCTCGAGGCGCGTGCCGCCCGCTCCCGCGCGGAGCCGAAGGGCCAGGCCCGCGCGATAGAGCGACCAGTCGTCGGTGTCGAGATAGCGGTCTTCGTGGGCGAGGGAGGGACCCGGCGTGAGGCGGAAGCCGGCCGACTCGACCGCCTGGCGCACCCGTTCGGGGCCGACTCCTTCCGGGAGCCGGAACTTGATTTCGCGCTCGATCGTCGGCACGGTGTCGGTCCTTGCGCGGCCGCGGCGTCCGTTGCCGCGTGGCGCCTCGGCGCCGGTGTCGCTCGGGTCGGATCGCGCGGCGCCGGAGTGGGCGCCAGCGGAGCGTCAGTCCTTGGCGAGGAGGCGGAGCGCGCCCGGCTGGATCAGCCACTCGAGCGTTCCCGCCCCGGCCGCCGGCCGGTCGGGGAACGCGAGGCGCGCCACGGCTCCCTTCTTGAATTCGATGGCGGCGAGATCGCCGCCCCCCACGAGCAGGTACGACGTGAGCCCGCTCAGATGCGGCTCGTGTCCCACCACGGCGATCCCCCCGTCGCCCAGCGCCGCCACCGCGTTCGAGGTCTGCTCGAACGGCGTCTCGGGGCGGAGCTCCTCGACGGTCGTGATCTCCACGTTCTTCGCGACCGCGTCGCGGAGGATCTCCGCGGTCTGCCGCGCCCGGAGGAGAGGGCTCGAGGCGATCCGCTTCAGCTTGAGCCCCAGCTCGGAGAGGCCCCGGGCCGCGAGCCGGAACTTGTGGATCCCCTCGGGGGAGAGCGGTCGCTCGTCGTCGTCCGGGAAGGCCGGATCTCCGCGGTCGACGGCGATGGCGTGGCGCACAATATAGAGGTCCATAACTGTAAGTCTGACAGGCCTTGACGGGCGGGTCAACCTCGCCCGGATCACGCGTGGGCGCCGGGTGTTAGAGTTGTCGGTATGAAACGGGCGTTCACGATCGCGGCCGCAGTTCTCGCGCTTTCCGGATGCGAGGGGAAGCACGCCACGTTTCCGGTCCTGCCCGTGCCGGTGCCGGAGATGCAGATCACGGGGGCCTTCGTCGGCTCGGCCGAGAACGGCCTTCTCGAGGTCACCGTAGAGACCCGGGCGTTCGCGGCCCCGCGGTTCCAGGCCGGACCTGCCGAGATCCTCCGCGCCCCCGCTGCGGTCGAGACGACCGTGACCGCGCTCGGCACCATGAGCAAGGACGGCGGCGGCGTGGTGAACCTCACCGGCACGTTCGATACCGTCACCGACTCCCTCCGGCTGAGCGGGCAGGGCTACTCCCTCTGGGGACTCTACCTCCCCAACGGAGTGCCGCGGCGACTCGAGGGGCGGTACGCCGGGCCGGCGGGGAACGGGCGCTTCGTCCTCCTGATCGGAGCGCGGTCGGCCGTCCACGTCTTCTGCGCGACGTACGAGAACCGGCCCACGGCCACGTTCTTTGGGACGATCGACCTGGCCGTCATGGGCACTTCGCTGGCCGGCTTCCAGGTGGAGGACGGCGACACGCTGGTCGAGCCGCTCTGGGGCAGCGTGAACGGCTCGGGATTGACGCGAGCGGTCTCCTTCACCGGCACTTCGTTCTACGGGAACGGAAGCTGGGATCTCACGACCGGCGACGCCGCGGGCGTCTGGGCGAGCCCGCGCGGGAGCGGCGTCTGGAGCGGCGGCGTCTGCGTGGCGGGCACGACGGGTCCGAACATCCTGCGCCGCGCTTCCGCGGGCTCGAGCGGCCCGCGTCCCACCAGGGCCCGCTAGTCGGGCGGAAGCCCCGGGTCCGCCGGCGGCCCCTCGAGCGACGGGGCGCGCTGCAGGCCCGTCACCTCGAGGATCTCCCGCTCGTCGAGCGTCTCCCGCTTGAGGAGCGCGCTCGCGAGCTTGTCGAGCGCCGCGCGGTGCTCGCCCAGGAGGCGCTTCGCCTCCTCGTGGCTCTCGTGGATGATCCGCCGCACCTCGGCGTCGACGGCAGCGGCCGTATGCTCGCTGTAGGGGAGCGAGGAGCCGTAGCCGTCGAGGGTCGTGAGGTAGGGATTCTCGCGCGGCGCGAGCTGCACCATCCCGAGGCGCTCGCTCATCCCCCAGCGCGTCACCATGTCCCGCGCGAGGTGCGTCGCCTGCTCGATGTCGTTCTGCGCCCCCGTCGTCTTCGTGCCGAAGACGATCTCCTCGGCGGCGCGCCCGCCCAGCATCCCCACGATGCGCGCGCGGAGATACCCCTCGGGGTAGTTGTAGCGGTCGTTGTCGGGGCGCTGGTACGTGACGCCGAGCGCCTGGCCGCGCGGCACGATGGTGACGCGGTGCACCGGGTCGGCGCCGGGGACGACGAGGCCGAGAATGGCGTGACCACCCTCGTGGAAGGCGATCCGCCGCCGGTCGTCCTCGGAGAGGAGGAGCGGGCGCTCCGGACCGAGCACGATCTTCTCGAGCGCGTCCATGAAGTCCTTCCCGCGGACCTCGTTCTGCTCGCGGCGGGCGGCGAGGAGCGCGGCCTCGTTCACGAGATTGCGGAGATCGGCGCCGGCGAGCCCCGGCGTCGAGGCCGCGATCTCGCCGAGGTCGATGTCGGCGGCGAGCGGGACCTTCCGCGTGTGGACGCGGAGGATCGCCTCGCGCCCCTTCCGGTCGGGGAGGTTCACGACGACGCGCCGGTCAAACCGGCCCGGGCGAAGGAGCGCCCGGTCGAGGACGTCGGGCTGGTTCGTCGCCCCGAGCACGATGATCCCCTCGCGGCTCGAGAAACCGTCCATCTCGGTCAGGATCTGGTTCAGCGTCTGCTCCTGCTCGCTCGATCCGCCGCCGATCGAGATCGGCCCGCGCCCGCGCCCGATCGAATCGAGCTCGTCGATGAAGATGATGGCCGGCGCGTGCTCCCGCGCCTGCTTGAAGAGATCCCGCACGCGCGCGGCCCCCACCCCCACGATCATCTCCACGAACTCCGAGCCGCTCATCGAGAAGAAGGGGACGCCGGCCTCGCCCGCGACGGCGCGCGCAAGCAGCGTCTTCCCGGTCCCGGGCGCGCCGATCAGGAGCACCCCCTTCGGCGCGGCGCCGCCGAGGCGCGTGTACTTCCGCGGGTCCTTGAGGAAGTCGACCACCTCGACCAGCTCGTTCTCGGCCTCGTCGATCCCCGCGACGTCCTCGAACGTGACCTTGGTGTCGCCGTCGTTGATGTCGAACCGGCGCGCGGTGCTCCGCCCGAGCCCCATGAGCCCGCCGCCGATCCCGCCGGAGCGCGCGGTGCGGCGGAAGGCCCAGATGTAGACGCCGATCAGGAGAAGGGCGGGGGCGAAGCTGAAGAGGAGGTTGAGCCACGGGTTTCCCTGCGAGACCGGCTCGGCGCTGATCTCGACGCCGTGACTCGTCAGGAGCGTGTCGAGCCCGGCATCGGTGAAGATCGGGAGGGTGGTCTTGAAGTCCGTGACGGGGTGGGGTGTTACGCCGGTGACCGAGTCGGGCCGGACGGGATAGACGATGGGCCGCAGGAAATGCCCCGTGACGGCGTCGCCGCGCGCGAAGACCTTCGTGACGTTCCCCTGCGTGACCTGCTGCTTGAAGAGGGAGTAGGGGACCGTGGAGGTCTTCGTGCTCGGCGCGAGGAAGCGCATGAGCAGGAAGTTCGCGGCGAGGATGGCGAGGAAGAAGAGCCACGCGCGGCGCGGCGGCATCGGCGCGGGAGTCTGGGGTGGGCGGCCCGGCGGCTGCGGCGGACCGTCGGGAGGCTCGGGACGGCGAACCGGAGGCTCCGGCCCGCGTCCGGGCATGCCCCTGCGGTTTTCCATCGGGTCCTGCTGCCGCGGCTTCGCCATCGACGTGCCCTCGCGTTCGGCGGCCGGGACAGGCCCGCATTCCTACGCGAGGATACCCTATTCGGGCGTGGCCGTACCCATCAGCCAGGGGCGCTGCGACTCGCGGAAGGAGACCAGCTTGACGTGCTCCTCGCCGCGGATCTCGTGCAGGTCGGTCGCGTGGTCGTTGTAGATGTAGCGGAGGTGCCCGCCCGCGACCGGGCGCATGTCGGTCGCCTGGTCGCCGGCACCGACGCGCCGCCCGACCATCGCGGTCCCGTCCTCGACGCAGACGCACGTGCCGACATCCTCGATGATCACCGCGAGCGTGGTCCCCTTCACCTCGACCGCCGCGGTGGGGCTCATGACCGCGAGCCGGGCGCCGGGGAAGTTGCGTCCGGTGGTGACGCGGACCACGCCGCTCCGCGCGAAGAGCTCGGTGCGGCGTCCCACCCACCGCGCGGGCGGGGGCGGCAGCGTCATCTTCGTGCCGGGGGTGAGCTGGAGCGAGACGACCCCGTCGCTGCAGACGTCGAGCTCGGCGTTTCCGACCATCTCGATCTCGGCGCCGGGGACGAGGAGCCGGCGCATGGCGTCGCGGTCGTCGAGCGCGACATTCTGGCCGTCCACCCGGACGCTCCCGTCGCCCCGCGCGGCGGTGACCCACCAGGTGGGCCCGCGGTTCAGGGCGCCGAAGACGACGATGAGCGCGGCGGCCGCGGCGAGCGAAGCCGCCACCCACGCGACCGTGGGGAAGCGCCGGCGCCTCGGGAAGACGGCCACGCTACCCCCGCCCGTGCGTCCGGTCCCGATCCGCACGGCGCCCGGGCGCGCGTCGCCGTCCTGGCGCAGGCGGCGTTCCCTCGTGCCGGTCACCTCGATGGCCCCGGAGACGAACGCCTGCTTCAGCCGGTCGCGGAATTCGCGGTCGGCCGGCGCGGGAGGTGCCGCATGCAGCGCGGCGCGCGCCCGCTCGGCCGCGGGCGAAAGCCGCTCGGCCTCGGCGTCCAGCTTTTCGTCGTCGTCCCGTTCGCTCATAGTCCCGCCTTCTCGAGCGCCTTCCCCAGCTCGGAGAGAGCCCTCGAGTACCGCTTTCGAACCGCTGCTTCGTTCAGTCCCGTGATCGAGGCGATCTGGTCGTAGCCCAATCCTTCGTACTCCCGCAACACCACCACTTCCCGGAGCGGCTCACGCAGCTTGCCGAGCGCTTCCTGGACGAGGCGCGCCCGCTCCGACGCCACCGCGTCCCCCTCGGGATCGCGGCCGGCGGAGGGAAGCGACTCGGCCAGGCCCGGCGTCGCCTCGATCGAGGCCGCGGTGCTCGACATCCGGTAGCTCCCCGAGCGCCAGATGTCGCGGCAGACGTTGGTCGCGATGGCCATCACCCAGGGCCCCGGGTCCCGCGTGGGGTCCAGCTGATGGGCGCCGCGATGGATCTTGAGGAAGACTTCCTGGGCGGCATCCTGGGCGGCCGTCGGGTCGCCCAGCAGACGCTTGAGGAGCGAATAGACGCGGTCGAAGTAGGCCTCGAAGAATGCCCCGAGTGCATTGGGATCGCGCCGCCTCACGCCTTCCAGGTCCAATCCGGCCGCCCGATCGCTCACAACACGACCGGCCGGCGCGGCACCCGCGTCCTTCTCATATACGGGCGAGGCGCTCGTTTGTCCCGAGGTCCGGGAGGGGGCATCCACGAAGGGAGCCTACCACAGGGCCGGAGGGCCGCAATCCTGGACGGCTTGACGCCCCGTCCGGCGCACCGCACCATGTGGCAATGCCTTCGGCTTCAAGGGCTTCCTTTCCGATCCGCTGCGCCGGCATGGACGTCGGCTCCAACGCCATGCGGCTCATCATCGCCGAGTTCAAGAGCCCCACCCGGTACAAGGTCGTGGAACGGGTGCGGATGCCGGTCCGGCTCGGGGCCTCGGTCTTCCAGTCGAACCGGATCGACCCCGAGACCCTGGAGGCGGCGGTCGAAGCCTTCCGGCAGTTCCGGAAGACGATGGAGGAGCACGACGTGGTGGTGCACCGCGCGGTCGCGACCAGCGCCACCCGGGAGGCGAAGAACCGGGCCGCGTTCCGGGAGCGGGTCCATTCCGAGACCGGGATCGACCTGGAGCTGATCCAGGGGACCGAAGAGGCGCGCCTCGTCGCCCTGGGGGTCCGGAGCAAGCTCTCCCTCGACCGGGGGGTCTCGATGATCCTCGACGTGGGGGGCGGTTCGAGCGAGATCGCGCTGGTGGGGCACGGGGAGATCCTGGCCGTGGAGTCGCACGACGTCGGCACGGTGCGCCTCCTCCAGCGGACGGGCCACGCCACGCGCGAGAAGTCGCTCCCCCTGATCCACGCCATCCTCGAGTCCTCGCGCTTCCCGGTCCTCGACTATTTCAAGCGGCGGCGGCTCGCGCGCCTGGTCGGGACGGGCGGGAACATCGAGTCGATCGCGACGCTGAACGCCGGCGCCGCGTCGCGGAACGGGAAGAACGGCGGGAAGGGAAAGGGCGGCAAGGGGCCCAAGAACGGAGAACGGCCGCCCGCGCGGCTCACGCTGAAGCGCCTCCGGCAGTCCCTCCACAAGCTCGCGAAGATGGATCCCGACGACCGGGTGAAGACGTACGACCTTCGCCCCGACCGCGCCGACGTCATCGTTCCCGCGGGGGCCATCTTCGAGTACGTCGCCTCGCGCGTTCGGGCGAGCGAGATATGGGTCCCGTTCACCGGGCTCGTCGACGGCGTCGTGATCGACGTGGCGCGTACCGCGGGCGCGGAGGGGATGAAGCAGCTCGAGGTGAGCCAGACCCGGAACGCGGCGATGGCGCTCCTCCGGAAGTACGAGGCCGACCCGAAGCACGCCGAGCACGTGAGCGAGATCGCGCTCTCCCTCTTCGACCAGCTGAAGGCGGTGCACGAGCTCTCGAAGCGCGACCGGCTGCTCCTCGAGCTGGCGGCGTTGCTGCACGAGGTGGGGAATTTCATCGGGGCGCCCGGCCACCACCGCCACGCCTTCTACATCATCACCGAGTCGCCGATCCTCGGCCTCTCGGAGGAGGAGCTGCACATCGTCGGGAACGTGGCGCGCTACCACCGGAAGGCGCTCCCCGACACGGCTCACGAGTGCTACGCCGAGCTGGACGAGAAGGCGCGCGACCGCGTTCGCTCCCTCGCCGCGCTCCTGCGCGTGGCCGATGCGCTCGACCACGACCACAAGCAGCAGGTGCTCGCGGTGAAGGCGAAGGCGGGCGATTCCAAGCTGCGCCTCAAGGTGCGCGCCCGCGGCGACGTGACGCTGGACGCGTGGGCGCTCGCGAACAAAGGGGACCTGATGCAGGAGGAGTTCGGGCTGACTCCGGTGGTGGAGC
>JBLMWD010000072.1:0-20234 GCA_050257045.1 Bacteroidota bacterium | reverse complement strand
CTCGCGCTCCAAGAGGACGAGACGCGGCTCACGGCCGAGGGCGTCTCGGCGGGGACGGCCGACCACATGAGCCCCGAGCAGACGCGCGGAGCCGCGCTCGACGCCCGCAGCGATCTCTTCTCGCTCGGGGTCCTGCTCTACGAATCCCTCACGGGCGTTCGCCCCTTCGCGCGGCCGACCCTGGAGGCCACCTTCCACGCGGTGCGTTCCGAAGACCCCGAGCCGCCGACGGCGCTCCGGAGCGGGATCCCGCTCGAGCTCGAGCGGATCGTGATGAAGCTCCTGCGCAAGGATCCCGCGGCGCGGTACCAGACCGCGGACGATCTCGCGACCGACCTGCGCGCACTGCAGTCGCAGGTGCAGGCGGACGCGTCCCAGGCGACCACGGCCGGAGCGGTCCCGACGGGAGCGACGCCGCCCGCGTCCCCCGCGCCACGTCCGCTCCGCCGTCGACTCCTCCTCGTGATCCCGGCCCTTCTACTCCTGGCCGCCATGGCCTACATCCTCGGCGGTCTCCGTCCGCACGATGGCAGTGTAGCCATCGCCGCGCAGCGCTCGATCGCCGTCGTCTCCTTCCAGAACGTGCAGGATCCATCGGACCCGCACCGCGAAGCGGTCATGGCCGCGAGCCTCCTCACCGTGGGACTCGGGCAATCGCAGGTGATCCCCGTCGTGGGCGCCCAGCGCGTGCACGACGTGCTGAAGCAGATGGGCAAGGGAGACCAGGCGGTCTCCGGCGCCGACGCGCTCCTCGTCGGCAAACGGGCGGGCGCGACGTATGTCGTGACCGGCTACGTCTTTCAGATGCAGCCGAGCGTGGTGATCGGCGCCGAGGTGGCGAACGTGGCCGACGGCGCCGTGCTGACCTCCCGCCGCGTGGCTGTGCCCGGCGGCCAGCAGGCCATGTTTGCCGCGATCGACTCCCTCACGACTGCGCTTCGCGACGACCTCGCCAAGACCGGCATCGGCGCCCGGCCGCAGCCGGTGGACGTCGCCGCGCAGACGACGCGCAGCCCGGTCGCGTACCGCGCCTACGCGCACGGGCTCGACCTCCTCTACCGGAACGACTGGACCGGCGCCCGGGACGCGCTGCGAAGCGCGGTCGAGGCCGACTCCACGTTCGCGCTGGCCTGGTACAGCCTCGCGGTCGCGACGTGGTGGACCGCCGACTTCCCCGAAGCGTCGCGTGAGGTCGCGGCCGGCCTCCGGCTGGGGTCGCGGCTTTCGGAACGCGATCACGACGGCCTTCGCAGCCTCCAGTCCCTGATCGAACGGCGGTGGAGCGACGCCGCCGACCGCTACCGGCGGCTCACGGAGCGCTACCCGGACGACAAGGAGTTCTGGTACGGGCTGGGAGAAGCGCTCTTCCATGGCGGGCAGGACGACGATGGTGCGAACGCCGCCCTCCGGCGCGCGCTCCGCCTCGATCCGCAATTCGGCGTCGCGCTGGTGCACATCGTCGACATCGACGTCCTCCGCGAGGACCTGCGGGCGGCCCTCGCCGACGTGGATGCGTTCCATCGCGCGGATCCGAGCAACCCCCTCTGGCTGCAATCGAAGATGACGATCTTCGGGCGGCTTGGATACCCCGACAGTGCGCTCGCCTACGCGCGCCTCTACAGTCGGGCCGAGCCGAATTTCAGTACGCTCCGGCAGATCGCGGTGCTCCTGACGGCATCGGGACAATTCGACTCGGCGCGGGCCGTCATCCCCGACGCGCGGCGAGCGGCCGGCCCGGTAGGAGCCGCGGTCCCGATGATCGCGAACGCCTATTTCGCTCTCGGCGAAGGGCGCTACCATGAGGCGGAGCAGCTCTCGGATCGGGGCATGCGGGCGCTCGGACCGGCATCGCTCGATCCGTACGCGAATCTCCTGAGCTTCCGCGCGACGGCCCTCCTCGAGCTGGGCCGCCGGGACGAAGCGGCGGCGCTCATCCTCAGCTCGCGAACGCTGCCCCGGCATCCGGACGGGACTCCGCAGATCAGTCACGCGGAGGTGATCGACGTCTGCGTGCGGGCGGGCCACCTTCGCGAGGCGCGCGCCGATCTCGAAGCCCTCCGGGCGGAGCTCATCCAGGAACCGGATCCCCGGAAACGGCGTGACGGGGATTACGCCGCGGGGCTGGTGGCACTCGCCGAGGGACGCGCTAAAGACGCCGTCGACCTGTTCCAGGGCACGAGGGCGAAGGATGGCCCCGGCCTCCTCTCGCCCGCGCGTCGCTGGGGCCTCGCGCGCGCCCTGCTCGCGACGGGCGACCACGACGGCGCGATGCGCGAGCTGAAGAAGACGATTCCCCGGATGGCCTACGGCGGCGATCTGATCGCGATGGCTCGCGCCATGCTGCTCCTGGCCAAGGAGTACGAAAGGGCCGGTCGGCGGGACGATGCGCTTGCGCTCTACCGGCGCGTGGCCTACCAGTACCGGCTCGCCGAACCGGGGATGGCCGAGAACGAAGAGGCGAAGGCCGGAGTCGCCCGACTCGAGACAGAAAAGGCGCGCGCCTCCGCGAGTTAGACCCGCTCCAGATCGGCCCCGCCCCTGCCGATAACCGTCTCGTGCGATCTCCGACACGGTCCCCCGCGCCCCCGCGGCGCCTCGCGGCCCGCACGTTCTCGCGAGCGGCATCCACGCTCATCGCGGGATGCGCCGGGATCGCGGCACTGGTCTGGACCCTGCAGAACCTCGCGCTCCTCCCGCCCGAGCTCCACATCAGGCGCCTCGATCCGATGGCCGCGTTCGGGATCGCGGGCGCGGGGCTCGCCATCCGGCTCACGACGTCGCGCCGGACCCGCTGGCGCCAGCTCCTCCTCTGGACCTGCGTCCTGACCGCCGCGGCGGCAGGCGTCGCGGGATCGTTCGACGGGCTCGACCTCGAATCGGGCGCCCTGCTCCTCCTCGCCCTCTCGATCGCCTGCCTCGATCTCGGGCGGCGCCGCGGCACCTGGGCTTCGCAGTTCGCCGCGACCATGGTCGCGCTGATGGGGCTGGTCTCGATCTCGAGCTTCGCGATGAACGCTCCCGTGGAAGCGCCCAACGCGATCTTCGTCGACCTCCCCACCGTCCCCGCGTTCGCCCTTCTCGTCCTGGTCGGGGCGCTCTTCGCCGCGCGCCCCGAGGGAGAGGTCACGGCGCTCGCCTTCGACCCCGGGCTCGCCGGCGATTCGATCCGGATCATGCTCCCGATCGCCATGGTCGTGCCGTTCGCGCTCGGCTGGCTCCGGCTCCGCGGGCAGATGGCCGGCTACTACAGCCGGGAGTTCGGCGTGGCGCTCCAGGACGTGGCGACCACGGCCGCGCTCGTGGTCGCGCTCTGGTTCAGCGCACGCGTCCTCTCGCGCGTGGAGCGCGCCCGCGCGCGCGCCGAGCGCGGCCGCACCGAGAGCGAGCGGCGTCTCCGGATGATGCTCGACGTTAGCCAGGTCGGGGTCTGGGAGCGCGACGTGCTGCAGAACCGGATGGAGTGCGATTCCACGAGCTTACGCCTGTGGGGATTTTCACCCGAGTCGCAGCCGAGCTATCCCGAGATGGTGGAGCGGATCCACCCCGACGACCGCTCGCGTGTCCAGGACGAGATCGAGAACGCGCTGGTCCACGGCGCCGAGTTCGACACGACGTACCGGATCGTCCTCCCCGCCGGCGACGTCCGCGCCCTCGGCGCGCGCGGCGCGGTCACGCAGGACAGCGAAGGGCGCCCGATGCGCATCACGGGGATCAACTGGGACGTGACGCTGCACCAGCAGGCCGAGGAGGCGCGCGAGCGCGCCTCGCGCGAGCAGCTCGAGATGAAGGACCAGTTCATCTCGCACGCCTCGCACGAGCTCCGCTCCCCGCTCTCCTCGATCGTGGAGTTCCAGGACATCCTGATGCGCGGGCTCGTCGGGCCGCCGCTCACCCCCGAGCAGCGCGAGTGCGTGGAGATCGCGCAGCGGAACGCCTACCAGCTTCGGCTCATGATCGACGACCTGCTGGAGGTGACGCGCGCGCAGGCGGGCAAGCTGATGGTGATGCCGCAGTCGTTCGCGGTGGAGGGGGTGATCGAGGAGGTCGTGACCGCGTTCCACCCGGCGGCCGCGGCCAAGATGGTCGACATCGCGCACGCGTCCTACGAGCCGCCTCCCCTCGCCTTCGCCGATCCAGCGCGCGTGCGCCAGATCCTCATGAACCTCGTCGACAACGCGATCAAGTACACGCGCGCCGGAGGGAGAGTCACCGTCGGCGCGCAGACCGATCCCGAAGGGGAGAACCTCGAGGTCTGGGTGGAGGACACCGGCTGCGGCATCACCCCCCAGGATCAGGTGCGCATCTTCGAGCACCTGTTCCAGGCGGAGGGGAGCTCGCGCGAGAGCCGCAAGGGTCTCGGCCTGGGCCTCTACATCTGCCGCGAGCTGGTCGGCCTCATGGGCGGGCGAATCCGTGTCGACAGCGAGCCCGGACGAGGCAGCCGGTTCACGTTTACGGTGCCGCTCCTCGCTTCGTCGGCCCGGAGCGCCTGAGCGCGATCCGCGCTAGAAGCTCCCTCCGACCGTCACTCCCGGCCAGATCATGTACTCGTCTCCGCCGCCCCGCTGCGACGGCCGCAGGTAGGTGAAGAACGGCCGCAGGAAGAATCCTCCCGCCGACGTGTACTGGTATCCCACCGTGACGTGCGTGAGCCAGGTGCTCTCCCAGTCGTTCAGGTCTCCGCCTCCGGCGACCACGGTGCCGCCGACCGAGACGTAGGGGCTGTGCGCGTCCAGCGGAACGTAGGAGAGGTAGAGCGGAATGACCGAGACGCCTCCGCCCGAGGTGCCGAACGCCATGACGCCGGCGCCGAGCCCGAACTGGTTCGTGACGAAACGCTCGTAGTTCGCGGTGACCGCGACGCCGCGGCCCAGGATTTCGCCGCCGATGAGGTTCGGCCGTTCGTCACGGATGCCGGCGGACGCCAAGCTGGGCAGAGCCAGCAGGCAGGCCACGCCGGCTACGATGATGCTCTGGCGAATGCTCATGAGATCCCCCCTCGTCTGATCGCATTCGGAATGGATGCGCTCCGAGTGATTGACAAGCATCACCCAGGCCCGAGAGGTGGAGCCGGCGCAAGTGCCTGAAATTCCGTGCATAACAGTGGCCGCAGTCGCGCTGACGTCGCGCGCTCGCATGACGGAATGTCCGCCGGGCGCTAAGGAACGGCAGGCCGGCGCCGATCCATGAGACGAGGAGGGCACGTATGAGCGAGCCGATGAAGAAGGTGCTGATCGTCGAGGACGACAAGGATCACCTGAAGGCGCTGCAGATCCGGCTGAGCGCGGCGGGGTACGACGCGCTCTGGGCGAGCGACGGGCTCCAGGCGGTGGCGGCGGCGCGGCGTGAGAAACCGGACGTGATCATCCTCGACCTCGGACTCCCGGGCGGGGACGGATACCAGGTGCTCCAGCGCCTGAAGCTGCTCGCGCCCACGGCCCGCATCCCGATCATCGTGCTGAGCGCACGCGACCCGGCGGTAAACAAGGCGCGGTCGCTCGAGGCCGGCGCGGTCGCCTTCTTCCAGAAGCCGGCCGATAGCGACGCGTTGCTGAAGACGATCCATCAGAACTGCGCCTGAGAAGGAATCGACAGGGACGTCGTCACCCTTCCAGGGCCCCCGACAGATGTAAAGCGGAAACGACAGCCACCGCTTATGGAAAGTTGTTGACACCTTCCGCACCCCGCGGGAGGATGCTGCCGGGGGTTGTTGATGGTCGCCCGCTCTCCCGGGCGTGCAGCAGAAAAAATCCTAATTCCCGACATCGAGACTGAGCCCCAAGCACCTCGGCTCACTACCTGTCCGAGGGCGAGGTCTCTTCTATCTCCGCGCGCGCGGTGGCATGGAGCCACGAGCGGGCGGGGACGACCCGTAGCTGGGGAACGCCTCGATGCGTCGGAATCGCCTCGCGTTTCTCGTCGCGCTGCTCTCGTGCGGCGCCCTCTCCTCATCCTCCCTTCCCACCACGACGCGCGCGGCCGACCTGACCGGCAAGACGCTGAAGCCGGCGATCGGCGTGAAGTTCGGCATGGACTCCGTCATCGGGAGCCTCCTCGCGGGCACGCTCACCGGCGACGTGACGCAGGCCGTCGTGCGGAAGGACGATCCGACGCACATCACGGTGACCGTGTCGTACACCGGATTCCAGGGGGCGAAGATCTGGGGTGAGATCACCGCGTCCGATCGGAAGACGCAGAGGCAGATCCATGGCTCCGAGCCGGTCGCGATCCAGAGCACGCCCGGCGAGGCGGATCTGACGTTCGAGCTCGATCCCAACGCCGCGGACAACACGCTCGTGAAGACCTCCTACCTCAAGGTCTGCGTGGCCAAGGCGGACAAGAGCACCGCGAGCTTCGTGAAGGCGTTCGACCTCGCGAAAACCTGGCAGAACGGGACGCGCGCGGAGAACGTGCTCGTCACGATTACGCCGAAGCCGGTCGGGACGACGGCGTCGCTCGGCATCACGCCGGGGACGCCGCCGGTTCCTCCCAAGGTGATCCACCTCACGCCGACGCGGGTCTCGACGGTGATGACGCCGGCGCGCTCGCTCACGCTCACCCCGCGGACGACGGCCGCGCCGCCGCAGGCGGCCTCGCAGCCCGCCTCGGGCGGCACGACCCCGGCCCGATCGATGATGGCGACCCGCGCGATCCTCGCGACTCCCGCCGCGGGCGCCGGCGCCTCGCCGACCCCGCCGCCGATTCGCACCGCCTCGTCCGGCGCCACGATGCAGGCCTCGCCGGCGATCAAGCTGATGCCGGCCTCGACCGTCGCGATCAGCCGCTTCAAGTTCGGCGTGCCCGACGCGGGCAACACGCCGAACTCCCCGAAGGGCCCCGGCGACACGCCGGTCGAGCCGATGGGCGACCTCCGCGCCGAGGACATCGACCTCGACGCGAGCCACGTGCTCGGCGTCTTCCCCGCGTTCTACCCGGATCAGAACCCGGCCTCGGGGATCTTCTATTTCCTTCCCTACTCTTATTCGCTCCGCTGGAGCGAGGACTCGGGCTACGACCTGAAGATGATCTACTCGTCGGCGAACGGCGGCGGGTCGGGCGACGTGGCGATGGCCGCGCGGCTCGACGCGGGGCTCGGAATCCGCGACCGGCAGATCGCCTCCGACCTCATGCAGGCCTACGCCCAGACGCACGGCCTCACGTTCACGGCGCTTCGCGCGCTCCCGATCGACAGCATCGCGGTCTCGATCGCCGACGACCTCCACCGCTACAACATCCCGCGCGACAAGATCGCGGTGACCGGCCTCTCCGACTTCCTCGGCCAGATCGACATCTCCTGGCTCACCGATCCCGTCACGAAGGAGAACCTCCAGCAGGCGCTGGTCGAGGGGGTGGGGATCAGCGGCAAGGTGACGCTCTACCCCTCGGGCGGAAGGCTCGCGCCGGTGGACGTGCCGGTCCAGATCCGCCTCGCCGACTTCGTGACGTTCGGCGGCTTCAAGTGGAACCGCGCCGAGCCGTGGAAGAACCGGACGCTCTATCCGATCCGGCTCAAGTACCTGAACGCGCTCGTGCTCGACGCCTCGTCCCACCCGATCGTCTACTCGTGGGACCTCTCGGGCACCCTGGTGCCTCCCACGGGCCGGGCGCAGTGGGCCGCGGGATCGGTGCCGACCTGGATCGACGCGCAGGCGAAGCGGATCTGGCTCGAGTACGCGGTGGACGGCTCGTGCGGGAGCTGCGCCGACGCCGTGATCCAGTCGATCACGGGCGGGACGACGAGCGCCGGCCCCTCCACCGTCACGCTCCACACGATCACGCCGCTCGCGGACGCGGGCGCCTTCGAGATCGACGCGCAGGTCCGCTCGCGCTACTTCGATCCCCAGGGAGGCCAGCTCCAGACGCGCACGGTGGTCCTGAACGCCGACGGCAAGGACTTCACCGTCGGGCCGCTCTATCTGGGCAATCGCCAGCCGGGCGAATCGGTCCCCGGCGATCCGCTCTTCGAGTACTCGCTCTCCATCGTGAAGCAGGACGGCAGCCACAGCGATGGGAGCACGTGGCTCTCGTGCAACGATCTGCGGCTGGTGATCGGCCGTCGCCAGCTGGAGGACGCGCTGGGCGCATTGCCGACGAAGTGATGGGTCGAAAACGCACATGAAGCACGGACGCTTCGCCGCCCTGCTCGCGGCGGCCCTCTACGTGGCGATCGCCGCGGGGCTCCCCCGGCCCGCCCTGGCCGTGCCGAGCTGGAAGACGCGGCGCACGGCGGGCTCGCTCACCGTCTTCGGCGACGACCGCCTCCCGAGCCGCTGGTACTACGCCCCCGCCGAGCTCGAGGTCGTGGCGGGCGACGACGGGAAGCCCGACTTCCACTTCCTCGACACGCGCTACACGGGAACCGCCGTGGTCCGCGACCAGGGCGTCGTCACGCACAAGAGCCTCGTCACCTTCCGGGTCCGGCTCCCGCGTCCCTCGTCGGAAGTGCTTGCCGCCGCGACCCGCGCGCTGGGCCCCGGCGTGGATCTCCGCCCCTTCCCGATCCGGCGGATCGAGACCGCGCTCGTCTACGCCTCGATCGGCGGGAGCGACACCACCGCGCTCCCGCCCGGGCGCTTCGAGTCGGGCGACGCGGAGACACCCTCGGGCGAGAGCTACTGGGCGGAGCGGGTCTACACGATGGGGCTCGACTCGCTCACGGCGCAGGCCTTCCGCGCGGCGCTCGAGAAGGGGCAGGTCTATTTGACCCTCGGCTACGTGTTCATCGGACCAGCGCTGGCCTCGGACGCCGGGATCGGCGAGCTGACCGGCACGTCGGCGCTGGTCGCACAGCTCCGACAGACGCTCGCCTCGAAATCGGCGCCGGACAGCGCCGCCGCCGATTCGGTTCATCTCCACGTCGTGCGCGCCGGCGCGATCGAGATCGGCCTCGACGCCGCGCGCTTCCCCGATCTGATGCGCCGCGTCGACCTGAACGATCGGGCGCCTCCGGGCTACGCCGCGCTCGACGTCTACTGCTACGACTTCAACAACGCGATCCGCCCCGACCTCGCCGAGAAGGACATCGAGATCGACGCCGAGAGCGTCACCGGCAAGCGGATCCACCTCTCCACCGCGTTCACCAGCGACCAGCCCGACCTCTACTCCGCAGGCATCCGGTTTCCCGTGGCGGTTCGGATCGACCGCCCCTATCGCTACCGCGTCCACGAAGTGAAGACCGACGGCACCGAGATCGCGGGCGTCTGGCGCGAGAGCGCGAGCTGGTCGCGCATCCTCGACGTCACGAGCCCGCCGAAGACGGAGGGCGTCCGGTCGGTGTTGGGCCACTAACCCCGAGGTGCCACCGATGAAGCGAGCCGCACTCGCCGTTCTGCTCTGTCTGGCCGCCGCTCCCCGTCCGGCCGCGGCGCTGGTGAACTACGACAAGGGCTCGCGCGTGATCGACGGCGTGCAGCTGTTGCAGGATGCCGACGACCCGAGCGAGTACTACTACCTCCCGCAGTTCCCGCGGCTCGCGATGAAGGAGGACTCGACGTTCGAGTTCCTCTGCGTGAAGTACGTGGACCAGGCGGGCGGGACGAACGGCGGCCTCTTCCACGCGCTCGTCGAGTTCACGCTCCCCGACGCGATGGTGAAGCAGGTCGAGGGGCACCTCCAGGCGAAGGTGGCCGGGGCGAAGGTGATGGGACCCGTGCCCCTCATGCAGTCGGTGAAGGACGGCGAGGAAGGCATGGGATCGTTCGAGGTGGTCTCGGCGGTCCTCTCCGACAAGGGCGAGAACGGCTTCACGCGCTCGGTGGTGACGTCGGGCCGCGCGCCGCTCACGCCGGGCTCGAAGGCGGTGGTCGCGGCGCTCCTCCGCCAGGAGGGCGCGACGCTCCTCTGGAACTCGCTCGGGAGCCCGACCTCCGACGTCTCGGTCGCGATCCACGGCTACTACGAGGCCGCCGTCGAGGGCTACAACGCCAAGATCACGGCGGACGTCTCCACCGTCTACTCGCACTTCAGCACCACGCAGAACGTCCAGCAGGACTACACCAAGACCCAGATCCGGAACGCCGTCGACAACATGCAGCACGACGGCTCGCTCAAGATCGAGGTCCTCGACCGCTCGCAGGGGCTCGGCATCAAGGCCGACGACATGGCGGGCGTGCTCCAGCTCGTGACCGACAAGCTGGTCGAGCTGATGTTCGACTCCAAGACCGGCTGGGCGGCGGAGCCCGAGCGCGAGAAGGCGGTCGAGGCGAACCAGATCCAGGGGCGCCAGGAGCGAGGCTGGTTCTCCAGCGTCTTCGGCGGCACCGAGGACACGAAGTACTACACCGACAACCAGTACGTCCTGAAGAACCGGAAGGACGTCCGCCAGAACACGTTCGTCCTGAACCTGAGCAAGAAGTCGACGATCAAGGTGCCGTTCGACACGGCGGGCAACCTCGGCGGCATCTACAACGCGATGGGCAAGGACGACCGCTACTTCCGCGTCGTGAACCTCTCCGATCCCGACTTCGAGTTCCGTCCGGTCTACTTCCAGATCGACGGCGACTACCTCGACTCCTTCTCCGACGCGATCAACTTCGTGACGGTGAACTTCCGGAAGAGCTACGACGGGAAGCCGGCCTTCACCAAGGCGGTCACCTTCAACCGCACCGACGTGGACGGCGGGAAGACGACGCAGAACGTCTCCTTCCCACGCCTCGGGATGAACGGCGAGGACTGGACCAAGTACGAGTACCAGGTGCGCTGGGCCCTGCGCGGCGGACCGACCGTGTCGGTGCCGGCGGGCGAGTCCCAGTGGTCCAAGGGGAACGACGCGGCGATTTCGCTCACGCCGCCGTTCGAGAAGCGGGTCGTGGAGATCGAGGCCGACCGCTCGCTCTTCACCGACAAGGGGATCGCGACCGCGGCCGTCGAGTTCGCCACGGTGCTCGCCGGAAAGCCGCGCCTGATGAAGAAGGTGACGCTCCGCGCCGCCGACACGACGCCCGTCACGAAGCTCGCGCTCTACCACGACAAGAACACGCAGATCGCCTACAAGGTGACCTGGTACTCGAAGAGCGGCGCGAAGGAAGGAAAGCTCGAGCTGCTCGACTCGGATTATCTGTATTTGACGCCGCCGGAGCCGCCGGCAGCGACCGCGGCCACCGGCGCGACGGGAGCCGGGCAGTGAGGGGAGCCGTCGTCACCGCGGCCGTTCTGGCGCTCCTGTCGGTGCTCGCGCCGCGACATGCGGCGGCGCAGGCGGTGCTCATGGACCGCGGCGTCCGGGCGGCCGGCCTCTGGTGCTTCCCCCTCGCCAACGACACGCTTCGATACGTCTATCTCCCCGCCGGCGCGAGGCTCTCCGACGACGACAAGGGGCAGCCGCAATTCTCCTTCATCCGCTACGTGGTGAACGCCGCCGCCGACAGCGCCAAGGCGGCCACGATCACCGAGGCGAAGGGGGGCGGGATCCTCCACTTCCTGGTCCAGCTCGACACGCCCGACGCGATGATCGCGGCGGCCCAGAAGGAGCTCCGCGAGAAGTTCAAGCAGGACTCGCTCACGATCCGCGGCCCCGTCGTCTTCGCGGACGGCCGCTACACGCTCGTCTCCTCGATCATCAGGCCCGCGGCCACGGCTTCGGCCGGTCCCGACGCGCCGGCCGGCGAGACGACGGAGCGCGCGGTGATCGCGACCGGCAGGGCCCCGGTGCTCGAGGGGAACCGCCTCGCCCTCTCGTTCGATCTCGATCCCGAGCACGCCTCGCTCCTCATGCAGAGCTTCCAGATGAACACGCCCGACGTCTCCCTGATGTTCGACATGACGTTCAACGGGCTCTCCGAGGCCTACGACGCCGACCTCACGATCAACTGGTCCGAGGTGAAGAAGAGCCAGCACTTCAAGGCGGGCGGCACCGTCTACTGGGTGAGCGCCGACGTCGAAGCCGGCTTCGACGAGCTCCGGAAGAACAACGCGATCAAGCTGCGGACGAGCGGCTCGGACGCGACGACCGAGGGGCTCCTGAACACCGTCTACGCGAAGCTCCTCGACCTCCTCTTCAAGCCGGTCGAGCCCGAGCGCGTCCCGCCCGACCAGAGCGGCGGCCTCATGCAGGCGCTCACGGCGATGACCGGTCCGAACGGGCCCTTCGGCGCGCGGAAGACGACCGGCTTCGGCGCCTCGGTCGGCTACCAGCTGATGGAGCTGAAGACCGAGGGTCAGAGCCACCTCACCTTCAACCATCGCTCGACCGTGGAGCGGCACAGCCTGGTCGCGTTCAACATCGGAGACATCTATCGCCGCTACGGGAAGGATCCGCGCTACTTCCGCGCGGTGAACCTGGGCGATCCCACGTTCCAGCAGCGGGAGGTCCACGTGAGCGTGGACGCCTCCCTGATCCCCGACTTCGACAAGTACGTGAACACGGTCACCGTGACGCTCCGGAAGGACCACCAGAACGGCGAGCAGACGCTCCGGGAGATCGTCCTCGACCGCGCCGCGGTCACGAAGGGGGTCGAGGACCTCCGGATGGTCTACGGCTGGAACGGCGACCAGGACCGCCTCGCCTGGCTCGACTACCAGTACCGCACCCGCTGGAGCTTCAAGGGGGGCGGCGCCTTCGAGACCGACTGGAAGACCTCGAGCGCGCCGATGATCGACCTCTTCGCGCCCTACGAGCACCGCACCGTGCAGCTCGTGGGCGACGCCGGGTCGCTCAAGGCGAAGGGCGTGCGCGCCGTGATCGTGCAGCTCGACTACCCCTTCTTCGGCGAGCGGCGCCGCCCGCAGATGGTGGTGCGCCCCGAGGAGGCGATCGAGGAGAAGCAGGTCGACGTCACGCTGCCGCTGGGGCAGCCCGATTACGACTACCTGGTCACCTGGCAGCTCGCGGGCAACAAGAAGGTCACGGACAAGCGGACCGACACGAGCGGCCTCATTTTCGTCGACGAGATGCCATGAGCGCGGGCCGGCGAAGCCGGCCTGCGAGGCGAGAAGTCAAGAACGCGGGACCGCTCCAGGGGACCGCGTGATGCTGTTCGAAACAGCCGTAGGAAAGCCCTGTCCCACGAGGAGGATCGCATGCAACGTGCTCCATCCGTTCCCCGGCGCGCCGGCTCGCGGCGTGTGTCGTTCCGCATTTTCGCGCCGCTTCTTTTCGCCGCGGCCGTCGCCGCCGCGTTCGCGGCGGCTCCGGCACGCGCGGTGGTTCTCGACGACGAGAACAAGATCGACGTCGTGCTGAAGGACAACACGCACGTGACCCTCTACGGCGAGGCGACCACCACGCCGGGTATCAAGACGGCGAACTACTACTACATGCCGACGAACCTCCACCTGTCGCAGCGTCCGGACGGGACGCCGGAGTTCCTCTTCCTCAAGTTCACGACCGAGAAGCGCGCCGACCAGGGCGGCGTGAACGGCGGGCTCATGCACTTCCTCATGGAGTGGGGCCTCACGGTCGACCAGGAAGCCGAGCTCAAGGAGGCGATCAAGCAGAAGAACCCGAAGGCGATGCTGATGGGCGCGGTCCCGCTCGAGGCCGAGACCGGCGACGGAGGGTCGTTCCAGATCATCTCGGGGACGCTCTCGGACGACAAGATGTCGGCCAAGCTCGTGAGCTCGGGCAAGGCGCCGCTCATCCCGGGCGGGAAGTGCGCGGCCGCCGCCCGCCTGAGCGCGGAGGGGGCGCAGCTCCTCGGCGCCACGTTCGAGAAGTCGCGCTCGATCACCGACGTCTCGATCGCGCTGAACTTCGACTACACCACGCTCACCCCGGCCGCGCGCGGAACGATCACGTTCAACTGGTCGAAGCTCCAGACGCACCGCGACTCGCTCGGCGCGGCCTACTCGCGCAAGCAGACGAGCACGAGCCACTCGGGCGGCAGCTTCCTCTTCTTCGACTGGGATTCGTACAAGCCGGAGTACTCCTATTCCTACGACGAGATGCACAAGCAGTACGACTTCCTCGTCGAGTCGCAGGTCGTGGACATCAAGTTCGACGAGCTGGTCTCCGACGAGCGCGTGGCCAAGGTGCGCGAGGCCTTCTTCCAGTACTTCCTCAACGCGATGACCGAGCCGGCGCCGCCGTCGCAGCCCGCCCCGGCCTCGGACAAGGAGAAGGACAACTCGCCGGACATCAAGTACGGCGACAAGTACGTCTTCAAGAAACAGGCGTTCACGCAGGCGTTCGAGCAGAAATCCAAGCGGATCAGCTTGAACTACCGGATGGCGATCAAGCGGCCCTATCAGCTCGTCGGGAACCTGGCGAGCTGGTACGACGGCGTGCGCGACAACCCGAAGTGCGTCGCGGCCGTGAACCTGAACGATCCGTTCTTCGACCACCGGGACATCAACTTCATCCTCGACCTCGACGCGAAGGACATGTTCGAGCAGGAGGCGAACTACGTCACGGTGAACGTGCGGAAGGTCCGGAGCTCGGGGAATCCGTTCGAGGACCACGTCACGATCGACTCCAAGTACCTCAAGGACCACGGCATCAACGCGACGGTCACCTACGCGCGCGCCGAGGACAAGAGCCCCGACGTCTACGAGTACCAGACGCAGTGGAGCTTCCGGGGCGGGAAGGTCTGGCCCCCCAACCCCGACTGGCAGAAGGGCTCGTGGGAGGGGGTGACGCTGGCCGCGCCGATCGTGCCGCGCACGATCGAGGTCGAGGGGGACCTCGAGGCGATGAAGGCGAGCGACGTGACGCGGGTCACGGCGCAGATCCACTACCAGAAGTTCGGACAGGAGATGGAGGAGAACATCAGCCTCTCCCCCGCCAAGGGTGAGCCGCTCGTGTCGCGGAAGATCTTTCTCGACGCCGACGCGAAGGGCTACGCCTACCGCCTCGTCGTGGACCACAAGACCGAAGGGAAGCTCGCCACGCCGTGGAACGCGAAGATCGCCGACGACTACATCTACGCCGCAGTTCCCAAGGAAATGCTGGAGTCGCCGGATCTGAAGGCCGTGGCCAAGACGGCGGCCCTCGACGCGACCACGAGCGCCAAGGACAAGGTGCTCGAGAAGTTCACCGCGCTCCTGGGAGGGAAATGATGACGTCTCACATCCGACGTGCGCTTTTCGCCGCGCTCGGCGTGGCCGCGGCCGCCGTGTTCGCGGCCGCGCCGGCCCGGGCGCAGCAGATCCTGATCGACAAGCCGGTGCGGGCGGCGGACCTCGTCTGCTTCCCGGACCTGAACGATCCGCTCTCGTACTACTACGTGAACGACAAGCCGCACCTCGCCACGGACGCGAACGGGAAGCCGCAGTTCTCGTTCTTGCGGTACGTGGAGAACGTGCGTTCCGGCGCGACGGAGGCCGAGGCGCGCGAGGGCGAGGGGGGCGGGATCGTGCACGCTGTCGTGGCGCTGAGCGTCCCGCCCGAGATGGTGGCGGACGCGCAGCGGGCGCTGCAGCGGACGGTGCCGGGAGCAAAGCTCGTGGGTCCGGTGGTCTACAAGTCGGGCAAGTTCGGGCTCGTCTCCTCGTTCAAGGACACGAACGGCAACCTGACGAAGCAGGTGGTGGGTCTGGGGAACGCCCCGCTCCTGGACGGCGAGAAGGCCGCCGTCTCGATGCAGCTCACGAAGCTCGGGGCGAAGATCCTCTGGGAGTCGTTCCAGACGCCGACGCCCGACATCAGCTTCACGTTCGAGATGGACATGAGCGGCTACCGCTCGCCGCACCGGGCGGTGATCGACGCGAACTTCGACCAGATCTATGAGCACAAGGCGTTCGCGGCCGGCATCGCGACCAAGTACATCGCGGCCGAGATCAAGGGCGCCTTCGACGACCTCCGCCGGGACGGCGCGATCAAGCTGACGCAGGTGGGCGACGACGAGAAGCTCGACCAGCTGATCACGACGGCCTACAACAAGATCGCCGAGATCATGTTCTCGCCGATGAACGGGACCGGCTCGCCGGACCTGGCGAGCCTCGCCGGGACGGGCGGCCAGCCGAGCATGCTCGACAAGGCGACGTCGTACCTCGCGGCGAATCGCAAGGAGGCGGAAGCCGAGAACGACAAGATCCGCGCCGAGAACCGCCAGATCCGCGAGGAGAACCGGAAGGACGCTGCCGCGGACGCGGCGGCCGCGGCCAGTCGCGACAACCGCACGGCGGCGCAGGCCGCGGTCGCCGGCGGAAACGCCGGCGCGAACGCCAACGCGAACGCGGCGCACGATTCCACCGACACCGACCGGCCGCGCGGATACCGCCCGCGCACGCCGAACCTCGACCGCACGTACGCCGACGACGCCAGGCCCACCGACGCGCCGGGCAACAAGCGCACGCCGGTCGCCGAGCGCAAGGAAGAGGACGTCCCCGGGTTCGCGATCCTCGCCTCCTTCGAGATGAAGTCGGTGCACCAGAAGGGGACGTTCCACATCGACCTGAACAAGTACACGAGCGACAACCTGACGCTGCGGTTCGACGAGAACATCGGCGATCTGCGGAATCTCATGAAGGACGGCGACAACTTCCGCCAGGTGAACCTCGACGATCCGCTCTACAAGCAGCGCGAGCTGGTGGTGATGGTCGACGGGATGGACGCGAAGGACTTCGGCGACTACATCAACTTCGCGACCGTGCAGATGAAGAAGACGCACCAGGCCGGCGACCCGACCCAGGACGAGGTGCGGATCGACCGCAAGAACTTCAACTCCGAGGGGAACGCCTTCAAGCTCCTCTACGGTTGGAACAACGACACCGACCGCCGCCAGTGGATGAACTACGAGTATCAGACCACCTGGAGCTTCTTCGGCGGGAAGGAAGTGCAGACGCCGTGGACGAAGGCGAACGCCGGGGCGATCGACCTGGCGCCTCCCTTCCAGAAGCGGAGCGTCGACCTCCAGGCCGATCCCGACGCGATCACGCAGGCGGGGGTCCGCTCGATCACCGTGAAGATCTTCTACAACCTGGGCGACGCCGAGCAGGTGAAGCAGGTGACGCTCAACGCGACGAAGGGGCAGCTCTCCGACCATATCGACTTCATCCTGCCCAAGGACAAGCTCAACTACGACTACCAGATCGACTGGCGCCTGAAGGGGAACAAGACGGTCTCCTCGGGGCGGAAGAGCGCGAGCGACGCGATCCTCTTCGTCGACGAGGTGCCGGCCGGATGAGCGCGCGCGCGACGAAGCACCTCATGTGGGCCTGCGCCGCGGCGGCGGCCCTGTTCACGATCGCCGGCCCGGCCGCGGCCGAGACCGACCAGGAATATCTCCAGCGGAAGCTCTCCTTCCGCTACGTCGAACAGCCGAACGACATCACCAAGGGGTCGGACATCCTCGACAACTCGGCCATCGCGACCGGGACGGAGTCGGGGGCCTTCTGGACGGCGCACCTCCCGGGCCTCCAGGCCACGGTCCGCGCCCTCATCAAGCCGCCGGGCAAGGGCGGCGACGGAAACCTCCAGTACGTCGCCTCGCAGATCGTCCACGTGCTCGACAAGCCGGTGATCATCATGCTCCTGAACGACTCGGGCACCCTCAACACGTCGGCGTTCAACCACTGGGACGCCTGCAACAACGGCCACGGCAAGGCGTGGCCCTGCGCGTTCAACTTCTCCAACGACGACGACCGACGCGCGGACTGCGCGAAGAAGACCGGCAAGGCGGTCCCGGGGCGGCGTGACGCGATCTGGGCCGGGCAGATGGCGCTCGGCGAGGCGGTCTTCACCGGCGACCCGGGCTGGGCCACGAGCACCTTCATCCATGAGCTGGTGCACACCCAGGACCGCTCCGACGGACGGCCGCACATGTTCTGGCTGACCGGGCGCTCGTACAACTACGGCGCGGACGGGTCCCACTACGGCGTCGAGGCGGTTCCGAACCTCGCCGCCACGTATCAGGAAGGGATCGCGAACACCCTCCGGCTCATCGTGAACGAGAAGCGCCGGAAGGAGATGTTCGACTGGTTCGCGAACAACGACGTGGTCTACGTGGAGAAGGCGCTCGTGCCCCCGGGAACGGGGCCGGACGCGGTGCTCCCGTGCGACCTCTCGACCTCCTATCCCTCGGACGACATCTGGCTCTACCAGCAGCTCAAGAAGGCGGGCGCCCACGAGATCACGCCGAGCGGCGGATCGCCCGCGGGTCCGGGGTACGCCTACTTCAAGATCCGGGACATCCCGCCCCGATTCATCGTGCACAACGAGTACATCCTCTCGCTCACCTTCTCCGAGTACGCGCGCCACATGGGGCTCCCGAAGTTCATGGCGGCGCTCAAGGCGAACGACGCGACGCTCTACCGCGTCTCCACGAGCCCGGTCGCGCAGCTCTACAACACGCTCTGCTTCGCGGGTCTCGAGGGGCGGCCGCTCTCGAGCGTCACGGGCGTGAACGAGGCGGGGCCCAAGCCCTACCTGATCCCGCTCGCCTACGCCGACTACTTCACCGGCTACACGTCGAAGACCAAGGCCGACTACGCCGCGATCTTCGAGGGGATGCTCCGGTCGGAGTGGGTGGATCTCTACTGGGACGGCTACAAGGACGCGGTGCGCGGCGCGGTGCCGATCGACGCGTCGCACACGCCGAAGTTCGATGACCTGACGAGCATCGCGATCGCGCTCGGGGTCAACTCGTCGACCGCGTCGCACTGACCGACAAGGAGCGATCTCCATGACCCGAGCGGTCCCGGCTTCCTTCCGTCCCTTCTTCCTCGCGGCGGCGCTCCTGATGGTCGCGGCGGCGGCGCCCCGAAGCGCCGCCGCCGGCGACACCGAGCGCGCCTACCTGCGCCAGAAGCTGATGTTCGTGTACGTCGACGCGCCGAACAACGTCACCCAGTTCCCGCTGATCCTGAACAACACCGACGTCGCGAACGGGACCGAGACCGGCCCGTTCTGGACGAGCACGAAGGTGCCCGGCCTCAAGCGGCTGGTCCGGGCCCTGCTCCAGCAGCCCGGCAAGGGGGGCGACGATTATCTCCAGATGCTCGCCTCCTGGATCGTGCGGGTGCTCGACAAGCCCGTGATGCTCACGCTCGTGAACGACGTCGACGCGCCGCTCACCCAGGCGGCCATGACGCGGTGGGACGCGTGCGACGATGGAAGCGGGCATGCGTGGCCGTGCGCGCAGAACCAGGCGACTCTCGACGACTTCCGGGCGCAGTGCGCCAAGACGAGCAACGAGAAGGCGCCGGACCGGAAGGACGAGTGGGCCGGGCACATGACCCTCGGACAGACCGTGTTCACCAGCGGCTCCGGCGGGAATCCGCTCGCGACGTTCATCCACGAGCTGGTCCACACGCAGGACCGCTCGGACCGGCAGGACGTCCGCTTCTGGCTGAGCAGCAAGTGGTACAACTACGGCGCCGACGGCAAGCATTACACCGTCGAGGCGGTCCCGAACACCCGCGCCTCCTACGGCGAGGGGATCGCCAACACGATGGCTCTCTTCATCGACAGCGATACCCGCAAGAAGATGTTCGACTGGTTCGCGAACGACGACGCGGTCATGGTCGAGAAGGTCGCGACGCCGCAGAGCGTCTACTTCAACACCCACCCCTGCACCAGCGTCTGGAACTTCCCGTCCCAGGACATCTGGCTCTACAACCAGCTCAAGACCGCCGGCGCTCACGAGCTGGTGGCGAGCCCCAATCCCTATCCGAGCTACGCCTACTTCGGAATCCGCGACATCGCGCCGCGCTTCATCGTGCACAACGAGTACATCATCGCGATGACGTTCTCCGAGTACGCCTGGCACCTGGGCCTCGGGAAATTCCTCAAGGCGCTGAAGACGAACGACGCGTTCCTCTTCCGCCAGCCCGACAGCCCGATCGCGAAGCTCTACGAGACCCTCTGCACGATGGGGCTCGACGGGCGGCCGCTCTCCGCGGTGCAGAACGTGAACGAGGCGGGGCCGAAGCCCTACCTGATCCCGCTCGCGTACGCCGACTTCTTCACGAGCTACCAGTCGAAGACGAAGGCCGACTACGCCTCGATCTTCGAGAACAAGCTGCCGCAGGCCTGGGTCGACATGTACTGGGACGGCTACAAGGACGCGGTGCGCGCGTCGGCGAAGATCGACGCGACGCACAAGCCCACGTTCGACGAATTGACCGACATCGCCATCGCCCTGGGCGTGAACCAATCGGTGCCGGACCAGGCTCCGTGACGCACGCCCGCCGCTCCCCTGGGAGGAGTCCGATCATGAACGCCGTATCGACCTGGCGCGCGCTCGCCGCCCTCACGGTAGCCTTGTTCACGGCGTCTTCGGCCGGCGCCGGAAGCGCGCGGGCCGGCGACGCGCCGCCCGCGGGCGGGACTCCCCCGCCGCCCGCGGCATCCGGGT
>JBLMWD010000071.1:0-7590 GCA_050257045.1 Bacteroidota bacterium | reverse complement strand
GGACTCCGTGCGCATGGGGCTCGAGGCGATCGGGGAAGGCGCCGCCTACGTCGCCGTGCACGACGTGGCGCGCCCGCTCGTGACGCCGGCTCTCGTCGCGCGCGTGCTCGACGCGGCGCGGGCCCACGGCGCAGCGATCCCCGCCGTCCCGATCCGCGACACGGTGAAGGAGGTGGAGGGGTCGCGCGTTCTCCGCTCGATCCCGCGGGAGCGGCTCCAGGCCGCTCAGACGCCGCAGATTTTTTCGCGTGCTATACTCGCGCGCGCCCACGCCCAGGATCGGACCCTCCCCGAAGCCACCGACGACGCAGCGCTCGTCGAGGCGCTGGGGCTTCCGGTCGCCGTGGTCGCGGGCGAGCCGTCCAATCTCAAGATCACGGAGCCGGCCGACCTGATCGTGGCGCGAGCGCTCGTTCGCGCCGTCGCGAGCGGGGAGATCTGACGTGGACCGGGAGCTTCGGATCGGAAACGGCTACGACGTCCACCGCCTGGAGCGCGGCGTGCCGCTGGTGCTCGGCGGCGTGGCGCTCGCCCACGAGAAAGGGCTTCGGGCCCACTCGGACGGCGACGCGCTCGCGCACGCGATCGGCGACGCCATCTTGGGCGCGCTCGGGCTGGGCGATCTCGGCAGCCATTTTCCCGATACCGACTCCCGGTGGCGCGGGGTCTCCTCGCTCGAGCTGCTCGAGCGGATCCGCGATCTCGCGCGGGAGCGCGGGGGCCGCGTCGTGAACGTCGACGCGACGGTGATCGCCGAGGCGCCGAAGCTGGCGCCGCACGTGCCCGCCATGCGCGAGAACCTGGGACGCGCGCTCGGGCTCGGCGCGGAGCGCGTCTCGGTGAAGGCGACGACGAACGAAGGGCTCGGCCCGCTCGGACGCGGCGAGGGGATCGCAGCCCTGGCAGTAGCGCTCGTTGAAGTGGAGCCGGAGGATGCGAAGCATCCGTGAACGGAGGATGTGGAACATCCGACGAAGCGATGACGAGGCCATCATGAAAGTCGTAGTCCTCTTAGGCGGAAACACCCCCGAGCGCGAAGTCTCCCTCCGCACCGGAGCAGGGATCGGCCGCGCCCTGATCGAGCTGGGGCACGACGTCACGCTGCTCGACACCGGCACCGGCCGCGTACTTCCGGATCCGGATGCCGCGCTGGCGCTCGGCTCCGGGCGCGCGCCGCTCGACGAGGAGACACGTGAAGAGGACGCGACGCTGCCCGTTCCCGGGGCGGGGGCCGGAAATCTCAATGTCTACGTGAAGTCGATCCCGCGCAGCGCCGATCTCGCCTTCATCGCCCTCCACGGCGGCGACGGCGAGAACGGCGTGCTGCAGGCGGTGCTCGATCTCGCGCGCATCCCCTACACCGGCTCCGGCGTCCTCGCCTCCGCGGTCTCGATGGACAAGTCGCTCTCGAAGCGGATCTTCCGCGATTTGGACATCCCGACCCCCGACTGGATCGAGCTCGAGGCGCCGGCCGATCCGGCGGCGCCGTGGAAGCCGCCGATCGGCGAGGCCGAGATCCGGGGCCTCGGCGGATTCCCGGTCATCGTGAAGCCCAACGACCAGGGCTCGAGCGTCGGGATCTCGGTGGCGCAGGACGCCGACGAGCTCGCGGCGGGGATCGCGGAGGCGCGCCGCTACGGCCGCCTGATCCTGGTCGAGTCGTTCATCGAGGGGCGCGAGGTGACCGTGGCGGTGCTCGACGACCGCGCCTTCCCCGTGGTCGAGATCGTTCCCGAGGGGGGCTGGTACGACTACCAGCACAAGTACACCGCGGGGGCGAGCCGCTACGAGGTGCCGGCGCGGGTCTCGCCCGACCTGACCGAACGCCTCCTCGCGCTCGCGCGCGCCTCGTACCGGGCGCTCCGATGCTCCGGGATCGCGCGCGTCGACTTCCGCCTCGCCGCGGACGGCACCCCCTACTGCCTCGAGGTGAACACGGTCCCCGGCATGACCGAGACGAGCCTGGTCCCGAAGGCCGCGGGGGCCTCGGGGCTCTCCTATCGCGATCTCGTCCGCGCCATCCTCGAATCGGCGCCCGCGCGGCGCGGGGCGCGCGCTCCGGCGTGAAGCCGCTCCCGCTTCGGGCGGACGCCGCCGAAGCCTTCAGCTTCGTGACGCTCGCGATCAAGATCGGGCTGATCGCGCTCGGCGCGCTCATCCTGATCCGCGTCGCCGGTCTCCTGGTCGCGCGCCTCGAGCGCGCGATCCGCGCGGCGGGACGCGGCGACGAGGTCTCGCGCGAGAAGCGGGCGCGCACGCTGGGCGGGGTCGTGCGCGGCATCGCGCGCATCGTGGTCCTCGTCGTGGCGGCCATGATGGCGGTGCGCGAGCTGGGCCTCGACATCACGCCGGCCCTCGCCGCGGCGGGCGGCTTCGGGGTCGCCGCCGGGCTCGGCGCGCAGTCGCTCGTGCGCGACTGGATCGTCGGCTTCTTCATCATCTACGACAATCAGTACGTCGTCGGGGACGTGGTGCAGCTGGCCGGCGTCTCGGGGACCGTCGAGGCGCTCACGCTCCACCACACCGAGGTGCGGGACGGCGAGGGGGCGCTCCATTTCGTCCCGAACGGAGAGATCAAGGTCGTGTCGAACCTCACGAAGTCGTGGTCGAGCCCGGTGGTGCGCATCCCGATCAGCCTGACCGAGGATCCTACGAACGTGGCCGCGATCCTCGAGCGCTTCCTCGCCGAGATCGCCGAGGATCCGAAGCTGAAGCCGCTCCTTCGCGACAAGCCGCGCGTGCTCGGCATGGACGACGTCGCGATCGGGCAGTACACGATGATGCTCCAGGCGCGCACGCTCCCCGAGCACCGCCTCGCCGTGGCGCGCGCGATCCGCTTCGGCGCGGTCTCGCGGCTTCGCGCCGAGGGGGTCGCGATCCACGCCACGGCCGCCGAGCCGGTCGCGCGGAACGCGCCGTGACCGGCGGGGCCGACATCCGCGTCTACGACACGCGCCGGCGGACGAAGGTACGGTTCGAGCCGGTGGTGCCGGGGCGCGCCGGGATGTACGTCTGCGGTATGACCGTGCAGGACAAGCCGCACGTCGGGCACATGCGCTACGCCGTCGCCACCGACGCGATCCGCCGCTATCTCGAGTTCAAGGGGTTCGTCGTCACCTACGTGACCAACTTCACCGACATCGACGACCGGATCATCGTGCGCGCGAACGAGGAGGGTATCCCGCACGAGGAGGTCGCCGAGCGGAACATCCAGGCGTTCCTCCACTACTCCGAGATGCTGAATCTGAAGGCGGCGACGCACTACCCGCGCGCGACGCGCCACATCCCGGAGATCGTCGCGCTCATCCAGCGGCTGATCGAGAAGGGCTACGCCTACGCGTCGAACGGCGACGTCTACTTCGACGTCCGCAGCTATCCGTCCTACGGCGAGCTCTCGGGCCGGAACGTGGACGAGCTCCGGAGCGGCGTGCGGATCGAGGTGGGGGAGGCGAAGCGCGACCCGCTCGACTTCACGCTCTGGAAGGCGGCGAAGCCGGGCGAGCCGTCGTGGGAGAGCCCGTGGGGGCCGGGACGGCCGGGATGGCACATCGAGTGCTCGGCGATGGCGATGAAGTACCTCGGCCAGGAGTTCGACTTCCACGGCGGCGGCCAGGATCTCGTCTTCCCGCACCACGAGAACGAGATGGCGCAGTCGGAGGCGGCGACCGGACACACGTTCGCGCGCTACTGGATCGAGAACGGGCTCGTGAACCTCGAAGGCGCGAAGATGTCCAAGTCGACGAAGCACTTCTTCTCGATCGAGGACGTGGTCGCGCGGGTCGAGCCGGAGGTGGTGCGCTTCTACCTCCAGTCGACGCAGTACCGGAGCCCGATCGAGTGGAACGAGGAGCGGCTCGAGGAAGCGGGGGTCGCCTACGCGCGCCTGCGCGAGGCGCTCGCGCGCGCCGAGCGCTCGGCGCCGCGCGACGACGGGCTCGCGAAGGACCTCGACCGGTCTCGCCTGCTCCAGGAGGTGTCCGAGCTCCGCCGCCAGTTCACCGAGGCGATGGACGACGACTTCAACACCGCGCGCGCGCAGGGGCATCTCTTCGAGATCGCCAAGGCGATCAACCGCGTGGCCGACCAGGCCGACGCGGAGCCGCTCGAGCGGGCGGCCCTTCCCGCGGCGGGACGCCACCTCCGCGAGCTGGGCGAGACGATCGGCCTCTTCTGGGGCGAG
Organism: Bacteroidota bacterium; assembly: GCA_050257045.1. Lineage (GTDB taxonomy): Bacteria > Eisenbacteria > RBG-16-71-46 > SZUA-252 > SZUA-252 > DASQJL01. The sequence goes on along the minus strand of JBLMWD010000071.1, from coordinate 3,410 downwards.
GCGCCCGCCGAGGAGGCCGTCCCCGATACGGTGCAAGATCTTGTCCGGCAGCGGCTTGACGCGCGGATGCAGATGCAGTGGGGGCGTGCCGATCAATTGCGAGACGAGATCGCCGCCCTGGGCTACGTCCTGGAGGACTCCAAGGAGGGGACGAGGGTCCGGCGTCGGTCGTAACCCCCGAAGGGCACCGGCGCGCCCATGTCGTTGCTCCAACGCCCCCGCACCCTCAAGGGGGAGCTCCAGATCCTGTTTCTCGCCGTGGGGAGCGGCTTCCTCGTGCTCGCCACGATCCTGCTCTACCAGAACGGGCAGGCCGCCCTCCGCCGCCAGCTCTCCATGACCGCCACGACCGCCGCCGAAACCGCCGCGGCGCTCATCAACGCCCAGGACCACAGCCAGATCCGCACCCCGGCGGACATGAACGCGCCCGCGTTCCGGACGATGGTCGAGGATCTCGGCGCGCTCCGCCGCGCGAACCCCTCGATCTACCACCTCTTCACGCTCGCGCCGGTCGGCCGGCTCGGGTCGTGGGGGGTCGTGCTCGACATGGGCGGCGCCGCGCCGTTCCGCGACGAGGAGTCGCTCCGCGGAGGCCGCATGCCGATCGGGTCGCCTCCACCCGAGAGCCTCCCCGAGGACCTCATCCACGCGGCCATGAGCAACACCGCGTGCGAGATCCTCGACCTGAGGCGGCCCGACCGCGCGCGCGTGGAGGCGGTGGCGCCGATCCGCGCCGAGTCGGGCGAGTCGGTCGGCCTCGTCGTCGTGGAGCTGAGCGCGGCGGGGCTGATCGCGGAGGCGCATCTCCTCTGGTACGTGACGCTCGGCATCTTCCTGGTCGGGCTCGGCGCCACGGTCGCGGCGTCGAACGCCGTCTCCCGCTGGGTGACGCGCCCGGTCGACGAGCTCCTCCGGGGCGTCGGCGAGATCGCGCGCGGGCGGCTCGAGACGCGCATCCAGGTGAACGCGCGGAACGAGCTCGGCGCCCTGGGCGACGCGATCAACCAGATGGCGCAGAGCCTCGAAGCGTCCCAGGCCCGCGACGCGGCCCAGCAGGCTCGCCTCCGCGATCTCCACCGCCTGGGGTCCCAGGCGGCGGCGACGCTGGAGCTCCCGCGGATGCTCGACGTGGCCGCGCGCGGGCTCCGCGCCATCTGCGGCGGGCAGGTCGTCGTGGCGGGGGCCGCGGGACGGCGCGACCGCTCGATCCGGATCTGGTCGGTGGCCGAGCGGCCCGTCCCATCGGGGGAGTGGGAGGTCCCGCTCGATCCGGTCGAGAAGGTGCTCGGCGCCGAGACCCGCCTCCTCACGCGCGCCGAGCTCGCGGCGGCCGGATTCAACTGCCTCTCCTCCATGCCGGGGGGCTACGCCCTCACCGCACCGCTCCGCGTCAAGGACGAGACGGTCGGCGCGCTCGTCGCCTTCGGGGAAGCCGAGGAGTTCCACGCCGACGCGGTCTCCCTCGCCTCGCTCTTCGCGGCGCAGGTCGCGGCGGCGGTCGGGAACGCCCGCCTCTTCGAGCAGGTGAAGGAGCTCGACCGCTCGAAGAGCGAGTTCCTCTCGATCGCCTCGCACGAGGTGCGCACCCCGCTCACGGTGATGAAGTCGTCGCTCGACCTCCTCGTCTCGACCACCCACTTCGACCAGACGAGCGACCAGCGCCAGCTGATCGCCTTCTGCCAGGAGTCGGTGGAGCGGCTGATCCGCCTCGTGAAGGACATCCTCGACGTCTCGAAGATCGAGGCCGGCGTCCTCTCGGTCCAGTTCCTCCCGACGTCGTTGAACGAGCTGATCGAGAAGTGCCTCTTCTGGGTGCCGCAGCTTCCGGGCGGACAGGGGATCGAGGTCGACGCGCGCCTTCCGAAGGAGCCGGCCATGGTCTTCGCCGACCCGAACCGGATCCAGCAGGTGCTCGAGAACCTGATCTCCAACGCGCTCAAGTTCTCGAAGCCGGGCGGGAGGGTCTCGATCGAGCTCCGCGCGCACGAGCACGAGTACGAGGTCGTGGTGAGCGATCAGGGGAAGGGGATCGCGCCCGAGGACCTCGAGCGGATCTTCGGGAAGTTCACCCAGGTCGAGGACTCCGCGACGCGCGAGCAGGGAGGGACCGGGCTCGGGCTCGCGATCTGCCGCGGCATCATCGAGGCGCACCGCGGCCGGATCTGGGCGGAAAGCGCCCCCGGACAGGGGAGCCGCTTCCACTTCACGCTCACGCGCGTGGTCGACACGCCGATCGGCGAGCGGACGGGTGCCGAGATCTCGGTCGCCTCGCTCCTCTCCTCGCTCCGGACCGAGTCGGCGACACCCCCCCGGCGCTGAGCCGGAGCGCCGCGGAGCGCGGCGCGGCCTCGACCCGCGGCGGCGTTGACCGCCCGCCGCCTTCCCCGTACACTGCGGCCGAAGCCGCGCGTGTGCGCGGCCATCGCCTTCATGTCGCTGGCGTAGCTCAATGGTAGAGCATCTCATTTGTAATGAGGTGGTTGGGGGTTCGAGTCCCTTCGCCAGCTCCAAGCGGATCCGATTTGCGTTTTGCCGGAGGGGTTCCCGAGCGGTCAAAGGGAGCAGACTGTAAATCTGCCGGCTTAGCCTTCGAAGGTTCGAATCCTTCCCCCTCCACTCTCTCGACCCGCCGTCCCGCGGCGGCCGGGAGCCAGATCTCGAGGTTGAAACGGAGCGGGAATAGCTCAGTGGCTAGAGCGTCAGCCTTCCAAGCTGAGGGTCGCGGGTTCGAATCCCGTTTCCCGCTCCAGTAACTCACACCTTTTCAGCGGCTTACTTCATTCGGGGGAATTTCCGCGGTCCCAACGCCCCTTCCGCCCCCCTGGGAACCGTTTGGGGCGGTTCGGAGTCCAAGAAACAGGTGCGCGCGATGGTCGCGCGGCGGGCGCAAATTTCTTGTTGACCGCAGTTTCGCCCTCGCTTACCGTACTCGACTCGAGTCACCGACGACCTTCTTGAAGTCGGGGAGAAGGCCGATCGGGGTTTTTTGCCTTGGCTGGAAACAATCAGGCGCCGAAAGGGCCGGCGCTCCACGGAGAGGAGATGGCCCTCTCATGCGCTTGGCCCGATCTGCGCGCCGCACCACCGCCCACGTAGCTCAGTCGGTAGAGCATTTGCATGGTAAGCAAAAGGTCAGCGGTTCGATTCCGCTCGTGGGCTCCATCAATCTGCGACGTTGCGTTGAGCGATTCGTAACACCGCGCGCAGGGACGTGATCGCGCGCTTGAGTCGGACTCCACGGAGCATTCTTTCAGTGCGACGTCGATACCTGTAGCGGAGGGCCGGATCGGATGGCGAAGCAGAAGTACGAGCGGACGAAGCCGCACGTGAACGTGGGGACGATTGGGCACGTGGATCACGGGAAGACGACGTTGACGGCGGCGATCACGATGGTGCTGGCGCAGAAGAAT
>JBLMWD010000070.1:0-6380 GCA_050257045.1 Bacteroidota bacterium | reverse complement strand
CGAATCGCCGAGCGCGGCCCGGGCCGAGGCCGCGAGAAGCGCCGCCTCGACGCTCGCCTCTTCCTCGGGATGCACGATCGCGAGCGCGAGCCGCGGCTCGCCTCCGGCGAGGAGGAGCGATCCGAGCCGGAGCCGCGCGGTCCGCCGGGCCGCCGGGGTCGGGTGCGATTTCAAGATCGTCCAGTAGGCGGCGCGCGCCGCGGCCGGCTCCCGCGCCGAGTCGGCGAGGGTCCCCGCCACGAAAAGGGCCGGCAGGTCGAGCGCATGGCGGGAACGGCTCGCGGCGCGCGCGCGGTGCGGCGGCCAGGCGAGGATCACGAGTCCGGAGTCGGGCGCCCCCCGGGTCAGCGCGGCCCGAGCGCGAAGGGCGAGGAGCGCCTCGTCGTCCTTCCCCGGCCCGGCGAGGATGCGCCCGCCCAGATCGTCGCGGCCGTCCTCGAGCGCGTCGAGCGCCGCGTCGCGCCACTCCGCAACGGTCGCGGGGTGCTGCGGGTCGGGCTTCGCGGGATCGATGGAGTAGAGATAGAGCGATTCGAGAGAGGCTTCGCGCCGGAGCGCCCGGACCATGTCGGCGAGCGATCCGGTCCAGCGCGCCGCGCGCCGCTCGGCGCGCGCTTCCTGCCAGGCCCGCCGACGCGCGACCCACTGCGGCTCGCGCGCGCGGGTCTTTGCGGAGACGGCCCGGAGCGAGTCTCCGAGCGCGGCCGGGGCCTTCGCGAACGCGGGCGCGCTCCCCGGACCGAAGCCGGCGAGCGCGCCCGTGAGAAGGGCGATTCCGATGAGGGCGCCGACACCGCTGCCGAGCGGGCGCGCCACGCGGCTACCGCACGAGGACGAGCCGGGTGGTCTGCACCTGCCCCATGAAATCGAGCCGGGCGAAGTAGATCCCCGAGCCAAGGCTCGCGCCCCCCTGGCTCTTCGGATTCCAGGTGGCGGTGAACTCGGAGGGAGCGAGCGGATTCGCGGCGGCGGTCGCCTGCCCCACCTCGCGACCCCGCACGTCGAAAATCCGGATCATCGGCGCTTCGCCCGGCTTGGGAAGGCCATCGGGCGCGCTGAAGCGGAACAGCACTGATCCCGAGGAGGGCCCGTTCAGCCGGTATGGGGTCGGACCCGCCCGGAAGGCGATGTGACGCGGCACGGGACCGCCGCCGGTGCGCGACTCCACCCTCACGCCGTCGACGTACCAGCCCTCGTAATAGCGGAGCTGGGCGAGCGAGCCGGCAAGACGCGGATCGTTGGCCTCGTCGCTCGCGAACCGGAACCGGATGCGCGCCCATCCCTGGTACGGCGTGAGATCGGCCACCTCCCGGCGCCATCCCCTCGACGAGCCGGAGAAGACGTCGGAGCCGCGGAGCGCCGCTCCGGAGTTGAACTCCATGACGTAGCCGTAGCCGCCATCGATCGCGAGCGGAACCCATGGGCCGCCGTTCATCGAGATCTCGACCCGGCCGCCGTCCCAGGCGCCGGTCCCTCCGTTGGTCTCGGCGTCGATCCACGACTGGAACACGAGCTCCGAGTTGGCCGGCAGGTCGAACGCCGGCGAGACGAGCCCGGCATCCTCGAGAGCCGCGTACGTCTGGGCCTCGTTCGTTCCGGTCCCGAGCGGGTTGGAGCTCCCCAGCTTCATGCTGTGGCCCCCGTTCTCGACGGCGCGCACCGTCGTGAGGTGCCATTCGTCCGCCGTGCCCGAGACGGGCGCGTGGGTCCAGCCGGGCGCTCCCGACTCGAAGTCGTCGGCGAGGCCCGAGCGCATTCCGATCGTGAGGAGGAAGGTCTGCGAGCCCGAGTTCGTCCCGTCGTTCCACGTGAGCGTGAGCGACGCGTCGTGCGGCAACGTGGCGGGCGAGCCGATCGAGACCACGAACGGCGTCGCCGTCGTCCCGACCGCCCCGTCGGCGATCGCGGGGGCGCTGCTCGAGGCGGTGGTCACCGTCACGGCCGCGTCCGAGGAGGAAAGACCCAGCGTGAGCGGGCCCGAGTCGAGCCCCAGGTTCCGGAGCTCCACGGTCACGTCCACCGTCTCGCCGGGATCGGGATAACCGTTTCCATTCCCGCCGATGTCGGTCGTGGTGACGCGCGCCACCCGCAGCTCGGGCCTGGTCGAGATCGCGAGGTCGAACGACGCGCTGTCGGCGTTGTCCGATGTCATTCCCGCGACGATGTTCGTGATCCGGACTCCAGTGTCCACACCCGCGAGACTTCTCGTGTCCGGTGTCGTGCTCTGGGTGATGTTCCGGTTCCCCGACGTGCCGGGGAACGGATCCCCGGCGTCGCCGAAATTGCCGGCCGCGGTGGGATCCGCGAGCTCGTTTTTGCCGTCGGCCTGCAGGATCGACACGCGGTAGCTGGCCGGCCCGCTCAGGTTGTCCTGCTGCAGGTCGTTCACGTGATAGACGATCATCCCGTCGCCGGGCAGGTACAGGTCGGGCCCGGTCAGCGAGCGGTCCTCGATGAGGAAGTACTCGGTCCCCGGCTCCCCGTTCGACCAGACCTTGAGCGACGTCCCGCCTTCCGAGACCGGCTTGAGCGTGTAGTGCCCAGGCCCGGTCGCCACGTTGGGCGGATCGAATCCGAGGTACTGCCGCGACCAGGCGTCGAGACCGCCCGGATGCGATCCGAGGACCATCCCCACCTGGTACGGGAGGTAGTTCCCGAGGGCCATCAGGGAGAAGAAGCCGAGTCCCGCGGCGTTCGGGTCGTAGAGGTCGACGAGGCCGAGCGTGTGCCCGAACTCGTGGCAGTAGGTCCCTACGGCGAAGTCGGCCGGCTTGTCGTTGTACTCGCCCGCGAGCACGTAGAGGAAGCCCTTCACGCTGCCGAGCTGGTAGCCCGGCGCGCAGTCGGGGCTCGACACGAGGTTCGTGGGATCGCAGTTCGAGAACTGCGTGATCCCGGCCTCGTGGGACCAGAGCGTCAGGTTCGCCGTCGTCTGGTCCTGGATGAGCTCCGCGCCGCGTCCCGGGTGGATGATGAGGACCGCGTCGATGTAGCCGTCGTCGTCCCCGCTGTTCGCCACCCCGTCGGGTCCGTCGTCGTCGAAGGGGCCGAGCTTCCCGCCGAAGTCGACGTACGCCGCGGCCATCGCGTCCTCGGCGAGGCGCTGCGAGCTCCGCGGATAGGCCGAGAAGTCGAGCCCCGACGTGTTGTTCGCGTAGTAGCGGCTCGAACGCGGCATCATGAGCCACTTGGAGGTCACGCTTCCGGAGATGATCAGCCGGCCGTGCGACTGGTTCTTGTAGTACTCCCGGAGACTCGTGATGCCGTCATTGGGATCGTCGCTGAAGAAGAGGCGCCAGTAGTAGAACGGCGTGTCCTGCGACGAGGGCGCGAGCGCGGGATCAGTTCCCTCGGCCGGGAACTGCGCGAGCACGACGAGGATGTTCCGGTGCGCCACCCCGCCGCGCGGATACTTGGCCATGTCGAGGGCGAACTGCGGATAGGCGCGGTCGACGCCGCCGGCTTTCGAGGCCTGCCAGCGCTGGATCCGGTCCTGGACCTGCTTCGTGAGAACGGGGTCCTTACGCGCCGCCTCGAGCACGGTCGGCGAGATGCTGACGGCGCCCGCAGGCGCGGCGCTCCCCGCGAGCGAGGCGCCCACGAGCGCCGCGACGATCCACCCCCACCCTCCGATAGGCCTTCTGGTCAAAGCCGACTCCTTCCTGGTCCGCCGGCTCATTCCCACTCGATCGTGGCCGGGGGCTTGGTGCTGATGTCGTAGACGACTCGGTTCACGCCCTTCACTTCGTTCACGATCCGCGAGGAGACGCGCGCGAGCAGCGTCTCGGGCAGGCGCGCCCAGTCGGCGGTCATGCCGTCGCTGGACGTCACCGCGCGGAGCGCGATCACCTGCTCGTAGGTGCGGCTGTCCCCCATCACGCCCACCGTCCGGACCGGCAGCAGCACCGCGAACGCCTGCCAGACGCGGTCGTATTCCCCCGAAGCCTTGAGCTCGTGGATGAAGATATCGTCCGCTTCGGCCAGGGTCTCCACCGCTTCCGGCGTCACCGGGCCCAGAATCCGCACGGCAAGACCGGGTCCCGGAAAGGGATGGCGGCCGAGAATGGCCTTCGGGAGCCCGAGGAGGCCCCCCAGCTCCCGAACCTCGTCCTTGAATAACTCCCGGAGGGGCTCCACGAGTTCCATCTTCATGCGCTCGGGAAGCCCGCCCACGTTATGGTGCGACTTGATCTTGGCCGAGGGCCCCCGGGTCGAGGTGCTCTCGATGACGTCCGGATAGAGGGTCCCCTGCGCCAGGAAGTCGAACCCTCCTCCCAGCTCCGCAGCCGTCCTCTCGAATATCTCAATAAAGATGCGGCCGATGATCTTCCGCTTCTCCTCGGGATCCTCGACGCCCGCGAGGGCTTCCAGGAACGGTCCCCGCGCGTCCGTCGGGACGAGGTCCTCCCCGATCACGGCGCGCATCGATTCGACCACCTGCTCGGCCTCGCGGTACCGGAGGAGGCCGTGGTCGACGAAGACGGCCCGCACCTGCCCCGGGATGGCCCGATGGAGGAGCGCCGCCACGACCGAGGAGTCGACCCCGCCCGAAAGGGCGCAGATTACGCGGCCCGATCCGACCTGGGCGCGAACCTTGGCGATCTGCTCCTCCAAGACCTGCCCCATCGTCCAGTCGCCGCGGAACCCGCAGATGTCGAAGAGGAAGTTCCGGTAGATCTGGGTCCCGTGGGCCGTGTGGGCCACCTCCGGATGGAACTGGACGACGTAGAGGCCGCGCGCGACGTCCTGCGCCGCCGCCTCGACCACCGTCTCGGTGCTCGCGAGCCGCTCGAACCCGGGCGGGAGCTTCGCGACCGTGTCGCCGTGGCTCGCCCAGACCCGGCTCGACCGGGGCATCCCCTTGAGGAGCGCGCATTCCTTGGCGACCTCGAGGGTCGCCATGCCGTACTCCCGGCGCGCACTCGGGCGGACGTCGCCCCCCAGGTCGCGGGCGAGGAGCTGCATGCCGTAGCAGACGCCGAGCACCGGGACGCCGAGGTCGAGGGCCCCCTTTGGAAGCGCGGGCGCGCCGCTCTCGAGGACGCTCGCGGGCCCCCCGGAGAGGACGATCGCCTTCGGCTTCAGGCGACGGAGCGCCTCCGGCGCGATGTGCGGCCCGTAGATCTCGGCGAAGACACCCATCTCCCGCGCGCGCCGCGCGATGAGCTGCGTGAACTGCGAGCCGAAATCGAGGATGACGAGGCGTTCGTGTGTCGTGCGGAGGTCGGAGCCGGAGTCGGAGGCGGCATTCATGTCGAGCAGGTGGGGTGCGCTCGTGCCATTCAGGGGGCGTCCCTCCTTCGGTTTGTCGTGGGATGTCGACTGCGAGCGATCACAGGATATCCCAGTCCCGACCGGCGGGACAAGCTAACGGGCCGCGGAGCCGCTTCATCGGACCGTCAGTGCAGGAAACACCGCTCCCCGGTGAGGACCAGCGCCATCCCCGCCGCGTCGGCGGCCGCGGTCGACTCGCCGTCGCGAACCGAGCCGCCGGGATGGGCGACCGCCGCGATCCCCGCCTTCGCCGCGAGCTCGACCGAGTCGGGGAAGGGGAAGAAGGCGTCGGAGCAGAGCACAGCGCCGCGCACGTCGTGGCCGGAGCGCTCGGCCTTCCAGAGCGCGAGACGGACCGCGTCGACGCGCGACGACTGCCCCGCGCCGATCCCGAGCGTCCGCTCGCCGCGCGCGATCACGATGGCGTTGGAGACGACGTGCCGCGTCACGCGCCAGCCGAACTGGAGATCGCGCGTCTCGTCCGCGGTGGGCGCGCGCTTCGTGACCGGTTTCCACGCTTCCAGGCGTGGCGCGGGGAGCGCGGTCTCGGCGAGGAGGCCATCGAGGAGACCGCGGATCGCCACGGGCGCGGGTCCCTGCTCGAGCAGAGCGCCCACCTCGAGAACCACGAGATTCTTGCGCAGAGCGGCGAGGCGGGCCTCGTCGGCGCGGATCGCAGGCGTGAGGATCACCTCGAAGAAGAACTTCCCGATCGCGTCCAGCGCGGCATCGTCTAGGGGCCGCGTGATCCCCAGAATGCCGCCGAACGCGGAGAGCTGATCGCCGTCGCGCGCGGCGACGATCGCTTCCGCCGCGTGCGCGCCGTCGGCGACAAGCGCGACGCCGGAGGGATTGCGGTGCTTGACCACAACCGCGGCGTTCCGGCCCCGGAACTCGCGGAGCAGCGAGACCACCCCCTCCACATCGAGAAGATTGTTGTACGAGAGGGTCTTCCCGCGCACCTGCGTGAGCGTCTCCACCGAGACTCCCGCCTCCTCGGCCGCGTAGAGCGCACCTTCCTGCCCCGGGTTCTCGCCGTAGCGGAGCGTCTGGCGCTTTCGATAGGCCCGCGCCCAGCGTTCCGGGAGAGCCTCGGCGCCGGCGGA
>JBLMWD010000069.1:0-16243 GCA_050257045.1 Bacteroidota bacterium | reverse complement strand
GGAGCGGCTCGGTCGTGGGGATCGCAGGCGATACGATGTCCCCCGTCCGATACGTCAGCGTGTACTCGTTGAACGTCGTCGGCTCGAGGAACTCGACGCCGCGGTCGAACACCTTGACCCGTTCCATCGCGTTCGTGTCGTCGTAGATCAGCATCTTCTTCGAGCCGATGATCGTGGTCTGGCGGAGCTTGCTCGGCGAGAGCCAGGAGACCTGCAAGTTGGCGATCGTCCCGCTCGCAAACTGGAGATTCACGAACGCCACGTCCGAGATCCCCGGTCGCACGTACGCGCCGCCCATCATCGAGACCGCCGAGGGCGCTTCGTCCAGCCAGTAGAAGAGCATCGAGAGGTCGTGCGGCGCGAGATCCCAGATCACGCTCACGTCCTTCTGGTGGATGCCGAGGTTCACGCGGATCGCCGAGACGTAGTAGATGTCGCCGAGCGCGCCCGACTCGATGATCTCCTTGATCTTCACGACCGGCGGCGAGAACTCGAACGTGTGTCCGACCATGAGCGTCACGCCGGTCTGGTCGGCCAACTCGATCAGCTCCTCGGCTTCCTGAACCGAGGCGGTCAGCGGTTTCTCCACGAACGTGTGGCGACCCGTCTCGAGGCAGGCGCGCGCGAGGGGATAGTGCGTCGAGACCGGCGTCGCGATGAGCACCGCCTCGACGAGCCGGTCCTCGAGCAGCTCCTCCACCGTTCCGACGCAGCGAAGGTGCGGGAAGCGCTCGCGCGCGCGATCGAGGTTCCGCTCGCTCGTGTCGCAGACGGTGATGCCGTCGCACTTGCGGTTGGATTGCAGATTCCGTACGAGGTTCGGTCCCCAGTAGCCGCACCCGATCACGCCGACGTGCATCGTCCCCTCCCCGCGGCCCGCCTCCGCCGCTCCGATCCCTAGTAGCCGCCCCTTCCCCGAATCATGGCGGGCACGGTCTGCGCGATGAGCCAGAGATCCCGGCCGACCGTCCCGTGATGCGCGTAGTGCAGATCCAGAATGACCATCTCCTCGAACGTCACGTGGCTGCGGGCGGTGACCTGCCAGAGCCCCGTGCACCCCGGCACCGCGTCGAGACGCCGGCGCTGCCAGGGGCGATACAGATCCCACTCGTACGGCAGGCAGGGGCGAGGGCCGACCAGGCTCATGTCCCCAGCGAGCACGTTCCAGAGCTGCGGCAGCTCGTCGAGCGAAAACGCGCGAAGCCACCCCCCGATCGGGGTGACGCGCGGATCCTGCGTGAGCTTGTAGATCTTCGTGCCGTCGGCGGCGACCGATGCGGCCGCGCCGCTGCGGATGTACGTCTTGAGATATTCCTTGTGGATCGCCGGGTCGTTGCCTGCCGTCATCGTGCGGAACTTGAGCATGGTGAAGCGGCGGCCTCCGCGCCCGATCCGCTCCTGCTTGAAGAGAATCGGCCCGGGCGAGGAAATCTTCACCCCGATCGCGATCAGTAGGAGTACGGGCGAAAGGAACATCAATGCAGCCGAGGCGCCCGCGATGTCGATCGCGCGTCGGAGTGCCGCCTCGGGGCCGCGCAGGTCGTCCCGGCGGAAGCGCATGGCCGGCATTCCGCCCACGTCCGCGATCGCGGCGCGCCCTGCTACGACATGGAACCGGTTCGAGGCGACGAGAACCTCGGCGCGCGCATCGAGGCACGCGAACGCGATGTCGAAGACCTCCTCCAGGTCGCGATCGTCGGGCTCGATCAGCACCTCGCTCGCGCCCATCCTCTCGACCAGCTCGCGCGCGCGCTCGGGCGTCATCGTGTCGAGCGGGTGCAGCTGGATGGTGCGCGTGTCGCGTCCCCGTTCGAATGCATCCACGATCCGCTCGCCGCGCTCGGTGTCGCCGAGCACGAGAACCGGGCCCTTCGCGAGCCGGCCGTAGATACGGCGGGCGAGCGGCCGCACGACCGCGAGCCGACCGATGGCGAGGAGCAGCAGCGCCGCGGGCAAGGAGAGCCCCACCGCGAGCCGGCTCTCGAATGGGATTTCGATCTTGAGGGCGAACGCGAGGAGGTGCGTGAGAACCCAGGCCGGAAGCGCGGCCCCAAGCACGCGCAGGAGCTGCCCCGTGATCGAGATCATCGCGCGCGGCGCGTACGCTTCCCGCGCAGTCAGAAACGCGGTCCAGAGGAGCGCCGCGCCGACGAGGAGCGCGGCGTGCTCGGGGCGCGCGAGGGCGCCCAGCAGGCGATTGGATGGGAAGCGGACCAGCGCGGAGAGAAAGAACGCGGAAGCGACGGCGGCGAGATCCAACGCGATCGCGACCGTGATCGCGGCGCGGTGCATCGCGGGGGTCGCGGGGCGCGTGTGGACGCGCGCGTCGGGTCCGGGCCGCGCGTCTTCGACGACGCGAGCCCGCGCGGAAATCCCTTCCTGTCTCAGTGCGGTCCTCCCGGCGCTGCCTCAACGCCGTGTCGGTGTGCGGACCACATACGGGGGGCCTTCCCTGCCCCGCCACTACGGCAATAAATCAGCCCAGCCGTGGAGAGTCAACGCTTATTTGCTTGGGGCGCAGTCGTTAAGGCGAACGACTTCACGCCCTGGATCACCTGGTCGATCTGTGCGTACGAAAGCTCCGCGAACATTGGGAGCGAGAGGCATTCGCGCGCCCAGGCCTCCGATTCCGGGAAGTCGCCGGTGCGGTACCCCAGCGTCGCGTAGGCGTCCTGCAGATGGATCGGGATCGGGTAGTGAAGGCCGGTCTGAATGCCGCGCGAGCCGAGATGCTCGCGCAGCTCATCGCGCTGCGCCGAGCGAATCACGTAGAGATGATAGGCCGAGGCGCAAGCCTCGGCCTCGAAGGGAAGCGTGACCCCGGCGGAAGCCAGTTCCTCGTCGTACGCCTCCGCATGCTTGCGCCTCGCGCGGTTCCAGTCGTCCAGGTGTTGGAGCTTCACCCCGAGCACTGCGCCCTGGATCCCTTCGAGCCGCGCGTTGTAGCCAACCTCCGCGTGGTGATAGCGCTCCGTCTGTCCGTGATCCCGAAGGCGGCGAAGGTGCGCCGCCAGCTCGTGGTCGTTCGTCGAGATCGCGCCGCCCTCGCCGTAGGCGCCCAGGTTCTTCCCCGGGTAGAAGGAGAAGCACCCCGCGCGGCCGAACGAACCGACGCGCCGCCCGCGGTAGAGCGCGCCGTGCGCCTGGCAGGCGTCCTCGATCACCTGCAGTCCGTGCTCCGACGCGAAGCGAAGGATCGGCTCGAGGTCCGCCGGCTGGCCGTAGAGATGAACGGGAATGATCGCGCGCGTCTTCGGCGTGATCGCGCGCGTAAGGAGCGAGGCGTCCAGGTTCGCCGTGTCCCGGCGCACGTCCACGAAGACCGGCCGCGCGCCCACGTGCGAGACCGCTTCGGCCGTCGCGATGAACGTGTGCGCGGGGACGATCACGTCGTCGCCGGGGCCGATGCCGAGCGCCAGCATCGTGAGCTGGAGCGCGGCCGTGCCGTTGTTCACGCCGACCACTTCCTCGACGCCCAGATAGTCGGCGAAATCCTTCTCGAAGCGTTCCACGGCGGGACCGAGCGCGAACGCCGTTTTCTCGATCACTTCACGGATCGCCGCGTCGATCTCGCTCTGGATGCTCTGGTACTGCGCCTTCAAGTCTACGAAGGGAACGCCCACCGCTTCCTCCCCTCTGCCGCTGATTGCGCCCGATGCGTCCCGAGATCCCAGATCTGATTCACGACCATCTCTCGAAGCCGGCTGTCGTACCGGCACAGCGGAGCCGCCTTCTTCTTCTCGAGCGGGATCGCCGCGACCGCCTCCGGGTCCTGGACCGACGTGAGACGGCCGGTCCGGATCAGCTCCTGATCGAGCGCCCCCACCGGACCGGTGAAGATGCTGTAGGCCGGTGTTCCGAGCAGGGCCGCCTCGCGGTTCATCGTGCCGCCCCCAGAGATCGCGACATCCGCCGCAGCAAGCAGCGAAAGGCCATCGAGCGGTTTCTCCGGAATCAGGATGTTGGCGGCGCGGGCGGAGCCGGGCACCTCCTCCGATGCATCGCGACGAAGCCAGACTCCCCGCACCCCTTCCGTCTGCCCGATCCGCCGCGCCACCGCGTCGAGAATCGCCTCGCTGCGGGAGTCGTGGTAGTGGGCCGTCCGGCTCGGGGGACGTACGACCACGAGCACCTCGTCATCGGCGATTCCGAGCTTGACGCGGATCGTCGGATCGAACGTGACATCGGAGAGATAGATCTCCTCCTTGAATCCGTCGAACGGACGCCATGGTCCGCCCGGGTTCGCGCCGACAACCGTACCCGCGACCGCGCGCGGGATCAGGATGCGATCGCAGAATCTGCGGAAGAGCCACGTCGAGACGTGCTCGTAATCGAACATGGTGAGATTGGGAACGCCGGCGAGGCGCGCGGCGGGAGGAAGCGAGCGCGAGCCGTGACCGGCCGCCACGTCGAACCGGCCGCGGCGGGCGAAACCGGCGAGCGCCGCAGCGCGCCCCGCGAGCGCCGTGACCTTGCCGGCCGTCCCTCGCGGCTGGCCGCGGCCGATGATCGTGTGTTCGATGGAAGCCGCCCGAAGGAGGTCGGGCACGTAGGTCCGGTCCCTCGCGGTGACGTGGACCTCCGCCCCCTTCTCCTCGAGGCGGCGGATGATCGGGCGAAAGATCTGGACGTGCGGCGCGTTGTCGATGTCGATCCAGGCCCTCACGCGACGCCCACGGGAGTCGGCGCATGCTCTTCGATCGTGCGCAGCGACTCGACCGTCGCCATCGCGAGCGCCATCCACGACTGCACCCAGCGCAGGAACTCCCGTTCGTCCCGCCAGCCGCGGCTGATGCGGTAGGCGAAGTGCGACTCGCCGCGAACCCACAATGCGCGAAGCGCCCAGTCGGCGATGGTCAATGCAGCCGCGCGCGCCGCATGGTGGCGTGAATCGGAAAAGGAGGGAGCGGATGCGATCGCACCATACGTGATCATCCCCTGCGCCGCCGAATGGGCGTCGAGCGGCGAAGACTCCGCAAGTGTGAGGCGAGACGCGCCGTCTCGTCCGAAGAAACGATCGTAGGCCTCGATGCCTCGGCTCAACGCGCCATCCGGAATCGGAGCACCCATTTCCCGGGCTGAGACCAGCGATTCCACCACGAACCCGGTGTGGAACGAGTCCATCCAGGCGCCCCCCTTGTCCGATGCGTAGGGCCACGATCCATCGGGCCGCTGCGCGGCGAGCACGAACCGGAGGAGCCTGCCGCCGAGCGTCGTCAGGTCGGCGTCGCCGGTCTCCTTCCCGGCGCGAAGGAGGAGCCGTGACGCGAGCGCAGAGACGTTCACGACCCGCGTCGCGTCGGCCGGCGTGTAGGAGAGCGCGGCGCCATCGGGAGGATCCGGCGTCACGCGCAGACCGGAGGCGAGGAATCGGGCGGCGCCGAGACCAATGGCCCGGGCGCTCGCATCGCCGAACGCATCCGCACAGTCGAGGGCATGCCATCCCACCGTTACCGTGACCACCGCGTTCGGCGTGCCCGCAGGAGCCCAGAACGACCGCGACTGCCACGGGAACGGATAGCCCCACCCGAGACCCTGGCCGGCCGGCGTGGCGCGGCTCTCAATCTCGGCGACCAGTTCCCGCGCGAGCTCGCGCGAGCGGGTCGTTCCGAGGAGATGGCGCGATCGCGTCACCGCGCCCAGGAACAGGGCGAGACCCTTCGTATTCACGGTGGCCGGCGGATTCGCCCACGTGCGCGCGGCCGGCAACCGGAGGACGAGCTGCGAGAGCACGAATCGAGGCAGGCCGCCGAAGCGGGAGACCGCGCGGCCCACGGGCGAAAGGAGCGCGTCGTAGGGGTCGGAACCGGCCCAGCCGTCCAGCTCGGCCCGTTCGAGGATTCGTTGGAGGGCGTCTGCGGTCGTCATGTCACCACTCCTCGCGTCGGATCGGCCGAGACTCCCGAATGGACCGGGCCGCGGCCAGGGTCAGCGCGGTGCTGAGTATGCTTTCTTCCTCCGGAATCGGAGTCGGTGCTCCGGTCCGGACGGCTTCGAGAAACGCCCGCACTTCCGCCCGGTGCCCCTTGTCGCGCGACGCCCACTTCTTGAGTCGCCGCCGGCCGGCCCGGTGGAAGGATGCGGAGCGGAAGTCGTCGATGACGATGGATGTGCCCGAGCGGTGGATCTCGATCCGCTCCTTGGGAAGCGACGCATCGCCGCTCGAGAGATAGTCGATGCCGGCGGTGGCGCCGTTTTCAAAGGCGATCTCGATCCGCCAGCTCTGGTGCCCCGCGCCGTCGTGGGCGGCATCGAGCGCATGGGCTTCGATGCGTGCCGGCGGAGCGCCCGCGACAAAGCAGGCGAGGTCGATGAAGTGGCAGCCCTCGCCCAGGAGCCGGCCGCCTCCGGTGTCAGGATCGAGGAGCCAGTGATGGTGCGGGAGCACGCCCGCATTCACGCGGCAGAGGAAGCGCAGCCCCGCACGATTGGCGCCGAGCGCGTCCAACGCCCAACGGGTCGCGGGAGCGAACCGTCGGTTGAAGCCGATCATGAGGCGGCCATCCGTCGCGCGAAGCACGGTGGTGACCTGATCCAGCTCGGCTCCGGTGAGTGCGAGCGGCTTTTCGACGAAAACGGCCTTATGGGCGCGGAGCGCCGCCTCGACATAACGCGCGTGGGAATCGTGGCGCGTGGCGATGAAGACGACCTCGGTGAGTGGATCCTGGATCGCCTCGTCCGCCGACGTGCCCGCGACTCGAAAGCCCATCCGCCGCCGTGCCGTCTCGGCCTTGAGCGGCGTCGCGGTGACGACGCGCTGCAGGGTCGCGCCCGCGAAGGCGCGCACGCCAGGGAGGAGATAACTCGAGGCGAAGTTGCCGAGGCCAACGAAGGAGACGCTGGGTTCGCGCGGGGAGAACTCTCGAGGTTCGTCGCCGCCGGTCGCGCGTGGACCGGGCGTCGATGAAGTATCCGGCAGGACCGAAGCCGATTCTTGAGTCCCGTACTCGAGCACGACCGAGATCGGCGAGGGACCGTGCTTCCCCGCGAGCAGCTCGTACCCCTCGGGCGCGGCCTCGAAGGGAATCGTGACCCCCTTCAGACCCTCCAGGCTGAGACGTCCCGACGCGAGGAGGTTCAAGAACTCCTCCATATTCCGCCGCTCCGTCCAGGGAACGAAGCCGACGGGGTACGCCATCCCCTTCTCTTCGAACGCTGGGTCGTACCGACCCGGCCCGTAGGAGCGAGAGACCGTGAGCGAAAGCTCCTTCTCATAGAAGGGCTCCCGCGGCACGTCCAGATCCACCGCGCCCACGACGACCACCTTGGCGCGGTCTCGCGCCGCCGCGCCCGCAAGCACGAGCGGCTGGTTGTCCGCCCCGCCCGCCGTGATCAGCACGACGTCAGCGCCCCGTCCAGCCGACCAGTCGAACACCTGCTGCGCCGTGGACTTGTCCAGCGCGCTGTCGACCGCGTCGGCCCCCGATTGTAGTGCCAGCTCACACCGGTCGCGCCGGGGATCGATCCCGAAGACGTGCGCCCCCGCGGCAACGCAGAGGCGGAGCGTGAGCTGGCCGATGAGGCCCAGGCCGATCACAAGGACGCGGTCGCCGAGAACGACGTTGCCGGTGCGGATGCCGTGGAGGGCGATGGAGCCGATTGTTGTGAAACAGGCGTCCGACAGGGAAACGCCCGACGGGACCCGCACGATCAAGTTAGCCGGGACCGATGCGATCTCTGCGTGAGCCGCACCGACTCCGCCGCATGCCACGCCATCGCCGAGATGGAACTCGGCATCGCCGGGGTGCAACTCAGTGATGGACCCTGCGAGCGAGTATCCGAGCGGCTGCGGGACCGCGAGACGCTCGCGGACCTTCCGTGCGGTGGAAACCAAACCTTCGCTCCGAACCGCGTCGAGGACCTTGGCAACCTGGTCGGGGCGCTCGCGCGCCTTCCCCAGCAGGGACTTCTCGGCGACAGTCACCTTGGACGATTCGGTCCCCGGAGAGATCGCAGAGAAGGCGACCCGCACGAGCGCGGACCCATGGGTCGCGCGCGGAGCCGGGACCGCCTGGATCTCGATGTTGCCTCGTGACGGGTCCAGCGAGATCTGCTTCATGTGGTCACCGCCTGGCTCGCCAGGACCGCATCCCCCGCCCCGGGGCCTTCGACCCGGACCGGGTTGTCACAGAACTCACGCATCCACTCCTCCAGAGTCAACAGAGCCCAGATTCGGAGCGAGTGGTCCTCTTTACCGGACTCGTGCTCGGCAAGCAGCCCGTTGACCATACCGGGGTCGACCAGTCCACGCCCACGAATCCGTGAAGGCCCTAGCAGGTCGTGAACATATCCGGAGAGATCTCCGGCCAGCCATGATCGAATTGGCACCGAGAACGGCGCTTTGGGGCGTGAGAGGATCTCCGCCGGGACCACGTCGCGCAGCGCCTCGCGGAACAGAACCTTGGTCCGCGTGCCCGAGACCTTGAGCCGGCCCGGCATCCTCGATGCGCTCTCCACGAGCATCTCGTCGAGGAGTGGAACCCGGACCTCGACAGACTCGGCCATGCTGGCCTTGTCCATGTATGCCAGATTGAGGCCGGGCAGATAGTACTTCAGGTCGACGTAGGTCATCCGGTCGATCGGGTCGTCCGTATCACGGGATTCCCACGCCTGCCGCAGTGCATGGACTCCGCGATACGGGTCGGAGTTTCCCGAGGGATCACGACCGAGCAAGCGCACCAGTTCTGCCGAATCGTAATAGGACGAGTAGCCGAGAAACCGCTCGAAGAGCGAATCTCCCGCGTAGCGCATGAGTTTCTTGAAATATCGGAACGATCGGATCCCCCTTGAGCCGACCCGCACCGGAAGTCCGCGAATCAACGGCGCCAACACATAGTCGCGGATCGGACGGGGAACGAACCTATAGCCGGAGGTGAGGGTCGCCGAGGCATATTTCCGGTATCCGCCGAACAGCTCGTCTCCACCGGTACCGGCCAGCATGGCCGTGCTGGTGGTCCGGGCGGCTTCGCAGATCAGAAGGCAGTTGATCGCGGCGGGATCGGCGACCGGGTCCTCGAGATGTCGTACAACGCGTGGAAGCAGCGAGGCGACGTTGGGTTCGAGCACGATCTCCTCGTGCTCTGTCTGGAACGCCTTCGCCGCAATTCGAGCATAGGCCAGATCGTCATAGGCCCCCTCGGTCGTACGATCCTGATTCCGGAATCCGATGGAGTAGGTCCGGATGCGATCCATGCCGGCGGCGCGGCACATCGCGACGATGGCCGTCGAATCGAGGCCGCCGCTCAGGAACGCCCCAACGGGGACGTCGGACCGCAGCTGCCGCGCGACGGAGGCTCGAATGGTCTCCTGCAGATCCTCCGCTGTCGGCGGATGATCGGTCTCCGGGAGCGGAATGTCCCAGTACCGGCCGATCGTGCTTTCTCCGGTGGACCATTCGAGGTACGTGCCTGGCTCGAGCTTCCGGATATGGCGAAACAGGGTTCCCGGCTCCGGAACCCAGAGCAAGCGCAGATAGCTCTCGAGGGCCTCGAGATCCAGAGCGGGCTCAACGAGCCCCGCCGAGAGGAGCGATAGAATCTCCGAAGACAGGGCGAGGCTCGGCCCACGGGTTACGTAGTAAAGCGGCTTGATTCCAAACCGGTCGCGGGCGACAAGAAGGGTCGCGTCGGCCTCGTCCCAGAAGGCGAAGGCGAACATCCCCTGAATCTTCTGCAGCGCTCCCTTGTCCCATTCCATCAACGCATGGAGGAGCACCTCGGTGTCGCTCGTCGAGTGGAACGCGTGGCCCCGGCGCTCGAGATCAGCACGTAGCGCGGTGTGGTTATAGAGCTCTCCATTGAACGTCAGGGCGAACCGGCCGTCGTCCGAGACCATCGGCTGGTGACCAGCTGCGGAGAGATCGAGGATCTGAAGCCTCCGATTGCCCAGCGCGAGGTCGGCGGATCGCGACCTCCAGACACCTTCGTCGTCGGGCCCGCGATGCGCCAGCATGCGGGTCATCGTGGACACCCGTTCCACGGGGCGAGGTCCCGCGTATCCGGCGATTCCGCACATCAGCGGAGAGCCTCCGAGAGCGTCGTTTTGCGCGGCTCGTGCAGGCGAACGGAACCGTTCTCGACCATTCCCCGCAAGGTGGCCACGATGGAAGCGGAGACCGCCTCGCTCGAATAGGGCTCGGCCGCCTGGATGCAACGCGACTTCATGGCCGGGGCTCTCTGCGCCGCCTCCAGGACTCGATCCGCGAACATGTCCGGATCCCTGTTGTCGATCACGTATCCCGTAGCGCCATTCCGCACGACGTCTCGCGCGCTGCCCACGTCGGTGACGACCGCCGGGAGCCCCTGGGCGAGCGCCTCCAGAAGAGCGAGCGAGAAACCCTCTTGATGACTCCCGCTCACGAAGACGTCCGACTCGGCGAGGGCATGCTGTACATCGAGCTCGCCCAAGGTCCCCGTGAACAGTACATCGGAGTCAACGCCGAGGCGCTTCGCGAGCTGCTCTAGGACTTGGCGCTCTGTACCGTCACCGATGACGCGAAGCCGGCAGGAGACGCCGCGGGCCCTGAGCCTCGCGACGGAGTGGATGACGAAGTCGACACCCTTGATCGGTTCCAAGCGTCCGACGCACGCGAGGCGTACCTCTCCCGAAGGCGCCGGCGCGATCGGAGTGTTCGCGACACGGTTCACCATGGCCGGCACGCGAACGCAGAGAGCGTGCTTTTCGACAAGTCCGCTGCGTTGAAGGGATCGGAAGTCCGGGTCCGACACAGTCGCGAAGACCGCTCGCGAAGCCCGGAGCGCAGGGCCCAGCACGAGCGCCTCATAAAGGGCGGCTACCGGCCGAGTCCTCCCCAAGGCGAATCGCGAGCGGCCCACCGTGTTGATGGCGCCGTGGATGTGGAGCGCGACGGGCGCGCCGCGTCCCGACTGGGAGACTCGAAGAACCGCTTCTGGCGAATGGCAGTAATAGGCATCGACGTCTCCGAGCTCGTCGAGGGCGCGCTTCCAGCGGCGCCGATTCGCGAAGAACTGGGCGCGATCGGGGAGTGCCCCATGAAGCCGGCCGTGCCCGACGGGCAGGAACTCGAAATCACGGGAACCAAACCGCACGCACTTCGAGGCCGGTCCTGGGGGCTCCGGGCTCCAGCCAATCAGCGAAGCGTCGACATTCTCCATCTCGACGATGGCCTCGACGAATCGGCGGACAAAGGTCAGGATCCCGCCGGTCGGGAAGTTCTGGAAATCAGTGAGCGCGACGATTCCAATCTTCACGCTTCACCCACAACGGCGGCGACTCTCGACGCCGATTCGGAGAGCTGCCCGATAAGCTCCATGAACTCCTGAGCGCAGCGGTCGATGTCGAACCACGAGCGAGCACGCGCGCGGGCCAAAGCGCCTCGCTGCTCGCGAATGGGAACCTGCGCGTACGTCTCGATGAGTCGTGCGAGCTCCCCCGCATCGCCCGGCTCGAACAGGGATCCTGTCTCCCCGTCGATCACGATCTCAGCAAGGCCGCCGTTTCGTGCCGCGATCACGGGCAGGCCCGCGGCCATGGCCTCCACGGCCACCATCCCGAAGGATTCAGTCCACGTGGACGGAACAACGGCGACGTCACACACGCGCCACAGTGCGTCGAGGTCAGCCACCCAGCCGCGGAACCGGACGCGGTCTCTGATGCCGAGTGCGGCCGCTCTTGCCTCCAGGGATTGCCGCTCGGGTCCGTCTCCGGCGACTTCCAGCAGCGTCGTTCGGTCGCGGGTGAGGGACAGGGCCTCGAGCAGCACGTCCAGCCCCTTGCCCCGAACGAGCCGTCCCGCAAAACCCAGCACGAGCCCATTTGACGGGAGACGCCCAGGTGCAGGTCCCGATGCCGAGCCTGTGAACTCGATGCCTAAATGGATTCGCCGCGCATGCCTGCCATACGAGTGCCTCCGAATCTCCCGCAGCATGAACTCCGAGGGCACGACATGGGCATCCACAGCCCACGACCCGCTCAGCGTGTCGATCCTGCGCACAAGCCGGCGGACGCGATCCATCCGGGAGAGCTGGAGCAGCGTGCCGTGCTCAACGGCGAGGATTGTGCCCCGATAGCCGCCCAGGCGAAGAGCAGCGCTCAGGTACCCAGCGGACGGCAGCACGGCCGCGTCCGCTCCCGAAGTTGTCACCAGGGAGGCGAAGCGTCGGCCATGCAGTAGTACGCCTCTGCCGCGCGTCAGACCCAGAGAACGGCAGGAACTCGCGGTACCTCGAAGCCGATCACACAGGGGTTCCGTGTCGCCCACGACGACGATTCCAACCGCCCACCCATGGCGGACAAGGGCCTTGGCCAGCGCGAGGCTCCACGTCTCGGCTCCGCCATATTCCCCGGACCAAAGAACGATCGCGACACGCTTCATTGCACGGCTCCGGCCTGTTCGGCGGGAACTCGGTCCGTCTGCGGCAGTGGCAAGACGAGGAAGGCGAGCATCGCGAGGAGCGGCGGCCCCATCGACCAGGAGAACATGTTGTAGGTGCCGACGTTCACGAGGACGGCCGACAGAGCGCAGACCGCGGCCACGCGGATCGGGGATGACGGGTGCGTCCTGAGGGCCGCGCCAATGCGCCGGAAACCGAGCAGCAGCAGGCAAACGGGTCCGGCGAATCCTGCCGTGAAGAAGAATCGAAGGTATTCATTCTCGAGGTTCAGGAGCTTGAGACCCATTCGCATCGCCATCTCCGCGGCACCCCCGAATCCTACGCCGAACGGCGGCACCTGGGACCAGACATACCGGATGCCTTCAGTAACCAGCCTCCTCTGATTGATCGAGCCGGGGTGCGATGCGGCCCCCACGAGGCGGGACTCGATCAGCCTCCAAAGTCCCGTCGCCCAGAGCAGAAGGCCCGCGACGGCGCCATACAGCGCGATGCGAAGAACCGTCCGGCTCGACCCCGTGGAGGCGCGGATCAGTGCGAACACAAGGACTGCTACCGCCATGCCGAGCCAGGAGCCCCGAGCACCCGATAGGACGAGACCTCCGAGAGAGAGCCCGAGCGCGCCGATGTAGCCGACGCGACGCTGGTTCGAAAGCCCTTCCTCGAAGGCCCACGGCATCGCGAATATCGCCGCGAGCATCGTCAGGCTGCCGAATCGAAGCGGATGCCCGCTCAGCCCCGGCGCCCGTGTGCCCGCCTGGTACGTGAATTCCAGCTCGTTGGGCTCATAGCCCGGGAGCAGGCGCGTGATGTCCAGAACATGGACGTGAGCGAGTATCGCGAGCATTCCCCCGAACGCACCGGCCGCGAGGATTGCGTCGGCGGCTTGGGAATGCACGTCCCCGTTTTCCCGCTCCTCCGTCCGCAACCACCAGAGAAAGAGACCCGCACCGATCCAGAAGAGGACACCGCGTAATTCTCCGGCTGCGGCGTGGAGTAGCGTGGCACCGCAGAGAACCAGAATCAGCACATGGAAATCCCAATCGGCCCTCGAAGGCGCCCGCAGCCCCAGCCGCAGGCCCGCAGCCGCGATCAGTGCCGACGTGGCGCCAAATACGAAGAAACCGTGAGCCGGGCCGCTCAGTCCCGCCATGTGGTCCGCGGGGATGGCCAGCAGTGCGAAAAGCGGGACCGCCACCGCGGCGTGCCGTGGAAGGAACCCGATCAGGGTGATGCCCCAGGTGAGCGCCCCGAGCAGGATCGTCTGCGTCGGGCACAGGACGACCAAAGCGCCCGCGGCAACGAGAGCGCCCATGGCCACGAAGCGCTCGATCTTCGAGGGAGCGAACGCGATCGTACTCACGGTATGACAGCCGCCCGAGGCGTGACCCGAGCCGGGCGCCATAGGAGAAGAGCGAGATAAGCCACCACCGAAACCGCTCCGGTGGCGAGCGACACCATGCATGCGCCTCGAACGCCGTAGACGGGAATGACCGCCAGGCTCAGGGCCGCGGCCACAGCACCTACGAATAGCGAGATGGGCGCTTGGCCGACGAGCCGACGTGCGGCCGTGACGGCGAACCCGAGCACCGATGCGAGCGACCAAACGGCGCCGCTAGCGAGCAAGAGGAGGAAGGCATCGAAATACGGCGCGTATTCGGCCCGGTACAGGATCGTGAGCAGTCGAGGGCCGAGGAGGGCAACCACGGCGGAAGCTGCCGAGGCCGCGACAATGGGAACCGCGCAGAGCGACAGGACCGTCTTCCGGAACGCCGCGCGATTGGTACGATAGAACTCGGCAAGGCGGGGGGTCGCGGCCTGACCGAACGCGCTCACGACAATGGAGAAAGCGGCCGTTGGATGGGCCAGCGCGGCGAAGTACCCGAGCGCGGATTCACCATGCGAGCGCTCAAGGACGTAGCGCGGAATGTTCGCCGCGAGGGCCAGCAACAGGCTCGCGACTCCAAGGGGAAGCCCGAGGCGCGCGATGGCGGTAGCCTCAGAGCGTCGGAATCGTGGCGTCGCCGCTTCCCGCCGCGTCCGGGCTTCCCCGGAACGGATCGAAACACCGGCGGCGGTGGGGATGTCGTACGCGAATAACACGACGAGGGAAGCGAAGGCCATGGCCAGCGCCCCGAGGAATACGCTTCGCGTGGCCCAGATCACTGCAGCCAGGCCGACGAGCGACAGGGCTCCCTTCAAGAGCATCGAAATCGCGATCCGGTCCATCCGCTCATGATGCTGAAGGTGTCCATAGACGGTGTCGGCGATCGACTCCAGGCTCTTGGCCAGTGCCACGGCGAGCACGACGAGCGCCGTTTGCATCCTGTAACCCACGACGGCCACCGAGACGCCGATCGTCGCGAGTGCGGCGAGAGAAGAGACAATCCGCAGCCCGAGATAATCTCCGAACTGGAATCGCTGCGATACGCGGGTCGCCTGGAGCGAGCGCAGCTGGAGATTGGTGAACATGAAAACGGGCACGGATATGGCGAGTCCAAGCCCGAACTGCCCCACGGCGGCCGGCTCGACGAGCTTGGTGAGGGCGATGAGCATTCCCCACTGGAACGCCGCGTAGCCGACGTTGCCGACCCCGGTCCAGCCGACCTGGGCTGAAAGTGGCGGCCTTGGGCTCGAGATTGGGAGGACGGGTCCCGGTGGCGCGGTTGGAGCCGACTGCTGCTGTAGGTCAGGCTCTAGTTCCGGCTCAGATACCCTCCGCAACCGCCACCCCACACTTTGCGCCGATCATGCCCCGGCTTGGATTTCCCGCTGCGGCGCCGCTAATTCGCGGAGATAGGCTCCCCGACGTCTCCTGAGCTCCTCGAACCGAGCGAGAAACCCCCGGACTCCAATGGTTCCCATCAGAGCGACCAGAACATTGAGCGTCGTCTTGGGACGGTATTTGCGGACTGGCGGCTGTGGTGGATCGACGACCGTGAAGGTCGGCGTGTCTCGCTTCTCTTCGATGCGCGCCGATTCGTACTCGCGCGCCAGGAGACGATAGAGTTCAGAGCGCGTTTCCACGTCCCGCTCGAGCCTTCCCTGCTCGAGCTGCAGCTGCGCCGAACCGGTGACCCTGATATTGGCCTGGCGGAAGGCTGCGAGAGACTGCTCCGAGGAGGAGAGTGCCTTCTCAGCCTCCGCGAGCCTTCCCTCCACAAACTCACGCGTGGCGCGACTGCGCGAGGAGCGCGACTCGACGTTGAATCGGTCCAGCTCGACGAGCATCTTCTGCACGATATAGGCGGATAGGACGCTATCCCTCGTGACCGCGCTGACGCTGATCACTCCCGTCCGAGGATTCGCATCGATGGACGTCATAGTCCGCAGGAGCCGCACCGCACGGTCGATACTCCTCCGATCGCTGCCGCGAACACGGATTGCCTTCATCACCGTGGCTGATGGGTTCGTCGTCCCTGGCGGAAACGGGCTGAACGCGACCCGCTGCAGCAGATTCGTGCTGGTCAGGATCTCGGGGTAAGTTACGACGGGATTCTCGGTATTGGACAAATCCCCCGAGAGCATGTCACCGATCCCCGAAGCTGCGGCCAAATTGAGAAGTGACGACGCGGCCGACCCCGAGTAATTGGGGAGTATCTTCCCCGATGATTTATACGTCTTGGGCAGGACGAGGGAAAGTCCGGCGGCGACCGCCGCCACGAGGAGAGCGTAGAAAATGGTGTTTCGAATCCAGCGTCGATCGGACCACCAGGGAACTGCACCGTGCTCCTTTGCGGGTGGACTCACTTCTTCGTCGCCTCGTGCGCCAGGAAGATCGTCGTCACCGCCCCCGACACGATCCCCATGATCGTCGCCATATCCTTGAGCGTCTCTTTGTGCTGCTCGGGTGCCTTCTTCGGCACGAGCAC
>JBLMWD010000068.1:0-5894 GCA_050257045.1 Bacteroidota bacterium | reverse complement strand
CATAATCAGTTCGAAGCCGAGCGCGTGTTCGGCTCCGAGTTCATGAGGCAGAAGCGAGAGGAGGCGCGGCTCGCCGCAGCCGAAGCTCGGAAACGGGTCGAGGCGAAGGCACAGGCCGTCAAAGAGGAGGAAGCCCGGGCCATGAAGGAGCAGGAGGCGCGGGCCCGGGCCATGAAGGACCAGGAAGCGCGGGCGCTCGCCAGGGAACAGGCCAAGGACGTGCTGGCCGGCCTGCGCGGACTCGGCTGTCGAGCCGACCAGGCGAAGCGCGCAGCGCAGTTCGTGGAGACGCTCTCGTGCGAGACGCTCGAGGAGCGGATGCGCGCGGCGCTGGGATTCATCAGTCGAGCATCGGCCCGGTATTCCGGAAGCCCGGAGACATGATCGGTCTCCAGTCGGGCCGGATCGCCCCGGGCCGGAAGCCTCAGGTGCCCGGACGCTGGCCGCAGGATGGCCGCAAGATGGTCGGAGGGTGGCCGGTTCCTGCGCGGCCCGGCTCCTCGGCCAGGGCGGCCGGAGAGTGGCCTGATAAGTAAAGAGAACGGCCCCGCGGATTAACCGCGGAGCCGTGCAAGACCGGATACGCCTGGAGCCGGAAGCCTATTCCATGCCGCCGCCCATGGGCGGGGCCTTTTCCTCTTCCGGAATATCCGTGACGATCGCCTCGGTCGTGAGGAGCAGCGCCGCGATGCTCGCCGCGTTCTGGAGCGCCGAGCGGACGACCTTGGTCGGATCGACGATGCCGGTCGCGACCATGTCGACGTACTCGCCGGTGGCCGCGTTGAAGCCGCGGGCCCCCTTGTCGGCCTTGATCTTCTCGACCACGACCGACCCTTCCGCGCCGGCGTTGAACGCGATCTGCTTGGCGGGGATCTCAAGCGCCTGGGCGACGATCTCGATGCCGTGCTTCTCGTCTCCCTTCGCCTCGAGCTTCGTCACGGCGTCCTGTGCCCGGAGCAGCGCGACGCCGCCGCCCGGCACGATCCCTTCCTCGACCGCCGACTTGGTCGCGGCGAGAGCATCCTCCACGCGCGCCTTCTTCTCCTTCAGCTCGATCTCGGTCGCGGCGCCCACGTGCAGCACCGCCACGCCGCCGGACAGCTTCGCGAGGCGCTCCTGGAGCTTTTCCTTGTCGTAGTCCGACGTGGAGTCCTCGATCTCCTTCTTGATCTGGTCCACGCGTCCCTTGATGTCGGCCTTCTTCCCCGCACCTTCGATGATCGTCGTGTTGTCCTTGTCGATCACGATCCGCTTCGCCTTGCCGAGGTCGGCCAAGGTCGCGTTCTCCAGCTTATAGCCGGCCTCCTCGGTGATGAGTCGCCCGCCCGTGAGGATCGCGATGTCCTCGAGCATGGCGCGCCGGCGGTCGCCGTAGCCCGGCGCCTTTACGCCGGCCACGTTCAGGATCCCGCGCAGCTTGTTCACGACGAGGGTCGCGAGCGCCTCCCCTTCCATGTCCTCGGCGATGATGAGGAGCGGGCGGCCGGTCTGGGCCACCTTCTCGAGGATCGGGAGGATGTCCTTGATCGAGGCGATCTTCTTGTCGTGGATCAGGACCTGCGCGTCCTCGAGCGTCACTTCCATCCGCTCGGGGTCGGTGACGAAGTAGGGGGAGAGATAGCCGCGGTCGAACTGGAGACCCTCGACAACCTCGCGCGAGGTGTCGAGGCTCTTCGCCTCCTCCACCGTGATCACGCCGTCCTTCCCCACCTTGTCCATGGCGTCCGCGATCAGCGCGCCGATCTCGGCGTCGTTGTTGGCGGAGATCGTCGCGACCTGCGCGATCTCCTCCTGGGTCTTGATCGCCTTGGACTGGCGCTTCAGGTCCCCGATGATCGCCTGCACGGCGCGGTCGATGCCGCGCTTCAGAAACATCGGGTTGGCGCCCGCGGCCACGTGGCGGAGTCCGTACTGGACGATCGCCTGCGTGAGCACGGTCGCGGTGGTGGTCCCGTCGCCCGAGACGTCCTGCGTCTTCGTGGCGACCTCCTTCACCATCTGGGCCCCCATGTTCTCGTAGGGGTTCTCCAGCTCGATCTCTTTCGCGATGGTCACGCCGTCGTTCGTGACGGTCGGCGAGCCGAATTTCTTGTCGAGGACGACGTTTCGTCCCTTGGGCCCGAGGGTCACCTTCACGGTGTTCGCGAGCTTGTCCACGCCGCGCTGGAGCGCGTCGCGGGCCGCCGCGTCGAAGAGAAGCTGCTTCGCCATGTGGTTCCGTTCCTCCTTGCCGCACGCCCCCCAAGGGCTGCGAGGTTGGCACTAAGGCACCGAGAGTGCTAACCGGGAGAATGTAGCGGACTCCGGCACTCCGCTCAAGAGAGGCTTGAATCGGCGGCCGGTATGTTATAACATTAGTAATAACAAGGAGGGTTCACGGTGCGACTCAAGGTTCGCAAGGTCGGAAATTCGCTGGGAGTTACGTTGCCGGCTGAGGCGGTCAAGGCACTCCACGTCCGCGAGGGGGATCCGCTGTACTTGACCGAGGCGCCGGGAGGGTTCCGCGTGACGCCTTACGATCCCGATTTCGAGGAGACCATGGAGGCCGCCGAGGAGTTCATGGCCCGGTATCGTAACGCGCTTCGTGAACTCGCAAAGTGACGAGCCGCGCTGGATCTCGAAGTCGAGCGCCCTGGCGATCTACGAGCGCCTGATCGCGGAGCACGGAGGTGTCGAAGGAGTTCGCGACGAGGGATCCCTGGAAGCAGCTCTCGCCGCTCCCCGAAATCATTCCCATTACGCGCGGCGTGACTTCTTCGAGCCCGCGGCTGCCTATGCCTTCGCCGTAACCCGAAACCATCCGTTTCTGGACGGCAATAGACGACTGTCGCTCACCCTCGCTGGCGTCTTTCTTCGAGTGAACGGATACCGTCTGATCGGGGAGGAGCGCGAGGCGATCGCGACGACCATCGCCCTGGCGAACGGCACGATTGGAATCGAGGAGTTCGCCGCCTGGCTCAGGAGCAACTCCCGGAGAGCGCCTCGACCTCGGAAGCGGAAATGACAAGATCGAACCCGCATCGCCTGATCGACCTCAGTCACGAAGTCGAGGAGGGGATGGTCACGTACAAGGGCCTCCCCGCTCCGATCATCTGCGACTATCTGAGCCGCGAGGCCTCGCGCGCGATCTACGCGCCCGGGACCGAGTTCCACATCGGGAAGATCGAGATGGTCGCGAACACCGGGACGTACGTGGACAGCCCGTTCCATCGCTTCGCGGACGGGAAGGATCTGAGCGAGCTCCCGCTCGAGTCCCTGGCGAATCTCGACGCGGTGGTGGCGCGGTGGGTGGGACGCGGGCGCCCGATCGGTTCCGACGCGTTTCGTGGCCTCGGGGTCCGCGGGCGCGCGGTACTCATCCACACCGATTGGTGCGCGCGCTGGCGCACCGACGCCTATTTCGAGGGACACCCGTTTCTGACGGCGGAGGCCGCGGCGTGGCTCGTGGAGAATGGCGCGACGCTCGTCGGCATCGACTCCTACAACATCGACGACACCGAGGACTGGAGCCGGCCGGCGCACACGGCGCTGCTCGGCGCCGAGATTCCGATCGTGGAACACATGCGCGGACTGGAACAGCTGCCCGACGCGGGCTTCCGCTTCTCCGCGGTGCCGGTCAAAGTGAAGGGCTTCGGGACGTTTCCCGTGCGGGCGTTCGCCGTCATGTAGCCGCCGGCATGGCTCAAGCCCGACCCGGCTTCACCCCCATCCGCTCCCGGATCATCCGCAACCCATGCAGCGTCAGGTTCGCGTCCACCTTCTGGATCGTCTTCGAGTGCGGCGCGATCGCTTTCGCGAGTCCGCCCGTCGCGATCACGACGGGACGCATGCGGGCTTCGGCGGCGATCCGCCGGACGATGGCGTCCACCTGACCCACCGCGCCGTACAGGAGACCCGACTGGAGGCTCTCCTCGGTGCTCCTCCCTACCACGCGCTCCGGCTCCTTGATCTCGAACGCGCCGAGGCGGGCCGCGCGGCGCACGAGATTCTCCGCGCCGGTCAGGACGCCGGGCGCGATCACGCCGCCGAGGTAGCGGCCGTCCTTGGAGATCACGTCGAACGTCGTCGCCGTGCCGAAGTCGACGACGACGGCGGGCGTGCCGTGCCGCTCGATCACGGCCACCGCGTTCGCGATCCGGTCGGCGCCGACCGCGCCGGGATCGCGGTACTCGATCTTGAGCCACGGCGCGCTCGCGGCGCTGATCTCGAGAGGCGCCCTACCGAGGAGCTGCTTCACGGCCTCGGCGAAAATCGCCGTCTGGGGCGGCACGACCGACGCGATCACGCAGGCGTGCTCCGCCCCGACCGCGCGCTTCGCCCCGCGGGCCTTCTCGGTCCGCTCCGCCGCGCCGTTCGTGCCGGCCAGCTCGGGGGCGATCTGGCGCAGCAACAACGCTGCCTCATCGGCCGTGCGCCGCGTCTCGCTGCTCACGCGGTAGGAGCGCACGAGCTTCCGTCCCTCGAACAGCCCGAGCGTCACCTCGGTGTTGCCGATGTCGATGGCGAGGAGCATTGATCCCTCCTTTCCGGAGCCGCCGTTATCGATCCGCGAACCGGAAACGCCGCCTTACCCGAAGAGGCCCCCCTCCCGCGTGGGGCGTCCCCGCGCGCGCCAGAGCAGCCATGCCACGAGAACGCTGATGAAGTAGAGCAGCCAGAGGGGCGCGCTCAGGATGAGCATGGACGGCCCGTCGCCGGGGGTGATGACCGCCGCGGCCAGCGCGATGAAGAAGACCGCGTGGCGCCACGCGCGCCAGAGCGCGCGCGGCGAGACGATGCCGAACCAGGCAAGCATGCAGAGGATGAGCGGCATCTGGAAGAGGAGCCCGCAGCCACCCGCGAGCTTCACGGCGAAGCTCAAGAGGGATCCCACCGAGACCCGCATTTCGATGCGCGGCGTCCCGAACGACTGGAGCATCCCGACCATCGCGGGGAGCAACATCTCCATGGCGAAGGCGATCCCCGAATAGAGCAGCACGCCCGAGGCGAACATCCAGGGAAGCGCGAAGCGGCGCTCGTTCCGCTTCAGGCCGGGAGCGACGAAGCGCCAGACCTCGAAGAGGATGTACGGCACCGCCACGAGGACGCCGGTCCAGAGCGCCACGGTCATGCGCGCGCTGAACGCCTCGCCGGGGGTGAGCGCGATCGCCTTCTGGTTGGGACCGAGGAGCCGGACGATGATCGCGTCGAGGAGGCGCTCGGAGAAGGCCCAGGAGGCGAAGATCAGGATGGCGCAGACGACGGCGGCGCGGAAGAGCGCGCTCCGGAGCTCCTCGAGGTGGTGCAGGAGCGGCATGATCCGCTCGCCCGCGGCCTCTCCCACCGCCGCGGCGACCGTCGTCTCCGGTTCGGACGCGGGCGGCGGCTGCGGCGCGGGCGCGGGCGGAGGCGGCTCGGGCGCGGGCGGTGGCGGCTCGGTCTCGTGCGTCATTTCAGGAACGACCGCAGCTCTTCGAGGAACTGGTTCACGTCCTTGAAGTGCCGGTAGACCGAGGCGAAGCGGACGTAGGCCACCTCATCGAGGTTCCGCAGCGCCTCCATGACGCGCGCGCCGATCTCGCTCGAGGGCACCTCGTCGACGCCCTCGCCCTGGAGGTCCGCCTCGAGCGAATCGACCAGCTCGTTCAGGCGCTCGGCCGGTATCGGGCGCTTCTCGCAGGCGCGCAGGAGCCCGTTCAGGATCTTCTCGCGGCTGAAGGCCTCGCGGCGCCCGTCCTTCTTGATCACGAAGAGCGGCGTCGTCTCGATCGTCTCGTACGTGGTGAACCGTCGCTGGCACTTGAGGCACTCGCGGCGGCGGCGGATCGCCTGTCCCTCCTTCGCGGCGCGCGAATCGATGACCTTGTCCTCCTGGTGGCCGCACGCGGGGCACTTCACGCGGTTTCTCCCGGGGA
>JBLMWD010000067.1:0-11979 GCA_050257045.1 Bacteroidota bacterium | reverse complement strand
CGCGCGGCGCGGCCGAGGAGTACACCCGGCGCACCGGACTTCGCGGCACCGTCGTGGTGCCGCCCGCCGCGCTCGCGGCGGCCGTGCGGCGCTAGGGCGGACGCGGGATGGACGAAGCGGGAACGCGGGGCCTCCGGGAGCGCGGCACCGGGCCCGCGCCCGAGGGCGTTCCGGACGCGCGGTCCGAGGGGATTACGGCGAGTTTCTTCATGGGCGGGTTCGAGTGCTCGACCCACCGGCTTCGCTCCGGGCGGCGTCTCGACCTCATCACCTCCACACGGCATGACGAGTTCGCCTCCGAGGACTACGCGCGCATGGCACGGATCGGCATGCGCACGGCTCGCGACGGGATCCGCTGGCACCTCATCGAATCGACGCCGGGCCGCTACGACTTCGACAGCGCGCGGCCGATGATCGCCGCGGCCCTCTCGGCGGGCGTGCAGGTGATCTGGGACATCCTCCACTTCGGCTGGCCCGACCACGTCGATCCGTTCCACGAGGATTTTCCCGCGCGGCTCGCCGCCTTCGCGCACGCATTCGCCGAGGTGCTCCGCGACGAGGGGGAGTTCGCGCCGCTCGTGGCTCCCGTGAACGAGATCTCCTTCCTCGCGTTCGCGGGAGGGGAAGCGGGCTTCTTCAACCCCTTCGCGCACGGACAGGGGGACGTCCTGAAGCACCAGCTCGTGCGCGGCGCCGTGGCGGCCGGCCGCGCCGTTCGCGACGTGAACGCGGCGACGCGCCTCGTCCACACCGATCCGATCATCCACGTCATCGCCCGCCCCGATCGTCCCGAGGACGAGGGCCCCGCGCGCGCGCACGAGGAGGCGCAGTACGCGAGCTGGGACGCGATCGCCGGCCGCGCCCACCCCGAGCTCGGCGGCGCCCCCGACCTGCTCGACATCCTCGGCGTGAACTACTACGTGCACAACCAGTGGGCCTATCCCGGCGGGCACGGCTCCATGATCCGTCCCTCCAGCCCGCGCTACCGGCCCGTGCACGAGATGCTGGCCCGCGTGCACGAGCGGTACGGGCGACCGATCTTCATCGCGGAGACGGGGATCGAGGACGCGACCCGTCCGGCATGGCTCGCCTACATGGGGCACGAGGCGCGCGCCGCGATCCGGCGCGGCGTCGATCTGTTCGGGGTCTGCCTCTATCCGATCGTGAACCACCCCGGGTGGGACGACGACCGGCACTGCCACAACGGCCTCTGGGACTATGCCGACGACGTGGGGGACCGGCCGCTGTACGTGCCGCTCGCCGAGGAGCTCGCGCGCCAGCGTGTGCGGATGGAGCGGATGCGCCTCCCCGGCGCGGAGTCCGAGGATCCGTCGCCCGACCTCGCGCGTTTCGATTCGATCGCGGAGTGGGTGGCGGAAGCGACCGACCGGTCGCGGGAGTAGATCAACCTCGATCGAAGCGCCGGGGCTGCCCCGAACGGACGAGGGCCGGGACTCCGATCAGAACCGAGCCGAGAGCCCGATCCCCTCCGGCGTCATGCCGAGCGCGAAGGCGGGACGGATCGAAGCCGGATCGGACGAGCCGTCCACGGCCGCCTGGGCCGCGTCGAATTCCGCGGGCGCCTTCGATCCGTGGTCCGCGGCGACCGCGAGACCGATCGCGGTCCCGAGCCCCGCGCCGAAGATCACATCCGAGAGATAGTGCTTCCGGTCTTCCATGCGGCCCAGCGCCGTGGTCGCGCCGAGGGCGTACGCGGGGATCGCGGCCGCGAGCCCGAAGCGACGCGCGAGCACCGGCGCCACGCAGAACGCCGTGGCCGTGTGTCCCGAAGGGAAGGAGTAGGCGCCGCCGTTCGGGCGCGTCCGGTGCACGGCGAATTTCAAGATTGTCACGGCGCCGCCCGTGTAGACGAGGGAGCGCGCCATGTCCCATCCCGCGCGCGTCCATTCCGGATCGCGCGAGAGGAGCCCCGCGCCGACGAGCCCGGCCGTTCCCGCGACGACCGCATCACCGCCGTAGACGTTCCCGAGGTCCGCGGGGCCGTCGAACGCCTTCTGGTCGAAGATGCGCGCCTGCGTATTTGGATTCTCGACCAGGAGGGAGGCCGCGGCGAGCGCGCCGGTTCCCGACATCACGAGGAGCGTCCGGCCGCTCAGGAACGCCTTGAGGTCCCCTTCGGCGAATCCCGGAAGAATCCCGGCAGATGCGGCTCGAGGCTGGAGGGTGGGCGCGACGGCCATCGACGCGACCAGGAGGATGGGAAGGATCCGCAGCGCCTGCAGGAGAGCCATCAGCCGGAGGAGCCGGTTGACGACTCGTGCGAAGGACGCGGGGAGGGTCATATGTGCGAGCGGATACCCCGGTGACTGGGAATGGTTCCGGCGCTCCGGCTCCAGAACCGACCGGGTAAGCCGATATCTTAACACAGGCGCTCCGGCGCATTCGGAGGAGTCATGGCCGAGACCGATCCCACGAAGCCGTACATTCCCATCGGCGAGGAGCCGAGCGGGATCTCGATCCCGCTCCGGCGCGTCCTGCCGGTCCTCGTCGTCGGCGCGCTGGTCGCGATCTTCTTCTTCGCGATGCACGCGGGCGGAGGCGTCGTTCCGCGGACGCCGATCCGCGCGGACATGATCCCGTTCCTCGCGGTCTTCGTCATCTTTCTCGTCGTCGCCGTCTCCTCCGCGCGTCAGGCCAAACGGCGCAGCGAGGCGCGCCGCGCCGCGTTCGACGCGTTCGCGGCTTCGGTGGGAGGACGCGTCGCCGAGCGGCCGTTGACCGTGACCCCGTCCGGATGGGAAGGCGGAACCGTCGTCGAATACGAGATCCAGGGACGCCCGGTCCGTCTCTCGGCGAATCGCGGGCGGCAGTCCGTGTACGGCTTCCGGCTCGCCGCCGACATCGTCCTCCGCCGTGATTTCCAGTTCGAGCTGGTGCCGGGGGGAAGGGCGATGCGCTTCGTGCTCTCGAAGACGTTCCTCGTCCCGGCGCTCTCGATGGCGGCGAAGGGCGCGCGATCGGCGGAGATGAAGGCGGGTGCCGGGACCCATCCCGCGCTTCTCGTCGAGCGGCTTCGCTATCTCGCCGACGATCCGGTGACGACCGGCGATCCGGAGTTCGACCGGGCCTACCTCGTCAAGGCGAGCGATCGGGACGCGGCGCGCGACCTCGTCTGCGATCCCTCGGTGCGCGCGGCGCTCACGGCGCTCACGCAGGCGGCGCGCGGGTTCCAGATGGGCGCGGAGAGCGAGGCCGCGGCCGGGCCGGGGCGCCTCGTGATCACCGTTTCCACCGATCCGAGCCCGGCGCTCTTCGCCGCCATGGACGCGGCGCTCCGCGCCGCCCTCGCGTCGCTCGAGCGGCTCGACCGGATCGAGGGTGGGACGCGCGGCGTCGCCTGATCGCGGCGCGCCGCCGGCGCCGCACTCCGGAACCGGACTACCTCCCGGGCGCGCCGGAGTGGCATTCTCTGCCGCGCCATGACCACGTCGCAGGCCGTGACCTCCTCGCCCCCCGGGCCCTCCGTCCGCCGCCTCCCGCTCGTGGTCCGTGACGCGGAGGCAGGCCGGAACGCGGAGCGCTTCTTCGTCGCCGCGGTGGCGACGCTCCTCGGACTGCGCTCGATCCTCGCCGCGACCGGCTATCCCCAGATGGGCGGCCGCCATCTCCACGTCGCCCACATGCTCTGGGGCGGGCTCATCCTCACGGCGGCCCTCCTCCTCCTCATGATCTCGATCGGGCGCCGCACCCGCTCTACAGCCGCGTTCCTCGGAGGCGCGGGATTCGGCATCTTCATCGACGAGCTGGGGAAGTTCCTCACGCGCGACAGCGACTACTTCTACCGGCCCGCGATCGCGATCATCTATTTCATCTTCGTCGCGATCTTCCTCGCGCTGCGCGCGGTGCTCGCGCGGCGGGGGTTGACACAGGACGAGTGCCTCGCCAACGCGATCACGCTGATCAAGGACATGGCGATGGAGGATCTCGACCCCGATGAGAAGGCGCAGGCTGCGGCGCTGCTCGACCGGTGCGATCCCGCCGACGGGCGTGTCGCGGTCGTGCGGGGGCTCCTCGACCGCCTGAATACGGTCCCGGCGCCGCCGCCGGGCCGGGTGGAGCGGCTGCGCCACAAGCTCGTACCGCACGTGGAGCGGCTCCTCACGTGGGACCTCTTTCCACGCCTGCTCGCGGGGATCCTGGTCGCGCTCACGGCCTCGGGG
This sequence comes from Bacteroidota bacterium, assembly GCA_050257045.1. GTDB lineage: Bacteria > Eisenbacteria > RBG-16-71-46 > SZUA-252 > SZUA-252 > DASQJL01. The sequence continues at coordinate 7,798 of JBLMWD010000067.1, read as the reverse complement.
CTCGCCTGGGCGCTCTCCAGCGCGCGCGAGCTCGCCTTGGTCGCGCAGCCGGCGGCGCAGACCCACCTCGCCATCGGATTCGCGAGCTGGGGGGAGATCGCGTGCAACGTGGTCGCCGGCCTGCTCCTGCTCGGCGGCCTCGTCCGCCTGTTCGGAAACCGGATCGCGGCCTACCGCCTCTTCCGCCGCTCCGTGCGCGTCACGGTCTTCCTCACGCAGTTCTTCGTCTTCTACCACGCGCAGGTCGCGGGGGTGTTCTGGCTCGGCCTCAACCTGGTCCTGCTGGGCGCGCTGGACTACCTGATCTCGCGCGAGGAGAAGAAGCCGGCCGTAGCTGTGGTCGCCTAGGGAGACTTCATCCCGGGAGCGGCACGGTCGTGGCGCTCGTCGCATCGCGCTCCTTCCACCACGCCTGCGCCCGCTCCGCCGTCCACGCCTCCTCGAAGCGCAGCGTCTCGAGCGCGGCGCCGAGCGCCGCCGCGCTCACGGGCCGGCAGGCGGGATCCTTCTCCAGGCAGCGCATGAGGATCTCCTCGAGGCCGGCGTGGATCGGGCGACCGATCCGGTCGCAAGGACGGATCGCGCTCTCGCGCACGTGCGCGAGGAGCGCGTCGAGCGGCGTGCCCGCGTCGAAGACGGTCCGTCCCGTGATCAGCCAGTAGCCGACGCATCCGAGCGAATAGATGTCGGAGGCGGCGGTCGCCCGCCGGCCGCTCACGCGCTCGGGCGCCACGGTGACCGGCGTGCCGACGAGGTGGTCGGTCATGGTCAGGCTCGTCGCGCCGGCTGCGCCGGCGCGGGCCGGGTCGGGGCGGACGAGCCCGAAGTCGAGCACCTTGAGGAAGTCGCGCTCGAGCCCCTGGCGGCAGACGAAGAGGTTCGCCGGCTTCACGTCGCGGTGGACGAGTCCCGCCCCGTGCGCCTCGGCGAGCGACTGGCAGGCCTGGACGAGGAAATGCGCCGCGCGCTCGGGCGGCACCGCGCCGTGCTCCCTCACGAGCGTCTCGAGGTTCATGCCGTCGAGCAGCTCCATGACGAAGTAGACGGTCCCGTCGTCGTGCACGCCGTAGTGGTAGAGGCGCACGGTGTGCGGCGAGGTGAGCCGCGCGGTGGCGTACGCCTCCTCGTAGAAATCGGCGAGCGCCGCGCGCGCGGTCTTCGGATCGTCGAGCCGCTCGTGGCGCACGATCTTCACGGCGGCCGGGCTCGCGAGCGCGCGATGGCTCGCGCGCCAGATCTCGCCCATTCCACCCTCGCCGATCCGCTCCTCCAGGAGATAGGCGCCGAGCGCCTGCTCGCGCCCCAGGCGCACGCCGAGCGCGTGCACCACCTGCGATCCGAACGTCGCCACGCCGGCGCAGATCAGCGGAGGGATCGTGAGCCACGCGAATACCTGCGCCGAGGGCATCGGAAGGCCGTTCATCCACTGCCACGTGGCGAGTCCGAGCGGTCCCATGAAGGCCGACGAGTAGGCGGCGGCCGCCGCGAGACCGGGACGCGCGGGGGCGACGAACGGGAAGAAGAGGATCCACGCGCACGTCCAGGGGATGCCGTAGTTCCGGAAGGGGACCGGCCAGACGGTGTCGGCCACCGTTCCGATCGTGATCCCGAAGGCGGCCACGACCTCGAACACGAGGCCCAGGTGGAGCACCGTCCCGGGAGGAATCCGCCGCACGCGTGTGATCGCGAACATCGCGACACCGGCCGCGATCGAGAATCCCGCGACGGTGTATCCCTTGTCCCAACCGTCCCAGGGCATGCCGCCGAGGACGTGGAAGTTGTACTCCGCGGCGGCGAGCGCGAGGAGGTAGCCGCAGCCGTAGACGAGCGCCGCGTTTCCGAGGCGCGTGGCGGCGCGCGCGAGCAGATCCCGGGGGAGGAGGGGAAGTCGCGGTTCGTCCGCCTCGGCTCGCGCGCGGATCAGCCGGGGTCTCCGGCCGGAGCCGGAGGATGGGTCGGAGCGCATCCCGCCGGACTCTAGCACTTCGCGGGCGCGGCGGGGCGCCCGGACCGGTCACGCCTCGACGGGAATGGCCTCGGACGTCTCGCCGCCCCGGTGGTGCCGGAGGAGGAACGCGAGCGGGATCGTGATCGCGAAGAGCATGGCCACGAGCAGGAAGGAGTGGTTGTACGCCATCACCGTGGCCTGTCCGAGCACCGTCCGATCGAGCGCGGCGAGCGCCCGGTGGGCCGCCTCGAGCGAATCCGCGGAGACGCGCGCGAAACCGCCCTGCGCGGCGGCCAGCCAGCGGCGCACCGCTTCGTCGTAGGGAGTGACGCTGGTGGAGAGGATCGCGTGGTAGCGCGTCGTCGAGGTCGAGAGCTCGGTCGCCGCGAGCGCCACGCCGACGCTCCCGAAGACCTGCCGGACCACGTTGTAGAGGCCGGCCGCCGCCGTGACCCGCGGCCTGGGAATCGTCGCGAGCGCGGCCGTGCTCAGGGCCACGAAGATGAGGCCGAAGCCGACCCCCTGCCAGATCTGGGGGACGAGGATCGACATCGTGCTCGTCTGCGTGGTGAGGTGGGAGAGCTCGTAGAAGGAATAGGCGCTCACCGCGAGCCCCGCGGCGACGAGGAGGCGGGGGCCGATCCGGTTGTAGAGAAATCCGGACAAGGGCATCACGACCGCCATGGTGATGCTCCGCGGCGAGAGCGCGAGGCCCGACTCCATGGCGCTGTATCCGAGCAGCCGCTGGAGGAAGAGGGGCAGGATGAAGAGGCTTCCGTAGAGGCCCATGCCGAGGATCCCGCCGAGGAACGTGGCCGAGCTGAACGAGACGTTCCGCGTGAGGGAGAGGTCGACGGCGGGGCGTTCGGTCTTGAGCTCGCGCCAGATGAAGCCCGCGAGCGCGATCGCCGCCATGAAGGCGAGCGCCACGATCATCCCCGACTCGAACCAGTCCTTCTCGACCCCCTTCTCGAGCATGAGCTGGAGCGAGCCGAGCCCGATCGTCATGAGGGCGACGCCGAGCCAGTCGATCGAGCCGCGGTCGCGCACGAGGTAAGGCGGGTCGTGCACGAACCGCCCCACGAGGAAGAGGCAGAGGGCTCCGAGCGGGACGTTGATGAAGAAGATCCAGGGCCACGAATAGGTGTCGGTGAGCCAGCCGCCGAGCGTGGGTCCGACGGCCGGCGCGACGACCACGCCCATCCCGTAGAGACCCATCGCGAGCCCCTGCTCCTCGGGCGGGAAGGTCTCGCGGAGGATCGCCTGCGAGACCGTCATGAGCACGCCGCCCCCGATCCCCTGGAGGATGCGGAAGACGACCATGAGCGGGAGCGAGCGAGCCATGCCGCAGAGCATCGATGCGCCCGTGAAGAGGACGATGTTCGCGAGATAGAAGCGCTTCCGCCCGAACCGGGCGGAGAGGAGGGCGATGATCGGCATGATCACGACGTTCGCGAGCATGTAGCCCGCGATAACCCACGTGATCTCGGTAATGGAGGCGCCGAGGCTCCCGCTCATGTCGGGGAGCGCGACGTTCACGATGCTCGCGTCGAGCACCGCCATGATCGTCCCGGTCAGCACGCTGACCGTGATGAGCCAGCGGTGGGGCGCCTCCGCGCCTCCGGCGCCCCGCGGCATCACCGCCCGGTCTGGACGGAGACGCGGACGCTCATCCCCGGACGGAGCGGGCGCGCGGGATCCTGCCGGTCGTCGAGGTCGATCTTCACGGGCACGCGCTGGACCACCTTTACGAAATTGCCCGTGGCGTTCTCCGGCGGGAGCAGGGAGAACTTGGCGCCCGTCGCCGGGCTCAGGCTCTCCACGTGCCCGTGGAAGACGTGCCCGTGGTAGGTGTCGGCGCGGATCGTGGCGGAATCGCCGGGCCGGATCCGCTCGAGCTGCGTCTCCTTGAAGTTCGCGACCACCCAGACGCTGTCGAGCGGGATCACGACGAGGAGCGCCTGGCCCGGCTGAACGAGCTGGCCGATCTCGACGCTCTTCTTCGCGACGACGCCGTCATGCGGCGCCGTGACGCGCGTGTACGACTCCATGAGCGCGGCTGCGTCGCGATCGGCCTGCGCGGAGGTGACCTTCGCGCTCGACCCGCGGGCGCCTGCCTCGGCGGCCCGCGCGCGATCCTGCGCGGCGCGGAGGCCGGCCGCCGCGGCCCGCGCCGCGGCCTGGGCGTTCTCGACTTCCTGGCGCGCGATCGCCTGCTGAGCCTCGAGGGCGCGGTCGCGCGCGAGCTCGGCCGCCGTGCGGTCGGCCTCCGCCCGCGCCTGCGCCACGGCCGCCTCGGCCGCCGCGACGTCGGCTGTCGCGCCTCCTCCCGGTCCGGAGGCGCTGCGGGCCACGGCCAGGTCGGCCTCGGCTTTCCGGAGCCGGGCGAGGAGATCGCGGTCGTCGAGCTGGACCAGGACGTCGCCGGCCCGGACCGGCTGGTTCTCGGAGACGCGGACGTCGCGCACGAAGCCGCTCACGCGCGACAGGACGGGGATCATGTGCCCCTCGACCTCGGCGTCGTCGGTGCCTTCGTGGGTGCGGGATTGGAGCCAGAAGCGGATGCCGAAGAGGGCGAGCGCGGCGACGACGACCGCCGCGATCCCGAGGATCACCGTGCGGCGCCGTGGGCGGCGCGACGGCTCGGGCCGTGCTTCGTCGAGGGGCGGCGCCTCCTGGAGAGGGCCGCGGCGGGACACGGAGTTCGCCTCCATGGAATGGTTGGAAGCCGGTCAGGGCTCGAACGGTTCAGGCGGCCGCCACCCGGCGGCCGCACGAACCTGGATCATACCGCGCAAGCCTCGCTTTTGCAAGCAGCTACGCCCGTTACGGTAGCGCGGCCGTGAACGACTCCGCGGCGGCGGGGTGGGCCGGAGCCTGGTGCGTCAGGAGGATCTTCTTCGCGTCGGCGGTCGGGCCGTAGAAGCGCCGGTTCGCCTTGTTGTCGGGGGCGACCCGCGCCCCTTCGAGCGAGATCCCCGCAAAGAGCCCCTTCGAGCGGGCGTACGAGTAGATCTCGGCGTCCAGCTTGAGATCGGTCGAGGCCTCCGCGGTCCGGCCCACCGGGCCCGCCGCGAGCCCCGCCTTGCCGCCGAGGGTGAACTTGCTCTGCATGAGGGCGCGCGCGCTCTCGTCGGTCATGAAGAAGAGGACGACGTCCGCCTTCTCGACGCCGATCTGGAAGCCGAAGCTCCCTCCCTTCACGGTCAGGAAGATCGGCGGGCCCCAGTGCCCCGAGGCGTCGCGGCAGCTCATGACCCCCTTGCCGAGCCGCGCTCCCCAGCCGAGGGCCCCCTTCACCATCCCGGGGAAGACCGCCACGCAGCGGGCCTTCTCGAGGAGCGGCCGCGGGATGTTCTCGTCCTTCATGTCGCGGATCTCCTGGAACGCGATCCGCGCCTTGTCGAGGCGCTCCGCCTCGTCGCTCTCGGTATCCGCCGCGCGCAGCGCGGGCGCGGCCAGGGCGGCGAGGAACGCCGCCAATACGATGACGCTGTGCTTCCGGGTCATGATGCCTCCTTGCGGATGAGGTCCTTGTCTTCGTTCATCGGCCCTGGAGCCGGTCGAGCGCGTCGCGCGCCCGCTCGTCCCGCGGGTCCGCCTTCAGTGCGCGCTGGTAGCTCTCGATGGCGCGCTTCGTGTCGCCGCCGGCCTCGTAGGCGTGCGCGAGGCCGTCCTGGACGCGCGCCGATTCCGGGAACTGGCGCGCGTTCTCCTCGTGGATCGCGATCGCGCCCCGCGTGTCGCCCCGCTCCGTAGCATGGTCGGCCAGATCTTGGAGCGAGCCTTCGCGGAAGTCGTACGATCCCGATTCGAGCGATTGCTTCCGGAGACTGCGATACTGCTCGAGCGCCGCGTCGGCGCCCCCCTCGTCATACGTCGCCGTGAGCGTCTGGGCCAGAGTTCGCGGCACCGCGAGCCCGCGATGGCACGTGACGCACTCGACGTTCACCGGCCCGCCACGGCCGCGTCCCTGGCCGTCACGGCGGTCGCGATCGTTCTCGCCGCCGCGGTTGCGGTCGCTCTCGCCTCCGCTCCCGCGGTTGCTCTCTCCGCCGCGCTGGAAGTCGAACTCGGGGCGCGACCGTCCCGAGTTCCCGCGGCCGGCGCGGGCGTCGCGCCGGATCTGGTCGAGGTCGGCGTTCACGTCGCGCACCATGCGCATCATGCCGCGGGCCATGTTCTTCTTCGGGTTCCGGTCCGAGGCGAAATCGTAGGTCGAGAGCGGCTGTCCCTCGTCGCCGACGTGGCAGTGGGAGCAGCGGACGCCGAGGGCGCGCGTAAAGCCGAACATCGTGGTCCGGAGCCGGTCCGGCGCGGTGTCCCTCGACAGCACCTTGAGGTTCTTCGCGTGCTCCGGCCAATTCCAGGTGGGTTCCGGCTGCCTATGGTCGAGAGCGCGGTCGCGAGCGGGGGGCGCTGCCAGCGCGGTTGTCGTGATCAGCGCGGCGAGGATGACGGCGGAGCTGGCAAGAGGGATCGGGTTCATTGAAGTCCCCGGTTTGTGGTCGCCGGCCGGGCGCAAGCGCCGGCCGGAGGGCTGTCGGACGATCCGACCCATTAACTGTAGTCGGAACCGAGCCGGATCGCGCTACCCTACGTGGATGCGGCCAACGGGGAGGTCCGGCGCTCCATGAACCCTGGCGTGACGCGGCTCTACGTCGCGCGCCACGGGGCGACACCGCTCACGACCGAGGACCGCTTCTCGGGCGAGGAAGGGGTGGAGCTCTCGGACGAGGGCCGCCGCCAGGCGGCGCTCCTCGGCGAGCGGCTGAGGGATCAGGAGATCGACGCCGTCTACGCGAGCCCGCTCTCCCGCACCATGGAGACGGCGCGGCTCGTCTGCGCCTCGATTCCCGGCGCCTCCCCGATTCCGCGCGACGGCCTCCGCGAGATCCGCCACGGCCACTGGGAGGGGATGAGCCGCGCCGACGTCGAGGCGCGCTTCGCGGCCGAGTACGCCGCCTGGGAAGCCGACCCCTTCACCTTCGCGCCGGAGGGTGGCGAGTCGGGCGTGCACGTGCTGGCGCGGGCGCTCCCGGTGATCCGGGAGATCGTCACCCGGCACGGCGGAGGGCGCGTGCTCGTGGTCTCCCACAAGGCCACGATTCGCCTCGTCCTCTCGAGCCTCCTCGGGATCGACGCGCGCGGCTATCGCGACCGGCTCGACCAGGCGCCGGCCGCGCTCAACGTGCTCGACTTCAAGGATCCGGTCCGCGTCCGGCTCATGCTGTTCAACGATACGTCGCACTACGCGAGCCGGCCGCGGGCCGCGGGAAGGAACCTCTCGAAGTGGTGGGACGGGTTGGAGTGAGCGCGAAGGGCCGCCCGCGGGATCCGCGCGCGGGCGCGATCAGCGCCGCGCGAGGCCGGCGGCGAGGAGGAGCCACCCGGCAAGGAAGCAGAGCCCTCCGATCGGCGTGACGGCGCCCCAGACCCGGACCCCGCTCAGCGAGAGGGCATAGAGGCTTCCCGCGAAGATCACGGTTCCCACGACGAAGAGCCATCCTGCGGCCATCAGTGCGCGCGAGTCGGCGCGCTCGAGCGCGACCGCGACGACGACGATGGCGACCGCGTGGATGAGCTGATACCGCGCCCCGGTCTCGAAGACCTGGAGCCGCTCGGGCGAGAGGGAGCCTCGCAGGCCGTGCGCTCCGAAGGCTCCCGCCGCCACCCCCAGGAAACCGGAGATCGCGCCGAGAGCACCGATCAGAGAGGCTGCTTTCACCCGCGCTACCGCGACGTCCCGCCGCCCGAGCCGCCCTCGGCTGCTGCCCCGGGGGCCGGGGCGCTGTCCGGCAACGCGATGCCGCCGATCTGCCGCATCCGCTCGAGCCGCTCGGGCTCGTC
>JBLMWD010000066.1:0-30502 GCA_050257045.1 Bacteroidota bacterium | reverse complement strand
CCTTCCACGTGCCTGCGACACCCGGCACCATGGCCTGACCGCCAAGCTTGCCGTCCGTTCCCACTTCACGAGCTACGCGAGTCACTTCAGCGGCGAACGCGTTGAGCTGGTCAACCATCGTATTGATGGTGTCTTTGAGTTCGAGAATCTCGCCTTTGACGTCGACGGTGATCTTGCGCGACAAATCGCCCCGCGCGACGGCCGTCGTCACGCCCGCGATGTTGCGCACCTGCGCCGTCAGATTCGACGCCATGAAGTTCACGTTGTCGGTGAGGTCTTTCCACGTCCCGCCGACCCCCGGCACCTGCGCCTGGCCGCCCAGCTTTCCTTCCGTCCCCACCTCGCGCGCCACGCGCGTCACCTCGGCGGCGAAGGCGTTCAGCTGGTCCACCATCGTGTTGATCGTGTTCTTGAGCTCGAGGATCTCCCCCTTCACGTCCACCGTGATCTTGCGGGAGAGGTCCCCGCGCGCCACGGCCGTGGTCACCTCGGCGATGTTCCGCACCTGCGCCGTCAGGTTCGAGGCCATGGCGTTCACCGAGTCGGTGAGGTCCTTCCAGGTGCCGGCCACGCCGGGCACGACCGCCTGTCCGCCCAGCTTCCCGTCGGTCCCCACCTCGCGCGCCACGCGCGTCACTTCCGAGGCGAAGGAGCGGAGCTGGTCGACCATCGTGTTGATGGCCTCCTTGAGCTGGAGGATCTCGCCGCGCACGTCGACCGTGATCTTCCGCGAGAGGTCGCCGTCGGCCACGGCAATGGTGACCTCGGCGATGTTCCGCACCTGCGCCGTCAGGTTCGACGCCATCGAGTTCACGCTCTCGGTGAGGTCGCGCCAGACGCCGCTCACTTCGCGCACCTGCGCCTGCCCGCCCAGCTTGCCCTCGGAGCCGACCTCGCGCGCCACGCGGGTCACCTCGGAAGTGAAGACGGCGAGCTGCTTGATCATGGTGTTCACGATGTTCGCGGAGCGGAGGAACTCCCCTTCGAGGGGACGCCCGTCCACGTCGGTCGCGACCGTCTGGAGGAGGTCGCCGCGGGCCACGGCCGTGATGGCCCGGGTCACCTCGCGGGTCGGCCAGACGAGGTCGTCGATGAGGGTGTTCACCGAGACCTGCATCTCGCCCCATGCCCCTTCGCCGCGGGAGAAGCGCATCCGCTCGCGGGTGCGCCCCTTCTTCCCGACGACCTGGCCCACGCGCTCGAGCTCGCCGGCGATGCGCTCGTTCGCGGCCACGATGTCGTTGAAGGTATCGGCGATCTTCCCTTCGAGCCCGGTCCAGTGCCCGGGGAGCCGGACGGAGAAGTCTCCGTTCCGCATCGCCTGGAGCGCCTGGAGGATGGAGCCCAGCTCGGGCGGCGAATTGGCGGCCAGGGCGCCGGCGCCGCCGTTGATGTCGGGTGCCACGGGAGATTCAGTGCGAGGAGGGTTCATGGGTCGCTCCAGAGCCATCTATTCGCAAGGTGCGGGATTGCGGCAAGCCCGGCTTGCCCGACCGGACATGGTCCTAAAGTCTACCCCGGGGGGTGGTCCGTCACGCCAGCGGAATTCGTCAGCGGACCCGGATCAGGCGGTGGACCCCGCGGAAGGGGGCGGGTCCGGAGACCTCGAGGGCGGCGAAATAGACGCCCGAAGGGGCGGCGGTTCCCCGGTCGTCGCGGCCGTCCCAGTCGGTCCGGAAGCGGCCGGCCGGGAGCGTGGCCACGACGAGGGTGCGGATGAGGCGGCCGCCGGCGCCGTAGACCCGGAGGGTGGCGCGGCCGCCCGAGGCGAGATCGAAGCGGATCGAGGCGGTGCCGCCGAAGGGGTTGGGGGCGCTCCCGCGAAGCGCGGTCACGGCCGGGATCTCGTCGCCTTCGAACGCGACGCCGGGCGCCGCGAGCCGCGTCGGCTGGACCCGGACCTCCCCGTCCCCCTCGATGCGGGCCTTCCCCGGGATCGCCCCGGTCACCCGGACCGGAACGTGATCGCCGTCCGCAAGCGCGGCCTCCGCCGCCGAGCGCGCGAAGGCGAGGTCCAGGTCGGGCACGCCGTCGCCGTCCACGTCGCGCACGCGCGAGGTGGCGAGGTCGGGCGCCACCACGTCCTGGAACCGGACGCCGGCGAGAGCCACCTTGGTCGCGTCGAGGTCGGCCGGCATGAGGATGCGCACCCGCACCTCCTGGCCGCGGCTACCCCGCTGGATCACGCGCGGGCTCACGTCGGCGGCGAGCCGCCGGAGCGGCAGTCGCGCCGCGGCGGCGATCGGGACGACGGCGCGCGGCGTGGCCGGGTCGTTGCTCGCGACGCCGAGGCTCGTGCTCCGGTCCCCCTCGGCCGCCGGGGCGAAGCGCACGAGCACGGTCCCGCTCTGGAGCGGCGCCAGGACGAGCGTCGCGGGCGCGGCCGTGAAGTCGCCGAGGCCGAAGGCGAGCGATCCCACGCGAAGGCTGTCGTTCCCCGTGTCCGTGATCCGGAGCGTGTCGACCGCGCTCGTTCCCACGTCGAGCGTGTCGAACCGGAGCGACTGCGGGCTCAGGACGATGCGCGGGATCCCCTGCGCGTGGAGGAGGACCGGGATCAGCGACTCGGGGTGGTCGGGATCGTTGGTCTGGATCCGGAGGGTGCCCGGGTAGGAGCCGGCGGCGAGCCCCCTCGTGTCGAACGTGACGCCGACCGTGGCGCTCCCTCCCGGCTCGACGGTGCCGAAGCGCTCGGGGACCCCGAGCCAGGGCGGCGACGCCGAGAAGCGGATCGCCATCCGGTCGCGTAGGTAGTCCGCGTTGAAGAGCACGGTGAGCCCGTCCGTCTTCCTCTCGTTCTGGATTCCGATCGTGCCGCTGTTCGTCGGCGGCCCCATGAGGAGGTACTGATAGACGATCGCACCCGAGGGATAGAGGATCGCTTCGAACGTGAACGGCCCGCCGCGCTGCCGCCGCTGCACGTTCGTGAACTGCACGATCAGCCGCGTGCCGTCGTTGTAGTAGGTCGCGTGCTTCTGCTCCGCGAAGTTCAGGTCGTCCCAGAAGATCGCCAGCAGGTTGGGCGGCGCCGCCAGGTTCGGCAGGGGCTGGTTCGCGTACTGGACGGTCGTGTCGGTGAACGAGATGTAGCCATGGGTGCAGACGTTGAACGTCGTGAAGCCGTGACCGTAGAAGGGAAACGTGAATCCGATCGGGAGCGGTCCGGAGTTTCCATCCAGATTCTGGATCGGGACCGGCGTGCCGATCGCGCTGATGTCGACCCAGTCGAAGATCGGCCCTCCGTACTGATTGCTGTCCACCCAACGGTAGCCGAACGCGTCGGGTCCGCCGATCCCGAGGGTCGAGATCCCGGGCCGTGGATCCTCCTCGTCGCGCGCGAGCGCGAGGCCCGGCTGCACGGCCACGGGAGCGCCGTTCATCGGCTCGACGCCGTAGGTGAGGAGCGAGCCGCCCGTATTGGAGACCGAGAACGAGGCCGCCGCCCGTGAGCCCACGGAAACGGTCGTCTCGATCGAGCCCGGGGCGGCGCGCGCCACCGGAGGCGCGACTCCCTCGCCGCTCAGGAGCACAGTCAGCGGTCCTCCCGCGGCGTCGTGATTCACCGTGAGGGTCGGCGCGCGCGACCCTGCCGCCGGAGGCGTGAACGTCAGGGCCACGACCTGGGTGCCGGCGGGGGCCACGGTGAAAGCGCTCGGCGCGGCCGTGAACGTCGTGTCGTCGATCGTGATCGAGGTGACCGTGAGCGGCGCGCGTCCTTCGTTCGCGACCACGACCTCCGCCTGGGCGGAACGGCCGAGGAAGACGTCGCCCAGGTCGACGCGCGTCGCGTTCACCGCGGCCACCGGCGCGTCGGTCACGGCGAGCGAGGCCGGCACCTGGACGACCGGGTCGCTGGGATCGTTGCTCTCCACCACGATCGACCCGTTGTACGCCCCGCCCGGGAGATCGAGGGCGTCGATCGCGAGCTGGACCGGGGCCTCGGCACCGGCCGGGACCGTGGCGCTGGAGGGCGAGGGAGCCAGCCAGAGCCCGCCGATGGTCCCGTGGCCGTGGTCCGGGAACCAATCGGTCGCCTGGACGTAGTTGCCGATCACGCCGCTCACGTTCATGCGGCCGTCGTCTCCGCCGAGGCGCGAGAGCGGAATCGCGAACGTGACGGTGCGCGCCGTCACCTGCACCGGGAAGCTCCCCTGGTAGGTGCCGCTCCGGGCGTCCATCAGATCGACGAGGCCGTATTCCAGCGAGAAGAGGCTCACCTCGTACTCGACGCCGACGTCCTGGCGCGGATTGCCGAAGCTCGGGTCGCGTCCGGTGCTCTTGTTCTGATCGACGTCGAGGGAGAGGTAGCCGCCGAAGTTCGTCGCGACGAGGTCGCTCACGGTCTCGAGCGACACGGTGAGGATCCCGGCGCGCGCCCAGGCGCGCATCGTGAAGAGATCGGACACGCCGCCGTCCCCACGCCCGTCCACGACCACGATCGGAAGCGAGTCGGGCGCCATGGCGGCCGCGACCCGGCTTAAGGAGGTCGCCGAGTCCGGGACGACCGGAAGGACGGTTCTTCCGGTCATCGCGAGCGCCGCGTCGCGCGCCTCGCTCCAGGTCCTCGGGACCGCGGGGGCTGGTCCGGTCGTGCCGGCGGCCGCGAGGGAAGCGGCGGGCGCCTCCTCCTCGAAGTGGACCCGGAACTGGAGGTCGCTCCCGGCGCGGTTCGCCACGGTGATCGTCCGCGTCGCCTTCCCGCCCGTGAGGAGCGCGGCGCTCACGTCGCCCGCCGCGACGGCGATCTCGGGCGCGGGGATCCCCGCGCCGGTGAGCGGGACGTGGACCTCGGGCTCGTCCGGATCGTCCGTGGCGAACGAGGCCGTGGCCCGAGCCGGCCCGATCGTGGTGGGCGCGTAGCGGACGGGAAGGACCGACAGGGCTCCGGGCGCGAGCGTCAGCGAATCGGAGAGGGCTTTGAAGTCGCCCTGATCGACCGAGATCGATCCGATCCGGAGCGGCAGCACCCCCACGTTCCGGACGGAGATCGAGTCGATGGTCGAGGCGCCCACGAAGACGGAGCCGAAATCGATCGAAGCCGGCGTGGCCTCGACGTCGGGAGCCGAAGCGACCGACAGATCGACCGGCATCAGGAACTCCTCGCGCGCGGGATCGTTGGACCGCACGACCAGCGCTCCCAGATAGGCGGCCCCCATGAGGCGCGCGCCGTCGAAAGTGAGCGTGATCGGGGTCGACTGGCCGGACGCGGTCGCCCCGGAGCCGGGCGCGATGGAGAGCCAGGCCGCGCCTCCGAGCCAGTCGAACGACTGGGAAGCGACCCGCTGGTTGTCCGCGAGGATGGTGGAGACGTCGCTGAACAGGCGGCAGGAGACCGCCAGGACGCGCCCCCTCCCGACGAACGCGGCGGCGAGGCTGGCGCGGCCGTGGGCGTCCTCGAGCAGGACCGTCGGGCCCGCGCCCGAGACATGCAGCCGCGCCAGGGATCCGGGCATGAACGTGCTCGTCACGTCGCGCGTGATCTCGTAGGGATAGACCCGGGCGGCCGGACCGGTGATGGCGTCGGCCATCGACTCGTAGTCGAGCGGGACGCCGAGCGAGTCGAGGATATTGTTGAAGATCGGAAGCTCCCCCGCGGCATCCCCCTCCATCACGAGGGAGCCTCCGCGCCGCACCCAGGCCGCGAGCGCCGACATCTGGACGGCGCTCATGAACCCGGCGTCGTCGGACATCCAGTAGACGCCGGCCCCGGCGAGCAGGCTGTCGGAGAGCGGCTGGGTGTTCAGGGAGAAGAGCGCGCCGCGCGAGACGAGCGAGCTGACGAGCCCCGACCAGGCCCCCGACGAGGCGCCGTGCCGGGAGTCGAAGACGATCCGCACGTCGGAGAGGTCGGCGGCCTCGACCGCCATCGTCTTCATCGTGGTGGAGTCGGGAATGGAGCCGCCCGAGCCCCCGGCGCGCGCCGAAGCCCCGGCCGCCGGGACGAGCGCCCCCGTCGAGTCGAAGTCGAGCGCGGCCGCCGATCGGGGCCGGAACGACCAGTAGAGGGTGCTCCCCCCGGCGTTCGTGATCTGGAAGGTGCGGGTCGTCGTCTCTCCGGTGTGGACCGACGCGTCCTGGCGCGAGGGGGAGATGGCGGCCGTCGGAGCGATGATCCCGTTCGCGCCGAGAACGATCCGGACCACGGGCGTGTCGGGATCGTTGCTGTGGACCGTGAGCGCCCCGGTGAGCGCGCCGGTCTGGGGGGGCGCCGCGGTGACGAAAATCTCCCAGGCGCCACCGGGGGTCAGGTCGAACGGGGTCAGATCGGCGGTGAAGCCGGCGCCCTCGACCGAGACCGAATCGACGTGGAGGTCCACGAACCCGGCGTTGCTGACGAGCACCGATTGCGTGTCCGACGCGCCGACCACGATCGGGCCGAACGTGAGCGGAGAGGGAAAGACCGCGATGTCCGGCGCCGGGATCACGTGGAGGGAAACGGAAACGTCGATAGCCGGATGCGCCGGGTCGTTCGTGTCCAGGTGCACGATGGCCGCGTAGTCACCGCCCCGCAGATTTGCCGCGTTCAGGGCGACGGTGAGCGTGACGTGGCTCCCGGCGGGCACGCTCCCCGAGAGGGGCGCGACGGAGAGCCAGGTCGGAGCCGGCGCGCCGGCCGCGCCGGCCGCCTTCGCGACGAAATCGAGGGACCCCGCGCCGTCGTTCCGCACGTCGAGCGGGACGGTGATGCGCTGTCCGGTCCGCAGCGTGTCGGCTGCCGAGGGCGGTGTGACAATCGCGACAGGAGGCGCCGTGGTCCGGACCGTGATCACGTTGGAGAGCGGAGAAGGGTTGCCGAACTCGTCGTGCGCGATCAGCGCCACGTAGTAGGTGGTGATCGGCTGGAGCCCGCGGATCGAGGCTGCCTCACGGCTTCCCGCGGGCTGGGGCGCCGTGACTCCCGCGACGCGAACGCCCGAGGCGAAGGAGGAGGAGTCGATCGGCGAGAGCGAATAGCGAAGCTCGTAGTCGGTCGCGGTTCCCGCGCCGCCGTCGTCCCCGGTCGCCGTCCAGGTCACGGAGACGCGATCGGAGGAGACGAGACTCGATGCGAGGTCCGCAATGGGCCCGGGATCGGTCGAGTCGACGCCGTCCAGCATGCGCGCGACGTTGAGCCGGCCTCCCGTCACCGAATACCCCGCGAGACCCGGCACCCGGTCGGTCGCGGCGAGGAGGATCTGCTTCATCGTGGGCGCCGACATTCCCGGGAAGCGGGACTTGAGGAGCGCGAGCGCCCCGCTCACGTGCGGGGTGGCCATCGACGTGCCGCTCGCGAGCCCGTACTGGCTGTTCGGAAGCGTGCTCAGGATCTGCAGTCCCGGCGCGAAGAGGTCGACGCTCGTCGCTCCGTAGTTCGAGAACTGCGACCGATCGTCCATCCGTCCGGTCGAGCCGACCGCGATCACGTTCGGCTCGGGGAAGTTCGAGGGGAAGCTCGGGTACCTGTCGTTGTCCGAGCCCGCGTTGCCGGCGGCGGCCACGAACAGGACTCCGGCGTCGTTGGCGCCCTGAATCGCGAGCTCGAGCGCCAGCGACTGCTCGCCGCCGCCCCAGGAGGCGTTGATGATCTGGGCGCCGGCCTGAACCGCGTAATCGACGCAGTCGATGGCGTCCGACGTGGTCCCCGTGCCCTGCGCGTCGAGGAACTTGAGCGGGAGCAGCCGCACGTGCCAGACGACGCCCGCGATGCCGACGCCGTTGTTCCCGTGAGCGCCGATCGTTCCCGCGACGTGCGTCCCGTGCCCGTTGTCGTCGGTCGGGTCCCCGTCGAAGTTCGCGAAGTCGAAGCCGTGCACGTCGTCCACGAACCCGTTCCCGTCGTCGTCGATGCCGTTGCCGGGGATCTCGCCCGGGTTGGTATAGAGGTTGTCGACGAGGTCGGGATGGGTCATGTCCATCCCCGTGTCGACGATCGCCACGAGGACCTGGTTCGAGCCGGTGGTCTGATCCCAGGCGGAGACGGCGTGGATGTCGTCGCCGGGCGTTCCGCCCTGCTGGCCGGTGTTCTGGAGCGACCACTGGATCGGGAACGAGGGATCGTTCGGCACCGCGTCGACGTGAACCAGGTAGTTGGGCTCGATGAGCTTGATCGCGGGGTGGCGGCGGTACTTGGCGACCGCGTCGGCGACCGGCATGCGGATCTTGTGCCGTTCGACGTGGGTCCGGCGCGAGACGTGGACGCGGGCGGAGCCGATATCCTTGAGGATGGCGCGGACCTCCTCGGGACGGGCGCCCGGCTGGAAGACGATGAGGACTTCGCCCTCCACGTAGTCATGCCCGTTCGCCGGGGCGCGCCCCCACGCCGTCGGAGCGCTTCCGGACGCGCCTGGACCAGCGCGATTCTGGGCGTAGACCCCCGACCACGCCGCGCAGAGCGCGGCGAGGAGAAGGACGAAAAATCGGGTGTGGGTGCGACGGATCGGCGCGGCGGTGCGGCCCAAGGAGTCCCCCCGATGTCGACCGAGTACCACTAAGGTACAGGAGTGGCTCACAGCGGACTACAACGTTCCGGCGTGGGTCGGGGGAAACCGCTCGAGAGCCGGCCGTTGTGGACACTAAACGATGCTGGGTCCAAAATGGGCCGATGGCCCTCGCCGACAGCACGGAACGCTCGCAGCGCCTCGCCCGGGGCGCCTCACCGGAACTCGATGCCATCCTCGGGGTCCGTTTCCGCGTCCTGGACGACGGCTTCGTGCGCGTCGTCGACTACATGGGCTCGGATGAGTCGATCGTGCAGGCCGCGCGCGTCTCCTATGGCGAGGGGACCAAGCGCGTGCACGAGGATCGCGGCCTCATCCGCTACCTCATGCGCCACCAGCACACCACTCCCTTCGAGATGTGCGAGATCAAGCTGCACGTCCGGGTCCCGATGGACTGCTGGAGGCAGTGGATCCGGCACCGCACCGCCAACATCAACGAGTACTCGACGCGCTACTCGGTCGCGATCGATTCCGCGCAGACCACGGCGCCCGGGGAATGGCGGACCCAGTCGGCGGAAAACCGTCAGGGGAGCGGGTCCTTCCTCGACCCCGAGCAGGGTGAGACGCTCTCGCGTGAGGAGCAGGAGCTCCAGGCGCGGGCCCGCGAGGTCTACGAGCGCCGCCTCGCCGAGGGTGTCGCGCGGGAGCAGGCCCGGAAGGACCTGCCCCTCTCGACCTACACCGAGGCCTACTGGAAGATCGACCTCCACAATCTCTTCCATTTCCTGGCGCTCCGGATGGACCGCCACGCCCAGGCCGAGATCCGCGCCTACTCCGAGACGATCGGAAACGAGATCGTGAAGCGCTGGTGCCCGCTCGCGTGGGAAGCCTTCGAGGACTATCGCCTGGACGCGCTCGTCCTCTCGCGCATCGAGCGGGAGGTGATCGCCTGTCTCTGCCATGGCGACCCCGCCGGCGCGACGGCGGTCGCGGAACGCGCGGGGTTGCTCGCGCGCGGCCCGGAGGGGTTCAAGCGGAGCCGGGAGCGGCACGAGCTGGAGACGAAGCTGGGGGATCTGGGATTGCGCGCGCCCTGGCTCGAGTGATCTGAAAAAACGAGGGGGGCCGTCTCGCGACGACCCCCTCGCACCCGGATTCCGTCTTCCCCGAACTGCCCTTCTAGCGTTTCCGCGTCAGTCCGATGTCGGAACCCAGTTCTTTCGATAGCCGGACGGGATGTCGGTGACCGCCGTCGGCACGCTGCTCATCCGGATCCGGTAGAACGGCCCGCGCCACGAGGCGGCCCGGTACCAGAGACCGTTGTCCACGAGATACCAGGTGTCACCGTAGCGGTAGAGGTCGTAGTCGGCCTCGTTCCGCATGAAGTAGACGTCGGTATCGGGAATGATCGACATGCGCGGCGGCGTGGTCAGATCGAAGTCGGTGCCGCGATAGCGCTCGCCGACCCGCACCGTGACACCGCCGCGGGCGTAGCGGTCGCGATCCATGTCGGATGCGCCGGCCCACGTCCACGTGCGCCGGTAGGTTCCTGGAACGTGGCGCACCGACGCCGGCACGTCACGCCAGCGGATGGTGAAGAACGGTCCCCGCCAGGTGTCGGACACGTACCAGACGCCGTCCTCCACGTAGTACCAGCGGCTCCCGTAACGATACAGATCGTGGTCGAAGTCGTCGTTCCGGATGTAGAAGACATTCGTGCCCGGGATCACGGTCATGCGCGGCGTCCGGCGGAACGACAGATAGTCGCCGGTGTACCGGCGCCCGGGATGGTAGACGCGGGTCTCGGTCCGGACGAAGCGACCCGTGCCCTCGGACGGTTCGACGTCGCGTGCCGTGACGCTCGACCACGCTCTCCGGTACCGCATGGGAACGCTCACGATCGCGCTCGGCACCGAGTTCATGCGAACGTACGTGAACGGCCCGCGCCACGAGCTCGCGCGGTACCATGTCCCGTTGTCGACGAGGTAGTACGTGCCGCCGTAGCGGTAGAGGTCGTATCCATTGTCGCCGCGGATCGTGTAGACGTTCGTCCCGGGGATCGGCATCAGGTCGGGCGCCGTGCGGAACTCGACGTCTCCCCGGTAGGGGTCACCCACGTTGATGTCCGTATAGATGCGGTCCGCGCGGGCATGCGCGGCCACCTGGAGCGACATGGCAATGGCGATTCCTACAAAGGTTCTGGTCCATCGCTTCACAAGCAAGCACCTCCTCTCGGGTGTATCGGAAGCAATGGCCGCATTTGATCGGCCAAGCCGCATGCACGCTGCATCATCCATGCCGCTGCGAACCCTCTCCGCCGCGGCACCGGCCCTCCTCGCGCTGCTGGCGCTGCTCGCGGCGGCCGCCCCCGCCGCGACCCTGCGCGTCGGGCCGAGTCGCGAGTTCCACACGGTCCGCGCGGCGGCCCATGCGGCCCACGACGGCGACACCGTCCTGATCGACGCGGGGACCTACCGCGGCGACGTGACCGCCTGGAACGCCGACCGGCTGACGGTACGCGGCGTGGGCGGACGCGCGCGCATGGAGGCGAACGGCGCGCAGGAAGGCGGCAAGGGGATCTGGGTCGTCTATGGAAACAACTTCACGGCCGAGAACATCGAGTTCTCCGGCGCCGAGGTGCCGGATGGAAACGGAGCGGGCATCCGGGCCGACATCACGGGGAACCTCGTCGTGCGCGGCTGCTCGTTCCACGAGAACCAGAACGGGATCCTCGCCGGCGCGGGAACGATCCTGATCGACCGCTGCTTCTTCGACCGGAACGGCGCGGGGGACGGCCGCACGCACAACCTCTATGTCTGGGGACGCAAGGTGACGGTGCGCTACACCGAGACCCGCCGCGCGCGCGTGGGGCACAACATCAAGACCCGGGGACAGACGAACTACATCCTCTACGACCGCATCCTCGACCAGACCGACGGCGAGACGAGCTACTCCATCGACATCCCCGACTGCGGGCGGAGCTACCTCGTCGGGAACGTGATCGAGCAGGGTCCCGCCTCGGGCAATCGCGGCATCGTGGCGTACGGCGCGGAGAGCGACAAGAACGGCAACGCCGAGCTCTACGTCGTGAACAACACGTTCGTGAACGACAACCCGGACGGCGGCACGTTCCTCCAGCTCCGCGACGGAACGCGCGCGCGTGTCGTGAACAACATCTTCTACGGACCGGGGACGCGCTGGTCGGGCGGGACCGTGCAGGCGAGCCACAACTGGTCGGGCGAGGCGCGGGACAACGGGCCCCGGTTCCGCGCGCCTCGGGCGTATGACTACCGGCTCACGGCCTCCTCGCCGCGGAGCATCGTCAATGTGGGCGTTCCGCCCGGCCGCTCGGCCGGCTTCGACCTCACGCCTCGTGGGGAATACCTGGCCACGGGCCGGGGAAAGACTCGCGCCCAAGCCGGTCCTCTCGACCTGGGCGCATTCGAGCTTCCGCGGGGCCGCTGATCCTCACATCTTCTGGGCTCGGAAGTTCAGGGTACCCTGCACCTGGCTCAAGGTGACGCGGATCGACCAGGCGCCGGCGAGACCCGCGGTGCTGGGGAACGAGCCGCTCTGCGCAAGCGATCTCGAGTACACCTGCGTGCCGGTCGAGTCGCTCAGGGTCACCGTCGCGGTGCCCCCGGTGATGGCGCAGGACTGATCGACGCTCGACTGCGTGCCGGTGTTCCGCCACGTGTAGGTGAGCGTCTGGGTCACACCGGTCAGTCCGGTCGCCTGGAATTGAAATGTGTCGGTGCTGTTCGCGACCTCCGGCTGGAACTGGGGGCCGAGTGTCTTGGTTCCTCCGCCACAGCCGGCGAGGGTCGTAACGACGACGATCGCGCTAGCTACGATGCCGGTCCAGGAAGTGGCGCGCATGGATGTCTCCTCTTATCGTCCCGCACGGACCGCGTACCAATCCCGAGTCATCGGCCGGGCGGGGGCTTTCCTGCACGGGATATGCTTCATTCCTCTGCAGCGGATGCGCCGCGGTCTTCGGAGCCTGCAAGCCAATGGACAGGCTCCTCGAACGAAGCCTCGCCGCCGCTGACCCAGCAATACCGATAACGAGTTACGTGCGTCCCGCCGGCGTTTTCCGGCCTCGTGAAACGCGCCTGCGGGCCGATACCTATGTACGGGGTCGCCCTCGGGCAGCACGGGGACGTTCATGTAGCTCATCGTTTCCCGGCGATTTGCACTTCGGAGCGCCGAATTGCATTCGCCGGCGGACCCATTTTTCACCCGTAGTCTTCGGAGGACCGCTCCGCTGATGACGCTACGATCGCCCCACGTTCGTCTCCTTTCGGCCTCGGCTTCTCTAACCGTCGCTCTGCTCGCGTCCAGCTCCTTCGCGGCCACGCTGCGCGTCGGCCCGACGCGGACCTACACGACCATCAGCGCCGCGGCCGCCGCCGCCCAGAACGGGGACTCGGTCCTGATCGACGCCGGCACCTATACGGGCGACGTCTGCTCCTGGAACGCGTCGAACCTGGTCGTCCGCGCCGTCGGCGGGCGCGCGATCTTGAACGCGAACGGCCTGAACGCGGCCGGCAAGGGGACGTGGGTCGTCGTGGGCGGGAACTTCGTGGCCGAGAACATCGAGTTCTACGGCGCCACGTGCGTCGACTTGAACGGAGCCGGAATCCGGAGCGACGCTCCCGGCTACCTGGTGATCCGCAACTGCTACTTCCACGACAACCAGGACGGCGTGCTCGCGGGCGCGGATTCGATGCTGATCGAAAGCTGCATCTTCGACCACAACGGCGCGGGCGACGGCCGCTCCCACAACATGTACATCTGGGGCCGCTCCGTCACCGTCCGCTACACCTACACGCATCGCGCGGTGATCGGGCACAACTTGAAGACGCGCGGGCAGAACAACTACATCCTCTACAACCGGATCATGGACGAGTCGGACGGCACGGCGAGCTATTCGATCGATGTGCCGGACTGCGGGCGCACCTACATCGTCGGGAACGTGATCGAGCAGGGCCCCAACACCGACAACAGCACGGTCATCTCCTACGGCGCGGAGAGCTCCCTCAACACGCAGGACCTCTACGTCGTCAACAACACGATCGTGAACGACCGCACCGCCGGCGGGAATTTCCTCTCGATCGGGGGGAGCACTCCGACGCAGGTCCGGAACAACATCTTCTACGGCACCGGAACGCCGTGGTCGGGCGGGAGCGTCACGTCGAGCAACAACTACGTCCACACGGCCTACGACAACGCGCCCGGCTTCGCCTCGCCCACGACGTACGACTTCCATCTGACGTCGGCTTCCCCGGCCGCGATCGTCGACGCGGGCGCATCCCCCGGATCGTCCTCGACGGGGTATCCGCTCACCCCAACCGGCGAGTACGTCTACGACGCCCAGGGCAAGGCCAGGGCCGTCTCGGGCGCGCTCGACATCGGCAGCTTCGAGTACGTGTCCGGCTCGATGGCCGACGCCACGCCTCCCAGCCCGATCTTCGACCTGACTCCGCGATGATCTAGCGGGCCTGCCACCCTGGCAGACCTGCGACTGCGTGGCAGTCAGAAAGACGAGTCCCGTAGGCGGCCCTGCTTCGCGCCTCCCTCCTAAACCAAAGCCCCGGTAAAGATTAGCGCTTCCTCCTCGAGCCGATCGTCCGGGCATGAAAGTCGCAGTTTCCCGCGCTGCTCATCGGCGCCACGGCAGGCGCCAGGATAGGAGGGGGTTATGCGCAAGGCCATCGTGCTCGCCGGGCTCCTGTTCGCATGGGCCGCCAGCGTGGCCTCGGCCGGTCCGATTCCCGAGTACCGCGTGATCGCGGGAGCCTACATCCCGACAGGGAGCCAGAGAGACTTCCTGAAATCGTCGATGGTGCTGGGCATTCAGGGGGGCCTCGAGGCGACCGACATGCTCCATTTCGTCGCCACGGTCATGTACGCGACGCCGCGCCCGAAGGACACGTCGATCACGAACGACGTGCACATCTATCAGTACGACGCGGGCGCGGAGCTCTTCCACGTCTACACGGTGTCGAAGACGGACGACCACCTGTCGTTCCGTCCGTTCCTCGGAGCCGGCGCGGGCGCGCGGAGCTACCACCTGCAGAACACGGATCTGAAGTCGCAGACCGATTTCACCGGTTATGGCTCGCTGGGAGCCGAGCTGCAGCACAAGAACGTCGCGGCGCGGCTCGAGGTGCGGGACTACATGACGCGCTTCAACGGTTTCCAGGGAGAGCTGGCGGCGAAGACGTATTGGAGTCTCGTGGTGGGAGGCGGCTTCTCGTACCACTTCTAGGGTTCCGCAGCGAAGAGTACCGACTCGGAGAAGGGGCGGGGCGCGTCCGGCGCCTCGCCCCGATGGGGTTTCAGGGGCGAATCGATCGAGACCTGCCCGCATCCAAGGGTTTGAATTCGGTAGCAGGTGGAAGTGCGAGACGTAAAGACAAGCCGCCGGCATCGAGCCGAGCGGCCTTTTTCGTAGGGTCGTGCGCCGTCTGGTCCGAGAGTGAGGAAGCAAAGTGACACAAGGTACCGTGAAGTGGTTCAACGAGGCGAAGGGCTTCGGCTTCATTTCGCAGGATGGTGGCGAGGACGTCTTCGTCCACTTCTCCGCGATCGAAGGCGACGGCTTCAAGAGTCTCGCCGACGGTGATCGAGTCGAGTTCGACGTGACGCGCGGGGCCAAGGGCCTCGCGGCCGCGAACGTCCGCAAGGTCTGACGCCGCACGACAGAAACGGAACGGCCGGAGGAGCGCAAGCTCCGCCGGCCGTTTCCGCGTTTGGGGCAGTCGCCCGCCGCTAGGCGATCGAGCGCGTCACGGTGCCGTTGGTCAGATTCAGGCGGTAGTGATACACCCCGTTCACCGTCAGGTCCGGCGTGGCGGTGCCGTTGAATGTGATCACCACCGTGGCGTCCCAGGACTTCTCCACCGTCGCGTACTGGTTCGATCCGTAGCGGTCCGCGTGCACGGTGTAGGTCAGGGTGCCGCTGAGCGGATACGGGTTCGTCTGGCGGTTCTTGAGCATCGGCACGCCGGCGAGGACCGCGGCGCTCCGCCACCGGAAGTACCGCGTCCCGAGCCCGTCGAGCGACTGGAAGGCGGCGTCCACGGAATCGGCGCACGAGCCGTTGAAGCTCAGCGTGTCCTTCGCCGCTTCGATGCCGGTCACGTCCAGCGTCCCCGCCTCCGCCAGCGACGCCGCGAACTGCTGTCCCGTGAAGAGGCCCGTCGCGCGGCTCGTGACCACCATGCGCGTCGCGAGCGGGCTGTAGCCGGAGAGCGCGTTGTTGCCGGCGTCGTAGAACGTGACGCCGAGCGTGTACGTGATGCCGCCGGACGTGAACGTGGTGTCCGCCTGCGCGAAGGAGGCGGCCCGGTTCGGATCGAAGCGGGCGGCGGCCGACCCCGAGACGCCGCTCGAAGCCCCGTCGCTCGCGTTCATGCTCGGCACGACGCCGACGGCCACCGCCTGCCCCGCCTGGGCGGCGATGTCGTCCGCATCGGTCTGGGTGAACCCGCTCGGGGTCACCGGGTTGCTGCCCGAGCAGCCGGCGAGGAACAGGGCGGCCGCGCACGCGAGCGCGGCGGACGACGCGCGGAAAGGATGCGCCTTCATCGTGAGACCTCCTGCGTGGGTACCACTCCGGTTTTCGATTCGGGGTCGGGCCGCGCGACCGGCCCGGGACGATCAATGCAAGCGGGGTGCCGGACGCAAACGGAACGATCGCAGAGGGTCGCGGCCGCGGGGCCGTGCAAAATGCGAGGGCGCGCGAGAGGCCGTTCGAGGACGGACCGGGTGGATGGGGTAGTGTGCTGCGGGGGGCGTTACTGCTGCGCGGTGCGCAGCGAGTCGACGTAGCTCTGGATCGGGCCCTTCTGATACCAGCGGGTCGCGACGTAGTGGGAGTAGATCATGAAGTCGGGCGGCTGGATGAAGCCGGGCACGCCGCCCAGCATCTCCGCATCGGGCTTCATGAAGAACGTCGAGGGATACCCCGTCACCCCGACCTTGCGCGCGAACTGACGCTCCGAGAGCTCCTCTCCGCGCCAGTGGAGGAGGTTCGCCGATTCCCCGTTCACCTTGGCGAGGACGAAGTTGTCGGTCAAATAGGCGGCCACCTCGGGGTTTCCGTACGTCGCGCGGTCCATGAGCCGGCAGTAGCCGCACCAGGTCGTGTAGACGTCTACGATGAGGTGCTTGTTCATCTTGGCGGCTTTCGCGGCGGCCGCGTCGAAGGCGAGCCACTCGAGCTTCGCCGCCTGCTTTGGAGCGGCGGCCGGAGGCGCGTCCGGTTTTCGGGGTGCGTTGGGATCGGGACGGGCATTGCCCGAGAGGGGGAGGGTGAGGAGTGCCAGGGTGAGCGCGGCGTGAGCCGCGCGGCGCAGAGCCATGGGTGCTAGGTCCTTATCTCCTGGGGAGTTGAACGGCTCGCGCCGGTGACGCCAGCGGACACCGCCCAGCCGAGTTCAAGGATAGCATCGCCCATTACACAGCGGCAACGCGCATTTGTTCCATTCCCTTGCGCGCAGCGACCCAGGCGATGGGGCAGGCGGTGGCGATGAACGCGAACGCCGTCCAGGGCACCGCGGCGAGGCCGACGCGGTCGGCGATCAGGCCGCCGGTGACCGGCCCCACGATCGTGGCGACTGAATAGGCGCCCTGGAGGACGCCCATGCCGCCGCCCCGCCGCGAGACACTCGCGTACTCGGAGGCGAGCGTGTTCGTGCTCACGTGGACGAGCCCGAAGAGCGGCGCGGCATACAGGATCGCCGCGACGATCGGGTCGCGCGTCACCCCCATCGCCGAGTACATGAAGAGATAGAGCGTGATCCCGAAGGCGAGCGTCCGCGCGCCGCCGAAGCGGCGGACGAGAGGGCCGATGAACGGGAGCGCGACGACGCCGAGCACGCTCGAGATGGCGAGCGCGTAGCGGACCACGTGCAGCGTGGCGTGGAGGCGCTCCACGATGAAGACGGTGAAGAAGCCCCACATGAGGTAGTTCCCCGCCACGGTGAAGAAGGCGATCACGCAGAGTCCGAAGAGGCGGGGGTTCGCGTAGAGCGCGGCGAGGTCGTCGAGAATGCCCCCGGCCCAGCCGCGCTGCGCGCGATCGGGCGCCGGCGCGGGCGGGCGGCGAAGATCGGGCAGGAAGCGCGCGACCAGAGCTCCGTTTAGAGCAGTAAGCGCGGCGCAGCTCCACATGGCGGCCCGAAGCCCCGGGGCGAGTCCTTTCTCGATGAGCCCGCCTCCGCCCAGGGAGCCGGCGAGCCACCCGCTCGAATAGGCGAGCAGGACGTAGACGATCGCCTGCTCGCGCCGGTCGGGCATGACGAGCGTCGCGTAGGCGCGCGCGGTGGGAGCGAGCGTGCCGTAGAGGAGGGAGGCCGCGCCGATCCAGCCGAGCACGACGAGCCCCTGGCGAAGCGCGGGAATGCCGGCGAGGGCGAGCGCGTAGCCGACGATCCCCACGAGGACCACGGGCTTGATCCGCCCGGTCACGTCCGAGAGCCCGCCCCAGAAATTGCTCGCGATCGCGGTGCCGAGCGCCGGGATGGCCATGACGAGGCTCAGCACCACGAAGCTCCGCACGCCCATGGTCTCCCGGAGGTAGAGGGGGAGGAAGCCCTGGATCAGGGTGACCGTGGCGCCTTCGAGGAACGCGGCGGTGAGGAGGAAGACGGGCATCGGCTGGCATAGTACCCGAACCTCTTGCGCGCTGGAGCGCTTCCCGTCACCATCAGAGCCATGGAACGCGTGCACGGCGTCCACCACATCACCGCCATCGCCGGACCGGCGCAGGAGAACCTCGACTTCTACGCCGGGGTGCTCGGGATGCGCCTCGTGAAGCGGAGCGTGAACCAGGACGATCCCGGCACGTACCACCTGTTCTACGCCGACGCCGAGGGGCATCCCGGATCGGACCTGACGTTCTTCCCGTGGTCCGAGCTCGCGCCGCCGCGCCTGGGGCACGGCCTCGCGGTCGAGGTCTCGCTCGAGGCGCCGCGCGGAAGCCTCGACTGGTGGGCCGAGCGGCTCGCGAAGTACGGCGTGAAGCCGCACGGCATCGAGGCGCGGTTCGGCCAGCGCGCGCTCCCCTTCACCGATCCGCACGGGCTCCGCGTGGCGCTGATCGAGGATCCCGCGCCGCGGTCGTTCACGCCCTGGGAGGAGAGCCCGGTACCCGCAGAGCGTCAGCTCCGCGGCCTTCACGGCGCCCGATTGTGGGAGCAGGACCCGGCGCTGACGGCCGCCTTCCTCACCGAGGTCATGGGATTCCGCGAGCTCGCGACCGAGAACGGCTGGACGCGCTACGGCTTCGAGGACGCGGCGGGCTCGGTCGACGTGCGCGAGAGCCCCGAGTCGCGGCGCGGCATGTGGGGCGTGGGCGCCGTGCATCACCTCGCCTGGCGCGTTCCCGACGACGCCCATCAGCTCGCGATGCGGGAGCGCGTGGAAAAGGCGGGCGGACAGGCGACGCCCGTCATCGACCGCTTCTGGTTCCGCTCGGTCTACTTCCGCGAGCCGGGCGGCGTGTTGTTCGAGATCGCCACCGACGGCCCCGGCTTCGCCGTGGACGAAGACCCCGCCCGCCTCGGCGAGACGCTCGTGCTCCCTCCATGGCTCGAGCAGGCGCGCGGCCAGATCGAGCGGCAGCTCCCGGAGCTGCGAATGCCGACGGTCCGGAGCGCTTGACCAGCTGCCTCAGCCTTCCCCGCCCGTAGGCGGTCCTCTGCTTCTTCCTGGATCGAACACATGAAGGCGGGAGATCGCACCCGAGCGGGCATCCTCGCGTGGATGAAACGGCGCCGTTCGCGCCGCAACGTCGAGGGGATGGCCCGCTACGGCATCGTCACGCCGCGCGCGTTCGGGCTCTCGATGGCGCCCCTGCGCCGGCTAGCGAAGGAGATCGGCAAGGACCACGCGCTCGCGGCGGAGCTCTGGACGAGCGGCTGGCTCGAGGCGCGGATCCTCGCCTCGTTCATCGACGATCCCAGGGAGGTGACGCGCGCCCAGATGGACGCCTGGGCCGGCGACTTCGACAACTGGGCGGTCTGCGACACGGTCTGCCTCCATCTCTTCACCAGGACGCCGCACGCATGGGGGCGTGCGCGCGTCTGGTCCCGCTCCCGGCGCGAGTACGTGAAGCGGGCGGGATTCACGCTGATGGCCTGCCTCGCGGGACACGACAAGACCGCGCGCGAGGAGCGCTTCCTCGCCCTGCTCCCGCGCTTCGAAGCCGGCGCGCGCGACGAGCGCAACTACGTGAAGAAGGCGGTGAGCTGGGCGCTCCGCCGGACCGGAACGCGCAGTCGCGCGCTGCGCGTGGCCGCGATCGAAACGGCGGAGCGCCTGACGCGATCGGAACGCCCCTCCTGCCGGTGGGTCGGCCGCGACGCGCTCCGCGACCTGACGAGACGTCGACCGTGACCGGGCACGGGCCATGCGCTCGGGCGGCGATGAGCTTGCATTCCCGGGGCGGGCGGCCCAGCATGAGTGACTTGCAGAAAGGAGCTTCTCATGCGCCGATCGACCTCGCCCTACGCCCCCGCGCCGCCTGAGCCGACCTCGCAACCCCCGACCCCGGCCCAGGAGCGCTTCCTTCGCTACCGCCGCGCCGTCGACTATCTCGCCGCGGCGCAGATCTACCTTCGCGACAACCCGCTGCTCCGGGAGCCGCTCCGCCCGGAGCACATCAAGGACCGCCTCCTGGGTCACTGGGGCACCGCGCCCGGCATCAACACGATCTACGCCCACCTGAACCGGCTGGTCGTGGAGCGCGACGCGAACATCCTCCTCGTGACGGGGCCCGGGCATGGCGCCGCCGCGAACATGGCGAACCTCTGGCTCGAGGGGACGCTCGAGGAGTTCTATCCGAAGCTCACGCGCGACGAGACGGGGATGCGCGAGCTGTTCCGGGAGTTCTCCTGGCCGTACGGATTCCCGAGCCACCTGAGCCCCTGCATCCCGGGCGTGATCCACGAGGGGGGCGAGCTGGGCTACGCGCTCGCGACCTCGTTCGGCGCGGCGCTCGACAATCCGACCCTCCTCGTCGCCTGCATCGTCGGCGACGGCGAGTCGGAAACCGGCCCGACCGCGGGCGCATGGCACAGCGGGAAATTCAT
The DNA here is from genome assembly GCA_050257045.1 of Bacteroidota bacterium. Classification (GTDB taxonomy): domain Bacteria; phylum Eisenbacteria; class RBG-16-71-46; order SZUA-252; family SZUA-252; genus DASQJL01. The sequence continues at coordinate 9,981 of JBLMWD010000066.1, read as the reverse complement.
CAACCCCGAGTCCGACGGCGCGGTGCTCCCGATCCTCCTCCAGAACGGCTTCAAGATCTCGAACCCGACGATCGTCGCGACGATGACCGAGGAGGACGAGCTCGATCTCTTCCGCGGATATGGCTACGAGCCGCGCTTCGTGGACGACGGGCCCGAGGCCGACGCCGCCATGAGCGCGGCGATGGACTGGGCGCACGGCACGATCGCGGACGTGCAGCGGCGCGCTCGCGGCGGCACGCCCGACGCGCGCCCGCGCTGGCCGATGCTCATCTTCCGGACGCCGAAGGGGCGCGGCTGCCCGCCCGAGCTGGACGGCGAGCGGATCGCGGGGACGTTCCGCGCGCACCAGGTCCCGGTGAAGGACCCGAAGAACAACCCGAAGCACCTCGAAGCGCTCGAGCGCTGGCTCCGCTCGTACCACGTCGAGGAGCTGTTCGACAAAGACGGCCGCCCCGATCCCGATCTGATCGCGTTCTGTCCGCACGGATCGCGCCGGATCGCGATGAACCCCGCTTCGTTCGGCGGCGACATCCGGCAGCCGCTCGCGCTCCCGCCGCTCGAGAAGTATGCGGTCCACGTCGAACGCCGCGGCTTGCCCACGACGAGCCACATGGGTCCCTTCGGCGACTACCTCGCCGAGCTGCTGAAGCTCAACGAGGGCGCGCGAAATTTCCGGATCGTCTGCCCCGACGAGCTGGAGTCGAACCGGCTCGGCGCGGTCCTCGACGTGACCGATCGCCAGTACGATTGGCCCGTCCCCGAGGGTTCGGCGCACATCGCGCCGTACGGCCGCGTCCTCGAGGTGCTCTCCGAGCACAATTGCCAGGGATGGCTCGAGGGCTATCTCCTCACGGGCCGGCACGGGCTCTTCCCCTGCTACGAGGCGTTCGTGCCGATCGTGGACGGGATGATGAATCAGTACGCCAAGTTCCTGAAGGCATCGCTGGAGGTGCCGTGGCGGAAACCGGTCGCGTCGCTCAATTACCTCCTCACGTCGGAGGCGTGGCGGCAGGACCACAATGGCTTCTCGCACCAGGGGCCCGGCTTCATCAACAACCTCCTCACGAAGAAGGGCGAGACCTACCACATCTTCCTGCCGCCCGACGCGAACACGCTCCTCGTCACGATGGAGCACTGCTTCCAGTCGACCCAGCACATCAATCTGGTCGTGGCCGGGAAGCAGCCGATGCCTCAGTGGCTCACGCTGGAGGAGGCGCGGGAGGAGTTCCGTGTCGGTGCGAGCGTCTGGCGGTGGGCGAGCACGAACGGCGGCGAGGACCCCGAGGTGGTGCTCGCCGCCACCGGTGACAACCTGACGGTGGAGGCGGTCGCGGCGGCGCAGATCCTGCGCGAGGAGGCGCCCGACTGGCGCGTGCGCGTCGTGAACGTCCTGAACCTGCTCGCGCTCGGCATCCCCCAGAAGTACCCGCACGGGCTCACCGAGGAGCGCTTCCAACGCATCTTTCCGATCACGGCGCCGGTCGTCTACAACTTCCACGGCTACACGGCCGCGATCAAGCAGCTCTGCTGGGAGCGGCCGATGAACGAGCGGTTCGACATCAACGGGTACCGGGAAGAGGGCTCGACCACGACCCCCTTCGACATGCACATCCGGAACCGCACGAGCCGCTGGCACGTCGTGATCCAGTCGGCGCAGAAGATCGCCGCGCGCAGGCCGAGCGCGGCGGCGCGCGCCGAGGAGATGATCCGCCGCTACGAGCGGAAGATCGCGGAGCACCGCGTCTACGTCGAGGAGCACGGGGTCGATCCACCCGAGATCGCGGCGACGAAGTGGGAAGATCTGAAGAGCTAGACGTCGTGTCCGGTGAAGATCTGAGCCCCGCGGGCAACTACATCCTCTGCGTCAACGCGGGCTCGAGCACGCTCAAGGCGTCGCTATTCGAGGCGCGCGCCGACGGCGGCGTGGCGGCGGTCGAAGGACGGAGCGTCACGGTGGGCCGCGTCCCGAGCGCGGAGGCTCTCGACGAGGCGCTACGCGCCCTCGCCGTTTCAGGCCCGGCAGCGATCCGCGCGGTCGGACACCGGGTCGTCCACGGCGGGACGGAGTTCCGCGAGCCGGTCCTCGTCACGGCGGAGGTGAAGGCTGCGATCGCGCGGCTCGGAGTTCTGGCACCTCTGCACAATCCCCCGGCGCTCGCCGCCATGGAAGCAGCCGAGGCGCGCTTTCCCGGCGTACCGCACGTGGCCGCGTTCGACACCGCCTTCTTCTGCGACCTCCCGCCCGAGCAGACCGTCTACCCGCTCCCCTGGGAGTGGCACCGGCGCTGGGGCGTGCGCCGGTTCGGATTCCACGGTTTGAGCCACGAGTACTGCTCCCGACGCGCTTCGGAGATGCTCGCCGCCGTGGACGAGCGCCGCGCTCCCGCCCCCGCCACGGCTGTCGCGGGCGGCGCCTCCGGCGCGCGCGACCGCGTGGTGGTGCTCCATCTCGGAAACGGCTGCTCGGGAAGCGCCGTCGTGGCGGGGAAACCGGCCGCGACCACCATGGGCTTCACGCCGATGGAGGGGCTCATGATGGGCACCCGCTCCGGCTCGGTCGACCCCGGGATCCTCCTCTACGCGATGCGTGAGGAGTCGCTCACGGTCGACGAGCTGGACGAGGCCCTGAACGACCGCTCCGGGCTGCTCGGCGTCTCCGAGGTATCGGGCGACTTCCGCGCGGTCGAGTCCGCCGCCCGGAAGGGCCACGAGCAGGCAAAGCTGGCGCTCTCGATCTACGCGGCCCGGGCGCGCGCCGCGGTCGGGAGCCTGGCGGCCGCCATGGGCGGCCTCGACGCGCTCGTCTTCACCGCCGGCGTCGGCGAGCACGCGGCGTCCCTGCGCGCGGACGTCTGTCGCGGCCTCGAGTTCCTCGGCGTCTTCATCGATCTCGACAGGAACGCGGCTGCAACGCCCGACGCGGACGTCTCGCTCTCCGGCCCCGCACGGGTCCTCGTCATCCAGACCCGCGAAGATCTCGTGTTGGCCCGCGCCGTCAGGCGCGTGGCCGGACGCTAGCGCGCCACCCGCTGAGCCGCGACCCGTGGCTCCGGGAATCGTTATTGAAAATAATTGTTGTTTTTCAAAAGTCGCGCGCACACCCTTTCGGCATGCGATCCCGCTCCCGCGCCCCCATCACCGAGCGCGCCCAGCTCCGGGCGCTGGCATCACCCGCCCGGCAGGAGCTCATCGATCTGCTCGTCCGGATGGGGCCCTCGTCCGCCGCGGCTCTGAGCCGGGTGGTCGGCCGGCCCGCGGACGGCCTCTACTACCACCTGCGCGCGCTCCAGCGGGTCGGGCTCGTGCGGGAAGCGGGGACCGAGGACGGAACGGGCCGCCGGGGGGCCCTCTACGAGGCGGTCCATCGCGAGCCCGAGCTGCGGCACGACACGGCGCGCGGCGGGAACTCCCCCGCGGTCGCGGCCATCGTCTCCTCCATGCTCCGGTTGGGGATCCGGGACTTCCGGCGGGCGGCGGCCACGCCCGGGGTGCGCACGCGTGAGCCGGGGCGCGAGCTATGGGCCCTGCGCGTGACCGGGCGCCTCACGCCCGGAGAGGTGAACGAAGCGAACCGCCGGGTCCACGCGCTGCGATCGGCGGTCGGGCGGCCGGGGGCGAAGGGGAAGCTCTACGCGGTCACGATCCTCCTCGTGCCGCTCGAACGGGCGCGCAAGAGGCAGCGGCGCCCGCGGAACGGCCGATCATGAGACATACGTTCCTCGCGACGACGCTGGCCCTGCTCACCGCGGCCATCGCGAACGCCGCGCCTCCGCCGACTTCGTCGGCGGTGTTTCTGACCTTCGAATCGGGGGTTCTGGTCGGCGCCGACTGGGTGGACCGGACGTCCACGCCCGACGGCCCCGAGGTCCACAGCCGGAGCGTGCTCATGCAGTCGAGCGTGATCGACGCGACCATCACGCTTCGGGCGGACGAAACCGCGTCCCGTTCGGCGACCCGCCTCGAGATGGCGGGGAACCCGGGGATGGCTCCGGTCGAGCGGGCGATCCCGGAGGGGACGATCTACTGGTCGGACATGACCCCCGCCTCCATCGAGCAGGCGATGCGGCGCGCCCGCGCGCTCGGGGCCCCGCTCGTGCGGATCCCGGCGACATCCCTCTTCCGTGACAGCCACGACGAGGTGGAGGTCACGCGCACCGACGCGGTCGACTGGGTCGTGAGCTGCCATGGAAAGCGCTATCTGGTCCTCACCGACTCGCTCGGCTCGATGCTGGCGGCCACGGTCCCCGCGTGCGGCGTGACCATCGAGCGACGCGACGGATTCCGTCCGGGCGAGTACCCGATCTGGGCTCCGAACGCGGCGCCGCCCGACGGCGCCTATCGCGCGCGCGACGTCGCGATCCGCGCGCCGCAGGGGCACGTCCTCGCCGGCACGCTCACGACCCCGCGCGGCCGCGGGCCATTCCCCGCGGTCGTCCTCATCACCGGCCTCTCGCCCAGCGACCGCAACGGCGGCTCGCCCCCCTGGATGCCGCTCCGCGACATCGCCGACGCGCTGACGCGCCATGGGATCGCGGTCCTCCGCGTGGACGACCGCGGCGTCGGCGCCTCGACCGGCGACCACGCTCCATCGACCACGTTCGACGAGGCCGCCGACGTGCAGACCGAAGCCCGGTGGCTCCGCGCTCAACCGGAGATCCGCCGCGACCGGGTCGCGCTCGTCGGCTACAGCGAAGGGGGGTTGATCGCACCGATGGTCGCGGCCGACGATCCCGCAATCGCCGCGATCGTGACGCTCGCGGGTCCGGGCGTCCCCGGGCCGGAGGTGGCGCGCTACCAGATCGAGGCCGCGGTGATGGGCGACACGACGATCGCGCCCGCGGACCGGGAGCGCGCGATCCAGCGCGAGCTGAGCGACACGCTCACCGCGCGCGAGAAGAGCTACCTCTCGATCGATCCGTTCGCCTACGCGCGGCGCGTCCGCTGCCCCGCGCTGATCGTGCAGGGCGCGAACGACCTGCACGTGCCGGTCCGCTCGGCGGAGCGCCTCGCGTGGACGATGCGTCAGGCGGGGAATCGCGACGTGAGCGTGCGGATCGTGCCGGGAGTGAGCCATTCGCTCCTCCCCGACCCGGTCGGGCTGAACAGCGGATGGGTCTACCTGCCCGCGTTTCTCACGTCGCCGGAGATCCTGCGCGCGACCGGAGACTGGCTCATCGAGCGGCTCGCCTCCCGCCCGCGCTCGCTTCGTCCCGCAGTCGCTCCGCGACTGCGTCGTTGAGCGCGCCGGCGCCGAGCCGGAACTCCCAGTTTCCCTCGGGCACGGATGGCGTGTTCATGCGCGCTTCGCTCCCCAGGGCGAGCACGTCCTGCACGGGGACCATCGTCCGCTCCGCCGCCGAGCGGTAGAGCGCTCCGATCAGATCCCAGGCCGCCTCGCGCGGATCGGCATCGGCGCGGCATCCCGCGGCCGCGAGCGCGCGCGCCCGCTCCTCGGCCGGCGCCTTCTCCAGCCATCCGACCGTCGTGTCGTTGTCGTGCGTCCCGGTGTAGGCCACGCAGCGCTCGGGATACCGCCACGGGGCGTGCTCGCTGTCCGCCGAATCGAAGCCGAACTGCATCACCCGCATCCCCGGGAGCCCCGTCGCGCGCAGGAGCGCGCGCACGTCGTCGCCGACGATCCCGAGGTCTTCGGCGATGAAGGGAAGCCCGCCGATCGCCGCGCGCACCGCGTCGAAGAGACGCATGCCGGGGCCCTCCTCCCAGTGTCCCTTCACGGCGGTCGAAGCGGTCGCCGGGACCGCCCAGTACGACGCGAACCCCCGGAAGTGATCGAGCCGCACCAGGTCGAACTTGGCGAGCTCCGCGCGCAGGCGCCGGATCCACCAGCCGAATCCGTCCGCCTCCATCCGGTCCCACCGGTAGAGCGGGTTCCCCCAGAGCTGCCCGGTCGCGCTGAAGTAGTCGGGCGGAACCCCCGACACCTCGGTCGGCCGCAGCGAGTCGTCGAGGCGGAACCACTGGGGCTCCGCCCAGACGTCGGCGCTGTCGAGCGCGACGTAGATCGGCACATCCCCCATGATGGCCACGCCCCGGTCGCGGGCCGCGGCACGCACCCGATCCCACTGGCGGAAGAAGCGGAATTGCAGGTACGCTTGATAGTCGATTTCGGCCCGCAGCGCCCGGCGAGCGGCTTCGAGGGCGGCGGGATCGCGGCCCCGGAGCGCGGGCTCCCATTCGGTCCAGGGCGCACCGCCGTTCGCCGCCTTCAAGGACGCGAAGAGCGTCCAGTCCTCGAGCCAGTCGGCCTGGGACGGCGCGGCGCGAAAGGCCTCCAGCTCGTCCATGGCGCGACGGTCTTCCCGCGCGCGTTCCCAAGCAGCCCGGAGCAGCGGTTCCTGGGACCGCTTCGCCTCCGCGTAGTCGACGCGGGAGAAGATCGAAGCGCCGGCCCCGGCGGGAGCGGCCGCCTGGTCCAGCGCGATCAGGAGCGGGTTTCCCGCCCGCGTCGCGACGCCGGAATAGGGGGAGTTGCCCGGACCGGTCGGGCCGAGCGGGAGCACCTGCCAGATCGACTGGCCCGCCGCGGCGGCCCAGTCGAGGAAGCGCTCCACGTCGGCGCCGAGACCGCCGATGGGGCCCGGGCCGGGAAGGGACGTGGGATGGAGGACGAGACCGGCCGCGCGAGAGGTCATGCGCGCGGAAGAGCGCCGCGCTGAAAAAGGATCGACGCGTTCATGCGGATAGTCTACAAGGGTACCCTCCACCGTGACGAGACGCCCTCGAGAATGATCTCCACCCGCGAGTGTCGGGCCGCGTGACGCCGCTGCCGCCCGTTCCGGCGCCGCTCGCCCGCCTGCCGGAGTTGGCGCAGAACCTCTGGTGGAGCTGGAATCCCGAGGCGCGCGAGCTCTTCCGCCGTCTCGACACGCCGCTCTGGCGGCAGACCAACCACAATCCGATCCGCCTCCTGCAGGAGATCACGCCCGAGCACCTGGCGCAGGCCGCGGCCGATCCGGAGAACGTGCGCCTCTACCAGCAGGTCGTCGCCGCGTTCGACCAGGCTCTCGCCGGCCGCCCCTCCTGGTGCGCGCAGCGCTACCCCGAGCTGAACGACAAGCTGGTCGGCTTCTTCTCCGCGGAGTACGGCGTGCACCAGTCGCTCCCCTTCTACGCGGGCGGCCTCGGGGTGCTCGCCGGCGACATCGCGAAGGAGTCGAGCGACCTCGGCGTCCCGATGGTGGGCGTCGGGTTCATGTACCCGCAGGGCTACTTCCGCCAGCGCGTGAACGCCGACGGCCGGCAGGAGGAGATCTACGAGCCGATCGACCGGAGCAAGGTGCCGGTCGAGCACGTCCTCTCGCCCGACGGAAGCCGCCTCACGATCCCGCTCTCGCTCCCCGACCGGACCGTGCTCGTCGAGGCCTGGCGGGTGCGCGCGGGGCGGACGATGCTCTACCTCCTCGACACCGACCTCGAGGAGAACGCGTGGTGGGATCGCGAGCTCACGGCGCGTCTCTACGGCGGCGACCAGACCGTGCGGCTCCTCCAGGAGATCGTCCTCGGCGTGGGCGGCGTGCGGCTCCTGCGCGCGCTCGGCCTCGCGCCGGTCGTCTGGCACGCGAACGAGGGGCACACGGCGTTCATGATGCTGGAGCGGGCGCGCGAGGCGATCGCGGAGGGGCGCTCGTTCGAGGAGGCGGTCGCCGAGGTGCGCGCCCGGTCGCTCTTCACGACGCACACGCCCGTGGCGGCGGGGCACGATGCCTTCCCGATGGACATGGTCGAGGCGCAGCTCTCGCGCGTGGAGGGGTTCGGCGCGCCGATCGACGCGCTCCGCGGGCGCCTCCTCGCGCTCGCCGAGTACGACCACGCGTTCAACATGACGGTGCTCGCGATGCGGCTCTCGGGCCGCGTGAACGCGGTGAGCCGCCGCCACGGCGAGGTGACGCGGAAGATGTGGGCCTCCCTCTGGCCCGGCACGCCTCCCGCGCGCATCCCGATCGACGCGATCACGAACGGCGTGCACGTCCCGACCTGGATCGCGTCCGAGACGAACCGGCTCCTGCGCCGGCGTCTCGGACAGGATTGGATGGCGCGGCACGACGATCCGAAGCTCTGGGCGGCGGCCTCGGACGTGCTCCCCGACGAGGCGCTCTGGCAGACGAGGAGCGCCCTGAAGCAGGCGCTCCTCGAATACATGCGCGACCGGGTGCGGGCGCGGTGGTCGGTCGACCACGTCGACCCGGGCCAGACGGTGGCGTTCGGATCGCTCCTCGATCCCGACGCCTTCACCATCGGTTTCGCGCGCCGCTTCGCCACCTACAAGCGCGCCGACCTCATCCTGAGCGACATCCCGCGCCTGAAGCGCCTCCTCACCAATCCGCGCCGCCCCGTGCAGATCGTCTTTGCGGGGAAGGCGCATCCCGCCGACGAGAACGGGAAGCAGGTCCTCCAGTCGGTCTATCGCGCCGCGCGCGACCCGGAGATCGCGGGGCGCATCGCCTTCCTCGAGGACTACGACATGCACGCCGCGCACTGGCTCACGCAGGGCGTGGACCTCTGGCTCAACAATCCCCGCGCCCCGCTCGAGGCGAGCGGCACGAGCGGGATGAAGGCCGGTATCAACGGCGTGCCGAGCGCGAGCATCCTCGACGGCTGGTGGGTCGAGGGGTTCGAGGGCGGCAACGGCTGGGCATTCGGGCCCAGGCCGGGCTCCGAAGCCGTCGATGACGCCGATCCGGGCGCGGCCGACGCCCGCGACGCCGACGGGCTCTACCGCGCGCTCGAGGAGACGATCGTCCCCCTCTACTACGATCGGAACGGCGATCAGCTGCCGCACGGGTGGCTGCGCGTGGTCCGGCGCGCGATGCAGACCATCACGCCCGCCTTCTCGGCGCGCCGCATGATGAAGGAGTACGTCGAGCGGATGTACATCCCGGCGGTCTCCTCCCCCGAGGAGGAGTGGCGCCGTCCCGAAGGGGTTCCCGCAGCCCGCTGAACCGGCGCGCCCGCGCCGCCCCCGTTTCCGGTAGAGTCATCGCTCCATGCACGGAATCGAAGCGGCCGATTTCCTCACGGTCGGGCTCCTCGTCCTCCTGGAGGCCGCCCTGAGCGCCGACAACGCGCTCGTCCTGGCCGTCCTCGTCCTGCCGCTCCCGCGGGAGCAGCAGACCCACGCGCTCCGCTACGGAATCGTCGGGGCCTTCGCCTTCCGCATCGTGGCGACCCTCTTCGCCGTCCACCTGATCGCCTGGTCGTGGATCAAGCTGATCGGCGGCCTCTATCTGCTCTATCTTCCCTGGAAGCACTTCGCCCATCCCGACTCGAGCCCCGCGCGCAAGCCGGGGGCGCGCATCCTCGGCCTCTCGGTCTTCTGGAGCACGGTCGTTCGTGTCGAGCTGACCGACGTGGTCTTCGCCATCGACTCGATCCTCGTCGCGGTGGGGATGTCGCGGAAGATCTGGGTCGTGATCGCGGGCGGACTCCTCGGGATCCTCGCGATGCGCGTCCTGATCGGGCAGGTGCTCGGGTTCGTGCGCCGGTACCCGGCGATCGTGGACGGCGCATACGTGATCGTGGCATGGGTCGGCGTGAAGCTCCTCGTCGAATTCGCGCACGCGATGCGGTGGATCGATTTCGAGTTCCCGCGCTCCGTGGCGATCGCCGTGGTGCTGGTCCTCTTCGCCCTGAGCACGGTCTACGCGGTGCGGAAGGAGAAGAGACAGCGGGCGCCGGAGCCGGCGGCGCCTTCGAAAGGAGAAAAGGAATGAAGGCCGTTCTCGCCGCGGCGGCCGCGGCGATCCTCGTGCAGGCCGTGCCCGCGCGCGCGGCGCTCGTCCCCTGGCGCGACGCTTCCGACATCGTGGCGACCACGCCGTCGACCGACGACGGCGCGCTCGCCGCGACGGTGAATCCGGCCCAGTGGGGATTGCTCGAGCGCCCGGAGCTCTCGGGATTCTGGACCAGCGACACGGGCGCGGACGGAAGGCCGCGCCCGTGGGGATTCTCGGCCGGAAGCGG
>JBLMWD010000065.1:0-31950 GCA_050257045.1 Bacteroidota bacterium | reverse complement strand
TTCCGGCCCATGACGCTCCCGCTCCGCACCCACTGGAACAACGTCGCCTGCCTCCTCTCCGTCGAGGTCTTCTGGGGCGTTTCCCTCTCGCTCATCTCCATGGTGGCGATTCTCCCCGTGTTCCTCTCGCATCTGGGCGCGGACAACGCCACGCTCGGCGCGCTCCCCGTGATCTTCATCCTGGCCGCCTCGTTCCCGGGGATGTTCGCCGCGCACTTCACGTCGAAGCTGCCCCTCCGGAAGGGTTTCGTGATCCTCTGCCACGTCCTCGCCGCGGTCCCGTGGCTCTTCATCGCGGCGTGGTTCGGACTCGTGAAGCGGCCCGCGCCCACGGCCGACATCGCCGTCTTCATCGCGGGCTGGGGGCTCGCCTGGGTCTGGATGGGGTTCACGATCCCGATCTGGATCAACTTCGTCGGGAAGGTGATGCGCCCCGAGCTGCGCGCGCGTTCGTTCGGGATCATCTTCTTCTTCCAGACCCTGATGGGCGCGATCGGCGGCTGGACGGCGAGCCGCGTCCTCGGCTCGGGGCTCCTGTTCCCGACGAACTACGCGATCGGGTTTCTCATCGCCGCCGTCTGCATGGCCGTGGGCGCGATCTTTTTCGTACCGGTCAAGGAGGAGCCGGGCGCGGTCGTGGAGCCCGGCCAGCCGCTCGAGGCCGTCCTCCGCCACGCGCGCGAGATCTGGGCCGACCGGCACGGCATCCGCGTCTATCTCTGGATCCTCTTCCTCACGACCGGCTGTTACCTGCTCATCACCTACTATCCGGTCTTCGCCGAGCGGCGCTTCCATCTGACCGCGCGCGACTCGGCCCTCTACACGGCGCTCTGCATGGCGGGGCAGATGACGGGGAGCGTGCTGACGGGGTGGATCGGAGACCGGTTCGGGTATCGGCGGGTGTCGGTGATCGCGACCGCGGCGCTCGTCGTGAGCCTCGCGCTCGCGATCTGGAGCGGGGGGCCCGCCCTCTACTACGTGATCGCATTCATCCTGGGGATCTTCCTCGTGGCCGACCGGCTCGCCCTCTACAACCTTTCCATGGCGTTCAGTCCGCACGAGGACAACACGGCCTATCTCGGGATCGTCCCGGCGATGGTGGCGCCGCTCTCGGCCGTCGTGGCGGGCTCGTCGGGGGCGCTCATCGACCGCTTCAGCTTCGTGCCGGTCGCGGTGGTGGGACTGGCCGGCGCTCTTGCGGCGCTTCTGCTCGCACTCTACCGGCTCCCCGAGCCGCGCTACTCGATGGCGGGGAAGAGGACGTCGGCGCCGGAGCCCGAGCAGGTCCCCACGGTCTCCCCTTACTTGTAGGGTCCGCCTCGCCCCAGCCCGATCGCTACTTGTAGGCCGGAATCCCCGTCACCGCCTCGCCGATCACGAGGGTGTGGATGTCGTGCGTCCCCTCGTACGTGTAGACCGACTCGAGGTTGCACATGTGGCGGCCGCACTGGTACTCGTCCGTGATGCCGCTCGCGCCGAGGATCTCGCGGGCGAGGCGCGCGCACTTGAGCCCGACCTCCACGTTGTTCATCTTCCCGAGCGAGATGTGGTGGGCCTTCACCTTGCCCGCGTCCTTCAGCCGTCCGAGCTGGAGCGCCAGAAGCTGCCCCTTCGTGATCTCGCGGATCATCCACGCGAGCTTCTCCTGGACCATCTGGAAGCCCGCGATCGGCCGGTCGAACTGGATGCGGGTCTTCGAATACTCGAGCGCCTCGTGGTAGCAGGCCATCGCGGCGCCGAGCCCGCCCCAGGCGATGCCGTAGCGCGCCTGGTTCAAGCAGCCGAGCGGGCCCTTCAACCCGTCCACGTTCGGGAGGATGTTCTTCTCCGGAATCTTGCAGTCCTGGAACGAGAGCTCCGACGTGACCGAGGCGCGCAGCGAGAACTTCCCGTGGATGTCGCGCGTGGAGTAGCCGGGTGTGCCGTTCTCCACGATGAAGCCGCGGATCCGGCCTTCAAGCTTGGCCCAGACGATCGCGATGTGGGCCACGCCGCCGTTCGTGATCCACATCTTGCTGCCGTTCAGGACGTAGCTCCCGCCGTCCTTCTTCGCGGTCGTGATCATGCCGCCGGGGTTCGAGCCGTAGTCGGCCTCGGTGAGGCCGAAGCAGCCGATCACCTTCCCCTTCGCCATCTCGGGGAGGTACTTGTTCTTCTGCTCGTCCGATCCGTACGCGAGGATCGGGTACATGCAGAGACCGCCCTGCACCGACACGAACGAGCGGAGCCCGCTGTCGCCGCGCTCCAGCTCCTGCATGATGAGCCCGTAGGCGACGTTGTTCAGTCCGGGGCAGCCGTAGCCCTGGATGTTGGCGCCGTAGACGCCCAGCTCGGCCATCTCGGGGATCAGGTGCGCGGGGAAGGTGCCCTCGCGGTTGTGCTTCTCGATGATCGGCATCACGCGGTCGGTCACGAACTGGCGGATCGTGTCGCGGACCGCGATCTCTTCCTCGCTGAACAGGCCGTCGATCTCCAAATAATCGACGCCGTCGAACTTTTCCATCTCGGTTGTCCTCCACGGAGCCGGGCGCAGGTCGCGCCGCTGGGCAAGGCGGAAGAGGATACCGGGGGGAGAGGCTCGCCGCAAGGGCGCCGCCGCAAGGGCACATCCCGGCAAGGCGGAGGGACTACGCTTCGATTCCTACCAACCCGGCTTGCCGGCGGCGAACCGGGTGAAGTGCCTCAGCCGCGCCGTCGGGAATCCGGTCTGTGGGTCAGGCTCGGCGTTCAGGTCGATCCATGCGTTGCCTTGGTTCCGAAAGAGCAACACGGGATCGGAGAGCTGGATGCCGGTCGTGTCGTAGCTCAGCATCGCCGGGATCGAGAACGTGTTGAGCCATGACGGCGAGACCGACACGTCCACGACGGCCTCGGTCGAATCGGTCAGGCTCATCGTGACCACGCCGGTGCTGTCGAGCGCGCCGGGGGGAATCGTCAGGATGAACCGGCCGCAACGAATCACCCGTCCGGTGGACGCGTCGACCATTTCCTTGATGGCCACCGGGCCACCGACATTTCCGCGGCCGCCTGGGTAGTGCGTCAGGGACGCGTCCGAGTTCACGACGATGTACTGGACGTACCCGCCCGGCTTGATCCACAGCGCATAGACCCTGGAGCCCGATCCCACACTGGTGGTGGCGGATGGGCTGGGAGCCGGACTGAGCGGCGTTCCGCCGCAACCCGCCAACACGAGAGTGGCCACGCCGGTCGCCAGCCACTTCATGATCTCTCCGAGCTTCGTCCGTCCGTCCATGTCTCCCTCCGGTCGCGGTTCCTGGCCACCGTCGTCCTCGCCACCAACCTGGGAACGCATGGTACGTGCCGCGGTGGAGCGCGGCCCTAAGTGGAAGAGCGCGAGCGCACAACCGGTGTGGCCGACGCGTGCGTCTCCCGGGGCGGGGTGAAAACCACTGGGATGACGGCTCGATCGAGCCGCGGACCGCGGCGTGAACGTGCCGGGCTCCTTCTTCCAGACCTGAAAAGGTTCGGGCCGCCGTGGTGAGCGGCGGCCCTGGGGTTGGTGCGCTGCCGTCCCTCGGAAGGGGGGGCGAAGGGGGCGCGCTACCAGCCCGCCTTTCCAGCGGAGTACCGCGAGAAGTGCGCGAGCGACGTCGTGACGCCGGAGGTCACGGACGAGAGATCCGGGCAGCTCTCGCCGCTCGCGGAGAGCAACTGCACGCAATCGGTGGTCGCCGTCAGGGTCGTGTCGGAGGCCATTCCGACCCACGTGCCGGCGCCCGGGTTGTACCAGTAGATCGCCACCGAGTCCGCGGGGACCGAGAGCCCGGTCGTGTTGCACGCCAGCACGACCGGCACCTTGAACTGGTTCCGGCTCGCCGGCGCGATGCCGAGGTCGACGAGCATGGCGGTCGAGTCGCCCATCGACATCGTGACCGTCGCCACGCTGTCGAAGGCGCCGGCGGGGATCGTGAGCAGGAAGCGCCCGCACTGGAGCCATCCGCCCTTGGAGCCGTCGACCTCCTTGGAGACCTGGAGCGCGCGGCTCGAATCGGAGACCTCCGCCATCGCGGCGACGGAGTCTGCCTGCATGAACCCGGCGCCTCCGGTCGTCGACACGACGAGCACGGGGAGGCTCGGGGCGGACGATGTCGCCGGGCTCGGCGCGGTCGGCGACGTGCCGCAGCCCACCACGAGGAGCGCGATCGCCCCCACGGCGATCGTGGCGAGTCCGCGAACGCGACGCTTCCGCTTCACGGTCGCCCCCGCTCCGTCCGGGCGGCCGTCACCGGCTCGGCCGCTCCGGACTTCTTCGCGGCTGCCGGCTCCGCGGCCGCCTGGGCTTCCATGTCCGCCACGTAGCGGAAGTAGGCGTCGCGGATGAAGTACGTGGCGATCACCGCGATGAACGCGCTCATGTAGCCCCAGGTCAGGAAGAGCACCGCGAACAGATAGCCGAGCAGCTTCAGCACCACGGCTCCCACCAGCTCGTACGTGAACGCGAAGCTCTCTTTCCAGACCTGGAGGGCGGGCACGCCCCGGTGTAGTCCGGCGACGCCTGCCACGAGCAGCGTGTTCGCGAGGAAGTAGGTGGCGCCCGAGGCCATGAGCGGCACCGCGTTCAACGGGGAGAGGAGGCCGTCCACCGTCTGGCTGTGTCCGCCCGTGAGGCGGAAGATGCTCGAGGCCAGATAGACGGTGACGGCGCACATCCCGAAGTTGAAGAGCGCGCGGTACCACTCCCGCTTCCGGAAGAGGAAGTCGGCGATCAGCCCGGCCGACGCGGTCACGATCACCGCGTCCCAGGGCGCGAGGAGGAGCAGCGTCGCGAAGTTCGCCGCGTTCGCCATGCTGAGGTAGCCGCGGCCGCGCGGCGCCGGGAGCCAGAGGACTTCGCCCAGCACGTTCGCGAGCAGCCAGAAGAGGAGCGGCAGAGCACCCAAGGTCGGATCGGGAGCGCCCGCCGCCCAGAGGGCGAGGCCGCCGCCGGCAACCACCAGGGTGATGTAGACCGTGAGCAACATGGCCGCTCGCTCCGCTCCTTTACCAGCCGGCCTTGCCGGCGGCGTACCGCGAGAAATGGTGCAGCTGGGCCGTCGGGAGGCCCGAGCCCTGCTCGGGCGTCGCGTCGAGATCGACCCAGTCGGTGGTGTCGAGCCAGTAGAGATCGAGCTTGCCCTTGATGGGGAGCCCGCGGTGATCGAAGCTCAACTCGACCGGGACCTGGAATCCGTTTAGCTCGCCCGGATCGATCGAAAGATCGACGACCGCCCGGGTGGAATCGTCCATCTGCATCGTGATCGTTCCGACCCCGTCGAACGCGCCCGGGGGAACGGTCAGGATGAAGCGGCCGCACTGCAGCTGCCCGCCGACGCTTCCGTCGATGTCCGCGCTGGCCGAGAGCGACCCGTTGTCGCGGTCGTGCTTGTGCTTCCTGCCGTGGGCCAGGAGGGCGGTGCCCGAGCCGGACACGTAGCCGACGGATCCGTCGGGTGCGACCGTGAGGATATAAGGAGCCCGCGCCCCGCCCGTGCCGGTCGTTCCGGTCGGCGCCGTGGGAGCCGGCATGAGCGGCGAATCGCCGCACCCGGCGAGGAAGACCGCCGCGCCGAGAGCCGCCAGCGATCCGAGAACACTCCGCAAGAACCTTCCGCCCATGACTGCCTCCAAGGCCTCCCTGACCCAAGTGAGATGCACGACCCCTTCTTCTCCAAACCGGGGAAGGGGCATGCCGCGTGCCGGTGATGGTTGGGGGCGTAAGGGATGAGGGAGTCGCCAGATGTAGGCTCTGGCCGGAACGAGCCAGCGCCTCGGTTGGGGGGAAATGGCTCGGGGCGAGGCTCGATCCGGCCACGCGTCGCGGGCCGAGGGGTGTTTGCGGACGGGCCGCCGCTACGTTATATTCGCCGGTCGCTGCCCGGCGTGCGCGTTCCCGCCGCGATCGATGCTTCGGATCGTCCCCATCGTCTAGCCCGGCCTAGGACACCGCCCTTTCACGGCGGCAACAGGGGTTCGAATCCCCTTGGGGACACCAACACCGGGCGGTCGCTCAGATCTCGAGCAAGTCCTTGCCGACGATCACCCTTCCATGGAAGTGCAGGCTCGCGGCGTCGATCCACATCTGGTCCGTGATCGCGGGGTCATCCGCCGGCACGAGGTGAGAAAGCACCAGCGTTTTGACCCCCGCCGCTTGCGCCACTCGTCCGGCATCCTCCGCGGACGTGTGATGAGACAGGATGCTTTGCTTGAGAGCGGAGGCGTTCGGGACGCGGGCGACCAGGCGGTCAACGCCCGGCACATAGAGGGCCTCGTGAACCAGCACGTCTGCGCCCCGCGCCAGCTTGATGAGGCTGTCCGAGGGCGTGGTGTCCCCCGAGATGACGATCGAGCGATCGACGCTATCGAAGCGATAGCCGAATGACGGGACGACAGGCGGATGGTGGACGAGCGCGGCAGTCACTCTCACGTTCTCGTCCTCCATGACCCTGCCCTCCCGGTGAAGTTCGTGGACGTGGACCAACGGAACAAGCGGCACCCGCCCCTCGTCGGAGATGCGGGTGTTGATGTCGTATGCGTTCATCTCAAAGAACAGTTTCGTCATCGCCTCGAGCGGCGGCGGTCCCCATGTGTCCACCCGTGTTCGCAGCCCGGATGCCCAGGCCAGCCAGATCAAATTGCCGTAGTCTGCGTTGTGGTCCGAGTGATGATGCGTGATGAAGACATGCCGGAGCTTCGTCAGTGGCACGTCCGCCAGAACGAGCTGGCGAGCGACTCCATCGCCACAGTCGATCACGTACACCGTGTCATTGACGATGATGACCTGAGCAGGCGCAGACCTGAGCTTGAGCGGCCGAGGCCCACCCGCCGTGCCGAGTAGGATCAACCTCGTCTTCACGCCACTCGTCTCAGCCAGGAGCAGTCGCGACAGTGCCAAGCCACCCAGTGTTCCGATGAGAAACGTCCGACGATTCATCTTCGCGGTCCTCGTCTCATCAAAGAGGTGCGGATGAATGGCCAGGCGAAGCCCGGGAGGCAGAGCAGAACCGCGACGAGGGGTGGGGCCAGGAGCACGGGCAAGGCGCTGGGACGAGTGGCCGGCGCGCTGGAAGTGCCTCTTGGCTTGGAACGAGCCATCGTCGGATACTGCCCCATGGGTCGCCTCTCACGAAAGAGTGTTCGTCGCGGCAGCACCGAGGAGGTCTCATGTCGAACCCGTCCGCCTATCCCTACGCCACCCACCTGAACGTCCTCTACGGCGCGCTGCAGGTCGTCGATCTTCCGGCGCTGGACGCGGCGAACCGCGAACGGTGGTACAACCAGACGCTCTGCCGCGTGAACGACTCGGTCGTCCGCCTCGGCATCGTCCAGGGCGAGTACCACTGGCACAAGCACGACGAGGACGACGAGTTCTTCTACGTCGTGGAAGGGAAGCTGCTGATCGATCTGGAGGGAAGGACGGTCGAGCTCGCGCCGCGGCAGGGGTTCGTCGTTCCGAAGGGCGTGGTGCATCGGACCCGCGCCCCGGAGAAGACGATCATCCTGATGGTCGAGAACGCGGGGATCGTCCCGACGGGAGACCCGACGGAGCCGCACGCTCGCCCGTGACGCCTCGCGTCAGCATCGTCATCCCCACCTATAACCGAGCGGCCATCGTGCGGCGCGCCATCGACAGCGTCCTCGCGCAGACGTACGCCGATCTCGAGGTCGTCGTGGTGGACGACGGCTCGACGGACGACACGCGCGCGGCGCTCTCGGACTACGAGCCCCGTGTTCGCTACATGCGCCAGGAGAATGCGGGGCCTGCGGCGGCACGCAATCACGGCATGCGGGTCGCGAGAGGGGAGTTCATCGGCTTCCTCGACAGCGACGACCTCTACTTCCCGGAGAACGTGGGGGCGCACCTTCGCGCTTTCGAGCGGAGCCCGGAGGCGGGGCTGGTCTACGCGGGAATCGAGATCGTCGACCACGAGGGGAAGCGGATCAAGGACGTGCGCCCGAACCCCGAGGACCGCGGTTTCGTCCTCGAGCGGCTGATCCGCTACAACTTCATCACGTCCTCGACGGTGCTGATGCGCCGCGCGGCGATGGAGTTTGCGGGGAACATGAACACGTCGCTCTGGTTCGCCGAGGACTGGTACTTCTGGCTGCGGGTCGCGTCGCGCTTTCCGGTCGAGTACGTGGACGAGATCCTCGTGCGCTACCAGCGGAGCCGGGTCTCGCTCTCGCACGGGAACGACATCGCCACGATCGCCGACTGGAACATGAAGATGTTCGCGCTCGTCTTCGCCGATCCCGATTTGGCGGCTCGCCTCCGGCCGCTGCGCGCCGAAGCCTACCGGCGCGCGTACGCGAATTACGCGAGCATGGCGCTCGAGACGCTCCAACCGGAGCTGGCGCGCGGGTTCGCGTGGCGCGCGATCGCGGCGAAGCCGACGGGGTGGAGCTCCTACCCGCTGCTCGCGAAGGGCTGTCTAGGAGCGGGTCTGCTGCGCCGGATGCTGCGCTGGCGCCGGAGGTGACGCCGTGGAAGCGGCGGATGCATGGGCGGGACGGAACCCCGCAAGCGATCGTAGCCTGCCCCATGCGAGCCCCGAGATCTGCACTGCTGCCGGCATTGGGTCGTCCGGCGCGAAGAAAGCGAAGTCGCCGCGCCCCGAGATCGAACGGAGCCAGCGCACCAGCCCGAGTCCCTCCTCGCGAGCGGCGTGGAAGTCATTGTAGCCGTGGATCCATTTCACGCCCACCTCGTACCGTTGCGCCGGCATCGGCGCGGCGCTACCAGCAGCCTCCCGGTAGGCGACGTCGATCAGGTTGATTCCACTCCGCGTGGGGAGCAGGTTCTGCCACCATGAGCGCGCGTTGATCTCAATGAGACAGTACTCGCCACTTCGTGGATCGAGCTTGAACTCGGCGTCGAAGAGACCTCGGTACCCGAGCGAGGCGAGGAGCTCGAGGAGCCGCGTCTGGTGGACGAAGCTCTCACAGCTCTCGAGCATCGAGCCGCAGCCGAAGCCGGCGGGGTACTCCCGCGCGCGCCGGTAGCAGATCCAGACCGTCTCCGATCCGCGCCGGTAGCCCGCGCAGCCGTGCATCTGCGTCGCGTCGCCCGGAATGATCTCCTGGAGCATCACTCTGAGTCCCGAGGCCACGACCATCGCGGCGTGGGCGCGCAGCTCCTCGCGATCGCGGGCGACGAATCCTTTCTTGTGGAACGCCCGGTGGAAGAGCGGGGAGATCTCCGGCTTCAGGTAGACCGGATAACCGATCATCTCCGCCGCACGCTCGAAGTCGTCCAGTGTCTCGGGAAATCGCGTGGCCGGATGCCGGACGCCAAGGGCGGCAGCGGCCTCGTAGAAGTGGCGCTTGTTGACCAGCGTCTCGGCGCTCGCGAACGACGGCGTCGTCATGCGGAAGCGGCCGGTGAGCGTCTCCTCGAGCCGGCTGAGCCGAAGCACGTGGAGGTCGGTGATCGGCAGGAGGACCGCCGGACTCCCGATCCGCATGCTCACGGTTTCGAGCGCGCGGAGGTACCCGTCGTCGCCCGCCTCGTCGAGGCCGGGGACCACGGACTGGGTCCGGATGTAACGCGAGCATAATCGCGGCTCGCGTACAGCGCCGAGCCGGTGCACCGCGACGCCAACCCTACCGAGATTGCGCGCCACTCCGAGCCCCGTAACGGGATCGTCGCCCACGATGAGGGCCGGTGGCATGGGGCTTCGGGACGGGGGCACCGGTTCGATAGCGGGGTTCATGGCCGCACCTCAAGCGACAACGTTCGCGCGGGCGCCGGCGAGCGATGGGAGATCGATGTGGCGACCGGGATTGTGTAGAGCGCAGGCAAGGATATCAGACCGAGGACGCCTGCCACTAATCGTTCTGCAGGGTAATCCGGCTCGTCCCGATCGTGTCGACCTCGGCCCACGGCACGATCTGCTCGCGCACGGGGCGAAGGCCCATCCGCTCGAGCCATCCCACCTGGCCGAAGATGATCTCGGTGATCACGCGCGCCGTGTGCGATTCGCCGCGCTCCGCCTCGCCCGAGGAGCGCAGGTCGACGACGCGGCCCAGGTGCCGCCCCGAGGCGGACACGACCTCCATCCCGAGGATCTCGGTGAGTCTCATTCGCCCCCCGGAATCTTCGAGACCCAGGTCGCGGCCTCGCGGTCGGCGCGGTCGAGTCCGAGCGCCCCGGCCGTGGAGCGGAGCTTCAGGCGGGCGTCCACGATCGCCAGCTCGGCCCACGGCAGCCGCGTGGAGCGCGCGCCGACGAGCTTCGTCGCGATCCACGCGAGCCATCCGGGGAGGTGCGCCACCGCGGCCCCCGGACCGGTGTAGATGGCCGTCGCGCGGAGCCTCCCGTCCTGGATCTCCAGCTCCACGTCGTCCACCTTGCCGCATTCGACCTGGTTCGCGTCGAGCAGCTGGTGGTCGAGCAGCATGCGTACGAGGTCGAGATAGGGCGGACGCTGTCGGGAGTCGATCGGTTGGCTCATATCTTCCCCGCGCGGGTCACGATGAGGAGCGGAAGCGCCGCGAGCCCCGCCAAGGTGACGAGGACGAGGAAGAACCATCCCGCGATCTTCGTGACGAGGTTGTTGGAGTACGCCCCCATGACCCGCCGGTCGCTCGCCGCCATGAGGAGCGGAAGATAGGTGAGCGGCAGGATCAGGACCGAGAAGACGATCGAGTACTCGACCACCTCGACCGGATTCACGCCGGCGAGGATGATGAGGATCGCGACCACCAGCATCAGGATCCAGGCGAGCGCGAAGCGCGGCGCGCCGGCAGGCTTCCGCCACTTGCCCCACGGCCATCCGAGGAACTGGGCCGTGTTGTAGGCGCCGGTGAGCGCGTTCTCCACGGCGGCGCCGCCGAAGGCGAACAGCATCCCGAGCATCGCGATCGCGAGCCCGGCGCGTCCCATCGTGAACGCGGGGCCGAGCGCCGCCGCACCCGGCCAGTTGGGATCGATGCCGAGCGGCTTGAGGAGCTGCGCCCCGATGATGACGAGTCCCACCGAGAGAAGAGACCCGAGGGCGAACCCGACGATCACGATGACGCGGTTGATCGGAACCTCGTGCGGCTGCCATCCATCCTCGATCGCGCCCGACGCGTAGAAGTAGGTCTCGTAGGGCAGCATGATCGAGCTCATGAGCGCGACGGCGAAGTAGGCGTAGACGAGATAGTCGCGCGGGGAGTCGACCTGCGGCAGGTTGGGAACGAAGGCGGCGCCCACCGCGTGCCAGTCGGGGTGGAGGCGCACGGCCGCCACGAGGAAGATGATCATGAGGAGGCCGAGCAGCCCGAAGAAGCGCTCGATCCACCGGAACGCGAACGTCCAGACGATCACGAGGAGCAGCACGAAGACGACGATGGCGAGGAGCTTGTAGTGCCACCCGAGCATCAGGCGGAGCACGATCGCGAGGCCGCCGATCTCCGCCGCGCAGGTGAGGAGGCTCACGAGGTTCGCCGCCACCAGCGTGCCGAGACCCATTCGGAACCCGGCGCGCTCGCGCACCCAGTCGAAGATCGGCTGCTTCGTGACCGCGGCCACGCGCCCGGCCATCTCGCCGTAGAGGATGATGCCGATCGTCCCGAGCGCCGCGACCCACAGAATGCTGAAGCCGAACTTGGCGCCGGCGCCGATCGAGAAGACGAGCTCGCCGACTTCGACAAAGCCCCCCACCGCGGTGAGGATGCCGAGGAAGATCTCGAGGTACCCGGCCACCCCCGCTACTCCAGCTCGTGCTTCATGGCCTTCGCCCGCGCCTGGATCGCGGCGAGCGTCGCCTCGCCGGCGATGACCGATTCGGCCGGCGCTCCCGCCAGGCCGAGCGACCGGAGGCCGTCCGCCGCCGTCCTCGCGAGGCCCTCGGCTTCCGCGAACCGGGAGCGAAGCTCCGGCAGGGGACGGGCGGAGGCGAGGCCCTGGGCGGTCTTTTCGACGTCCTCCCGCAGGAGGTCGAGCTCCGTGTCGAAGTAGTTCCGGGTGAGCCGCCCTTCGTCGTCGGCGCGGGCCAGGGTCAGCGCCTCGGCGATCGAGCTCTCGAGCGTGCCGAGATGGACGCGGAGGGTGTCGGCGTTGGCGGGAAGGAACTTCGCCAGGGCGAAGCCGAAGATGAGGGCGGCCACGGCGACGCCGACGATGACCGTCTGGAGGGCGCGGCTGTGATGCTCCGCTCGGCGCATCCGAAAATGATAATGGTCGGACGGAGGTGCGCCTCAACCTTTGTACGTTACGGGGCGGGGGGACTCCCGTAGAACGAAGCGAGGGGCAGGCGCCGAGGCGCCCGCCCCCCAGGCGCCGAAGCGGTGCCGGACGCACCCGCCTCGGGCCGGAACTTCAGCTGATCCAGCTACTTCGCCTTCTCAGGAGACGACGAAGGGGAAGGTTTGGGTGATTCGAAAGGGATCGTTCGCCCGGACCTCCGCGAGCTGCCGCTCGATGGCATCCGTGCCGGAGTGGAAGAGGCCGCCGCCGTAGCCCCCGCCCTGCTGGCCGTAGCCCCCGCCCTGCTGGCCGTAGAGGCTGCTGAGTCCGCCGCCGATGCCGCCGGTCTGGCCGAGGGCGCTCCACGGCGACCCGATCTGGCCGAACGGTGATCCGAACGGGGAGCCCAACTGGCTCCACGGTGTGGCCAGGAGCGGATTGACGAACGGATTGGAGAACTGCTGATAGGGATTGTGCTGGATGCCGAACTGAGACCCGAATCCCGGGAACCCGCCTTGCAGGCCCTGGCCGATACCGGGGAATCCGCCCTGCAGCCCCTGGTGACCGAGCTGCCCGATCCCCGGGAACACCCCCGGCGCACCCATGCCGTAGGGCTGCTGCATGCCGAACCCCTGGCCGCCCATGAGCGACGCGAAGGGGTTCATCTGGGACTGCAGCCCACCGGTATGCCCAAGTCCATGCACCGAGAGACGCACCTGGTTCAGGGCGTCGATCGTCTGGTTGATGCGGTCATTGAGGATCTGAAGCTTGCGAACGTCGACTTTCGCTTCCATTGGTTTCTCCTCCAGGCTGGCCGCCCGTTGCTCGGGCTGGCCGGCTCGTTTCGTCCTCCGTGACTGCTCGGAAGAGTTTTTGGAACGACGCGACGGCATCGGGAGCTCCGCTCACGCGACGGGAATGTCGCGCGTTTCGGGGTCCCGCTTCGGAATGCGAACTTCGAGAACGCCGTCGCGCATGTTGGCCTGAAGCTGGTCGGTGCGCGCGGCGTGGGGCAGCGGGATCACCCGGCGGAACTTCCCGTAGGGGTGCTCCACATATTTCAGATTTCGGCCCTCGCCGTTCTGGCTCTGCTGGAGGGGCCGGTTCCCGTGGATCTGGATGAGGCCCCGTTCGACCGCGACGTGCACGTTCTCGCGGGCCGAGCCGGGCAGATCGACGGCGATCAGGATCTCGTCCTTGCTCTCCCAGACCGCGATCGGCGGTCTCCATTCGGTCTCCGCCGCCCGCGCGCCGGACGAGAACGCGGCGAGCGTCTCGACCAGCCGATCCACCTGCTCCTGCACGTGCTCTTCGGGGACCCGTTCCGGGGGGATTGTTGCGTAAGGTTGCTCACTGGCCGGCGGTGCGTCCCGACCGGTTACCGACCGGTAGAGCCGTTCGACCTGTTCGATGGCCGTGTCGATGCTCTCGGTCTCTTTCATCGCGCCTCCTCTCCTCACGCGGTCTCGTCCACTTCGGGCGAGGCCTGCGCCAGGGCGAGGCTCGTCAGGCGAAGCGCGCTGGCCTTGAGGATCAGCTCCAGCTCGGCTTCGTTCAGCCGCTCCACGAGTCGGGCGTGGCGCTCCGCTTCGGGAACGTTCCGCGCGGAGTCGTCACCCGCCACCTGGGCGACCTCATCGAGAAATGGATCAGGGGTCCGCGTCGACATGGAATGCACTCGCTTCCTCCCGGGCTCCCGCCCGGGCCGTTCCGACGCACTACGTGTGCGCCAACGCGGCGCAACGAGCGGTGAGGAAAGCTTCCGCCTCGGGTGCGCCTGACTTCGCATGAGTTGTCATTCGGAACAGCGGCTCCAGGAACCTGCAAGTCGCATGCCCTCAACATGCGACGGCACTTCGCGCGCCGCGCCGACCCGCGCGGCCGCGCAACCCAACGCCCCCACGTACACCGGACATCGCGCGCGGGTTCGTCGCAACACGCGACCTCTGCCCCGATTGCTCGAATCGAGCCGTCTTCATGACGCGGCGGTACCGCCTCGTGCTCGAGTGGTCGAGCCCGATCTCGGCTCAGGACTCGAGCGACCGGACATGATCGAATCAGGACACGATTGCACGCCGAAAGGAAAATCCGTGTAACGCGGGTCCCGCGGGAACAAAGCTCGCGGCGCCGGATCACTTGACAACATCGCGCCAGTCCGGCACAAGTATCCGAACCTCAGGCGAGATCCTTCCGCGCTCGTCGCGCGGACATCGAATGGAGACGATCGCGGGCCGTCCATCGAGGGCGCGCCCCGGGAGAGACAATGCTCATCAGCGACAAGATGGTGGCGGCGCTCAACACGCAGATCGGAAACGAGTTCGGAGCCTTCATTCAGTACGTGCAGATCGCGTCGCACTTCGGAAGGGAAAATCTTCCCGAACTGTCGAAACACTTCCAGCGACAGGCCGAAGAGGAGAAGACGCACGCCCTGAAGATCGTGAGCTTCGTCGTGGACGCGGGCGGATCGGTCGCAATCCCGGCGATCGCGGGGCCGCGCACGGCGTTCAAGACGCCGGAAGAGGCGGTCCAGCTCTCCCTCGACTGGGAGATCACGGTCACGAAGCAGATCAACGGTCTCGTCGACCTCGCGATCTCCGAGAACGACCACACCTCGCGCAATTTCCTCCAGTGGTTCGTCGCGGAGCAGCTCGAGGAGGTCTCGAGCATGGACATGCTCCTCAGCATGGTGCGCCGTGCGGGCGACCAGGGAATCCTCTTCGTCGAGGACTTCCTCGCGCGCCACCGTGGAATGCCCGTCGCGACGCCGGCCCCCGAGACGACCTGACCCGAGGCTCCCGGGAGCGCGCTGTTGCGGTAGAATAGCGCCGTGGAGACCGCATCCATCACGCAGGAGGACCGCCTCCGCTACGCCAAGGTCCTCGTCGAGAT
Organism: Bacteroidota bacterium; assembly: GCA_050257045.1. GTDB lineage: Bacteria > Eisenbacteria > RBG-16-71-46 > SZUA-252 > SZUA-252 > DASQJL01. Next base: position 16,892 of record JBLMWD010000065.1, on the reverse strand, counting down.
GCACGACCTGCACCGGGCCGAGCTCGAGGTCGCCGAAATCCTCGAGGACGCGCCCGAGCAGCTCGAGGCGATGAGCCTCTTCACCAAGATCAAGCACATGCGCGGCCAGCTCTCCCTGGCCGTGGCCTGCTCCGCCCAGCTCCAGTCGCGCCACGCCTCCGCGGGCGGGCAGGGGCGGATGCATCTCGAATCGATGCTCCACATGGCACAGGACCCCGTCCACGGGGCGGGGGAGTTCCTCGCGATGGGGCAGTTCCAGCTCGTGAAGAAGCCGACCGCCTATCTCGAGCTGGAGGAGGCGTTCCGCCAGTTCGTGAACCGCCGGCCCACCGACGCGTGCGCGACCTGCCGGCGCGTGGCGTCGCGCCACCGCGACCGCGACGTCGAGGTCTACAAGCTCGCGGTCCTCGCCGAGGCGTGGATCCACGAGCTGATCGGGCAGCTCCAGCCCGCGTGCGAGATCCTGGAACGATTCGGCCTCGAGCGCGGGTTCGAAACCGACCTCGACCGGCTCATGGCGCTCGTCGCGCTCTACGAGAAGATCGGGACGCGCCCGAGCCTCGAGGCCGCGGTGAACATCTGCCGCTACCTCCTCAACGGGACCGACGGCACGGGCGTGCTGGGGCGCCTCGCCATGCTCCACCAGCGGCTCGGCGAATCGGAGGCCGCGGCCGAGTACGAGCAGCGCCACCTCGCCGCCTACCGCCGCGCGATGCACCGCGCCGGCTTCCAGGACCTCCTCGCGGTCGGCTCACGCCGGTTCCTCCCGATCGAGCGCCTGCGCGCCGTGCACGTGCCCGACCAGGAGATCCCGCCCGACGCCACGCGGCGCGAGACCGCGATCGCGAAGGCGATCCAGGGGGACGCGGCCGAAGCGCGCCGCGGCTTCTCGAACGCGCCCGAGGTGCTCGATCTCAAGTACCTCGCGAACCTCGAGGCCCTCGAGAACGGCGACGCGCGCGGCGACCGCGCCGTGGAGGCCTACGTGAAGGTGCTCCGCGCCGACCCCTCCGACCTGAACGTGATCGCGTGGCTCCTCGAGCGGCAGGCGGCGACGCCCTCCAAGGCGATCGCGGCGGTCTTCAAGGAGCCGGCCGTGCTCGCCGAATCGCTCCAGGCGCTCGAGAAGACGGTGCACGACAACCCGGTCGACTACCGGCTCTGGCGCGAGCTCTCGGTGCTCTTCGGGCTCATGAACCGCGGGGCCGACCAGCAGAAGCAGTTCGCCGACCGGGCCGCCGCGCTCGAACGGAGCGCGCGCGAGCGGAGCCAGGCGATCGGCCGCGTCCTCTCGGCCGCGACCTACCGCTTCGCGGGGACGGTGCACGGGCTGATCCACGAGATCTGGGCGACGCGCGAGATGGCCTCGCCCGGGCAGGGCGGGACGCTCCGCCGCGACGACATCCTCGGGAACCTCACGCCGGAGATGCGCGACAGCGTACGCAACACGTTCATCGCGGTCCGCGAGTACGCGCAGTCGATGTTCCCGCACCTGACGCGCGACATCATGGACTACAACTACGGCTACAAGGTGACGAAGGAGGACGAGCCCTCGGGCGGGACGTCGGCGGGCCTGCCGACCGCGATCGCCTTCCTCTCGCAGTTCCTCCAGCGCCCCATCCGCCAGGACATCGCCCTTACGGGGATGCTCGTCACCGACGCGCACGACGTCCTCACGGTTCGCACGGTCGGCGACATCGAGCAGAAGGTGGACGCCGCCTATCACCGCAACCTCGCGATGATCGTCGTGCCGACGGGGAACCGGCCGATCCTCGAGCGGTCGAGCCTCGTGCCCGCCGCCATCCAGGCGGAGACGGTCCGCTACGCGTCGGACCTGAACGAGGCGGTTCGCGTCGTTCTGGGGGACGTCGAGCTCCTGTAACGAAACGGCGGGATCCTCGCCCGCCGCGCGTCGGCCTTCTGCGATAAAAAGAGAGAGGGCGGGCGTGGAACATCGCGCCCGCCCCGTGCCGCCCCCCAGCGGCGCAGTGCCTCTCTCCGCGCGCCTACGCGCGCCGATCTGCTAATAGCCCACGAACGGGAAGGTCTCCCGGATCCGGATCGGATCGAGAGCCCTCATCTCGAGGAGCTTCAGCTCGAGCGGATCGATCGGAGTGTGGAACAGCCCGCGGCCGAACTCCGTCCACGGCGTCGGCCAGTTCGGGGTGATTCCCGGCGTCGGCATCGACGAGAGCATCGGGTTCACGAACGGAGGAGTGAACGGCGTCGGGACGTTGAAGAGCGGGTTCACCGGGGGCGTGAACGGCGTGTGCGAGAACCCCAGCGGGCCCGGGAACGGAATCGGCGGCGCCATGCCGAACGGCGAGATCGGCGGCACCGGCGGAACCGGCGGAATGCCCGGAACCGGCGGGACGCTCGGATAGCCGAAGCCCTGCGTCATGAATGGATGGGACAGCGGGTTCACCGGGGGCGTGTACGGCGTGTGCGAGAACCCGAGCGGGCCCGGGAACGGAATCGGCGGCACCATGCCGAACGGCGAGATCGGCGGCACCGGCGGAACCGGCGGAATGCCCGGGAACGGCGGGATGCTCGGATAGCCGAAGCCCTGCGTCATGAACGGATTCATCATCGGAGTCGGGACCCCCGTATGCCCGAGGCCATGGACCGACAGGCGGACCTGGCTCAGGGCGTCGATCGTCTGATTGATCCTGTCGTTGAGAATCTGCAGTTTCCGGACGTCGACTTTCGCTTCCATGGATTCCTCCTCTTTGGTCTCAGCGGCCCGGCCTGGAGGCCGGGCGGGTTCCACCGCCTTCCGAGGCGGCGGTCCCTTATGTCTGGGATTCCGAGCCATGTCCCACTCCGCTCAGCCGATCGTGACGGTCTTCACCTCCACGACTTCGGCCTCTTTCGGGATGCGAAGCTCCAGAACCCCTGCGCGCATCTCGGCTTTGAGCTGATCCACACGAGCCCCGTGCGGCAGCGGCATCGTGCGGCGGAACTTCCCGAACAGGTGCTCGGCATAGCGCAGCTTGAGCGCCTCGTCTTCCGGCGTGCGGATCGGGCGCGTTCCCGACAGCTCGAGCATGCCCCGGCTCACGGCGACCCGCACCGCGTCGCGCTCCACTCCGGGGAGATCGACCGCGATCCGAACCTCGTTCTTGCCTTCCCAGAGCGCGATCTGGGGCTTCCACTCCATCTCCGCCGGCCGTCCCGTGAACGTACCGAGCGTCTGGAGCAGGCGATCGACCTGCTCGTGGACGTGCTCTACGGGGACTTTCTCGGGGGGAATGGTGGCGTAGGGTTTGTCGTCGAGTGCGGGGGCTTCCTTGCCGGTGACGGACTGGTAGAGCCGCTCGACCTGCTCGATGGCAGTGTCGATGCTTTCGGTTTCGCTCATCGTGCTCCTCCCCGTCGTGTCATTCGTCAGAGCGTTCTTCATCGCCCGCCCGCGCCAGGGCGAAGCTGAGCAATCGTGACGCGGTCGATTGGATGGCCAGGTCGAGCTCGGCTTCGTGCAGCTGCTTCGTGAGCTCCGCCTTCTCCGGATCGAGTGTGAGGGTCCGCGTTCCCTTGCCCGGTTCGGACTGAATGGGGGAATCGGGCCGCGTGCGCGGGGCGATCATGGCTTCTCCTCGAGGTCGTGGGTTGTCGCGAAAACGGATGATGCGTGTGCGCGGGGAACGGCTGCATAACGTGTGCCCATGTACCAAGCGGCCGTCAGGCCGCTTGGCCCGAGTGGTCGCGGGCAATAGCTCGGGAAAATCCGCTCCAGGAGCGGCGGATCGTGGAGTCGCGTGGGGAACGGGTACCGCCGGGAGTGACGGACTCACGCGGCGTGTTCGATCCCCGCACTGCCACGCTGCCAGTTCTGTCATGTCATCCCTGACAAAGAAAACGGGGCCGCCGGTGAGGGCGGCCCCGCCTTGTCTACCCGAGATCGCGGACGCGTTCCGCGTCCGCGCCTCGCCTAATTGCTCGCTGCGATCTCCTTACCATCGGCGTCGCGATAGGCGATCGTCCCGAGGGAGAGCTTCGAGATCTGCGGCTCGATGACCTTTTTGTCACCCACGGCGACGATCAGCATGCGGTCGGGGGTGAGGTACTTCTTCGCGACCCCGGCGACATCGTCCTTCGTGATCGCGTCGATCCGCCCGGGGAGCGTCTGGTAGTAGTCGAGGGGCAGGTCGTACATGTAGATCTGCGACAGCGTTCCGGCGGTGCTGAAGGTGGTCTCGAAGTTCGCGGGGAGCGAGCGGACCATCGAGTCCTTTGCCATCTTGAGCTCGTCGTCGGTGACGCCCGCGTCGCGCATCTTGGCCACTTCCTTGAGGATCTCGTCCACGGACGGACCGGTCGCGTCGGCGCGCACGGCCGCGCCCGCCATCAGCGGACCCACGCCCCGGTTCTGGCCGATGAAGGAGAAGGCGCCGTAGCTGTAGCCCTTGTCCTCGCGCAGGTTCATGTTGATCCGGCTCGAGAACATGCCGCCCAGGACCGTGTTCATGATGTCGAGCTTCTCGTAATCGGGATTCGAGCGCGCGACGCCGATCTGCCCGGCGAGGAGCGCCGTCTGCGGCGATTCCGGCTTGTCCACGAGGATCACGCGCGACTGCGCGGTCACTCCCTCGGGCGGAGCCGGCGCTGCGCCCGCGTCACCCTTCCACGTGCCGAAGACGTCCGTGGCGAGCTTCCGCGCCTCGGCCTCGCCCACGTCGCCGACCATGACGAGCGCGGCGTTCTTCGGCGAGTAGGCGCTCTTGTAGAAGGAGACGAGGTCGTCGCGCGTCACTTTCTTCAGCGCCTCCTCGGTCCCGAGCGCCGTGTGTCCGTAGGGGTGCGTCGGCCCGTAGAGCGAGGCGTTCATCACGCGGATCGCGGTCTGGAACGGCTGATCCCGCTGCTGGAGGAGCGACGTCAGGCGGTCGTTCCGGACCCGGTCGATCTCCTTGTCGGGGAACGCCGGGGAGAGCACGACCGATCCGAGCATCTCCATCGCGGGGCGGATGTTCTGCTTCAGCGCGCGGACGCTCGCGTTCGAGCCGTCCGTCGAGGCGCCGGTGGCGAGGCTCGCGCCGAGGGAATACATGCGGTCGGCGATCGAGAGCGCGTCCATCTTGTCGGTGCCTTCGTCGAGCATCGAGGCGGTGAAGCCGGCGAGGCCCGGGCCGTCCTTGGGGTCGGCCCCCGATCCCGAGCGGAGGACCAGGTTCGCGGCCACGATCGGGAGCGCGTGCGACTCGACGAGGTAGACCTGGAGTCCGTTCGGAAGGGCGAAGCGCTTCGGCGTCGGCAGCGCCGCCTTCGAAGCCGGCCCGCCCGTAGGCACCGTGTTCCGCCACGGCTCGGCCGACTCGACCTTCGCTTCGGTGAGCTCGGGCTTCGGCGGCGCCGGCGGATTCGGCGGAAGCACCTTCTCGCCCGGCACGGCGTAGACCACGACGCGCGCGTCGCTCTTCAGGTAATCCTGCGCGAACTTCTTGGTGGACGCCGGCGTGACCGCGGCGAAGCGCGCGAGGTCCTGGTTCAGGTAGCCCGGGTTGTGGAGGAACTGGTTGTAGAGGTTCATCCGGTTCGCCACGCCCTCGAAGCCGCCCAGGTTCTCGAGGCTCGTGACGATCCCCGAGTACATCGAGTTCTGCGCCGCGTCGACCTCGGCGGCGGTCGGCCCGGCGGTCGCGAAGCGCGTGATCTCCTCCTGCGCCGCCTTCTCCGCCTCCTCCGGCGTGTGGCCGGGCTTCACCGTGATCGTGATCGTGAAGACCGAGCCGAGCTGGAGCGGCTGCTGCGAGGCGCTCACGTTCTGGGCGATCCGCTTGTCGTAGACGAGCGACTTGTAGAGCCGGCTCGCCTTGCCGCCGCCGAGGATGTCGGCCGCGATCTGCGCGTCGGCGTCGCCCGGCTTGAAGATCGCCGGCGTGAACCAGGCGAAGTAGACGCGCGGCAGCTCGACCTTGTCGGTCACCGTCGCGCGCTTCTCCGACGTGAGCGGCGGGGTGGTTGCCGTGATCGGCGTCACCGCCGGTCCGCGCGGGATCGTGCCGTAGTACTTCTGTACGAGCGCCTTCGTCTTGGCCTTGTCGATGTCGCCGACGATCACGAGGCTCGCGTTGTTCGGCGTGTAGTACTCCTTGAAGAACGCCTTCACATCGTCGATCTTCGCGGCCTGGATGTCCTCGTGCGAGCCGATGACCATCGCGTAGTAGGGATGGGCCTTCGGGAAGAGCATGTGCCACATCGTTTCCTCGACGAGCTGGTAGGGCGCGTTCTCGATGCTCTGCCGCCGCTCGTTGCGGACCACGTCCTGCTGGTTCGCGAGGGAGGCCGCGGTGAGGCGGTCCTGGAGGAAGCCCATGCGGTCGCTCTCGAGCCAGAGCGCGGTCTCGAGCTGGTTCGCGGGGACGTCCTCCATGTAGTTCGTGCGGTCGAAATCGGTGGTCCCGTTGATGAACGAGGCGCCCGCGCCCTCCATGTACTTCCAGAACTGGTCCTCACCCACGTGGCCCGAGGACTGGAACATCATGTGCTCGAAGAGGTGGGCGAAGCCGGTGCGGCCGGCCGCTTCGTTCGCGGGTCCGACGTGGTACCAGGTGTTGACGGCGACGATGGGAAGACGATGATCCTCGCGAAGGATCACTTCGAGCCCGTTCGGCAGGGTGTATCTCTCGTAGTCGAGCCGGATCTGCGGCGGCTTGACGCCCGCCCGCGCGGTGGGCGCCGAGAAGGCGAGCGCCGCGAGCGCGAGAGCCGAGGCGGCGAGGCGCGCGGCGCGAAGCGCGCGCGCGGGTGGACGGGACAGCGTGACGTTCATTCCAGTCTCCTTCGTGGGGTGATGGAGGACGCTTGGGGCCGGTAAGGTCGGTACGAAGCTGGTTCGGCCGATGTTCCCGAATCCGTTCCACCCTGTCAAGGCTGGGGGGGACAGCACTCCTCGCCGCCTCGCTCGCGGCGTGCGGAGGACCGCCCGAACCGGGATCCCGGTCCGGCGCGGGCGCCGTCGCCGTGGAGAACCGGCGCTCCGGAGACCCCGGCTGGGAGCTCTCCAACCCCGCGCAGAACGGTGAGATCGAGGGCTATGCTTCCCCCTCGGGCCTCGCGCCGGGGGAGACGCTGGCCCTTCACGTGAGCACGGGCTCCGGCCGTTTTGATACCCGGATCTACCGGATGGGTTGGTACGGGGGTGCGGGGGCCCGCCGTTATTTCGAGGAGCGGGGGACGCGAGGCGCCCGTGAGACGGCGCCGTCCCCTCGCGCGGGCGACGGCCTCGTCGCGTGCCGGTGGCCCGTGTCGCTGCGCGTCCCTGTCGGCGCCGAGTGGCCGAGCGGCGTCTACCTCGCGCGGCTCACCGATGCGGAGAGCGGGAAGGAGGCCTTCGTCCCCTTCATCGTCCGCGACACGCCGGCCCGGCGGGCGCCCGTCGTCATGATCCTCAACACGACGACGTGGCAGGCCTACAACGCGTGGGGCGGGACGAGCCTCTACGACTTCAACAGCCGGAGCCAGACGCGCGCGCTCCGCGTCTCCTACGACCGGCCGTACGGCTCGGGGCCCGGCGCGTGGCGCGGGCTCGGCGCGGGGGAGCTCCTCACGACGCCGCACACGGCGCGAAAAGCCGCCTGGGAGTACCCCATGATCCGCTGGCTCGAGCGGAACGGCGTCGAGCTGGCCTATGCCGCGGACCTCGACCTGCACGCCGACTCCACGCTGCTCCAGGGAAGGAACGGCGTGATCGTCGCGGGCCATCCCGAGTACTGGTCGCGCCTCATGCGCGACCGGCTCGAGGCGGCGCGCGATCGCGGGACCTCGATCGCGCTCTTCGGCGCGAACGCGGGCTACTGGCAGATCCGGGTCGAGCCGTCGGACCCGGGTCGGGCGGGGCCGGTCCTCTTCTGCTCCAAGGACTACACGCGCGATTCGCTCTTCAACACGGAAGCCGACCGCGACCTCACGGTGCGCTTCCGGAACCTCCATCCGCGCCGCCCGGAGAACGCGCTCCTCGGGGTCATGACGGCCCGCGGCGAGGAGAGCGTCGAGGCCGACTTCGTCCCGGCGGAGGAGGCGCGCGGCTCGTGGGTCTACCGGGGGACGGACGTCGCGTCGGGACGGACGCGGGCGCTTCGAGGTCTGGTGGGGTATGAGACGGACCGCGCGTTCGTGGGGGACTCGCTCTACGGGGCCGCCTCACCACCCGGGCTCGCCGTGCTCGCCCGTTCGCCGATCCGGTTCCGGGACGGCACGACGGAGATTTCGGAAGCGGCGACCTACGCGGCGCGCTCGGGGGCCGTCGTCGTTTCCATGGGGACGGTCCAGTGGTCGTGGGGGCTCGACGACTGGGGCGTGCCCCCGCTCCGTCCCTCGCGCCGGCACCCCGACGCGGAGCGGATCACGCTCAATGTGATCGACGCGCTCGGCGGCCTCGCGCCAGCGCCATCATCGCGATCTCCTCGATGAGCGCGGCCTGGTCGCGGCCCGACTGCTTCGCCGCGAGCGTGAACTCGGCGGTGGAGTGGAGCCAGGGATTCGGATTCACCTCGAGCGTGTACCACGTCCCATCCGGCTTGAGCCTGAGATCGACGCGCGCGTAGTCGCGCACCTCGAGCGTGCGGCACGCCTTCACCGCGGTGTCCTGGATCTCGGCCACGAGGTCCTCGGGGATGTCATCGGGAAGACGGAGCTTGGTCTTCTTGTAGGCGGCCGTGCCGCGCTCCCACTTCACCTCGGTTCCCGCGATGCGCGGCGTCCCCTCGGGCAGGTCGGAGAGGTTCAGCTCCACGATCGGAAGCGCCTGCGGCGGATCGTTTCCGAGCACGCCCACGTAGAGCTCCCGCCCCTCGATGTACTCCTCGATCAGAACGGGCGAGTCGAGATCGGCGTGCAGCTGGTCGATCCGCTCCATCAGCTCCTTGATCGACTCCACCACCGCGTTGAACTCGATGCCGATCGAGCCGTCCTCGCGCTTCGGCTTGACGATCACGGGGAAGTGGATGTCGTGCGACCAGTCGAGCCGCCCCTGGTAGACCGCGGCGAAGTTGGGCGTTCGGATCCCGTGGAAGGAGAAGAGCCGTTTCGCGACCGCCTTGTCCTGCGCGAGATGGAGCCCGGCGGGGCCCGATCCCGTGTAGGGGAGTCCGATCAGGTCGAGATAGGCGGCGACCGCGATGTCCTGCGTGTCGTCGCCCGCGTACGACTCGGTGAGGTTGAAGATGAGATCGACGTCGAGTCCCGCGAGCGCCTTGAGCGAACGGGGGCGTCCGTCGAGGCAGTGGTACTTGGGCAGATGGCCGCGCTTCTTCAGCGCTTCGAAGACCTCTTCGCGGTCGAGCTTCTCGCGCCGCTTCTTGCGCTTCGGCGGCGGCTCCTCGGGATTGACCTCGGGCTCGGGCTCCTTCTCCTCGTGCCATTCGTCATAGAGGACCGCGACGCGCAGCGGGGTTTCGGCCATGCGCTCCTTTCTACAAGTTGTGGAACTTGCCCCGCGAGAAATAGCTGAACGCGAGGGTGGTGCCGTACGCCGTGAGCCGCATCAGGTAGTCGGCCTCGCGGCCCTTGATCCCCTGGTACTCGGCGGCGCGCAGCGCCTCGATCGTGTGGTCGACCATGCTCCGGATCACGGGACGGCGCACGCCGGTCCAGTAGGAGATGGCGTCCACGAGCGGGAGGCGGTGCTCGGCCACGATCTGCCACGCCGGGCGCGCGTTCTTCCGCTTCGGGTCCTTCTTATGGAAGATATCGGCGAGCTCGTCCGCCGGCTTGAGATCGAGCGCGGCGCGGTTCCGGGCCGACATCTCCTGGAAGACGTCGCGCACCGTGCCTTCCATCTCGTCCACGGTGATGTCGGTGCGGCCCCTCGGGACCAGCGGATCCTTGTCGGCCCACTCGGCCATGACGCGCTCGACGTACTCGAGCTTGGCGAGCGCGGGCCATCCCTCGTAGCGCTTCCGCCATCCCGGCGTCTGGGTAAGCCACACCGCGAACGTTTCGGCGAAATCCTCGTCGGGGTGCTTCTGCGCGTACCACCCCGGCAGGTAGCGGACGAAGTTCCGGCTGAACGGCACCGGCTTGTAATCGTCACGATAACGGCGGCGGAATGGACCGAACGTAGCACGCCATTCCGGCGTCTGGTAGAGGCGATACGCGTAGTTGAACGCGTGGCCCGCTTCGTGGCGGAGGTACATGAGGATCTCGCGCGGGCTCTCGAGATCGTTCATGCGCCGCTCGAATCGCATGAGCGTTCGGTTCGCGAGATAGAAGGGAACGCCGATCACCGGCTCGCCCGAGGGACAGCCCCACTCGTCGGTGAGATAGAATTCCGGCGTCCATCGCTTGACGCCCATCGCGCGCAGCTCGCGCACGAGGCGTTTGGTGAGTCGCTCCACCGGAGAGCCGGCCACCGTGAGATGGAGATCCCGGACGGGGGACTCCAGTATTCGGGCCGCGGGGTCGCGGTCGAGGGTCAGTTCCATGATCGGGGCTCGCCCCGGCGGCGCGGCGTCGACCGCGGCCCGCGCGGGCGAGCGGGGCAGTGTACCACTCCGCGGCGCCTCCGTAACCTCTTCGGAAATGGGGGTTCGGACGCCTCTGCAGTTTTCGCTTTACAGAACGCCCCCGGGCGCCGATACTACCTGTGTTGCCTGACGGTTGTACGAAGCACCTATGTGTATTCACGCCGCAGGAGCGTTCGCCTGCGGCTTTTCTTGTATCCGGCATGTCCCTGTCCCGAGGGCTTCCCAAGGGGCCGGGGCCGGACGCCCGACCAAAGTGGCCGGGCGCGTGCCGCCCTCGCGGCGGCTGTAGGAAGGGGCTAACGCCCCGTTAGTAGGAGGAGTTTTGTCCGTGGCAACTGGAACCGTGAAGTGGTTCAACGAAGCGAAGGGCTTTGGGTTCATTCAGCAGGAGGGTGGCGAGGACGTCTTCGTTCACTACTCGGCGATCATGGGCGAAGGCTTCAAGACGCTGGCCGAAGGCGAGCGCTTGGAGTTCGACATCGTCCGCGGACCGAAGGGTCTGCAGGCGGCCAACGTCCGCAAGGCATAAGGCCGAGCGAACCACTCCACAGTGAGTAACGATCCGGGGCGGAGCCGAGAGGCGACCGCCCCGGTCGCGTTTCCGGCCTCCCTCGCCTATCGCACCCCCGAGATCTACGACGTGGCGACCGGCTGGAAGCTCGACCAGGAGCTCGACTTCCTTGAAGAGATCTTCCGGCGCCACGCCGGGGTCGTGCGGCGCGTGCTCGAACCGTGCTGCGGCACGGGCCGGCTCCTCAAGGCTCTCGGCGAGCGCGGCTACGAGGTCGCGGGTTACGACCTGAGCGCGGAAATGGTCGCCTTCGCGCGCGAGCGGCTGCGCCCCCTCGGAGGGACCGTCTGGCCGGGGGAGATGAGCGCCTTCCGCCCTCCCGGCGTCTTCGACGCCGCCCTCAATCTCGTCAACTCCATCGGCTACCTCCTCGAGGACGACGCGGTCGCGGCGCACCTCGAGCGGATGGGAGCGGCCCTGCGCGAGGGCGGCATCTACGTGGCGCAGTTCTCCTACGGCGGCGAGCCTCCCGAGCTCGCGCGCTTCGGACCCTGGGGGAACCGCTCCGGCGACCTCTCGACCACGCTCCTCTGGGAAGTGGTCCGCGAGGACGCGGCGGCGAAGCGCTCCTATCAGCACTGCCGCATCACCGCCCGCCGCGGCAAGGAGCGGCGCCTCTTCGACGAGGACCACGTGCTCCGCTACTGGACGCACGAGGACGTGACGCGGCTCCTGGACGGAAGCCCCTTCGTTCTCGACGCGGTCTACTGGGATTGCTTCGAGGAGTTTCCGGTCGACGACTACCGGATGGGGGAGCACGGAAACCTCTACCACGTGCTCCGGCGGAAGTAGCGGGCCGGATCCGGCGCGCGCTCCGCTAGCGGCGGGACGCGCCGAGCGCGACCGATTCGATGATCCCCGCCAGGGAATCGGGTTGCTCGAAGGCGACCATGTGCTTCGAGTCGAGCATGCGGTGTCCCTCCACCGGACCCGCGGTCTCGTAGCCGAGCCGCTTGCGCGCGCTGACCCACGATTCCGCTTCGGGCCAGAGCTCCCTCGTCGCCACGACGTGGACCGGCGTCTTCAGGGAGCGTAGCCGCGGGCGCAGGTCCTCCCGCCACACGTCATGGAAATAGGCGGTGAGGATCGGCTGCGGGACGCGCTCGGCGTGCGCGACGAGACTCTCGCCTTCGGCCTCGGTGCTCGCCATCGACTCGTAGACGGCGCTCAGAAAGACCGAGTAGCGCTCGCGGAGCACCCGGTCGGCCTGCGCGATGCGCTCCGAGTCGGGAGGCGTGTAGGTGGCCGCGTCCACGACGACGACGGCCGCAACGCGCTTGGGTTGATCGAGCGCCGCCTGGAGCGCGACGAGCGCGCCGTACGAATGGCCCACCAGGATCGCGTGGTCCACCCGGCGATCGGAGAGCGTCTTCGCGAGGGACGCCGCGGCCGACCGCACCGTCGGATCTCCGGCGGGCGCCGGAGACGACCCGTGGCCGGGGAGATCGACGAGGAGCACGCGATGCCGCGCCGCGAGGCGTGCCGCCACCGCGCTCCAGTCGCTCCGGTCGCCGCCGATGTTGTGGACGAGGACGATCGTGGGCGAGCCCGCGCCGCGCTCCTCGAAGGCGAGGGGCGCCGGTCCGGCGAGCGCGGCCGCGGCGGTCGCTGCGAGAATCGCCGCGGCGAGCAGCCAGGCCCGAAATGGCAATCGCATCCCGAAATTGTACACTGGGGCGCCGTGCCCACACGATCCCTCTTCGCGCGCGCCAAGGCGCTCGACCGCGCCGACCGCCTCGCCCGGTTCCGCCGGCGCTTCCATCGGCCGCGGGGGCGTTGTTACCTCGACGGCAACTCGCTCGGCCTCCTCTCGCGCGAGAGCGAGGCGTCGGTCCGGAAGGCGCTTCGCGCCTGGCGGGAGCGCGGCGTGGGGGGCTGGCTCGAAGGCGACGATCCCTGGATCGACTGGGGGGAGCGGCTCGGCGCGCGTCTCGCGCCGATCGTGGGCGCCCGGGCGGACGAGGTCGTCGCCACCGGTTCCACCACCGTGAACCTCCATCAGCTCCTCGCCACGTTCTACCGCCCCGAGGGGCGCCGGCGGGTGATCGTCGCGATGGAGCTCGAGTTCCCCTCCGACCTCCACGCGATCCAGGGGGCGATCCGCGGGCGCGGCCTCGACCCGGCGCGCTGTCTCCGCCTCGTGAGCTCCCGTGACGGCCGATCGATCGACGGGCTCGACCTCGAAGCCGCGCTCCGCGACGACGTCGCGCTCGTCGTCCTCTCGGCCGTGCTCTACCGGAGCGGACAGCGCCTCGACGTCGCGAAGGTCACGCGCGCCGCGCATCGTGCCGGGGCGCTCGCGATCTGGGACCTGAGCCACGCGATCGGCGCGATTCCGGTCGATCTCGACGCGGCCGGCGCCGACGCGGCGGTCTGGGGGAACTACAAGTTCCTGAACGCGGGGCCGGGCTCCATCGGAGGGCTCTTCGTGGCGCGCCGGCACCATGGCCGGGCGCCGGGCCTGCCGGGCTGGTGGGGACAGACGGTCGAGGACCGCTTTGCGATGCGCGCCGCGCACTCGCCCGCGCCCGGAGCTTCGGCGTGGCAGATCGGGACGATTCCCGTGCTCGCGGCCGCGGCGCTCTGGGGGTCGCTCGACGTGATCGAAGCGGCGGGGCTCGATCGGATCCACGCGAAGGGAGAAGCGCTGACGTCCTTCCTGATCGAGTGCCTCGACGCGCGCGTTCCGGAAGAGCGCACCGGACTGCGGGTCGGATCGCCCCGCGAAGCTTCGCTTCGCGGAGCGCACGTCGCGATCGAGCACCCTGCGCGCGCGGCCGAGATCCGCGAGCGTCTCGAGAACGAGGGGATCGTCACCGACTTCCGTCCGCCCGACACGATCCGGGCGGCGACCCCGGCGCTCACGACCGCCTATGCCGACGCGGTTCGACTCGTGGATGCGCTCGAGCGGATTCTCAGCGGGCCTGCTCCTCGCGGCGGTGCACGGCGTGGGGCGAGGCCTGGTCGGTCGGCATGAGCAGGATCTCCTGCACGTTCACGTGCTCCGGCCGGGTCACCGCCCACGCGACCGCGTCGGCGACGTCGTCGGCCGTGAGCGGCCGCGTGCCGCGATAGACCGCCTTCGCGCGCGCCTCGTCCCCCTTGAACCGGACGAGGCTGAACTCGGTTTCCGCGAGCCCGGGCTCCACGTTGATCACCCGCACGCCGGTGCCGAGGACGTCGTAGCGCAGCGCCTCGGTGATTGCCCGCACCGCGAACTTGGTCGCCGCGTAGACGGATCCCCCGCCGTAGGCCTGGTGGCCGGCCACCGATCCGATGTTCACGACGTCGCCGTGCTTCCGCTCGATCATGGCGGGGAGGATCGCGCGGGTGATCCAGAGGAGCCCCTTCACGTTCGTGTCGATCATCTGGTCCCAGTCGTCCGGGTCGGCCGACTGCGCCGGGTCGAGCCCCGCCGCGAGCCCCGCGTTGTTCACGACGATGTCGAGGCTCTTGAGGAGCGCGGGGTCGGACCGGAGCGCCGCGTCGACGGCCGCGCGCTCCCGGACGTCGAAGGAGAGCGCGGCGGCTTCCACGTGGTGGCGGGCGCGCAGCTCTTCCGTGAGGGCGATGAGACGGTCCTCGCGGCGGCCCGTGACGACGAGGTGCGCTCCCTCGGCGGCGAAGCGGCGCGCGATGGCGAGTCCGAAGCCGCTGGTCGCCCCGGTCACGAGCGCGCGGCGTCCTCGAAGCGGAGTCATGACGCGGAGGGTAGCACGGATCTTCCTTTCGGCGTCCGCCGGGCTCCACTAGACTGCGGCCGTCCAGTGGGGCGTCGGGGGGAAGCCGCGTGATCGATATCCTCGTGATCGGTGGAGGGATCCACGGCGTCGCGGTGGCGCGCGACGCCGCGCTTCGCGGTCTCGACGTGCACCTCCTCGAGCGCACCGACCTCGCCGCCGCCACGAGCAGCCGCACGTCGAAGCTCATCCACGGCGGACTGCGCTACCTCGAGAGCGGCCAGATCCGGCTCGTGCGCGAGGCCCTCCGTGAGCGTGCCATCCTCCTTCGCGTGGCGCCCGAGTTCGTCCGCCCGCTCCCGTTCCTGCTCCCGCACTACGCCGGCCGCGGGCGTCCGCGCTGGTGGGTCGACCTCGGCCTCTGGCTCTATCACGCTCTGGCCGGACGCGAGGACGCGGGAGCACGAGGGATGCTCTCCGCGGAGGAG
This sequence comes from Bacteroidota bacterium, assembly GCA_050257045.1. Taxonomy (GTDB): domain Bacteria; phylum Eisenbacteria; class RBG-16-71-46; order SZUA-252; family SZUA-252; genus DASQJL01. The sequence goes on along the minus strand of JBLMWD010000065.1, from coordinate 1,687 downwards.
ACGCTCGCGATAGCTCCCGGCCTCGAACCGTCGGGGCTTCTAGCGGGTTCCCGCTTCGGCGACGCGCAGATGGACGACGCACCGCTCTGCGTCGCCCTCGCGGTGGACGCCGAGCGGGCGGGCGCCACGGTGCGCACCCACACCGAGGTGATCGCGCTCGCGAAGACCGCGGACGGCCGCGGATGGCGCGCGCACTACCACGACCGGCTGACCGGGACCGATGCCGAGATCGAGGCGCGCGCGGTCGTGAACGCGGCGGGGCCGTGGGCCGACGACGTGCGCGCGATGGCGGAGGGGCACCCGCCCCTCAGCGTGCGCCGCACGCGCGGCGCGCACCTCGTCTTCGCCGCCGAGCCGCCTTCGCATGGGCTCTTCCTCACGGCCCGGCGCGACGGACGCGTCTTCTTCGCCTTGCCGTGGGGAAGCCACACGCTCGTCGGGACGACGGACGAGGACGATCCCTCCGACCCCGCGACGGTCGACCCGCACGCGGGGGACGTCCGCTACCTGCTCGAGGAGGCTGCCGCGGCGCTCCCGGGCTCGCTGGCGGGGCTCCGGCCGGTGCGCGCCTTCGCCGGCGTGCGCCCGCTCGCACGCGGGCGCGCCGAGCGCCCGTGGGAGAACAGCCGCGAGAGCCGCATCCTCTCCGAGAACGGGCTCTGGACGATGGTGGGGGGGAAGTACACGACCCACCGGGCCCTCGCGGAGCGTGTCGTGGACATGATCGCGCGCTCCATCGGAGCGCGCGTGGCGCCGTGCGTGACCGCGGATCGGCCCCTCCGCTCCGGGCGGGCCGAGTCGCTGGAGCGCTTGCGCGCCGACTTCCCACGCCGTGTCGAGGTGACCGGCGGCTTCGCGATCACGGAGGCCGAGGTGGCGCACGCCCTCCGCGTGGAGAAGGCGCGCTCCCTCGACGACATCCTTCTTCGCCGGACGCGCCTCTGGCTGGACGCGCGCGCGCTGCGCGAGGCAGCGGTACCCTGCGCGGTCTGGGCCGCGCCGATCCTGGGCTGGTCCGAGCGGACGCGCGCCGCGGAGCTGGAGCGTCTCCTCGCGATCCTCGACCGGGAGGAGCGCGCGATCGACGCCGGCATGGAGGCTTCATCGGACGACTCGGCGCGGACGAGGTCCACCGCGTGAGCATCCTGGCCATCGACCAGGGGACCACCGGGTCGACCGTCCTCGTGCTCGATGATCGCGCGCGTGTGGTCGCGCGCGGCTACGCCGAGCTGCCGCAGCATTTCCCGAAGCCGGGATGGGTGGAGCACCGGGGCGAGGAGATCTGGGAGACGACGCTGCGCGCGCTCCGCGCCGCGCTCCGCGTCTCCGGCGGCCGCGGCGGGACGGGGCGCCCGATCGCGGCGATCGGGATCACGAACCAGCGCGAGACGGCCGTGCTCTGGGACCGGCGCACGTCGCGCACCGCGGCCCCCGCGATCGTCTGGCAGGACCGCCGCACCGCCGCGCGATGCGAGGAGCTTCGCCGCGCCGGCCGCGAGCCGATGGTTCGGAAGAAGACGGGGCTCCGTCTCGATCCGTACTTCTCCGCGACCAAGGTGGAGTGGATGCTCCGGCACGACCGCGACCTCCGCGCGCGGGCGCGGCGGGGCGCGATCGCGTTCGGGACGGTCGATTCGTGGCTCGTCTGGAAGCTCACGGGCGGCGCCGTGCACGCGACCGATCCCAC
>JBLMWD010000064.1:0-14880 GCA_050257045.1 Bacteroidota bacterium | reverse complement strand
ATTCTTCTGCGCCAGCACCATCGTGATCGCCGCCGTCAACGTCGTCTTCCCGTGATCCACGTGCCCAATCGTCCCCACGTTCACGTGCGGCTTCGTCCGCTCGTACTTCTGCTTCGCCATCGCTCAGCTCCTCCGGTTGCCCTGGCGCACGTCCCGAAAGGGGTTCCTAGCTGCCCTTCACCTTCGCGATGATCTGCTCCGCCATCGCCGAAGGCATCTCTTCGTAACGGGAGAACTGCATCGAGTAGACCGCGCGGCCCTGCGTGATCGAGCGGAGCCGCGTCGAGTAGCCGAACATCTCCGAGAGCGGGACCGACGCCGCGACCACGCGCGCGTCGGAGCGCTGGAACATCCCGCCGATCCGGCCCCGCCGGCTGCTCAGGTCGCCGATCACGTCGCCCATGTACTCCTCGGGGACGACCACCTCGACGTCCATGATCGGCTCGAGCAGCTTCGCATGCGCCTTGGCCGCGGCCTCCTTGAAGGCCATCGAGCCGCAGATCTTGAACGCCATCTCCGAGGAGTCGACCTCGTGGTACTGCCCGTCCACGAGCGTGACCTTCACGTCCACGACGGGGTAGCCCGCCATGATGCCGTTCTCCATCGCCTCGAGGATGCCGCGCTCGACCGAGGGGATGTACTCCCGCGGGATCGCGCCTCCCTTGATCGCGTTGTCCCAGACGAACCCTCCGCCCGGCGCCATCGGCTCGACCACGAGCGTGACGTCGGCGAACTGTCCGCGGCCTCCCGTCTGGCGGGCGAAGCGCGTGCGCTGCTCGACGCGCCGGGAGATGGTCTCCTTGTAGGCGACCTGGGGCTTGCCGATGTTCGCCTGCACGTTGAACTCGCGCACCATGCGATCGACGAGGATCTCCAGGTGCAGCTCGCCCATCCCCGAGATCAGCGTCTGGCCCGAGTCCTCGTCCGTCTTCACGCGGAACGTCGGGTCCTCGTCCTGGAGCTTCGCCAGGGCCGTCGCCATCCGCTCCTCGTCCGACTTCGTCTTCGGCTCGATCGCGACCTGGATGACCGGCTCGGGGAAGTGCATCGCCTCGAGGATGATCGGATTCGCCTTGTCGCACAGCGTGTCGCCGGTGTGGACGTTCTTCAGTCCCACCGCCGCCGCGATCTCGCCGCAGTAGACCTCCTCGCGGTCCTCGCGTTTGTTCGCGTGCATCTCGACGATGCGGCCCAGGCGCTCCCCCTTCTCCTTGTTCGCGTTGTAGACGTACGTGCCGGCCTTGATCGTCCCGGAGTAGACCCGGAAGAAGGTCAGCTTGCCCACGTACGGGTCGGTCATGATCTTGAAGGCGAGCGCGGCGAACGGCTCGTCGTCGGAGACCTTCCGCTCCTCGTGCTCGAGAGAGTCGGGGTTCGTCCCCTGCACCGGCGGCATGTCGGTCGGCGCCGGGAGATAGGCCACCACGGCGTCGAGCAGCTTCTGCACGCCCTTGTTCTTGAACGCGGTGCCACCCAGCACCGGGATCATCTTTCCGCTCAGGACCCCGTTCCGCACGGCGCGCTGGATCATGGCCGAGGAGACTTCCTTGCCGTCGAGGTACGCGTGGAGCATCTCGTCGTCGTACTCGGCGACGGCCTCCAGCATGTGGTGGCGCGCCTCGGCGGCCGGCTTCACGAGGTCCCGCGGGACCTCGCTCTCCGTGTACTTGGCCCCCAGCTCGTCGGTCTCGTAGGTGATCGCCTTCATTTCGATCAGGTCGATCATCCCCGTGTAGACCTCGCCGATGTGGATGGGGAGCTGCAGCGGAACGGCGTTCGCCCCGAGCCGCTCCTTCATCATGTTCACGACGAAGCCGAAGTCGGCCCCGACGCGGTCCAGCTTGTTCACGAACGCGATCCGCGGAACGTTGTACTTGTCGGCCTGGCGCCAGACCGTCTCCGACTGCGGCTCCACACCGCCCACGCCGCAGAAGACCGCGATCGCGCCGTCCAGGACGCGCAGCGACCGCTCCACCTCGACGGTGAAGTCGACGTGGCCGGGCGTATCGATGATGTTGATCTGGTGGCTCTTCCAGAGGCAGGTGGTCGCGGCCGAGGTGATCGTGATGCCCCGCTCGCGCTCCTGCTCCATCCAGTCCATGGTGGCGGCGCCGTCATGGACCTCGCCCATCCGGTGCACCTTCCCCGTGTAATAGAGGATGCGCTCGGTGAGCGTCGTCTTGCCGGCATCGATGTGGGCCATGATGCCGATGTTCCGCATATGAGAAAGATCGTACTGCCTGGGCACTGCCGGGCCTTCCTGTTGCCGCGCTACCAGCGGTAGTGAGCGAACGCCTTGTTGGCCTCCGCCATCTTGTGAGTGTCTTCCCGTTTCTTCACCGCGCCGCCTTCATTCTTGGAGGCGGCGATGACCTCGGCGGCGAGCCGGTCGGCCATCGTGTGATCGGGTCGGCTGCGCGAGTACAGAATCAGCCAGCGCAGGGCGAGCGCGGTGCGGCGGTCCTGCCGGACCTCCACGGGCACCTGATAGGTCGCGCCGCCCACGCGGCGCGACTTGACTTCGAGAATCGGCTTCACGTTGTTGAGCGCGGTCTTCAGCACGCTCAGTCCGTCCTGGCCCGTCTTCTTCTCGATCGAGTCCATCGCCCCGTAGAAGATCCGCTCGGCGGTGCTCTTCTTTCCCTGGTGCATCAGGGAGTTGATGAAGCGGGTGACGAGGACGTTGTTGTAACGGGCGTCCGGCCGGACTTCGGTTTTGTGGATCTTGGCGGCTCGGCGCATGGGCTATCCCTGACCCTTCTTCCGCTTCGTGCCGTACTTCGACCGGCTCTGCGTCCGGCCGTCGACGCCCGAAGCGTCCAGGGTGCCGCGCACGACGTGATACCGCACGCCCGGGAGATCCTTCACGCGGCCGCCGCGGATGAGCACGATCGAGTGCTCCTGGAGGTTGTGTCCCTCGCCCGGGATGTAGCACGTCACTTCCATCCCGTTCGTGAGTCGGACACGGGCCACCTTGCGCAGCGCCGAGTTCGGTTTCTTGGGCGTCGATGTATAGACGCGCGTGCACACGCCGCGTTTCTGCGGCGCGCCCTTGAGCGCGGGCGAAGCGGTCTTGGACAGCTGGCGCTTCCGGCCGTAGCGCACCAGTTGATTCAGGGTCGGCACTTAACTTTCTCCATGGCAATTGGTTCTGGGCGCAAAGAACGCGTATTCTATGTACCGGAGCCTGGCCCGGTCAAGCACTTTTTGCCTCCTCCTCGACCGTCGCCGGCTTCTCCGCCTCTTCTTCATCCGCCGCAACGACTTCGATCCCCTTGTACTTGGAGATGCCGGTCCCCGCGGGGATCAGGTGTCCGATGATCACGTTCTCCTTCAGGCCCCGGAGATGGTCGGTCATGCCGAGCACCGAAGCCTCGGTCAGGACCCGCGTCGTCTCCTGGAACGAGGCCGAGGAGATGAAGCTCTGCGTGGAGAGCGAGGCCTTCGTAATCCCCAGCAACAACGGCTGATACGTGGCGGGCTGGCCCCCTTCGGACTCCACCCGCGCCTGCTCGATCCGGAGCTGGTTCTTGTCGACTTGCTCGCCCTCGAGGAACGTCGTGTCGCCCGGGTCCTCGATGCGGACCTTCTGGAGCATCTGCCGGACGATCACCTCGATGTGCTTGTCGTCGATCCGCACGCCCTGGAGGCGGTAGACCTCCTGGATCTCGTTGACCAGGTATTCCTGTACCGCCTGGATTCCCTTGATCTTGAGCGTGTCGTGCGGGTTCACGGGGCCCTCGGTCAGCCGGTCGCCCGCGCGGACCGTGTCCCCCTCCTGCACGTGCAGGTGCTTCCCCTGCGGGATCAGGTATTCGCGGGTCTCGCCGCTGTCCCCGATCACCTGGAGCTTCTTCATGCCGCGGCTCACCCCGCCGAACTCCACGCGGCCGTCGATCTCGGCGACCGTCGCGGCGTCCTTCGGCTTGCGCGCCTCGAAGAGCTCGCTCACCCGCGGCAGACCGCCCGTGATGTCGCGCGTCTTCGAGATCTCGCGGCGGATCTTCACCATCGCCTCGCCGGCCGTGACCTCCTGCCCGTCGCGCACGAGGAGCCGCGCGCCGGTCGGGAGCGGGTAGCTCGCCACGCGGCGGCCGCCCGGGCCCACGATGTCGACGTGCGGATGGAGCACCTTCTCGCGGTCGTCGATGATGACCATGAGGCGCAGCCCGGTGTTCTCGTCCACCTCGTCGCGGACCGTGACCTTCTCCTTGATGTCCACGAAGCGCACCGTCCCCGCCTTCTCGGTGAGGATCGGCGTGTTGAACGTGTCCCACTCGAAGAGGTCGGCGCCGGCTTCCGCGGTCTGTCCGTCCTTGACGTGGACCGTGGCGCCGTACGGCGGCGAGTAGCGGTGGCGGGCCTTGCCGTCGACTCCCTGGAGCTCGATCTGCCCCTTGTGGCCGACCACGACCTGCTGGCCGCTCGCGCGCTCGACCAGCTCGAGATCGCGGAAGACCACCTTGCCGGTCGTCTTCGCCTTGATGCGCGACTGCTCCACGATGCGGCCGGCGACGCCGCCGATGTGGAACGTACGGAGCGTGAGCTGCGTTCCCGGCTCGCCGATCGACTGCGCGGCGATGACGCCGGTCGCCTCGCCCAGCTCGACCATGCGGCCGGTGGCCAGGTTCCGTCCGTAGCACTTCGCGCAGATGCCGCGCGTCGCCTCGCACTTCAGCACGGAGCGGATCATGACCTTCTCGATCCGGCCCGATTCCTCGATCGCCTCGGCGCCGCTCTCGGTGATCTCCTCCCCGGAGCGGACGATCACCTCGCCCGTCGTCGGGTCGACGATGTCCTCGACCGCCACGCGGCCGAGCACCCGGTCGCCGAGCGGCTCGATGATCTCCTCCCCTTCCTTCAGGGCGCCGACCTCGATCCCGCTCACCGTGCCGCAGTCGTCGATGTTCACGATGACGTCCTGCGCCACGTCCACGAGCCGCCGCGTGAGGTAGCCGGCGTCGGCCGTCTTCAGAGCCGTGTCGGCGAGGCCCTTCCGCGCGCCGTGCGTCGAGACGAAGTACTCGAGCACGGTCAGCCCTTCCTTGAAGTTGTGGATGACCGGCGACTCGATGATCTCGCCCAGGCCGCCCGTGATCTTCTTCTGGGGCTTCGCCATGAGACCGCGCATCCCGGCGAGCTGGCGGATCTGCTCCTTCGTTCCGCGGCTCCCCGAGTGGGCCATCATGAAGATCGGGTTGAAGCCGTTCCGGTCGGCCGCGAGGCCGCGGAACGTCTCCTCCTCCACTTCGGTCGTCACGAGCGTCCACGTGTTGATGACCTGGTTGTAGCGCTCGCCGTCGGTGATGACCCGCTGCTGGTACTGGCGGTTGATGCTGTTCACCTCGTCCTGCGCGCGGCCGATGATCTCCGACTTGCGCGGAGGGATCATGATGTCGTCGATGCCCACCGTGATCCCCGCCTGGGTCGCGTACTGGAAGCCCAGGTTCTTGAGCGAATCGAGGATCACCGAGGTGGTCTTGTCGCCGAGGTTGCGGTGGCAGTCGGCCACCAGCTGCTCGAGCGCCTTCTTGTCCATCTCCTCGTTGGCGAACGCGATCCCCCACGGCACGAGCACCTCGTTGAAGAGGACCCGCCCGACGGTGGTCTCGATCGATTCGCCGCCGTCGATGCGCACGCGGATCGGATCGTGCAGGCCGGCCTGGCGGTGGTCGTAGGCCGCGCGCACCTCCGCCATGTCGGCGTAGCGCTTCGGCCGCTCCCCTTCCTTCAACGGACGCGCCTTGGTCATGTAGGCGCAGCCGAGCACGATGTCCTGGCTCGGCGTCGCGACCGGCCGGCCGTTCGACGGCAGGAGGATGTTGTTCGTCGAGAGCATCAGCATCCGGGTCTCGATCTGCGCCTCGAACGAGAGCGGCACGTGGACGGCCATCTGATCGCCGTCGAAGTCCGCGTTGAAGGCCGAGCAGACCATCGGATGGATGCGGATCGCCTTCCCCTCCACGAGCACCGGCTCGAACGCCTGGATGCCGAGCCGGTGGAGCGTCGGGGCGCGGTTCAGGAGTACCGGGTGTCCCTTGATGATGTCGCCGAGGATGTCCCAGACCTCGGGACGCTCGCGCTCGACGAGCCGTTTCGCGCTCTTCACGGTCTGCACGAAGCCCTTGTCCTCGAGCTTCCGGATGATGAACGGCTTGAAGAGCTCGAGGGCCATGTTCTTCGGAAGGCCGCACTGGTGCAGCTTGAGCTCGGGGCCGACCACGATCACGGAGCGCCCCGAGTAGTCGACGCGCTTGCCCAGGAGATTCTGGCGGAAGCGCCCCTGCTTCCCCTTGAGCATGTCCGAGAGCGACTTGAGCGGGCGGTTCCCCTGCCCGCGCACGGCGCGGCTCCGGCGCCCGTTGTCGAAGAGGGCGTCGACCGCTTCCTGGAGCATCCGCTTCTCGTTCCGGAGGATGACCTCCGGCGCCCGGATGTCGATCAGCTTCTTCAGCCGGTTGTTCCGGTTGATGACGCGCCGGTAGAGGTCGTTCAGATCCGACGTCGCGAACCGCCCGCCCTCGAGGGGCACGAGCGGCCGGAGATCCGGCGGCAGCACCGGGATCACGTTCAGGATCATCCACTCGGGGCGGTTCCCGCTCTGGCGGAACGCCTCGACGATCCGGAGCCGCTTCAGCGTCTCCTTCTTCCGCTGCACCGAGTTCTCGATCTTCGCGAGCGCCCGCAGCTCCGCGGAGAGCTCGTCGAGGTCGATCTCCTGCAACAGGTCGCGGATCGCCTCGGCCCCCATCTTGGCCGTGAGCGTGACCGTCTCGTCCTGGGTCAGCTCGTAGTACTCGTCCTCGGAGATGAGCTGCTTCTTCTTGAGGCCGCTCGTCCCGGGCTCGATCACCACGTACGACTCGTAGTAGAGCACCCGCTCGAGGTCGCGGATCGACATGTCGAGCAGGTGTCCGATGCGGCTCGGCACGGCCTTGAAGAACCAGATGTGCGACACCGGAACGGCGAGGTTGATGTGCCCCAGCCGCTCGCGGCGGACCTTGGCCTGCGTCACCTCCACGCCGCAGCGGTCGCAGATGACGCCGCGGTAGCGGATGCGCTTGTACTTGCCGCAGTTGCACTCCCAGTCCTTGACCGGACCGAAGATCTTTTCACAGAAGAGCCCGTCCCGCTCCGGCTTGAACGACCGGTAGTTGATGGTCTCCGGCTTGGTCACTTCGCCGTGGGACCACCCGCGGATCGTCTCCGGGGAGGCCAGCATGATGCGGATCGAGTTGAACGAGACCCGCCGGCGCATGAGCTCCCGGTCGTCCGGACGCGTCAGCGAGAAGCGCTGCCGCTCGGTGGCGAGGGGGGACTTGATTCCGAACAGTTCCTGCATGGTCGCTTGCCTCCTCGGCCTTAAGACTCGTCCCGGAGCTGCACGTCCAAGCAGAGGCTCTGGAGCTCCTTGACCAGAACGTTGAAGGATTCGGGCGTCGACGGCGCGGGCGGGTTCTCGCCCTTCACGATCGCCTCGTAGATGCGCGACCGTCCCGTGACGTCGTCGGACTTCACCGTGAGGAGCTCCTGAAGGGTATAGGCCGCTCCGTACGCCTCGAGCGCCCACACCTCCATCTCACCAAACCTCTGACCGCCGAACTGCGCCTTCCCGCCCAGCGGCTGCTGGGTGACCAGCGAATACGGCCCGATCGAGCGGGCGTGGATCTTGTCGTCGACCAGGTGCGAGAGCTTCATCATGTAGATGAAGCCCACCGTCACGCGCTGGTCGAACGACTCGCCCGTCCGCCCGTCGTAGAGCACCGACTTCCCGTCCTCGGGCAGGTTCGAATCCCGGAGGCACGACTTGATCTCGTCGACGGTCGCGCCGGCGAAGACCGGCGTGGCCACGGTGGTGCCCATTTCGTGGGCGGCCCACCCGAGGTGCGTCTCGAGGATCTGTCCGATGTTCATTCGCGACGGCACGCCCAGCGGGTTCAGCACCATGTCGACCGGGGTCCCGTCGGGAAGGTACGGCATGTCCTCCTCGGGGAGGATCTTGGCGACGACGCCCTTGTTGCCGTGGCGCCCCGCCATCTTGTCGCCGACGGAGAGCTTCCGCTTCTTGGCGACGTAGACCTTCACGAGCTTGACCACGCCGGGGGGCAGCTCGTCCCCGCGCGTGACCTTCTCGATCTCCTTCTCCAGATTCTTCTCGACCCGGTCGAGCGCGCGCATCGCCCCTTCGATGATCCCCCAGAAGCGCTCGTTCACCTGGTCGTCGCGCGTGATCGAGGTGCGGTAGGGGATCGAGTCGAGGTTCGCCTTCGCGAGGAACTCCTCGTCGATCTTCTTCCCGCTCCGCGCGACGGCCTTCTCGTCGTCGCCCTCGACCCACTTGTTGACGTACTCCCCGAGCAGCACCTTGGAGACCTCCGCGGCGCGCGTCTCGAGGACCCGGTCCCGCTCCTTCTTGCTCTGGCGGCGGAGCCGGTCGATCTTCCGCTTCTCCTGCTTCTTGGTGCTCTCGTCCTTCTCGCGGCGGCTGAAGACCTTGGTGTCGATCACCACGCCGTCCATGCCCGGGGGGGCCTTGAGCGAGGCGTCGCGCACGTCGCCGGCCTTCTCGCCGAAGATGGCCCGCAGGAGCCTTTCTTCGGGCGTGAGGTCGGTCTCCCCCTTCGGGGTGACCTTGCCCACGAGGATGTCGCCCGCCTTCACGCGGGCGCCGATCCGCACGATCCCCTCCTCGTCGAGGTTCTTCACCGCCTCCTCGCTCACGTTCGGGATCTCGCGCGTGATCTCCTCGGCGCCGCGCTTGGTGTCGCGGACCTGGAGCTCGAACTCCTCGATGTGGATCGAGGTGAAGCGGTCGTCCTTGATGAGCCGCTCGGAGACGAGGATCGCGTCCTCGAAGTTGTACCCGCCCCACGGCATGAACGCGACGAGCACGTTGGCCCCGAGCGCGAGCTCGCCGTTCCGGGTGGCGGCTCCGTCGGCGAGGAGCTGTCCCTTCTTCACGCGGTCCCCCTCGCTCACGAGGGGCCGCTGGTTCAGACAGGTGTCCTGGTTCGAGCGGCGGAACTTGGTGAGCCGGTAGGCGTCCACGCCCGCCAGCTCCGAGTAGTCCACCGTCCGCGCCTTGCCATCCGGCTGGTCGTAGCGGACGAAGATCGAGTCGCCGCTCACGGCCTCGATCGTGCCCGGCCGCCTGGCCAGGATGAGCGCGCCCGAGTCCTCCGCGACCTTCCCCTCCAGACCGGTCCCCACGAGGGGGGGCTCGGTGAAGAGGAGCGGCACGGCCTGCCGCTGCATGTTCGATCCCATGAGCGCGCGGTTCGCGTCGTCGTGCTCGAGGAACGGGATGAGCGCGGCGGCCGGCGACACGAGCTGGATCGGCGAGATGTCCATGTAGTCCACCTGCTGCGGCTCCATGAACGGGAACTCGCCCCGCTCGCGCACCGTCTGCGCGCCCGCGAGCCGCCCCTGTTCGTCCACGGGCGCGTTCGCCTGCGCGATCTTGAACTGGTCCTCCATGTCCGCCGAGAGGAACTGGACGGTCCGCTTGTCCACGGCGCCGTTCTTCACGGGGCGGTACGGCGTCTCGAGGAAGCCGAGCTCGTTCACGCGCGCGTACGTCGCGAGCGACGAGATGAGGCCGATGTTCGGGCCTTCCGGCGTCTCGATGGGGCACATGCGCCCGTAGTGCGTGTAGTGCACGTCGCGGACCTCGAACCCCGCGCGGTCGCGCGTGAGGCCGCCCGGCCCCAGGGCCGAGAGGCGCCGCTTGTGCGTCAGCTCGGCGAGCGGGTTCGTCTGGTCCATGAACTGCGAGAGCTGGCTCGAGCCGAAGAAGCTCTGGATCACCGCGGAGATGGTCCGCGCGTTGATCAGGTCGTAGGGCGTGACCTGGTCGGCGTCCTGGAGCGTCATGCGCTCCCGGATGATCCGCGCCATGCGCGCGAGCCCGACGTTGAACTGGTTTGCGAGGAGCTCGCCCACGGCGCGCACCCGGCGGTTCCCCAGGTGGTCGATGTCGTCGGTGGTGACGACCAGCCCTTGGATCTCCGAGCCCAGCCGGAGCGCCCGGAGGTAGTTGATGATGACGAGGAAGTCCTCGGGCCCCAGCGTCGTCTGGTTGTCGTCGGGGACGCCCAGGCCGAGCTTCTTCCGCTTCTCGCGCGGCCCGAGCAGGAGGTCGTGCGGGAGCTTCCGGTTCAGCTTGTAGCGGCCGACCTTCGCCAGGTCGTAGCGCTTGGGGTTGAAGAAGAGCTTCTTCAGGATGTCCCGCGCCGTGTCCGCGCGCGGCGGCTCGCCCGGACGGAGCAGGTTGTAGATGCGCGTGAGCGCCTCCTCCTCCGTCTTGGTCGAGTCCTTCTTCAGCGTGTTCCGGATGATGTCGGCTTCGTCGCGCAGCGGAATCACGAAGGTGCGCACGGTCGTGAAGCCGGCCTTGCGCAGTCCCTCGACGCGCTCCATCGTGATCGGCTCGTTGGCCTCGAGGAGCACCTCGCCCGTCTTCTCGTCCACGACGTCCTCGGCGGCGATCTTGCCGAGCGCGTCCGGCTCCTTCTTGGAGCGCGGCCCGCCGATCTCCTCCTCCTCCGTCTCGTAGAAGAGGTCGAGGATCTCGCGGTCGGAGACGTAGCCGAGCGCCTTCAGGAGCACGGTCACGGGCAGCTTCCGCTTGCGGTCGATGTGGACGTACATGATGTCGTTCACGTCGAGGCTGAACTCGACCCACGAGCCGCGGTAGGGAATGATGCGCGCCGTGTAGAGCTTCTTGCCGCTCGGGTGCAGGGTCTCGTCGAAGAAGACGCCCGGCGAGCGGTGGAGCTGGCTCACGATCACCCGCTCGGCGCCGTTGATGATGAAGGTCCCCTTGTCGGTGATGATCGGCAGCTCGCCGAGGTAGACCTCCTGCTCGATGATGCTCTTGTCCTTCCGTCCCTCCTCGGTCTCCTCGCGCACCCGGAGGCGGAGCGTGGCCTTGAGCGGGACCGAGAACGTCAGGTCGCGCTCCTGGCACTCCTCCACCGAGTACTTCGGCTCGCCGAGGTCGTAGCGCACGAACTCGAGCGAGAAGAACTCGCGCGGATCGCTGATCGGAAAGACGCTATGGAAGACCTCCTGAAGCCCTTCGGTCTTGCGCTTCGTCGGGTCCGTATCGGCCTGAAGGAAATTGCGGAACGAATCCAGCTGGACGTCGAGCAGGTTCGGGATCTGGAGATCCCAGTCCCGCTCGATCTTGCTGAAGCTTCGCCGTTCCTTGCCGCGGATGGCTTTCACTCGTTTTCACCCTTTCGGTAACGCCCGCTGCCGGAAGGCGGCCCCCACCGTCGCTTCCGCCGGGGGGCGCCTGGCCTCGATCCGGCCGGCCGCACGATCACGCGCGGCCGGGCCGGAGTACCGCACTTCGCGAATCGAACTACTTGATCTCGACCGACGCGCCGGTCTCTTCCAGCTTCGTCTTCACCGACTGCGCCTCTTCCTTCGAAACCTTCTCCTTCACGGGCTTTGGCGCGCCATCGACGAGGTCCTTCGCCTCCTTGAGGCCCAGGCCCGTCAGCTCGCGCACGACCTTGATCACGTTGATCTTCTTGTCACCGGCCGCCATCAGAACGACGTCGAATTCGGTCTTCTCCTCGACCGCTGCCGCCGCGCCGGCGCCGCCCGCTCCGGGCATGGCCGCCATCATCGGCATGGCCGCCGTCACCCCGAAGTGCTCCTCGAGCTTCTTCACGAGGTCGGAGACCTCGAGCATCGTCATGCCCTCGAGAATGCTGATGATCTGCTGGTTCTTGGCTCCTGCTTCCACTGTTCGGTTCCTCCTCCGGTCAGGATCGGGGCGCCCGCTCGGGGCCAACCCCAGTGACGGGGTTTACCCCTGCTGCTTCTTCTTCCCGATGGCGTCGATGACTCCCACCATCTGGCGCAGCGAGCCCGAAAGCACGCCCACGACGCCCTGCATGGGGGAACGAAGCGCGCCGATGAACTGGCCCAGGAGCACCTCGCGCGGAGGAAGCTGGGCCAACACCTTGATTCCGTCCGGCCCGTACACCTGGCCGGAGACGTACGCGGCCTTCAGGGCCGGCTTCTCGAATTCCCTGGCGAAGTCGGCGAGGACCTTCGCCGCGCTCACCTCGTCGGAGCCGAAGGCGATGCCGGTCGGCCCCTCCAGGTACTGGTCGAGCACCTCCACGCCGTGCGCGCGGAGGGCCAGCTTGGTGAGCGTGTTCTTGGCGACGCGGTACTCCACCTTCGCTTCGCGGAGCCTGCGCCGCATCTTCGTGGCCAGCTCGACGTTCATCCCCTGGAAGTCGGTCAGGTAGATCGACTTCGACTGGGCGATGAGCTCGTTCAGCTCGCCGACGGTCTGTTCTTTTTCAGCGGTCGCCATGGACGTGAGTTCTCCTCGGGGTGCGGACGCGGATGCGGCCGGGCCCTATGCCTTCAGACTCGACTGGATCGCGACGGGATCGAGCCGCACCGGCGGACCCATCGTGGAGCTGAGCGTGACGCTGCGCAGGTACTGCCCCTTGGAGGCCGCGGGCTTCATGCGGAGCACTTCGCGGAGGAACGCCTCGACGTTCGCGACGAGCTGCTCGTTGCCGAAGGAAGCCTTGCCGACAGGCGCGTGCAGATTGCCGGCCTTGTCGACCCGGTACTCGATCTTGCCCGCCTTCACTTCGCGGACGGCGCGCGCGACGTCCATCGTGACGGTGCCGCTGCGCGGATTCGGCATGAGTCCGCGCGGGCCGAGGATCCGGCCCAGCTTGCCGACCTCGCCCATCATGTCGGGCGTGGCCACGATGACGTCGATGTCCATCCAGCCCTCGTTCAGCTTCTTGATCCACTCCTCGGAACCGGCGTAGTCGGCGCCGGCGTCCTTGGCTTCCCGCTCCTTCTCGCCCTTCGTGAGGACGAGGACGCGCACCGATTTCCCGGTGCCGTGCGGGAGCACGACGGTGCCCCGCACCTGCTGCTCGGCGTGGCGCGGGTCGACGCCGAGACGCATCGAAACCTCGACCGTCTCGTCGAACTTGGCCGTCGCCGACTTCTTGAGCCGGGAGACCGCGTCGGTCAGGTCGCCGATCCGATCGGGGCCGACCGTCTGCTGGGCCGCCCGGAACCGCTTTCCGATCCTCATGGCGTCCCCCTAGCCTTCGACGTCGATGCCCATGGAACGCGCGGTCCCTTCGACCATCCGGATCGCCGCCTCCAGGTCATTCGAGTTCAGGTCCGGCTTCTTCAGCTCGGCGATCTCCCGCACCTGGGCGCTCGTCACCTTCGCCACCTTGTTGCGGTTGGGCTCGCCCGAGCCCTTCGCCAGGCCCGCGGCGCGCTTCAGGAGCACCGACGCGGGCGGCGTCTTCGTGATGAACGTGAACGAGCGGTCGCTGTAGACCGTGATCACGACCGGGATGATGAGCCCCGGCTGCCCCTGCGTGCGCGAGTTGAACGCCTTGCAGAACTCCATGATGTTCACGCCGTGCTGGCCCAGCGCCGGCCCGATCGGGGGCGCGGGGGTCGCGTTGCCGGCGGGCACCTGGAGCTTGACCAGCGCCTGCACCGGTTTCGTCTTGGCCATCCGTGTTCCTTTCCGTTCGCGGGGAGAGCCCCGCTCCCACGTCGCGTGGTCGCGCGGCGGACGGCGCGTCCGCCGAAGAAGGCCGGGCTAGACCGGCTGCACCTGCAGGAAATCGAGCTCCACGGGCGTCGCGCGCCCGAAGATCGAGACCATCACCTTCACCTTTTGCCGCTCGGGATTCACCTCGTCGACGACGCCGGTGAAGTCGGTGAACGGGCCGTCCACCACCTTCACGTGCTCGCCCGACTTGAACGGCACCTCGGCCGCGCCGCGCATCCGGCCGCCGGCTTCCATGTGGCCGAGGATCCGCTTCACCTCCGCCTCGCGGAGGGGGATCGGGTCCTGTCCGGAGCCGACGAAGCGCGTGACGCCCGGGACGTTCTGGACCACGAGGCGCGACTCCATGTCCAGGGTCATCTCCACGAGGACGTAGCTGGGGAACGTCTTCCGCTTCGACGTGATCCGCTTCCCGTCCTTCATTTCGGCGAACTCCTCCGTCGCGACGAGGATCTGGCCGAAATGGTCCTCCAGCCCCGCCGCGTGGATCGCGCGCTCGAGGTTGGCCTTGACCTTGTTCTCGTGGCCCGAATAGGTATGGATGACGTACCACTCCATGACGGAGGTTCCTTCCCCGCTAGCCAAGGATCTTGATGATCTGCTCGAACGCGTAGGAGAGCGCGCGGTCGACGGCTCCGATGAAGATCGCGATGACGAACACCATCACGATGACGACGAGGGTCGATTCCCGGAGCTCCTCGCGCGACGGCCAGGAGACCTTGGACATCTCGACCCGCACATCCTTCACGTACTCGCCGAAGGCCGTGAACAAACCCGGCCGTACGGCGCTGCTCTTCTCGGTCGTTGGTTCCGCTCGCACGGATCGCCCTTTCCAAAGCTCGAACCCAAAAGCTCACGCTTGTGGCGTTGCGACAGTGGCAGGCCAGGAGGGATTCGAACCCCCGACTCCCGGTTTTGGAGACCGGTGCTCTAGCCGGACTGAGCTACTGGCCTACCCAGCCTCCGGCCCGGCGTGTTACCGGGTCTCTTTATGCGGCGTATGCTTCCGGCAGCGCGGACAGTACTTCTTCCACTCGACGCGGTCCGGATGCTTGCGCTTGTTCTTGCTGTTCGTGTAGTTCCGCTCCTTGCACTCGTTGCAAGCGAGCGTGATCTGGTCTCGCATGATGGCCCCGCTGGTCCCCTAGGCTCCCCGAGCTATTGCCGGTGCTACTCCGTGATCTCCGCGACGACGCCGGCGCCGACGGTGCGGCCCCCCTCGCGGATGGCGAACCGAAGCTCCTTCTCCATCGCGATCGGCGTGATCAGCTCCACCGCCATCTCCACGTTGT
>JBLMWD010000063.1:0-4373 GCA_050257045.1 Bacteroidota bacterium | reverse complement strand
GCCGCGGGCTTCGCCGCGGCCGTCGCCGGAGCCGCGGCGCGCGCGGAGCCCGCCGCGAGCGCGGCCAGGAGCACGAGAAGGACTCGGGCGAACCGGATGGGCTTGGACCCTCGGGAGAAGGAATTGGGGTACACGGCTGTTCCGGCAGTATAGAAACCCGGCGCGAGAAGGGTCAAGGCGCAACGGCTCACCGGGTTGCCGCGCCCTCGGTTTGACACTCCGAGAAGCCGAATGCTACGATTTCGCGCACACCCTTGTCCCCCGTCCGGAAACCTCCGAGGCCCTGAACGATGCGATTCCCGGGGTTCGTCGCGCCCCTCGCTGTCGCCGCGACCGTCATCCTCGCCGGCATCGCCCTCTCCGACACCCCCACACCCGCGCAGCCCGCGCGCCAGCGCGTCTGGATCCTCGGCTTCGACGGGATGGATCCGAACGTGGTGGACCGCCTGATGGCTCAAGGGAAGCTCCCCAATCTGGCGTGGATGAAGCAGCACGGCGCGATGCGTCGCCTGGAGACCACCAACCCGGCGCAGTCTCCCGTGGCCTGGTCCTCGTTCTCGACCGGCATGAACCCGGGCAAGACCCGGATCTACGACTTCCTGCGGCGAAACCCGGCGACCTACTACCCGGACTTCTCTACGGTGACGATCCAGCGTGGGAAGTTCGCCATGGGCTTCCTGCCCACGCAGGCGCCCCGGATCACCAACAACCGGAAAGGGACCACCTTCTGGCAGATCGCCTCGCAGCACGGCGTGAAGACCGTGGTGCTGGAGGCGCCGATCGACTTCCCCCCCGAGGAGCTACAGAATGGGGTACTCCTGTCGGGGCTTGGGGTTCCGGACATTCGGGGGACGATGGGGACGTTCTCCTATTACGCCACCGACGCGGTCAACGTGGGCGACACGGAGATGGGCGGGAAGGTGGCCCGCCTCAAGGTCGACGCGACCGGACGGGCCCGCTCCGTGGTGCACGGGCCGCGGAATCCCTTCGCCTCCCGCGACAGCGAGGGGCGCATTCCCGATCTCACGATCCCGATCGAGTTCCAGCGCGTCCCCGGCACGAACGCGGTCCGGATCTCGCTTCAGGGCCAGGTGCGCACGGTGCGCCAGGGGGACTGGAGCGACTGGTACAAGATCCGTTTCACGATCGCGCCGCTCGTCGCCGTGAACGGGATCGGACGCTTCCACGTGATGGAGGCCTCGCCCGAGCTCCGCATCTATCTCTCGCCGGTCAACTTCGACCCGCGCCATCCGCCCGTCCCGATCTCCAAGCCGAACAGCTACAGCGCCGACGCCGCGCGCCGCCTGGGGCTCTACAAGACGCTCGGCTGGCCCGAGGACACCTGGGCGCTCAACGAGGAGAAGATCGACGAGAAGGTCTTCATGGAGGACGTGAACTACTCCTTCAGCCGGCAGCGCGCGCTCGTGATCGACGCGATCGACCGGCTGAACCCCGACCTCTTCGTGACGGTCTTCCAGGCGACCGACAAGGTGCAGCACATGATGTGGCGCCTGATCGACCCGAAGCACCCGATGTACAACCGCAGGCTCGCCGACCAGTACGGAGGCTCCATCGACCGCACCTACATGCGATGCGATTCCCTGGTCGGTCTCTTCCTGCGGCGCGCCGCGCGCGACCCGCGGATCACGCTCCTGGTCGTCTCGGATCACGGCTTCTCCTCGTTCCGCAAGGCCGTGAACATCAACACCTGGCTCGTGCGGAACGGCTACATGACGCTCGCGCGGCAGGACCCGGTGCGCGACCGGAACCTCGAGGATCTCTTCGGCCGCGGCACCTTCTGGCCGAACGTCGACTGGTCGAAGACGCGCGCCTACGCGCTCGCGCTGGGGCAGATCTACGTGAACCTCAAGGGACGGGAGAGCCGCGGCGTCGTGGCGCCGGGCCCCGACTACGACACGCTCAAGCGGGAGCTGGTCGCGAGATTCAGCGCGCTGCGCGACCCCGACACGGGTGAGCGCGTGGTGCGGAAGGTCTACGCGCGCGAGGAGCTCTACCGCGGCCCCTACTTCGGCGAGGCGCCCGACCTCGTGGTCGGCTTCGAGGAAGGCTACCGGGTCTCCTGGCAGACCTCCCTCGGCGGGATCCCGCCCGAGATCATCGAGCCCAACGAGCGTCGCTGGAGCGCCGACCACTGCTCGGTCGATCCGGAGACGGTGAAGGGAGTGTTCTTCTCGAGCCGCCCGGTCGATTCGGCCGCGCCGCGGATCGACGACGTGGCGCCGTCGGTGCTGGCCAGGCTCGGAATCGCCCCGCCGCCGGACATGGACGGCCGCCCGCTGGGCCTCCACTGACGTGGGGCGCTCCGCGCTCTACTGGGAGCTCGCCCGCCCCTTCACGCTGATCGCCCCCGCGCTCGGGATGTTCACCGGGAGCGTGATTGCCCTCGGCGCCTGGCCGCCGGTGCCGCTGGTACCCTGGACCGCCGCGCGCATCGCCCTCGGGACGCTCATGGCCGCGGTCCTGAACGCCGCGTCGAACACGTTGAACCAGGTGACCGACCTCGAGGCCGACCGCATCAACAAGCCCTCGCGGCCGCTCCCGTCGGGACGCGTCCAGGCCGGCGAGGCGATCCGGCTCGCGGGGTGGCTCTACGCCGCGGCCTTCCTCCTCGCGACGGCCGTCGGCCCGCAGTGCACGCTCCTCGCGGGAACGGCGGCGGTTCTCACGGTGATGTACTCGGCGCCTCCGTTCCGGCTGAAGGCGGTCCCCTATCTCGCGAACGCCGTGATCGCGCTGCCGCGCGGGGTGCTCCTCAAGGTGGCGGGATGGTCGTGCGTGCGCGACTTCGGCCGGACCGAGCCGTGGACAATCGGGCTCATCTTCGGGCTCTTCCTGCTCGGCGCGACGACGACGAAGGACTTCGCCGACATCCGCGGGGACCGGGCCGCCGGGTTCCGCACGCTCCCGGTGCTGCTCGGCCCGAAGAAGGCGGCATGGATCACGGCGCCCTTCCTCGTGCTCCCCTTCCTGCTCATCCCCTGGGGACTCCGCCAGGGGTTCCTGACCGGCACGCCGTGGGTGCTGGATTCGCTCGCCGTGATCCTCGTGGTCTGGGGATCCTACGTCGCCTGGCTCATGCTCCGGCGCCCTGACGACCTCGCTCGCACGGAGAATCATCCCTCCTGGACGCACATGTACGTGATGATGTTCACGGCGCAGATCGGCTTCGCGCTCGCGTACGTAGTCCACGCCGCGCGCTAGCGCGGCGGAGGAGCCGGCGCTGCCGGAGCCGCGCGCCGGCGGCCGCGATCAGCGGTAGAGGTCGCGGATGTCGGCCCAGGCGTTCCGAGGTGTATCGTCCTCCGACGACGTCCCCTTAGCGTCGACGAACTCCTGTCCCAGCTTGATGGTGTTGTCGAAGTCGCGCCCGTCGCACTGCGATCCGAACGAGGTGATCGCGGTCTTGTCGTATTCGGTCGAGGAGAGGAAGCGCAGGATGGGCGTCCCCGTGACCTTCACCGCGAGCGAGCCGATCTTGTAGAGGCCCGGGGCGAGGTAGTAGGGGGCCGCCCGCCCGATCCAGAACATCCGCCCCTTCTGCATGCCGCCGGCATTGACCGTGAACCCCATGTTGTCGGACCAGGGCCCGTAGGAGAGGCTCCCGCCGCCCTTTCCGGGCTCCCACTCGACGATGAACGTGTAGGAGCAGACGTCGAGCGGCTCTCCCGACGCGCAGACCGCCGTCGATGCGTCGGCGTTATGGCTGGTGTCGAGCCAGACGTCCACGTCGGTGGTGCCGGGACCCAGCACGTCCGCCGCGTCGCCGTGGCGATCGCCGTTTACGTCGAGATACAAGCATTGGGCTGAGGCTCGCCCGGTGGGCGTGAACACGCCGACGAGCAGGATCGCCGCCGCGCAGAGGAGCGGGATGCAGGGTGAGCTCGATCGCATCGGTTTTTTCCTGGAGTGGGGATTTCTCGGAGGCCGGGCGTGGCCCGGCCCCCTCGTGTTCTCGCTTCGCGTACATGAGTATACCGAAAAGGACGGCGGGCGACGCTCTGGAAGCGCCGCCCGCCGGAACGAAGCTGAATTGTCAGTCGAAGCAGCCGATCAGATCTCGCGTCGTTTCGCTCCTCGCCGGTTTCTCACTCCACTTCTCGAGGTGCGCTGCCGTCCGGTCGAAAATGGAGGGGGAGACCGGTCTCGGCACTTACCTGCTCCGCTCCGGAGGAAACCTCCAAGCGGCCCTGGGAATTCATGACTGGGACATCAACACCAAAGAGCCCGCTGCTTACGGATTGAAAGGGCTACCGCAATTGTGGCCCAGGTGGGCCGCCATGGTGTTCAGGTCGGACGCCGTCACGCTGCCGCTGGAGTCGAAGTCCTTCCAGTAGCTGATCGCGTTGTTCACG
>JBLMWD010000062.1:0-13867 GCA_050257045.1 Bacteroidota bacterium | reverse complement strand
GGCGGCGGGACGGCCATGGGAGGTGCGGCGACGCTCCCGGCGGTGAAGACGGCCCCCTCGGCCCCGGCGCAGGTCGGCGACGCGACGGCGCGCCGCACGATCGCCGGCGCCTCGGTCGCGGGGCCCATCGCCGATCGTCCGGTCCTCCAGACGGTCGTGCCCGAGTATCCGGAATGGGCGAAGAAGGAGGCGGTCGAGGGGTCGGTGACGCTCTACTTCGTGGTCCGCGCCGACGGCACCGTGAAGGAGAACGTCGTCATCCAGAAGACGGCCGGCTTCGGCGACTTCGACGAGAACGCCCGCACCGCGATCCGCGGATGGCTCTTCGAGCCGCTCCACGGCGGGCGGACGGGCGAGCAATGGGGCACCATCACGTTCCACTTCCGGCTTCGCGACGCCGGCTGACCGAGGAGACCGCGATGAACCCGAAAACGATCCGCACCCTGGCTGCGTCCGCAGCGGCGACGCTCACGCTCGTCCTCGCCTCCGCCGCGGGAGCCGCGGGCACGACGGCCGATTCGGGAAAGACCTCGGGCTCGGTGAGCGTGGGCACGGTGAAGGTGGTGACCCCGGCATCCGCGGGCGCGCCGGCGCCCGCGGCGACGACCGCGCCCGCAGTTCAGGCCGACACCAAGCCGTCGGACAAAGCCGCCGCGACCACGCCCAAGGCGAAGAAGAAGCACCGCCGTCCGGCCGCTTCCGCTGAGAAGCCGGACGCCGCGGGCAAGGAAGCCTCCCCCACCGCGCCGGCCGACTCGGCGAAGGACGATTCCAAGGACGGTGGCAAGGACGAGGGGAAGAAGGGCTACACGCTGAAGGGCGGCGCCGAGCGCACCGACTTCCGCTCCCTCACCATCGAGGGCGAGGACCGGGTGCACGTCGAGATCGAGCGCCCGCCGCTCACGCTCCAGCTCAATCCATCCGAGGTGAAGGGGCTCGACTTCGGGACCGCACAGGACGTGCTGGACCGCGTGCCGCCCGACCTCACGACGCAGTACCTCGCCGTCTCTGCCGGCGAGCGCACGCCCTACACGGGGCGGCCCTGGCTGCGGAACTTCGCGAGCGGCGCGGTGGCCCGCTTCCAGCCGAACGTGCGCGGCACCGAGCGCTGGAAGCTGACCGTGGCCGATTCGCGCGGCCAGACGGTGGCGCAGTTCTCCGGGAAGGGCGAGGCGCCGAGGGAGATCGTCTGGGACGGTCGCTCCACGACGGGCGTCCCGGTCACGCCGGGGATCACCTACTCCTACGTCTTCGAGGGCGTGGACAAGGCGGGCAACAAGCGGAACTTCGTGGGCCAGGGATTCAAGGTGATGGCCTACCGCCTCGACTCGCCGCTCGGCCCCACCCTCGTCTTCAGCGCGGCGACGCTCCAGGAAGGGGCCGTGGCCACCGCGTACGGTCCGGGTGGCGCGGCGACGCGCCCCGCGCCGCCGATCGTCCTCGAGGCGGCGAGCACGCTGAACCAGTCGCCCCGGGTGTCGCAGCCGATCCGCGTGAACGTGACGGGCCGGACGTACGAGTACGCGAACGCCACCGCGAAGCAGGTGGCCGCGTGGCTCGCCAATCTCACGATCGGGGATCCGGCGCGCGTCCAGGCCTCCGCCCAGGTGCAGCCCGACGCCCCTGAGGGGGGAACGGTGCAGATCGCCCTCGACGGGGTCGGCGTGCCGATGAACACGGCGCCCGCCACGAGGACGCCGAAGGTGCAGAAGGGGACGAAGTCGAAGAAGGGCTGATCCACCGAACGACGACGGCGGCCGCGGGCTTCGGTTCGCGGCCGTTTTGTTTCTGGCCGGGGCGCGGCATACAATCCCCGCGTGTCCACCAGCAAAGATCCCGAGCGCCGCGCCAC
The DNA here is from genome assembly GCA_050257045.1 of Bacteroidota bacterium. Lineage (GTDB taxonomy): Bacteria > Eisenbacteria > RBG-16-71-46 > SZUA-252 > SZUA-252 > DASQJL01. The sequence goes on along the minus strand of JBLMWD010000062.1, from coordinate 12,015 downwards.
GTTCGTCCTCGCGCGCGGCGAGAAGTGGCTCCTTCCGCGCATCGCGGCCGCGCTTCCCCGGTGGGTCCTTCCCGACCACCTCACCGCGATCGGCATCTTCGGCTCGACCCTCGTCGCGCTCGGCTACATCCTCTCGACCCACGACCGGCACTGGCTCTGGCTCGCGAACGGCGGGCTCCTCGTGAACTGGTTCGGCGACAGCTTGGACGGCACCCTCGCGCGAGTCCGGAAGCACGAGCGGCCGCGGTACGGCTTCTATCTCGACCACCTCACCGACGCCTACTCGACGACGGCGGTCGGGCTGGGGCTCGGCTTCTCGCCCTACATGCTCCTCTCGGTCGGCCTCGCGATCGTGATCGCCTACCTCGTTCTCTCGATCAACGTCTACCTCGAGACGCAGGCGTTCGGGGTCTTCCGGTACGGCTACGGGATCCTCGGCCCCACCGAGGCCCGCGCGGTCCTCTTCCTCCTGAACGTCGTCGCGCTCGTGACCGGCCCCCTTCCCTTCGCGGTGCACGGGATCCGGGTCACCGCTTACGACGTGGCGGGCGCGATCGCGGCCCTCTCCATGGGCGGGCTCCTGCTCCGGCGCGTCACGCGCAACCTGCGCGAGCTGGCCCGGCTGGAGCCTCCGCGCGGGGGCGGCTGAGCGTCCCCGGCCACGCCCGGAGCTTCCGCGCGGGCAAGCGGATGCCCCGGCGCGGCCCGATTCGGGGTTACGCAATCCGGAGACAGCGCATAGACTTAGAAGATGGCCCGGACGGGTGAACCAACCGGTACGCGGGTTCTCCGCGCGCTTCGCAGGGCGGCGACCCGCCAGACCCAGCGGCGGGAGTTCGAGCACCAGACCGGCCCCGCCGACCTCGAGCGGAGCGTCCGCGAGTATTGCGGCGACACGCGGATCGTCATCGCCTCGAACCGGGAGCCCTACCAGCACGTCCACGGCCCGAGCGGGATCGAGGTCATCCGGAGCCCCGGCGGCCTCGCCTCGGCACTCGATTCGGTGGCGCGCGCGACCGGCGCGGTCTGGGTGGCGCAGGCCACGGGCGACGCCGACCGCGAATCGGCCGACGCGCAGGGGCGGGTGGCGATGCCCCCCGGGATCAACCGCTACACGCTCCAGCGCGTCTGGATCGAGCCCGAGTCGCACGCCGAGGGGTACAACCGCTTCTCGAACGGCTGCCTCTGGCCCCTCTGCCACGTCGTCTACGTCCGCCCCCATTTCGTCGCCGACGAGTGGCGCGACTACCGCGAGGTGAACGAGCAGTTCGCGGACGCGATCGCGGCGAGCGTGGGGCCCGAGCCGGCGCTCGTCCTCTTGCAGGACTACCACCTCGCTCTCTGCGCCTCGCGGCTCCGCCAGCGGCGCCCCGACCTCTCGATCGTCCTCTTCTGGCACATCCCGTGGCCGAACCCCGAGGTCTATCGCATCCTGCCCTGGAAGCTCGAGCTCCTGGAGGGACTCCTCTCCTGCGACCTCCTCGGGTTCCACATCCCGCACCACGCGATGAACTTCGTCGACACGGTCGCGACCGAGATGGAGGCGCACATCGACCGCGAGCGCTCGGCCGTTCGCCGCCGCGGGCACCGCACGTTCGTGCGCGCCTACGCGATCGGCCCCGACGTGGCCGAGATCTCGATGGCCGCCGCCGACCCGGGCACGCGGCGCGAAGCCGAGCGGATTCGCGATTCGCTCGGGCTCGGCGACGCGAAGGTGATCCTGGGCGTCGACCGGCTCGACTACACGAAGGGAGTGCCCGAGCGGCTCGACGCCTTCGGCCGCTTCCTCGAGCTCTACCCCGACCGGCGCGGCAAAGTGGTGATGGTGCAGATCGGCGTGCCGACGCGCGTGAACCTCCCGGAGTACCAGGCGCTCATGGCGGAGGTGGAGCAGCGCGTCGAGCGGCTCAACGCCGCCTACGGGCAGGACGGGCGGAGCGCGGTCCACCTCATCACGCGCAATCTCGACTTCCGCGAGCTGATCCCCTACTACGTGCTCGCCGACGTCATGGCGGTGACGTCGCTCCACGACGGCATGAATCTCGTCGCGAAGGAGTACGTCGCCGCGCGCCCCGGCCACGACGGCGTGCTCATCCTGAGTCCCTTCACGGGAGCGTCGCGCGAGCTGGAGCACGCGATCCAGGTGAGCCCCTACGACCGCGAGGGGCTCGCGATCGCGTTCTACCGGGCGCTCACCCTCACGCAGGCCGAGCGCGCCGACCGGATGCGGTCGCTCCGCGAGGTCGTCGCGGCCCAGAACGTCTACGACTGGGCGCGCAAGCTGATTCGCGACGTGCGGCGGCTCCATCTCCTTCCGGGCATGCGCCCGGCGCCGAGGCGGTGACCCAGCCCCTGCTGTCGCGCGGCGCCTGGAAGGAAGCCGAGGCCGCGCTCGACGCCGCGACGGTGCGCCGGCCGGCTCTGGTGGTCTTCGATTTCGACGGGACGCTCGCGCCCATCGTCATGAGTCCCGATCGCGTGCGCGTGCCGGCGGAGACGATGCGCGCGATCGAAGAGGCGGCCCGGCTGCCGCGCGTCCGGATCGCCGCCCTGAGCGCGCGGCCGATGCGCGATCTGGCGCGGTACTTGCCGGTGCGTCGGGTGCTGCGCGTCGCGCAGTACGGACTCGAGGGAGGCGATGGACCCGGCGCCGAGCGCCGCCGGCGCATCGCGTCGGGAGTCAAGGCGCTTCGCGAGCTGCTCACGCCGATCGCGAGCAGCTGGCGCGGCACGTGGATCGAGGACAAGCGGCTCACGATCGCGCTGCATTATCGCCGCGTCTCCGCCCCGCGGCGCGGCGCGCTCCTGCGCGCGCTCGCCCGGGTCGTTTCGCGAGCCAGGAGGCTCGGGTTCCACCCGGAGCCGGGACGCATGGTGCTCGACTTCGTCCCCTCGGGTTACGATAAAGGGCGGGCGCTCCGGATGCTCGCGAACCGGGTGCGACCGGCGGTGCTGTTTTACTTCGGCGACACGGCCGGCGACGAGCCGGCGTTTGCCGCGCTCGGCCGGTCCGGCTTTGCGGTCCGGGTCGGGCCCGGGCCCACGAAGGCGCCGTATCGCGTGCGCGGGCCCCGGGACGTGGCGCGCTTCCTGCGCGCGATCGCGGCGCGGGGAGCGGCGGGTCCGCGTCGAACCGGGGACTCCAACGAGGAGGTCTCACGATGAGCTGGGATTCGATCATTCCACCCGATCTCGCGCTGCAGCTCCACGACACCGTGGTCTCGGTCGTGGGCGGCGTCATCCTGGTGCTCGTCGCCGGCGCGATCGCGTTCCTCGGATGGCTGGTCGCGATGCTGGTCGGCCGGGCCGCGCAGTTCGTGCTGGCGCACACCGGCGTCGACGCCTCCGCGCAGAAGCTCGCGCCCGGCGAGACGCGGCGTCTCGAGCTCTATCCGAGCCGCGTCGTGGGGTACGCGCTCTTCTGGACCATCTTCCTGAGCGCGTGCATCATCGCCCTCCGCGTCGTGGGCCTCGACCTGGCGCCCTCGATCGCGGCGCGCCTCCAGGACGTGGTGCCGCGCGTGCTCACGTCCGCGGTCGTGCTGATCCTCGGGATCCCGCTCGCGCTCGCGGCGAGCCGCATCCTGAACGCGCTGCTCGCGCCGTCGGGCGTGCGCCCGAACCGGATCCGGACGCAGGCGATCTCGGCCCTCCTGATCGCCTTCGTCGTGCTCGTCGCCCTGGAGCAGCTCGGGCTCGCCGCGCAGCTCGTCGTGGCCATCGGCATCACGGTCGTCGCGGCCGCCGGCCTGGCGCTCGCGCTCGCGTTCGGGCTCGGATGCCGCGATCTCGCGCGCGATCTCATCGTCGAGTACCTCCGGGCCTCCGAGGAAGGCCCTCACCCGCGGCAGCCATGAGCGGCGACGCCGACGCGCGGCCGGACGCGGGGGACGCCGGCGCCGACGCTTCGAGGCACGATGACGCGTCGCGGCACGACGACGCGCACCCGGGCTCGCCGGTCTCGGCCGGACCCTTCACGTTCGCCTCGGTGGCCCATCTCGAGGCCCCCTGCGGCATCGTCGCGCTCAGCCTCGCGGCCCTGCGGGACGGGATCGCGAAGGCGCCCGACGATTCGCTCTTCCAGCACGTGACCTGCGTTCCGGTGCGCTACCCGCACGCCCGCGACCTGCCGAGCAACGACTTCGCGCGCTGGGTCGGCACGTCGCTCCAGGCGCCCGAGACCGCGGAGCGCCTCGCCTTCGCCGGCGCCGCCACGGCGCAGCCGATCGGGGACCTGCGCGCGGCGCTTCTTTCCGTGCTGGACTCGGTGCCCGTGCGCGACAGGAAACGCGAGGCGCCCGAGGAGGCGGCCTTCCACTTCCTGCGCGTCCGATCGGTCCCGGTTCCGCTCGGCTTCGTCGCGGCCGATCCGGTGGAGGCGATCGATCTCTGGCACCGGCTCGACTCGGCGGCCATCTTCTTCCACACGGTGGAGGCGCCCGTCTTCGGCGATCTCGCGAACTCGTTCCCCGCGTGGCTCCGCGCCCACGGCGCCGACGGGCTCGCCGCGCAGGCGGAGCAGGCGGTGGCGGCCGGACGGCCGATCTCCCGGCTCCGGAAGGACCTCGGCGGCCGCTGGCGCCGGTCGCAGATCGGACGCCGCCTGGCCGAGCGCGCGGGCGCTCCCGAGGACGAGCGGATCCGGGAGGCGCGCGCCGCGATCGCGCGCCTCGCGGGCCGGCTCCGCGGCGGGCCAAAGCCCCCGCCCGAGCGAGGGGGCCCGCGATGAACGCCGTGCGCGAGAACGCGCGCCTTCCCTACGAGCATCCGCCCGCCGAGTCGTGGCTCGCCCGCTACGAGCCGATCGTCGGGGCGGGAACGCTGCGCGCGCTCGAGGCGCTCGCGCGGAAGCTGCGCGGCCACCGCATCGTCATGGTGAACACCACGAAGACGGGCGGCGGCGTGGCCGAGATCCTCCATCGCGTCGTCGTCATCCTGAACGAGCTCGGCGTGCCGACCACGTGGGAGGTGATGGAGGGGGACGACCGCTTCTTCGGCGTGACCAAGCGGATGCACAACGCGCTGCACGGGCATGTCGAGCCGCTGACCGATCAGGACCGGGAGATCTACCACGAGCGGACGCGCGCCGAGGCCGAGCGCCTGGCGCTCGACGGCGACCTGATCTTCATCCACGACCCGCAGCCCGCGGCGCTCATCGAGCACCGGCGGAAGCCGGGACAGCATTGGGTCTGGCGCTGCCACATCGACCTCTCGCGCCGCGACCCGGCCTACTGGGAGTTCCTCGAGCCGTACGTGGCGAAGTACGACGCCGCCATCTTCTCGCACATCGCGTTCGTGCCGCCGATCACGGTCCCGACCTACCTCGTCGCGCCCTCGATCGATCCCTTTGCGGCCAAGAACCGCGACCTGAGCGAGCACGAGATCGAGGGGATCCTCGACCGTCTCGACCTCACACCTTCCCCGGGGTGGATCACGCAGGTCTCGCGCTTCGACCGCATCAAGGATCCGCTCGGCGTGATCGACGCCTATCGCCTCGTGCGCCCGCGCCGTCCCAATGCGCGGCTCCTCTTGGCCGGCGGCGGCGCGAGCGACGACCCGGAAGGAGCCGAGGTGCTGGCCGAGGTGCGCGCCCGCGCGATGGCCGCGCCCGGCGTCACCGTGCTCGAGCTCCCGCCCGGCTCCGACCTCGAGATCAACGCCATCCAGCGCGCCTCGACGGTGGTGCTCCAGAAATCGCTGCGCGAGGGGTTCGCGCTCACCGTGAGCGAGGCGCTCTGGAAACGGCGCGCGGTCGTGGCGAGCGCGGTCGGCGGGATCCCGTTACAGGTGCTGCACGAGCAGACCGGGTTGCTGGTCCACTCCATCGAGGGGACGGCGTTCCAGGCGATCCGCCTGCTGGACAACCCCGAGCTCCGGCGGTCGCTCGGCGACGAGGGGCGCCAGCACGTGCGCGACAACTTCCTGCACACGCGGGAGGTGCGGGACTATCTGGCGGTATTCGCGTCGCTGGTGTGAGTCACGCTCGTCAGCGTGGCGCTCCAGAGCCAGACTACGTCGAGGCGGCCGCCGGAGCCAGGGAGAGGGAAACCGTTCGAGCGGTCCCGCTGCGAGCGGACGGTTTCCATGACGTGATCCCCTGGAGCGGACACGAGAGTTTCTCCGCTTCACCGGACGCAAGGCCCCGCATCCAAGGGAGCATTCGATCCGTGCGCAAGCGGACCGTACCGTCCGGTTCGAGTCGGCCCACATCGTTCGAAGGTTGGTCGAGCGCGACGGTGCACTTGTTCAGGCGGCCGTCCGCCCGGACGACGAACGAGTTGGCGCGCGCCGCGTAACAGATCGAGTCGCTCGTATTCGCGGATGCGAGAGCCAGCCCCAGCGAGGCCGCATCCGCGCGGAGCCTCCCGAGAATCGTCGCTGCCTCCCCGTCCGTGAGCACCGGGAGCGACGCGTCCCTGGGGCCGCCCAGGCGGGCGATCGCCCGGAGAAACACATCGAATCGCCGGTCGTCCGAGAATTCCTCAGCGACTTGCCGCAGGAAATCGGGCATCACGGCGACGTTGTCCTGGTCGACATGAAGGCGGAGCGTGATCTGGAATCGCTCCGGACTCCGCTTCAGCTCGCGGAGGTTGTCCCAGATCCGATCGAAGGTGCCGCGGCCCCCGGGACGTACGCGAGTGCGGTCATGCCACTCGCGCGGTCCATCCAGGGAGATCTGGAGCCGGTGGACGCCACGGTCGAAGAGGCGGGACGCCGTCGCGGCCGAGAGCAGGTAACCATTGGTCGTGATGTCCGCCGCGACCTGCAGGTCCGGGTGCAGCGCCCGGACCTGATTGGCATGGTCCATCACATCTTCAATGACGTCGAGGGCGAGGAGCGGCTCTCCGCCGAACCAGGAGAGGTCCAGCCGCTCGAGATCCGGAGCCCGCCGCTCGATCAGGCGCTTCAGCCCGCCCACCACGCCCGGATCCATGTGCTTGAGCCGGAACGACTCGTAACAGTACACGCACCGGAAATTGCAGGCCTCGGTCGGCAATACGATCAGGTGCAACCTGCTATTGGTGAGGCATTCCGCGATTTCGAGTCGAGCAGGGCTCATGAGCGACCTCAAGATCAAGCAGGGCGGCGACTCAGGGCTTCACCGGCTCACAGGGGCACATCATGTTGGTCGGATTCACGCTTCGGACCGTGCCCCCAGGATCACCCGTCCCGACGGACATCGGCCGCAGGACCGAGCTGCCGTCCGGCAGGTTCTCGAGAACGATATGCAAGCGTTGATCCCCGTCTCTGAACGTATCGCGCAGCCGGGCTCCGAGCTTGGGGTTCTTGATGATGAGTCTTGCGTCCTCGTCGAAGTCCAGATCCTCCGTGTGCCACTCACTGACCTGGGTCTCGCGAAGGCCGCGCGCAGCAACGGGAGCGGCGATCTCTTTCTTGATCTCTGGGTCGGACATTGGAACCTCCATTCCGTACTTGGGCGACGGCGCGTCTCAGGGCTTCGTCGGCCCGCAGGGACACATCAAGTTCTCGGTGATCGGGGCCTCGCGTCTTCACGTCCTCCCTTCAGTTCCAATCGCCGGCGGCGACGAACCCGGCCCAGTAGTGCGGATGGGTGCTCAGGCCTCGGGCCCTTCGGCCTCGGAGCACATCCAGGGTTGCCCCGTGCACGGACTCCCACGTGCTCCGACCCTTCCGAAAACGCTCGTCATACAGGTCACGCATCCACTCGCGCGCGGACCGGTCCTCCACCTCCCAGAGGCTCATGATCACGGTCGACGCGCCCGCGGTCTCGAACGCGCGGCGCAACCCCAGAACACCCTCACCGGCCTGCACGCGGCCCAGACCCGTGTCGCACGCCGAGAGCACGACCCATTCGGCGCTCGAGAGATCGAGCGAAACGACCTCCTGCGCCATCAGAACCCCGTCCTCCTGGTCCGGACGCGCCTGGAGGCGAAGGTTGGCGCCCGCGAGGGCAAGCCCGGATAGGAGCAGGGGGCTCGTATCCGCTTGCCGTTCGCGCACGACGGTGGGATGCGTGGATGCGATGCCACCGATGCCGCGGATTCCGGGGCGCTCGCTCCCGCAGCTGGTCGCGTCGAGGAAGAACCCGTGCGTGGCGAGGTGGAGAATGCGACACCCTGGCGCCAATGCCTTGAAGGCCGTCTCGCCGGCGCGCGGACCAACCAGACGGATCACCTCCGACGAGTCGCCCCACGCCGCGCTGACTTCGTTCACCTCACGCTCGGTCTCGGGAAGAGCGAGGAATCGGGCGTTTCGGAAATCGGCGCAATCGGGCTGGGGCCCGCGCCATGGGCTTCCCCTTGTTCGGCCACGGGTGGCCGCCGCGGCACCGGTATGGCCCGGGGCCGTATCCGTCAACGCTCCGCTCACCGCCTCCGGCAAATCGAAGGACGCGCCACCGAGCGCGAGCAGTCCCCGTCCGCGCGCGTGAGCTGGGCCGCGGACCAGGTCACGCTCGGCTGAGAGATAGTGGACGGCGGGCCCGGTCTCGATGAAATACGACCCGGTCTCCGTCGGGAGCGCAGACAGATTGACGAGGTGGAGAGCTCCGTCTGGCACAAGGAGGATCCGATCCAGTCCGCCCACCGCATCGCGGAGGGGATCCCAAACCGCACGCCGAAGCTCCGCCCCCGCCATTCGAGTCGCGGCTTCCTCATGAGCGCCGAATCGAGTCCCGCCGGAACCACCTCCCCGCGCCAGGCTCCCCGCCCATCGGCGCACCAGGAGATCGACTCGGGTGGCCGATCCGATCGGCAAGGCGACCAGATCGCGTCCGGGGCGCGCCACGAAGGCCATGTAGCGACGCTCCCGGCCCGATCCAAAGAGCGCATAAGAGACCAGCCCCCATCCGCGCGGAAGCGCAGAAGCCACTTCGGACCAACCCACGGATCGGGCATGGATAGGAGCACGGCCGCTCCGTGTGGACAAGGTGCGCTCGGCGCTCTCGACTTCGTCGCGGGCGCGGCCGATCGCGTCACGATAGCGTTGGGGATCGCTGGCGCCGACGCCTCGGACCAGCAGGTTGGCGTACCGCCTGCGCGCTCCGTCGAGGTCCCGCATCGCGGATGCGACCGTGCTGTCGGCGGACTGCAGGAGCGTGGCCCGGTGGCGCTCGGCGATCTCGTCGAGGACAAGGGTGCGTGTGCGGATCAAGGCATCATAGGCTCGCCGCGTCCAGCTTGGATCCGAATGCCGGCACGCGAGGCCGAGGAGCACGTCGACGGGGCGCCTGCCCGCCGCCGCGTACGCGAGTGCCTGCCTTTCGGAGAGGCCCTGCGTCGTCGCCCGGATCAGATTCGCGCGGGCGAGGGAAGCCTTGAGCGCGAGATCGAAGGAACGGACCGAGTCGCCGGCGGCCGCGAGGAACTCGCTGAAGCTGCCCATGGTCGTGATGGCGTCGGGGCAGGCCTCGCCGTACACCGACTGCTGGATACGAAGGGCCTGTTCAAAGAGGCGGGTGGCTTCGGTACGGCGGCCCTCGTCCGCTGCGACGGCCGCGAGCGGGACCATGACCTGGCAGCGCTGCCAGCTGTCGGGATCGAGCTCCCCGTCCTGAAGGGCTCGGGCTCGAACCAGGTACGGCTTGGCCTCCGCGTAGCGGCCTTCGGAAACGAGCATCCGCCCCATCACGGTGAGCGTCCAAGCGATGTCGATCTTGGTCGCGCCGTTCCGCTCCTGAATCGTCAGGGCCTCGAGGTAGCGCTTGCGCGCGCCCTCGAGGTCTCCGACATTGATCAACGTCGTGGCTATGTTGACGAGCGTCGAGACCACGTACCGGTTCGTCGGGCCGAGTCGGGCGCGCCGGATGTTGAGCGCCTGCTGATAGTCGTCGAGCGCCCGATCGTAATCCCCCGTCTCCGACTCCAGGGCAGCCAGGTTGTGGAGCGTCTCCGCGACCAGGGGATGATCCGCTCCGAGCGTCCGACGCCGCACCGCGAGGACCTGCTCCCAAAGCGGACCCGGGCTCGTGTAGTCGCCCAGGTTGTACTTGAGCGCTGCCAGCATGCTGATTCCGCGCGCCCGTTCGAGGTCGTCGGGTCCGAGCGACGATCGCTGAATCTCAACCGCGCGCTCGACCAGCGGTAGCGCCGCCGGATCGCGCCCCAAGGTCGTCTCGAGATTGGCGAGGAACAGCATGCTGCGTGCGACCTCGGGCGCGTTCTCGCCCAGGGTCTTCCGTCGGATCTCGATCGTCTGCTCGAGGAGGGTCCGCGCCCGGTCGTAGTCGCCCCGGGCCATGTAGAACGCGCCCAGGTTGTGCAGGCTGGTCGCGTAGGCGGCGCTGTTTTTTCCGGCGAGCTTCTCCTTGATCCGCACCGCGCGTTCACAGATCGCCTCCGCGTCGGGGGCGTTGGTGCTGCCCGCATTCCTCATCGCTTCGGCGAGAAGGTCGAGAACGTCGGCGGTCTGCATCGATTCCGCTCCGTAGATCTGTTCGCACTCTCCCAGAAGAGCGCGTGCCTGGCGCTCCGCCTCGGCATACCGGCCGGCGCGGATCAAAGCCTGGATCGCGTCGGTCGTGACCGAGGCGCCAGAGGCCTCGGAGCTCACGGCCGACGGCACGCCGGCCGAAGCGAGAGCTGCCGGCTGGAAACTGGTTACCAGTGAGAACGCGAGGAGAGCCGCGGAACGCACAGGGGCGCGGCGGAAAACCGCGTCAAAGCGGGAACGGGGCGAGCGAATCGGGCCGAATGAGAGGCGGGACGGGTCGGAGTGCTGCGTAAGGGCGTCGCTGGCGCGGGCTAAATCGGGGCACGAACTCGTGCGCGCGAGGCGATCCACGGCTTCCCCCAGACCGGATCGGGGCCGGCCGTTCGGCGGGATGCCGGTGACCAACCCTGCTGCGCCCCAAGCGTCCAGCAAACAACAGTAAGGAAACGGGTGTCAAGGTCGGGACGCAGCAGAGGGCGGCAGGCAAGGGAGGGAGGGCGCACGGCAAGGCCGCGAGTCATGGCCAAGACCCGAGGCGCACGGCCCCGCCGCGGCTGCCGCCGGACCATCGGTCCCGGCGGACGGGAGTACCGCGGCGCAGGCCATGCGCCGGCGACGTTGTCTCAGCGATGGCTTCCGCCCCCGCCGCGACAGCCTTAACTCCCCAGTCGGCCCGCCGCCGGCTCTCTCGATTCGGTGGAGCCCGATCCATATCCCCGCGTGGCACCGGCTCCACGCCGGGTACTGACCCCGGACCCTGTGGGTGGCCCGGATCTGCCCTGACCCCGGACCGGGCTCGCTGTGATGAAGAACGTAGTTTTGGGCTCGATTCGCACGCTGGAGGCGCAATTTGCCGAGGCGGGCGGCGGCCAACTACGAACGTGTACGTAGTGCCTAGGGCGGCGGCAGCGCTGTTGATCGAACTGGGCGCTCTCATTTGAAGAGGCGAGCGGGAAAAAAGAAACGGCCCCCCGCTTTCGCGAGGGGCCGTTCAAGCTACTCCCGGCGGCGACCTACTCTCCCACACAGTCTCCCGTGCAGTACCATCGGCGCTGGAGGGCTTAACTTCTCTGTTCGGAATGGGAAGAGGTGTTTCCCCTCCGCCATTGCCACCGGAATGTCGACTGCGGCGTCACCGGGCGCCGCATGCTACCGACAACTGAATCGGACGACGGTTTGAAGCCGAGACCATCGGACAACTCAAGTCCGATCAAGCCTCACGGACGATTAGTACCGGTCGGCTGAACGCGTCGCCGCGCTTACACCTCCGGCCTATCAACCTCGTCATCTCCGAGGGTCCTTTAGCCAGCTTATGCTGGGGGATATCTAATCTTGGGGCGAGTTTCGCGCTTAGATGCTTTCAGCGCTTATCTCATCCGGACATAGCTACTCGGCCATACCGTTGGCACGATAACCGATACACTAGAGGTCCGTCCGACCCGGTCCTCTCGTACTAGGGCCAGCTCCCCTCAAATATCCTGCGCCCGCGATGGATAGGGACCGAACTGTCTCACGACGTTCTGAACCCAGCTCACGTACCGCTTTAATCGGCGAACAGCCGAACCCTTGGGACCTTCTCCAGCCCCAGGATGCGATGAGCCG
>JBLMWD010000061.1:0-29562 GCA_050257045.1 Bacteroidota bacterium | reverse complement strand
GAGGCCGAGGGGGTCGGCGGCACGAACGCGCTCTGGGCCGTGGCCGAGCGGGCTCTGGCCGCGCTCGAGCCGCAGTCGTTCGGCTACCGGAGGAGCGGGCCGCGCGTGCCGCTCACGCCGGCCGCCGCGCGCGCCGCGCTCGACGCGGTCTACGCCGCCGACCGCGCCCTGAAACGCGGGGAAGTGCGCGACACCGAGCTGCGCGACCTCATCGAACGGAGGATCATGGAACCGGAGACGAGCGCCCATGCCTGAGCCGCGCCCCGAGCAGGAGACGCGGCGGAGCTATCCGTTCCGCGAGCTGGAGGAGCGCGCGCAGGCCCGCTGGCGGGACGAGCGGCTCTTCGAGCTCGACGATCCGATGGCGCCGGCGCGCCGCTTCTACTGCCTCAACATGTTCCCGTATCCCTCGGGCGACCTGCACGTGGGGCACGGCCGGAACTACATCCTCGGCGACGCCGTCGCGCGCGTGCGGAAGATGCAGGGCTTCACCGTGCTCGCACCGATGGGGTGGGACGCCTTCGGACTCCCGGCCGAGAACGCCGCGATCAAGAACCAGACCCACCCCGCCGTCTGGACGCGCAAGAACATCACGCGAATGAAGGCGCAGCTCTTCGCCTGGGGCGTGATGTTCGACTGGAACCGCGAGATCGCCTCCTGCGATCCCTCGTACTACAAGTGGACCCAGTGGATCTTCCTCAAGCTCTACGAGCGGGGGCTCGCCTACCGCGCGATGGGCGCCGTGAACTGGTGCCCTTCGTGCCAGACCGTGCTCGCGAACGAGCAGGTCGTGGACGGGAAGTGCGAGCGCTGCGGCACGCCGGTCGAGACGCGCGAGCTCGAGCAGTGGTACTTCAAGATCACCGACTACGCCGAGCCGCTCCTGCGCGACCTCGCCATGCTCGAGCACTGGCCCGAGAAGGTCCGCGTGATGCAGGCGAACTGGATCGGGCGGAGCGAGGGCGCTTCGGTTCGTTTTCCGATCGCCGGGCGCGAGCAGCCGCTCGAGATCTTCACGACGCGCCCCGACACGCTGATGGGCGCGACGTTCATGGTGGTCGCGGCCGAGCATCCGCTCGTCGCCTCGCTCGCCGCGGAGGGGAAGCTGCCGGCCGAGGCGGCACGCTTCGTCGAGCGTCTCAAGCGCGCGCGCGTGGAGAACCGCTTCGCGGTCGAGACCGAGAAGGAAGGGGTCGCGCTCGGCGTCGAGGCGGTCCATCCGCTCACCGGCGCGCGGCTCCCGGTCTGGGTCGCGAACTACGTCCTCATGGGCTACGGAACCGGCGCCATCATGGCGGTCCCCGCGCACGACCAGCGCGACTTCGAATTCGCGAAGGCCTACGGCCTGCGCATCGTCGAGGTGATCCGTCCCGCCGAGGGCCCCGCGTTCGACGACAAGGCCGCGTGGGAAGGCGACGGGGTGCTCGTCCACTCGGCGCCCTTCGACGGCCTGCCGGCCGAGGAGGGGAAGCGCGCGATCATCGCGGCCCTGGAGAAGAAAGGGAACGGGGAGGCGCGCGTGAACTGGCGTCTCAGGGACTGGCTCATCTCCCGCCAGCGCTACTGGGGCGCTCCGATCCCGATGGTCACCTGCCCGACCCACGGGATCCAGCCGGTGCCCGAGTCGGAGCTGCCGGTGCTGCTCCCCGAGCAGGTCGCGTTCAAGCCGACGGGCGAGTCGCCGCTCCTTTCGAACCAGGCCTTCCTGGAGGCGCGCTGCCCGAAGTGCGGGGGACCGGCGCGGCGCGAGACGGATACCATGGATACCTTCGTTGATTCATCCTGGTACTTCCTGCGGTTCCTGAGCCCGCACGCGGAAGATCGTGCGTTCGATACGGATGCAGTGAATCGGTGGCTCCCCGTCAATCAGTACATCGGCGGCGTGGAGCACGCCATCCTGCACCTGCTCTACTCGCGCTTCGTCGTGAAGGTCTTCCACGACATGGGTCTCGTCTCCTTCCGCGAGCCCTTTGAGCGCCTCTTCACGCAGGGGATGATCACCAAGGACGGCGCCAAGATGTCGAAGTCGCAGGGGAACGTGGTGCCGCCCGACGCACTGATCGAGCGCTACGGCGCCGACACGGTGCGCCTCTACACGCTCTTCATTGGCCCGCCCGAGAAGGACGCCGAGTGGAACGACCGCGGCGTCGAGGGGGCCTACCGGTTCCTGACGCGCTACTGGAAGATGATCGAGGATTTCACGGAAGCGAACGAAGTTGTGCCCGGGAGCAAGAAGCCCAAGACCGCCGCGCCCGCCTCGCGCGAGGCCGCCTTCGCCGCGTCCGGCCCGGCCCGCGACCTGCGCCGCCGGGTCCACCAGCTCGTCCAGCAGGTCGTGGACGACGTCGACCGCTTCCACTTCAACACGGCGGTGAGCGGCCTCATGCAGCTCGTGAACGCGGTCCAGGAATACCAAGCGGCCGGGGGAGATCTGAGGATCCCCGAAGCCGCCGAAGCCGCCGACCTGGCCACCCGCCTCCTGGCCCCCCTGGCCCCGCACACCGCGGAAGGCGCCTGGGACCGCCTGGGACACGCCGAATCGGTGGTCCAGGCCTCGTGGCCCAAGGCCGACCCCAAAGCCCTCCAGAGCGACTCCCAGACCCTGGCGGTCCAGGTAAACGGCAAGCTGCGAGCCCAGATCCAGGTCCCCGCCGGCGCCCCCAAAGCCGACATCGAGCGGGCCGCCCTGGCCGACCCCAAGGTCCAGCGTTTCATCCAGGGGAGCTCGGTGAATCAGATCATCGTGATCCCGGGCCGCCTGGTGAACGTCGTCACCCGGTAACGGCCGGAAGCCGCTTCGTAGCAGCCGCGACCGGAGGCACCAGGCGGCGCAGGGCCGCGATGTCGATGGGTTTCGTCAGGTGATGGTCGAAGCCCGATCCGAGCGACCGATCGATGTCGTCGGGCTGCCCATAACCGGTGACCGCGATCAGAAGGGTTCTGCCCTCCGTCTCCTGGGCTCGTATCCGCTGGGCCACCTCATAGCCGGTCATTCCCGGCAGCCCGATGTCGAGCAGGACGACGTCGGGATGGATTCTGCCGGCGGCTCCGAGGGCTTCGGGACCGCTGTAGGCCACGTGGACCTCGTGCCCGCCAAGACGCAGAAGCGCCGCGAGCGAATCAGCCCCATCGGCATTGTCGTCCACGACCAGGACGCGGCGCGGGCCGGGGACCGCGGAGATCCCGGGCGTGGCTTCGGCGGGATCGCCTGGAACCGCGACCTCGCCGGGCCGCGCTACGGGGAGACGGACGACGAATTCGCTACCCTTGTCCTTCCCCTCGCTCGACGCCGTGACGGTGCCGCCATGCATTTCCACGAGGCGGCGCACGATGGTGAGCCCGATTCCGAGTCCTCCCTCTACGCGATGAAGGGATCGATCCGCCTGCTGGAAGAGATCGAACACGCGCGTCAGCATGTCCGGGGCGATGCCGATTCCCTCGTCGCGCACGTGGACCTCCACCTCGGGCGGGGAGGGTCCGGTCGCGGTTGCGAGTTTCGCGTCCAGCCAGATCCGGGCGCCGCGCTCGCTGAACTTGCATGCGTTGTTCAGAAGGTTGCCGAAGACCTGCTCGAGCCGCCCCGCATCCGCGTCGAGGATGACCGGTCCGGGCGGCATCGAGACCAGGATGCTCTGCGCGCGTGATTCCGACAGGTCGCGGTTCAGGTCCACCGCCCGCTCGAGGAGGGTCGCGAGCTCCACCGGCTCCCTCCGCAGATCGATTTTGCGCTGGGTGATCCGCGCCACGTCCAGCAGGTCGTCGATCAGGCGCGCCATGGTCCGGCTCTGACGCTCGATCGTCGCGCGGGCGTGCCGCAGCGTCTGCGTGTCCGCCTCCGGGTCGTTCAGGATATGGGCGGCCGAGCGAAGAGGGGAGAGCGGGCCACGAAGCTCGTGCGCCAGCATGGCCAGGAACTCGTCCTTGCTCTGGTCGGCGGCCCGGAGATCCGCGACGCGCGTCATCAAGGCGGCCTCAGCAGACCGCCGCGCGGTCGCATCATCGATCGCGATGAGAACGGAGTGCCCATCGCCTTCGTCGGGAAGCCGGCGGGCCGTGACGAGCATGACGCGCCTCCCGATGCCCGGAAAGTCTCCAACCACTTCGAAGTCGTCGAGCGTCCGGCTCCCGGACCGCACCTCCTGAATCAGGGCCTGAAGAGCGGGGACCCTCCACTGGCCGGCTCCGACATCCAGGAAGGAACGGCGCTCGGTCTGCGCCGGAGTGGTCTGGAACATCTCGTAGTAGGCCCGGCTCGCGCGCTGGACGATCAGGTTGCCGTCCAGCACGAGAAGCGGCTCGCGCACCGCCTGCACGATGCTCTCGGCGTAGTCCTTCGCCCGCTGCAGCGTGTCGACATCGACGAGCATGAGAACGGCTCCGTCGATCTTGTTGTCCAGGGTTCGATACGGCCGGACACGGAGGGCGCACCATCGCCCCGCCGGATCTCGGACGCTGATCTCCCGGACGGACCCCGTGGCGATCACGTCCTCCAGGGTGCGCTCCAGATCGGGCGCATCGATCGGCAGCTTGACCTCGTGGATCGACCGCCCGAGGTCGACGTGGCGGATGTGCAGCATCTGTCCCGCCCCGGGGCTGAAGCGGCGGATGCTCATGTCGGATCCCAGCATGACGATGGGGATCTCGACGCTCGTGATGAGATTCAGGAGATCGTTGTTGATCTGGCCGATCTCCGTGTTCCGGTGCTGCAACTCGTCGTTCAGCGTGGCGAGCTCTTCACTGGTGGCCTGGATCTCCTCCTTCGACGTCTCGAGCTCCTCGTTGATGCTCTGCAGTTCCTCATTGGCCGATTGCGCCTCCTCGTTGGCGGACTGCAGCTCTTCGTTGGCGGCCTCCTGTGTCTCGATGATCGACTGGAGATACTCGCGGGTCGCCGTGAGCTCCTGGGACAGGCGGCCGATCTTCTCGTCGGCCGATTCGCCCCGTTCCTGGGGGAGGGGCCCCCGCGCAGGGCCGCGGCGGAGCCAATCCCGGAGCCGCTCCATCGCGTTCGTCGAGCCCGCGCCGGTCCCTTCGGGCGGCCGTCCCCCCCGGGGGGCAGGATCGAAGACCACCAGGTAGAGCTCGCTGGGCGGGGAGGTGCCCGGAACGGGAATCACCTCCAGGCCGAGATCCCGATGACCGTCCTTGTCCGCGACATGGATCCAATCCGAGCGGACCGGAGCCCGTTCCCGCTTCGCTCTCTGAATGGAGGCAAGCAGGGGAGCCCGCAGTCCCGAGCGGGCCATCGAGAGCACGGCGAGGCTCGCCTTACCCGGCGCCGTGGTGAGGTAGGGGGACGTATCGCCGCGGAAGTGGAGAATCTCCATCCGGGAATCGATCACGACCGCCGCGGGAGCGAACCGATCGAGCAGGATGCGCTGGATCTCATCCTCCGGACCGGTATGAGCCCGGCGATCCGCCGGCCCGTCGTCGGGAGCCTCGCGCCTCGAAGGCGGAGCCGCACGTGGCCGGTGGGGTGCGATCCCGGGCGATCCCGCCTTCTTCGAGTAGATCCTGTTGGCGGAGTCCTCGACTTCGAAGAAATCGCGATATCCCGCCGCCGTCTCCGAGCTTCCGAGCAGGAGCAGGCCGGCAGGATTCAGCGCGAAGTGGAGCACCGGAAGCACCCGCTGCTGCATGTCCGGCTCGAAGTAGATCAGGAGGTTGCGGCAGCTCACGATGTCGACCCGGGAAAACGGCGGGTCGGTCAGGACGTTGTGGCGGGCGAAGACGCACAGATCCCGGATCGACTTGATGATGCGATAGCTGCCATCGGCCTCCGTGAAGAACCGGCGGAGGCGCTGAGGTGAGACGTCGCGCTCGATGGACTTCGGATAGACCCCGGCCCGTGCCTTCTCGATCCCGGCGGCATTGAGATCCGTGGCGAAGATCTGGAACGCGCCGCGGCTGCCTGCGGTCTCCATCGACTCCGATATCGTCATGGCCAGCGAATACGCTTCCTCGCCGGTCGAGCATCCCAGCACCCAGGCGCGCAGCGGCTCGGCGGAGGAGCGGCGCTCCAGGAGCCGGGGGAGGAACTTGGATTGCAGGGCTTCCAGTTGCTCGGGATCTCGGAAGAAGCTGGTCACGTTGATGAGAATGTCCTGGTAGAGCGCTTCCACCTCGGCAGGATCGCCCGCCAGGTGCTGGGCGTACCCTCCGAGCCCGTCGAGCCGGAGAAGGAGCATCCGGCGCGAGATGCGACGCCGGAGCGTGTTCACCTTGTAGCGCGTGAAATCGACGCCGGTCTGCCGGTACAGCGTCCCGAGGATCGCAGCGATGGACCTGTCATCGGCGGTGGAGCCCGGCTTCGAAGCGGGCGGGGGGACGACGTACGGGTGCCGGGCGATGCGTGTGAGCTCGTCGGCGATCGGCGCTGGAGCCAGGACGAGATCGACGCACCCGCTCGCCACGGCGCTCGTGGGCATTCCATGGTATTGGGCCGAGTCGTCCTGGGCGAAGGTGATCCCCCCGGCCGCCTTGATCTCCCGGAGGCCCAGCGTGCCATCCGTCGCAGTACCGGAAAGGACGACACCGATCGCGCGATGGCCCCGGCCCGCGGCGAGCGACTGAAAGAAGCGGTCGATGGGGTGGTGCTGCTGGCCGCGCGGCGTCTCCCGCGATACGAGCTCAAAAGCCCCGCCTGCAAGGACCACGTCCTTGTCGGGCGGAATCACGTAGACGCGATTGGGCTCGACCGCCTCCTTGTCGGAAACCTCCGTGACCGGCATGGAGGTCGCGCGGGACAGGATCTCCGAGAGCCTGCTGGGGCGGCCGGGAGAGAGGTGCTGGACGAGGACGAAGGCCATTCCCGTGTCGGCGGGAAGGCTTCCCAGCATCTGGGTGAACGCCTCCAACCCCCCAGCGGAGGCCCCCACGCCGACGATCGGGACGGAGAGCGCTACCGAGGGGGCATCGCGTGCCTCAGACATCACGTTGGCCCCCAACTCAAGTCACGGTTCGCAGAATTACATTCAGACTACGCCCCCGCTAGCGTATCCGCTACAACCGAAGGCATCGAACAGTCCGAAGCCGCGGCAAGGCATGGAGTTGAGGTGGACAGCGAAGGTGACGAGTCTAAGGTGGGTAGGAAGGAGAAGGAGGCGGTGAGGAAGGAGGAGTATTCATGTCAACTTCACGCCCAAGGCGTGGGCTCGCATGCCTCCGCCAGGGCTGGCGTGAAGTTGACATAATACATCTTATGCGACAAAGCCTCACGACCCCTCCGCCCGCCAAAACAAAACCGGGCCCGGCTAATTCGCCGGACCCGAGGCAAGAAATGACTTTCCCTCTAAACGTTTCGCTAAACGTTTCTCTCCGACTCGCCCCGTTCCACGACCTCGCCCAGCCGGTCCCGGACCTGCTGCATCAAGGTCGTCAGCTTCTCGAGCACGTACGTCGACTGCTTGGTGTTCTCCTCGATCGCGAGGATCACCTGGATCGACTGCGCGATCCAGAGCAGGTTCACGAAGATGAGCCCGCCCGAGGCGCCGTACTTGAGCCAGTCCATCACCTCGAGCTGGTCGCGATGGACGAGCCCGCGCGCGATCCCGACCGGCGTCACGACCACGACCAGGGCGAAGACCAGCCAGGCGCCGATCGTCATCGCCTTGGCCAGGCGCCGGAGCAGCCAGAACCGCTTTTCGGGAATCATCGACATCTAGATCTCCATGCGTTCGGCGGCGTCGCCCAGGAACGGGATCCGGACCGTCTCGCCCGAGAGGCTCTTCGCGATCCCGTAGAGCGCCGCGGCGAGGAAGACGAACCCCAGGACGAGGCGCAGGACGGCTCCGACCACCAGACCGAGCACCGGGATCCGGCCGATCGAGCCGTCCACGATGGCGACCGCGACCCACGCCGCCGCCTCGGCCAGGAAGAGCGCGAGCCCCTGGCGCGCGTGAAAGCGCACGAAGCGGTTCTGCGGCGCATCGAGGAGTCCGATCAGGAAGAGGCCCGGGAGGTAGGCGACGGCGGCGAGCGCGCGTCCCGTCACGATCTCGCGCTCGGATATCGGCTCGTACGGCGCCCGTGTCGCCACGTGCGACGGATAGCACGCGCCCACCCAAGCGTCAAGCACGCGCCCCTCCGTCCGTCCGCGCGCCGGGCCCCGGCTCCCGAATTACCTCGAACACGCCCTCGGCGGGCGCCCGCTCCTCGACGGCTCCCCCGCGCTCCACCTCGAGCCACCAGGCGGCGGACGCGCCCGCTGAATCCGGGAGCGGCACGTGCAGCTCGATCGGCTGTGCGGCGCCCCACGACGCGCGCCCGGCCTCGGCGCCCGAAGGCGCGAGCCGGATCAGGACCGATGCCGAAGCCCGGTTCGCGTCCGGCGCGGGAACGACGCGAACCACGAGTCCGTCTCCCTGCACCCGATAGCGGACGCGCTCGAGCGTCCGCGCGACCCGGTGCATGGCGCCTCCGCCCGCGTCCCAGCGCGCCGATCCCGTCCACGACGCGCCATCCTCATCTGCCGGAGGGGCGGGCGCGGCGCGCAGGCTCGAGCGCAGCGCCTCCGGCGGCTCGGCGCCCAGGGCCGCGTATACCCGCATCAGGTGCCCGCGGAAGAGCGCGTCGAAGACCTCCTTGTGGTCGCTCTCGTGGTCGTCGCCGTACCACCAGAACCAGTCGCTCCCCTCGGCGGCGCGCAGCGAATCCCACGCCTCGGGAGGCGAGGCCGCGCCGCGCGCGGCGAGCGCCGCCCGCGCGTCGCGCAGCGCGCCCCAGGCCGCGTTCTTCTCGGGATGGCCGATCCAGATGCCGAGGTCGTCGCGGATCCACGAGCCGACCGGCACGTGCGGGAGCGTCTCCACGGGCGGCATCCGGTCGAGCGCGCCCGAGACCGTGACCGCCTCGACAGAGGGATGTGATTCGAGGCGTTCATAGAGCGCCTCGAGAAACGGCCGTCCATCCTCTTCGTAGCCCTCCCAGCAGTTCTCCCCATCCAAAATCACCGTCACGAGCGCGGGGCCGCTCCCGCGCGCGCGGGCCGCCGCCGAGCGGACCTGCTCGAGGAAATCGTCGGCTGCCTCCACCGGATCCCAGCGCTGGTAGACGAACCCGATCCGGTCCGAGAGCGCGCGGTCACGGAAGACCATCGCGAGCGGCCCCGAGCGGGTCGCGACGCGATAGGGGCGGTAGAGCGGCGCGGGCCAGTCCGCTGCGCCCGCCTGCTCCACGGCGCGCCGCAGCACCGATTCGTCGGAAGCCGCCCAGGTGAATCCCTGCGCGCGCACGAGCGCAAGCGCCGCCTCGCTCACGGCGCCCTCGGGAGGCCACGTCCCGCGCGGCGCGGCGCCGAAGCGCCGGGCGTGGCTCGAGCGCGCGCTCCGGAGCTCCGCCTCGGCGTCCTCGGGGGCGCGGAACGGCGGCTCGGGGAGCGGGAACGTAGCGCCCGCCTCGCGCGGCGCCTCGGTGTCGGCGAGGAGCGGCAGGATGGGGTGGTGGTGCGCCGACGTGGCGAGCTCGATCTGCCCCGCCACGGCCGCCTCGCGATAGGCCGCGATCACCGTGCCGCACAGGTCGCGCCCCCAGTCGAGGAGCGCCTGCTTCTCCCCTTCCGTGAACCCCTCCCCTTTCGCGAGGAGCGATCGGACGGGCTCCTCCGCGGCGTACGAGGGATCGGCCCAGGCGAGGTGGAACCAGACTTGGAGATCGCGCAGCTCGCCCTCGGTGAGCGGCGCGCCGCCCGACCGTTCCTCCGCCGCGCGCCGCTGGAGCGCGGCGTATCGCGGCCGCGGCTCGAGCATTCGCTCGCGGTGGACGGAGAAGAAGTCGCGAAGCACCGCCGCGCGCTCCTCCGGCGCGAGCGCTTCGGGCGCCTTCCGCGCGAGGTGGAGCGCCTCGTCCTCCTCACCCGCCGCGATCCGCTCGAGCTGGTCGAGGAGGACGGGGGTCAGGTTGAACGTGCAGCGGACGCGCGGGTAGGAGCGCAGAAGGTCCACCATGTCGCGGTAGTCCTTCGTGGCGTGCAGGCGCGTCCACGGCAGGAGCGCCCGCCCGGTCGCGGCGTCGCGATAGCTCGGCTGGTGCATGTGCCAGACCAGCGCGAGGAGGATGGGACGCGCCGCCATCGGCGGGCGGCGGTCAGGGCGCCGTGGGCGTGGTGACGGAGAGCTCTCCGATACGTTCGTTCGCCGCGTCGCGGATCGGGATCTCCGCGTCGGGCAGCACGGCGATCTTCTGGTAGAGGTCGATCGCCTTCTTCGTCTGTCCCGCGCGCGCGAGGCAGCGCGCCTCGGAGAGGAGCGCGCGGCCGCGCTCGTTGTCGGTCTTCCCCCGGTCGGCGGCCTTGTCGTAGGCGTCGGCCGCGGCCGCGAACTGCCCCGCGTCCTCGAGCGCCGTGCCGAGCCCGAGGTAGCCGGCCCGGCCGCGGATCTTGTCCCCACCCACCTTGTCGACGTACTTCTGGTACCAGGTCGCCGCTTCCTTCGGATTGCGCTGCGCCATCGCCGCGTCGCCCAGCAGCAGCATCGCGTCGCGCGCGGCGTTGGTGCCCGGCGAGTTGTCGACCAGCTCCTTCAGCATCGGCGAAGCCGACGCGGCGTCGCCCTGGCTCAGCGCCACCTGGGCGCGGAAGAGGTCCCCCATCGCGCGCTGCTCGGCCTGGGACCGGGTGCGCATGACGAAGAAGACGAGCAGGACGAGGAGCAGAAGCCCCCCGACGGCGATCAGGATGGTCCGGCCGAACCGCTCCCAGACCTCGGTGGCCCGGAACGCCGCGGTGACGAGCGGATCCTCCTTCATCTGCCGCTTGGTCAGCTTCTGGTGCTTCACGAGATGGGTCGACATTGCCTGGCTCCAAGTGTGGACAGGGGGGAAGCGAGTCGAGAAGTCTACCCTCCGGCCGACTCCCCTGTCAAACGGGCCCCCGCGGGATGGGCGCGCCCCGAACCTGGTCCGGAACGGAGCTAACGCCGAAGGAGCGTGATCAGGGCCGCGGCCACGAGCCGCGCCTCGGTATCGAACGCGCGCTGCTTCACCGCCGCCGCGAGCTTCCGCTCCCAATCCTCCTTGAGCTGGAGCATGCGGCTCGCCTCGCCGGCCTCCGGGCGTCGCCGGCGCCCCGCGCGCTCTTCGGCGATCAGGGAGCGGAAATGGACGCTCAGGGTCCGCATCTCCCGGTGGAGCTCGCGCCGGAGGCGGTCCTCGTGCGGCCGGAGGCGCGTGCGGATCCGGAGCTCGAGCTGGCGGAGCGCGCGGTGCCACGCGCGCGCGAGCCGCTCGGGATCGGGGGACTCGAGCGCGTCCGCCTCTTCCGGCGTGGGCGCCCGGAGCGCGGCGTCGCGCGGCGCGCGCGCTCCGCCGGTCGGGCCGACCGGGAGGGCCTGCGCGAGGAGCTCCTCCGGAAGCTCGTCGCTTCCGTAGCGGATCCGCCAGTGGAAGCGCACCCACTGCGGCGCCGGGGCGCCCGCGTCGGCCCCCTTCGGGAGCGGCGCCACCGCGACGAGACGCGTGACCGTCCCCATCGAGCGCCCGAGGAGGAGGATCCGCTCGGTGAGCGCGGCGTCGGCTTCGGCTCCGCGCGCGGCGCGTCCGGCGGGCGCCGCGACGAGCCGCACGCGCTCGGTTCCGAGCTCGGTCGCGAGCGGCTCCGGCACGGAGGCCTCCCACACGCCTCCCGCGCGGCGCGCGAGCACGGCCCCGCGCCGCTCGAGGATCGCCGCCAGGATGTCGGGGAGCTCCGAGCGCTCGGGCCCGCGCCTATGCTTCGCCATTCTCCACCCCGTCGAGGAGCTTCCGGTCGAGGTCCTCGACCGCCTCGTAGCGCTTCCGCCCCACGAGGAGCGCCGCGCCGAGCTTTCCGAACTCGCGCTCGAGATCCTTGTCCCCTTTCGCGTTCGCCCAGATCGTGAAGACCGCGTCCTCGAACGACCCCGCCTCGGCAAAGGGGCCGAGCACCATGTCGAGGTCGCCGATGACCGCGCGGAAGAGGTTGATCTTCTCGTGCACGATCTCGAGGACGTAGTTCTCGACCGTGTTCCTCGCGGTGAAGTTGAAGACGTGCACGTCGTGCGTCTGCCCGAGACGGTGGAGGCGCCCGATCCGCTGCTCGATCCGCATCGGGTTCCACGGGAGGTCGTAGTTCACGAGGAGGTGGCAGAACTGGAGGTTCCGCCCCTCGCCGCCGGCCTCCGTGCTCACGAGGACGCGCGCGCGGTCCTTGAACTGCGCGATGGCCGCCTCCTTCTCCCGCAGGGAGAGGGCGCCGTGGAAGACCGCGGTCTTCACGCCGAGCCCCCGGAGCGAGCGCGCGAGGAACTCGAGCGTGGCGCGGAACTGGGTGAAGACGACGAACTTGTCGCGCGAGGAGGCGACGAGCTTCTGGATCCCCTCGAACTTCGCGTTGGTCTCGATGGCGCGCGCCTGGTGGAGGAGCGCCTCGAGCTCGGTTCGCGCCTGGCCGGGCGTTTCCCGAGCGAGGAGCTTCCCCAGGGTCGGCGCCGCCGCGAAGGTGCTCGAGCCGATCTCCTTCTGGAGGGTGAGGAGCGTGAGCTTGATCGCGCCGCGGCGATTCTCCCGCTGCGTCTGCACGAGGCGGCGCACGAGGCGCGTCACGTTCTCGTAGAGCTCCCGCTCGGCCGGGCTCTGGTCGAAGAGGACGTTCGTCACCTCGCGCCGCGGGAAGCGGATCGAGGTGCTCGCGCGCGTCGTCCGGACCATCGTCTCGGAGAGAAGGTTCGCGAGTCGCTGCGTGTTCTGCGGCATGCGCCGGTCGCCCCGCCGCATGAACTCGCGCCCGAACGTCCGGTAGGTGCCGAGCAGGCCCGGGCGCAGCAGCTGCACCAGGTTGTAGAGCTCGTGGAGGTCGTTCTGCACCGGCGTCGCGGTGAGGAGCAGGAGATAGCGCGGCGCGAGCCGGTCGAGGAACTTCCAGGCGAGCGTCTTCTGGTTCTTCAGGCGGTGCGCCTCGTCCACGACCACGAGGTCGAAGGAAGCCGCCGCGACCTTCTCACGGTGGCGGAGGAGCTTCGCGGTGTCCATGGAGGCGAGGAGGAGCGGCTCCTCCCACCAGGAGGTCCCGTGCTTCAGGATGGCGAACTCGAGGTCGAACTTCCGCCGCAGCTCCTGGTCCCACTGCTCCACGAGCGAAGCCGGCACGAGGATGAGCGCGCGCTGCACGAGGCCGCGCAGGAGGTACTCCTTCAGGACGAGCCCGGCCTCGATCGTCTTCCCGAGCCCCACCTCGTCGGCCAGGAGCGCGCGCCCGCGCATGCGCCGGAGCGCCGTCGCGCAGGCCTGCACCTGGTGCTCGTAGTGCTGCACGTCGTGGAGGCGGTCGAGGCAGAGGAGCCGGTCGAAGCCGCGGTGGAGCGAGTAGCGCTCGACCTTGAGCCGGATCTCGTGGTCGCGCGCGTCGTCGTAGGGGCCCGCGAGGAGCCGCTGGACGAGGTCCTCGGCGCCCGGCGCCACGCGGAACTGGCCGCGCGTCGGGAGGTCGAGCCCGAGCCGCACCGAGGCCGTCGCGGGGGCGGAGACGACCGACTGGCCGCCGCCCGAACGGCCGGCGCCGCGCGCCGGCTCGAGCGGATAGAGCGACGTGAGACGGCGGATTCCGTTCGCGAAGGCGATCTCGAGGACCTCGAAGCCATCCCGTTCCCGGACCTCCACGATGAGCCCTTCCCCAAACGAACGGTGGAGGACGCGGTCGCCCACCCGGAAGCCGGGCGAGCGGGGGTGCCCGCCGTCGCGCATCAGCGGCGCTCCTTCCCACGGGACGGGCGGATCATTGGAGATCCCACGTTTCCCCCTCGACCGGAATCCGGCAGCCCGCGCCGTCCGGAAGTCCCGCGCGGAGCGCCTCGGCGCGCTCGAGGTCGGCGTGCACGATGGCGCACCCCGCCGAGGGCGCGCAGCTCCGCGCCTGGGCCACGAGCGCGGGGTGGTCGGCGTGCGCGCTGAACCCGTTCAGCACCTCGACCCGCGCGCGGACCGTGTGCATGTCGCCCAGGATTCGCACCTCCGGGACGCGGTCGACGAGCCGCCTCCCCAGCGTCCCGTCGGCCTGGTACCCGACGATGAGGATCGTGTGGCGCGGATCCTCGATCGTGTGATGGAGGTGGTGCAGGATCCGGCCCGCTTCGCACATCCCCGAGGCCGCGATCGTCACGAAGGGCCCCGGCTTGTCGTTCAGCTTCCTCGAATCCTCGGCCTCGCGGACGGCGGTCACGCGCCGCATGCCGAGCGGGTCCTCGCCGCGCGCGAGCGCCGCGCAGGTCTCCTCGTCGAAAACCTCCCGATGCTTCGCCACGATCGACTGGACCTCGTTCGCGAGCGGGCTGTCGAGATAGATCGGCAGGGCGGGGATGCGCTTCTCGGCCTCGAGCCTTGTCAACGCGTAGACCACCTCCTGCGTGCGCCCCACGGCGAACGCGGGAATCACGATCCGCCCGCCACGGTCGATGGCGTCGCGCACCACCCGCTCGAGCTCCGCGAAGAGCGACCGCTCGTTGGGATGCGTCTTTCCGCCGTACGTCCCCTCGAGGATGAGATGGTCGGCGTGCGGGAGCGGCGCGGGGTCGCGGATGATCGGGCGGCCCGGCCGTCCGAGGTCGCCGCTGAAGACGAGCGACCCGGCCCGCCCGTTCTCCTTCCAGCGCATCTCGACGTGCGCCGAGCCGAGGATGTGACCCGCCTCGTGGAAGGTCGCGTCGAGGTCGGGGCGCACCTCGAAGGATTCCCCGTAGCGGTGCGGGCGGAACTGGTCGAGCGCCTGCTCCACATCGCCGGCGTCGTAGAGCGGCACGATGGCGCCGCGCCCGCGGCGCGCACCGCGCTTCTTGTTCAGGAATTCGGCGTCCTTCGCCTGGATGTGCGCGGCGTCGAGGAGCATCGCGCGGCAGAGGTCGGCCGTGGCCGCGGTCGCGTGGATGACACCGTCGAAGCCGCTCTTCACGAGGAGCGGGATCGCTCCGGAGTGGTCGATGTGGGCATGCGAGAGCACGAGGGCGTCCACGGAGCCCGGCAGGAACGGGAGGGTCCGGTTGCGCGCCTCCGACTCGGCGCGCCGCCCCTGGAAGAGACCG
Organism: Bacteroidota bacterium; assembly: GCA_050257045.1. Classification (GTDB taxonomy): domain Bacteria; phylum Eisenbacteria; class RBG-16-71-46; order SZUA-252; family SZUA-252; genus DASQJL01. The sequence goes on along the minus strand of JBLMWD010000061.1, from coordinate 14,539 downwards.
CAGTCGAGGAGCACGGTCCCCTGCCGCCCGGCGAGCAGGTGTTTCGATCCGGTCACGGTGCGTGCCGCCCCCCAGAAGGTGACGCGCACGCGGGCTAGTCTCCGGGGTAGAGATGGATCCCGAGACTCACCTGTCCGATCGACGTGAACTCGGAGTTCGATATCAGGGTGTATCCGCGGATCGAGACGTCCATCGAGAAGCGCTCGCGGATGAACCGCTCGAGGCCGATCCCGGCGGTGAGGAAGGGACCCTCGTTCACCCGGCTCGACTGATCCCCCTCTTCCTGGGGCGCCGAGGCGGTCGCCGTGAAACCGGTGAAGACGACGTCGGGTGAGGCGTAGCCGAACCCGCCGATGAAGTAGGGATTCACCTCGCGCTCCCGGTGGATGTAGAAGACCCCCTCCACGGCGACCGTGGTGGCCACGACGTGGCTGTCCGCGAACTGTCCCGGCTCGTGAGTCGGTGAGGCGATGCTGCTGTAATGCTGGTTCTCGAACGAAAAGCCCACCGCCGCGCTCGGCGAGACCATGTAGCGGAAGCGGAACGCGTAGCCGGGGCCGTGCTCGAAGCCGTCCGCGAGGCGGGAGTTGCCGCGCAGGATCCCGTACTGCCCCTGGAGCCCGACGCTCACGGTGTTCGGCCGCTGCCGGCGGAGGAGCGGCTTGGCCGCCGGCTCGACCGGCGCCGGCTGGCGCCGCAGATCGAACCCCGCGTCCGACCAGCGGACGAGGCGCTCCTCGCCGTCGCGCGCGGCGAGCAGGGTTCCCCCTTCCCGGCCGGCGCCCGCCCGTGCCGCGCGCGGAGCCGACGCCGTCAGCGCGACCGCCGCCGCGAACGTCAGGATGCCCACCCAACGAGTCCTCATGTCGATCCCCTCCCCGGCTCCGGCGGGTTTCAGGCTCTCGGATGAAACTTCGTGTGGACCTCGCGCAGATAGTTCCGGTCCAGGTGCGTGTAGATCTGCGTCGTCTCGATCGACCGGTGGCCGAGGAACTCCTGCACGACCCGGAGGTCGCAACCGCCCTCGAGGAGGTGCGTCGCGCAGGAGTGCCGCAGCGTGTGCGGCGAAACGGGACGGTCGATCCCCGCGGCGCGGGCGTGGCCGCGCAGCAGCTTCCAGTATCCCATGCGCGTGAACGGCCGTCCCAGCCTCGTCACGAAGAGCGCGCGCTCGGCCCGCCCCTTCGCGAGGCGCGGGCGCGCGGCCTCCAGGTAGCGGACCAGCGCCTCCCGGGCCTTCCGGCCGAAGGGGACGATCCGCTCCCGCTGCCGCTTCCCCACGCACCTCACGAGCCCTTCCTCCAGATCCACTTCCTCCAGGGTGAGCCCGACCAGCTCGCTCGCCCGGAGCCCCGTGGCGTAGGCGATCTCGAGCAGCGCGCGGTCGCGCACCGCCTGCGGCTCCTCGCCGCGCGGCGCCCGGAGCAGCGCCTCCACCTGCTCCACGGCGAGCACGTCCGGGAGCGGACGCGAGCGGCGCGGAGGGCGGACCGGGAGCGCGGGATTGTCCCCCGCGAAGCCCCGGCGGCGCAAGAACTCGTGGAACGAGCGGAGCGCGGCGATCTTCCGCGCCACCGTCGGCGCCGACCAGCCGGCGTCCGACACGTAGCGCTCGATCTCTGCGGGAGTGACCGCGTTCGGGGAGCGGCGCCCCTGGCCGACGAGATAGCGATCGTACTGGGCGAGATCCCGCGCGTAGGCGCGGACGGTATTCGCGCTCAGCCGCCGCTCCTCGGCGAGGTGGTCCCGGTAGCGCTCGAGGAGCGCCCCCAGCACGCTCCGCGGCTTGCGCCGGGGATCCTCGGCAGGAGGCGCGCCGGGGCGGCGCGTCAACGGAAGAGGCCCAGCACGCCGCGGCGGCGGCGCCAATCCAGCTCCATCTGCCCGCCTTCGAGCGAGAGGAGGTAGCGCTTCCAGTCGAGCCCCGACGTGAAGCCGCCGATCGAGCCGGCGTGATGGACAACGCGGTGGCACGGCACGACGATCGGCACCGGGTTCGCCCCGAGGGCGTTCCCCACGGCGCGCATCGCGCGCGGCGCGCCCGCGCGCTCGGCGACGTCGGCGTAGGAGGCGACCTGTCCCCACGGGATCGCTCGCGCCGCTTCCCAGACGCGGCGCTGGAACGGCGTCCCCACGGCGAGGTCGAGCGGGAGGTCGGAGGGGATCGCGGCGCCGCGTCCCCCCTGGACGAAGCGCTCGATCGCGTGCACGGCGGGGGCGGTCCAGCGTGGGCGCCGCACGTAGCGGAACCCGCGCGCCTTCGCCTCCTTCCTCGAGGGAAGCCCCGCCTCCCCGAGCCACACCTCGCGCAGCCCCGACGCGCTGCAGACCACGACGATCCGCCCGAGCGGCGTGCGCACCGCGGCCGTCGCGAGCGGCTCGAGCGACGGACCGGGCGTGAGCTTCAACCGTGGTCGCGCGGCGCCGCCGCGCTTCCGTTTCTTCGTGGTCGCCGGCTTGGACTGTTCCTTCTCCGCCTTCACCTGCCCCCCTCCTGTTCTCCGACGCCCACCGTCTCGAGGATTCGCTCGGCCATGCGCTTCCCAATTCCCGGAACGGAGGCGATGGATTCAAGCGGCTCCTGACGCAGCCGCTTCAGCGAGCCGAACCGCTCGAGCAGGAGCCTCCGGCGCTTGGGTCCGAGCCCCGGCACCCGGTCGAGCGCCGACTCGCTCGCCGCGCGTCCACGCAGGGTTCGGTGATACGTGATCGCGAAGCGGTGCGCCTCGTCGCGCACGCGCATGAGGAGCTTCAACGCCGGCGCTCGCCGGGGGAGGCGGAGCGGCTCGCGCCGGCCGGGGACGACGATCTCTTCGAGGCGCTTCGCGAGCGCCACGAACGGCACCGCTTCGAGGGGCGTCCCCGCCGCGGCCTGCCGCGCCGCCTCGAGCTGCCCGACGCCGCCGTCGATCAGGATCAGATCGGCGGGCGGCAGCTCACCCGCCGCGACGCGCGCCGCGTGGCGTCCCACCGCCTCGGCCATCGAGGCGAAGTCGTCCTGGCCGTCGACCGCCCGGATCCGATAGCGCCGATACTCCGACTTGAGCGGTGCGCTGTCGAGGAAGGTCACCATCGACGCGACCACGTGCGTGCCGAAGAGGTTCGAGACGTCGAAGCAGCGGATCCGCCGCGGGCGCGCCGGCAGGCCGAGCGTGCGCGCGAGGTCGAGGACCTCTTCGCCCGAGACGCCCTCGAGGCCTTTCGTCCCCTCCCCCTTCTCCTTGGCGAGGAGGAAGGCTGCGTTCCGCCGCGCCATGCGCGCGAGCGCCTGCTCGGCCGGCCCGCGCGGCGGCCGGACGCGCACCGGCCCCTCGCCGCGCGAGGAAAGGAACGACTCGAGGAGCTCACGGTCGCCGTCGGCGGCCTCCGCGACGAGGGTGGACGGGATGCTCTCCGAACCCGCGTAGTAGAGCGCCACGAAGGAGCGGAGGATCTCCGCCTCGTCCGCGCCCGCCGTTCCCTTGAGCCAGCGCACGTCGCGCGACAGCACGCGCCGCTCGCGGATCTTCAGCACGGCGACGCAGGTCTGGTCGCCGCCGCGCGTCCAGCCCACCACGTCGACCGGGCGGTGCCCGACGTCGACCATCCGCTGGCGCGCGAGGATCGACTCGAGCCGGCGGATCTGGTCGCGCAGCCGCGCCGCGCGCTCGTACTCGCGCCGCTCCGCGGCGTCGAGCTGGAGCGAGCGCAGCTTCTCCACCACGTGCTCCCGCTTCCCCGCGAGGAAGTCGCAGAACTGGTCGACCATGGCGCGGTAGTCGGCCTCGGTCTGCATCGCGATGCACGGCCCCGTGCACCGGCCGATGTGGTAGTCGAGGCACTCCTTGTGCGCGGCGATGTGCGCCTCGATGTCGCGGCAGGTCCGGATCGGGAAGATGGTCTGGATGTGACGCAGGAGTGAGCGGAGGGCGCTCACCTCCGTGTACGGACCGAAGTAGCGCGCTCCGTCCTTCTCCACCCGGCGCACCAGGGTGACCCGCGGGAAGCGCTCCTGCCACGAGACCCGGACGTAGGGGTAGCGCTTGTCGTCCTTGAGCCGGATGTTGTACGGCGGCTGGCGCTCGCGCACGAGCGTCGCCTCGAGGAGGAGCGCGTCGGCTTCGGACTCGGCCGCGATGTATTCCACGTCGGTCACGCGGCGGATCAGGGCCACCTGCTTCGGGCCGATCTGCTCCGGGTTCTGGAAGTGCGACCGAACCCGGTGGTCGAGCCGCTTCGCCTTGCCGACATAGAGCAGCTCCCCCTTCGAGCCCCGGAAGATGTAGACCCCGGGCTGGGCGGGGAGCGCTTCGATCTGGGATTCGAGCGTGGAGGTGGTCATGGTCCGGTTCCGCCGTGCGGAGCGGCGCCCGATACGCCGGGACCGGCGGTTCGGGGCGGGCGGCGGGGCACGGCAGCAGTATATCACTCAAGCGCTTGCGATTGACAGGCACGGCCCGGGCCGTTAGCATCCCAGGCTCATTCTTTGGATGCCAAGACCAGCCCCTCCGGAGGAACGAATGCCGCACCACAAATCTGCCGTGAAGCGGATGCGCACCACGAAGCGCGACCGCACGCGCAACACCGCCGTCCGATCCGAGCTGAAGACCCTTCTCAAGAGAATGGCCGATAAGCCTACGGATAAAGAAGTTATGAGGATGACGGTTTCCGAGCTCGACCGGGCGGTCAAGAAGGGTGTCGTGAAGAAGGCCGTGGCCAACCGCCGGAAGTCGCGGATGGCGAAGGCCGCGAACCGGGCGGGCGCCGCGGCGAAGTAGGAGTCCCGTTCTCGGGCGCGGGCGCCCGGTATCAGCGCGCCGCGCAGAGCTCCGTCTCGACCCGCTTCCCCACGACCGCCGCTGCCTCGGCGACGGGGACCTTCTCCACCTGCCCCGTCTTCCGGTCGCGCACCTCGACCACGCCCTCGGCGAGACCACGCTCCCCCACCGTGATCCGCAGGGGCATCCCGAGCAGATCGGCGTCCTTGAACTTGGCGCCGGGGCGCTCGTCCCGGTCGTCGAGCAGCACCTCGATCCCGCGCGCCTCGAGGTCGGCGGCGATCCGCTCGGCCGTCTCGCGCGAGGCGTCGTGCTTCTGGTTCACCGCGAGCACGTGGACGTGGAAGGGGGCGACCGGCATCGGCCAGATGATCCCGTTCTCGTCGTGCGACTGCTCGATCACGGCCGCGACCGTGCGCGTGATGCCGATCCCGTACGTCCCCATGATGATCGTCTTCTCCGAGCCGGCCGGGTCGAGGAAGCGCGCCTTCATCGGCTCGGAGTAGCGGTAGCCGAGCTTGAAGATGTGCCCCACCTCGATGCCGCGCGAGACCGTCATCTCGTCGCCGCAGCGCGGGCAGCGGTCGCCGCGCTTCGCCGTGGCGATGTCGGCGCGCTCGGAGGCCTTCACGTCGCGCCCGAGGCGCACGTTCACGAGGTGGACGTCCTTCTTGTTGCCGCCCGCGACCCAGTTCTTCCCCTCCTGGATCGAGGGATCCCAGAGGGTCCGGATGCGCGACTCGAGCCCGACCGGGCCGGTGAACCCCATCGGCCCACCGGTGATCTGTTCGATCTCGGTGCCCGTCGCGAGGCGTACAGGGACGCCTCCCAGGTAGCGGCTCAGCTTCGCCTCGTTCAGCTCGCGATCCCCCGGCACTACGGCGAGGATCGGATCGCCCCCGGCCCAGAAGACGAGCGTCTTCAAGAGGCGGTCGCTCGTGACGCCCAGGAACGCGGCGACTTCCTCGACGGTCTTCTTCCCGGGCGTCTCGCGCTCGGCGAGCGCCGCCTCGGCCTCGTGCGGCGCGGGCGGTAGCGCGAATTTAGCGCTCTCCGAAGAGGCAGCGTACCCGCACGACGACGAGAAGATCTCCGACTCGCCCGAATCGGCCGTGACCATGAACTCGTGGTTCACGTCGCCGCCGATTGCGCCGGAATCGGCTTCGACGACGACGAAGGACAGGCCGCAGCGGCGGAAGATCGCGGTGTAGGCCCGCCGCATCGCCTCGTACCCTTCGTCGAGCGACGCCTCGTCGACGTGGAACGAGTAGCCGTCCTTCATCAGGAACTCGCGCGCGCGCATCACGCCGAACCGCGGGCGGATCTCGTCCCGGAACTTCACGCCAATCTGGTAGAGGTTGAGCGGGAGGTCCCGGTAGGAGCGGACGTGGTTGCGCACCAGGTCGACCACCGCCTCCTCGTTGGTGGGTCCCACGGCGTACTCGCGGTCGTGCCGGTCGGTCTGGCGGAATAGCTCCTTCCCGTACTTCTCCCAGCGGCCCGATTCCACCCAGAGCTCGCTCGGCATGAGGACCGGCAGCGAGAGCTCGTGGGCTCCCTCGCGGTTCAGCTCCTCGCGCACGATGCGCATCAGCTTGGTCGCGACGCGCCAGCCGACAGGGAGGATGCTGTAGATGCCCGCGGCATGCTTGCGGAGCATCCCCGCACGCACCATGAGGCGGTGGCTCACCAGCTCGGCGTCGGCCGGGTCCTCCTTCAGCGTCGGGATGAAGGCCTGGGAATACCGCATGCTCGGATCGATCCTCCTAGGTGGCGGACAGCGCGTCTTCGAACGAGTAGAGCCCGGGCTTCGCGCCATGGAGAAACCGCGCGGCCCGCAACGCCCCGCGCGCGAAGACCGCGCGGTCGTGCACCCAATGCCCCAGCGTGAGCACCTCACCTTCGCCGCTCAGCACCACTTCATGCGTCCCGGGAGCGGTCCCGCCGCGAATCGAATGGGTCTGGACCCCGCCGGGGCGTCGCGACGTGCCCACCCCCTCGAGCAGCTCCGCGAGCACGATCGCGGTCCCGCTCGGCGCGTCCTTCTTGGCCGCGTGATGGTGCTCTTTCACGTCGGCGTCATAGACTTCGCGGGCTCCCGCAGGGAGTGCGCGAAGGAACGCCGAGAGGACGGCGATTCCGGGGCTCAAGTTTCGCGACCGGAGCACCGGAACGCGCGAGGCGAGCGCCGCCACGCGCCGCTCGAGATCCGCGGAAAGCCCCGTCGTCGCCGCGACGAGCGCGCGCGGCATCCCCTCGAGCGCGGCCACGAGCGATTCCGTGCCGGCAGCCGCGCTCACGTCGACGACGACGAGATCCGAAGGGAGCGACGCGAGCCCCTCGGGGCGCGTGAGCGCGTCGGGACCGAGCCAGGCGCAGCCCTCCGGGCACGCCCCTCCGTCGTGAGCGCGCGCGACGCAGGCCCGGAGCGCGATCTCCGGGAACGCGGGAAGCGCGTCACAGATCGCGCGCCCCATGCGCCCGGTCGCGCCGAAGAGGAGGATGGGAACGACGGCCCGCTCGCCGCCCACGCGCTCAGTGCGCGGCGCGCGCCGGAGCGCGAAGGCCCAGGCCGTCGAGGGCGGCTTCCATGGCGCGCATCGTCTCGGGCTTCAATCCGACGAGCGGGAGCCGTAGGTCGGGCGTGGTCACCCCGAGCACCGAGAGACCGTACTTGACCGGCGCCGGGCTCGTCTCGAGGAAGAGCGCCTTGAAGAGCGGGTAGAGCCGGCGGTGGATCGCCTCGGCCTCGGCCACGCGTCCCTCCCGGAACCGGTCGCCGATCGCGACCATGTCCTCGGGGACGAGATGCCCCGCCACCGAGACCACTCCCTTCGCGCCGACCGAGAGGAGCGGCAGGTAGAGCGCGTCGTCTCCGGCCAGGATCGTGATGTCCGACCGAAGGCGGATCTGGCTCGACTGGTCGAGCGAGCCGCTCGCCTCCTTGATCGCGGCGATGCGCGGGTGCTCGCCGAGCTTGGCCACCGTCTCCGGCGCGATGCTCGCGCCGGTACGTCCGGGAACGTTGTAGAGCACCATCGGCCGGTCGATCGCGTCGGCCACGGCGCGGTAGTGCGCGATCATCCCTTCCTGCGTCGGCTTCACGGAGTACGGCGTGATCACCATGACCGCGTCGGCGCCAAGCCGGATCGCTTCGCGCGAGAGCTCGATGGTCTCGTCGGTCACGGCGGTGCCGGTGCCCGCGATCACGGCCGCCTTCCCCCGCGCCGCCTCGACCGCGATCCGGATCGCCGTCGCGCGCTCCTCGCGCGTGAGCGACGTGGCTTCCCCGGTGCAGCCGCACGGATAGAGCGCGCGCACGCCGCGCGCGACGAGGCTCTCGGCCAGCGAGCCGAACGCCTGCTGGTCGAGGGCGCCGCGGCGGAACGGCGTGACCAGCGCGACGCCGACTCCCTCGAAGATCCCGCTCCGATGACTCATGACCTCTCCCTTCGAGCGCCGCTCCGCACGGGGGCGCCTATCGTCCCGGCGGAGGCGGCGGCGGAGCGCCGGGGCCTTCCACCGGACGGAAGTCGAATGTGAATCCGCCGCGCTCCTCCTCGGCGACGAGGTCGAGCGTCTCGGGCCGCCGCACCTCGAGGCGCGGCGGGACGCCGAGCGGGCCGGCGAGCCGGATCGCGCGGATCGTCCAGCTCCCCGCCGGCACGCGGAGCGTGAACGGGCCGGGGCCCGTCCGACGGAAGGACGGCGGCGAGACCGTGGAGTCGGGGACGCCGTGCGCTTCCACGCGGTAGAAGGCCGTGGAGTCGGACGCGTCGATGTTGCCCGAGAGCACGGCCGGCGCGCGCGGGTCGACCGCGACGATGTTGATACTATCCGCGACCTCCTGTTCGGGTGTCAATCGGATCGGGTCGGGATAACCGGCGAGCACGTCCTGGTCGGGATCGAACGCGTTGTTCGAATTCCGGTCGTAGAACGCGTAGACCCGGTACTCCGGGCCGAGATCCATGCCGGGGATGGAGTAGACGCCCGCCGTGTCGGTTCCCCCCTCGTAGAGCGGCTCGAACGTAACGCCGGTGTCCGGGCGCGCGCCGAGCGAATCGGCGAAGACCAGGATCGGGACCCCGCCGCGCTTCAGCGTCTTCGCGCGGACGACGCCGGAGATCCGGCCCGGCGCGAGCGAGTCGCCCGTCGAGAAGTGGATCGAGATCGGCGCGCCGAGGGCCACTCCGTGCGCGTCGCGGATCGAGCCGCGGAGGACGACGTGGTACGTGGTGTTGGGCCGGAGCGGCTCGCCCCAGGAGACCCGGAAGTGCCGGCCGTTCCACCGGTACTGGGGCCGCTCGACCGGGGGCCGGATTCGGGTGGCGTCGCGCACGCTCCCGTGGTCCATGCTCTCGGAGAAGAGGAAGTCGACGACCGTGGTCACCGGGACACGCACCGACGAGTCGGCCGGGCTCGTGGCGATGACCCGCGGCGGCGTGACGTCGAGCGGTCCGCCGGGTGGAAAGATCGACTTGGCGCAGCCGGCCGCGGCCAGCGCGGCGGCGAGCGCCACGGCGAGCGCCCGGCCCCGGTTCACCGCCGGCCGCGGCTCCGCGATGACCCGCCGCGCGCCGGTCTCCGGCGCGCGGTCGGCTTCCGCGCCGGGGATTTCCGCGCAGGTGCTCTCCGCACGGGCGACTTCCCGACCTGCGCCTTGCGGCGGACTGCCTTCTTCGCCGCGGGCTTCCGCCCGCGGGCTCCCGCGACGAGCAGCTCCCAGAGGACCGCCTTCTGCGCGTGGAGGCGATTCTCCGCCTGAGCGAAGACCCCCGAGTTCGGCCCCTCGATCACCTCGTCGGTGATCTCCTCGCCGCGATGGGCGGGAAGACAGTGGAGGACGAGCGCGTTCGGCTTCGCGCGCTCGAGGAGCCCCGTGTCGATCTGGAAGGAGCGGAAGATCGGCAGGCGCTTCTCGCGCTCGGCCTCCTGCCCCATGCTGGCCCAGACGTCGGTGTAGAGGACGTCCGCGCCCGCCGCCGCTTCCGCGGGCGAGCGCACGATCTCGACCGATCCCTTCCCCTCGCTCCGCACCTGGGACACGAGATTGGGATCGGGATCGTACCCCTCCGGGCAGGCGATCCGGAGCGTGAGGCCGTAGAGCATGGCCGCCTCGATCCAGGAGTTCGCCACGTTGTTGCCGTCGCCGATGTAGGCGACGACCGCGCGGTCCAGGTCGAGCCCGTGCTCGATCATGGTCAGCATGTCGGCGAGGGTCTGGCAGGGGTGGAGCCAGTCGGTGAGGCCATTCACGACCGGGACGGTCGCGTAGCGCGCGAGGTTCACCGCGATCTGATGGTCGAACGTCCGGATCATGATGCCATCCACGTATCCCGAGAGGACGCGCGCCACGTCCTGCACCGGCTCGCGCGATCCCATCCCGATCTCCCGGTCAGTGATGAAGATCGAGGAGCCGCCGAGCTGCGTCATCGCGACCTCGAACGAGACGCGCGTGCGGAGGCTCGGCTTGTGGAAGATGAGGGCCAGCGTGCGGCCGGAGAGCTCCTCGTGCCGGCGGCCGGCCCGGAGATCGGCCTTGAGCCGCGCGGCGGTCGTAAAGAGGCGGTCGGCGTCACCGCGCGTGAGATCGGCGAACGACAAGAGATCGCGCTTCATGTCTCTGGCTCCTCGTGGCCCTCGGGTTCGGGATCGGGCGGCGCCGCGGGCTACGCGCGCGGATGGGCGCGGGCGTAGGCCTCCTTGAGGCGCCGGCGGGTGACGTGCGTGTAGATCTGCGTCGTGCGGAGGCTCTGATGTCCCAGCAGCTCCTGGACCGCGCGCAGATCGGCGCCGCGGTCGAGGAGGTGCGTCGCGAACGAGTGGCGGAGCGCGTGCGGGTGCGTCGCCGCGCTCGGGCCGAGATGGACGAGGAGTGCCTGCACGTCGCGCTCCAGGGTGCGCGCGCTCACGGCCCCGCCGCGCCCCGGCAGCAGCGGGTCGCCGGGCCGGGGTTCGCCGCCCGCGGCGGTCCAGAACCGGCGCAGCGCGGCGAGCGCGCGCTTGCCGAGCGGGACGACGCGCTCGCGGCTCCCCTTTCCGAAGACCCGGACGAGCATCCGGCGCTCGTCCACACGGTCGCGCGTGAGCGCGGCGAGCTCCCCGACGCGGAGCCCCGATCCGTAGAGAACTTCCGCGGCCGCCAGGCCGCGGAGTCCCCGGACGTCGTCCGCCGCGACCTTCGTCCCGATCACGTCCAACAGCTCGTTCAGCGGATCGGCGGCGTGCGCCGACGGAAGCGGCGAGGGCAGCGTGACCCGCGGAAGCGCCGACCGGAGCGAGCCCAACGAATGCCCCCGCCGCTCGAGGAAGCGGAGATAGCAGCGGATCGCGGCGAGGCTCCGCGCCAGGGTGCGCGCGGTGACGGCCCGTCCCGACCCGGTACGCTCGAGCGAGCGCGCGGCGGCGTAGGCGGCGAGGAGCTCGGGGGTGAGGTCGGCGGGCGCTTTCGGCGGGTGGCGGAGCCGTCCGGCCGCGAACTCCCGGAACCGGAGCAGCTCCTCGCGATAGGCCCGGATGGTCAGGGCCGCGTAGCGGCGGTCGGCGAGGTGCGCGAGGAAATCAGCCGTCGAGCGTTCCACTCAGAGCATCCCCGCCCGCGCCTTCCGCATCCACCTGCGCCCTGCACTTGGGACACTGGAGGTAGTCCCCCTTCGTCTTGCTCCGCTTCTGCACCATGATCGTCGACCCGCACGAAGGACACGTCTCCTTGACCGGCTTGTCCCAGATCGCGAACGTGCACTCGGGATACCGGCTGCAGCCGTAGAAGACCTTCCCCCGACGCGTGCGCCGCTCGACCAGCTCGCCGGTGCCGCACTGGGGGCAGGCGATCTGGAGCGTGAACGGACGCGTCCCCTTGCAGTCGGGATAGCGCTCGCAGGCGAGGAACTTTCCGAAGCGCCCGGTCCGCACGCGCATCGGCCCCTCGCACTGGGGACAGCGCTGCGTCGGCGCCTCCGTCGGGATCCCCTCTTCCTCGACCGGCAGCGTCGTCTTGCACTCGGGGTAGCGCGGGCAGGCGAGGAAGGGCCCCGACCGGCCGAACTTCTTGATCATCTTCGAGCCGCATCGCGGACAGAGGGTCTCGGTCTCCTGCACGAGGGACGCGCGCACCTGCTCCTGCTTCGATTCCGCCGTGGCGAGGTCCTTCCGGAAGGGGTCGTAGAACTCCTCCACGACGTCGATCCAGGGATCCTTTCCCGTCTCCACGTGATCCAGCCGCTCCTCGAGCTTCGCCGTGAACTCCACGTCGAAGACGTCGGAGAAGGTGCTGGAGAGCAGCTTCCAGACCGTCATCCCGAGCTCGGTCGGGAGGAGCTTTCCCCGGTCGCGCTCGACGTAGTCGCGGCCCAGGATCGTCCCGACGATGGTGGCGTACGTGCTCGGCCGTCCGATCCCCTTCTCCTCGAGCGTCTTCACGAGCGTGGCCTCGGTGTAGTGGGGCGGCGGCTCCGTGAAGTGCTGCTCGGGATGGGTCGCGAGGAGCTTCAGCGCGTCTCCTGGAGCGAGCGCCGGCAGGCGATTCGCCTCCGGTCCGGAGGCCTCGCCCTCGATCAGCGCGGTCTGGTACGCCCGCGCGAAGCCGTCGAACTTGACGCGGCTCCCCGACGCGCGCAGCAGGTAGGGCCCCGCCGTGATGTCGGCCGTCGTCGTGAGCACGAGCGCCGGGTTCATCTGCGACGCCACGAAGCGCTGCCAGATGAGCTCGTAGAGCTTCGCCTGGTCGGGATCGAGGTGGCGCTTCATCGAGGCCGGGGTTCGCGCGACCGACGTCGGGCGGATCGCCTCGTGGGCGTCCTGCGACGTCTCGCGCGAGCGGTAGACCCGCGCCTCCGCTGGGAGGTAGGCGTCGCCGTACTGCGCCTGGATGAAGCCGCGCACCTCGGTGAGCGCGTCGGGCGAGATGCGGGTCGAGTCGGTGCGCATGTACGTGATGAGCCCCGTCGATCCCTCGGAGCCGAGGTCGATCCCCTCGTAGAGCTGCTGCGCCAGGACCATGGTGCGCTGCGCGCTGTAGCGGTGGCGCCGGAAGGCCTCCTGCTGGAGCGTGCTCGTGATGAAGGGCGGGAGCGGATTCCGCTTCTTCTCCTGCGTGCGGACGCCGGCGACCGTGAACGACTCCTTCGCGAGCGCGGCCTCGTCGGCCTTCGCCTCGGCCTCGGTCCCGATCGCGAACTTCACGTCGTTCTTCTTGTGGACCCGCGCGCGGAACGTCTCCCCCTTCGGCGTCTGGAGGTCGGCGTCGAGGGTCCAGTACTCGCGCGGCACGAAGGCGCGGATCTCCTCCTCGCGCTCGCAGATGAGCCGGAGCGCGACCGACTGGACGCGTCCCGCCGAGAGCCCGTAGCGCACGGTCTTCCAGAGGAACGGCGAGACCTGGTAGCCCACGAGCCGATCGAGGATGCGTCGCGCCTGCTGCGCCTGCACCTTCGACATGTCGATCTCGCGCGGATTCGCGAGGGCCTCCTCGATACCGCGCTTCGTGATCTCGTAGAAGGCGAGCCGGCGGAAGCGCCCGGAGCCGTCGGCGGCGAGATCCTTCGCGTCGCCGAGCGTCTCGGCGAGGTGCCAGGCGATCGCCTCCCCTTCGCGATCGGGATCGGGCGCGAGATAGATCGTCGAGGCCGCGCGGGCGCTCGACTTGAGATCCTTCAGGATCTTCCCCTTCCCCTTGATCAGCACGTACGAAGGGACGAAGCCCTTCTCCACGTCGACGCCGAGCTTCGACTTGGGGAGGTCGCGCACGTGCCCGTTCGAGGCCTTCACCTCGTAGCCGGGGCCGAGGTACTTCGCGATCGTGCGCGCCTTGGCGGGCGACTCCACGATCACCAGATTTCTCCCGCGCGGAGCGCGGGAAGGCTTGTCGGCCGCCGTCCGACTGCGCGTCGGCGGCTTCTTCTTCGCCGCGGCCTTCGTGAGGGCGGGCGCTTTGGCGGCCGGCGCCTTGGCGGCGCGCGCCTTCGAGGCCGGCGCGCTCGCGGCCGGCGCATCGGCCGTGACCGGCTCCGCCACGGCGCGCACGTTCTTCTTCGAGGCGGCCGGAGCCGCCGCAGCTCGCTTCCTGGATGGGCTCAACCGGGAACCTCAGTGCACCTGGGATGGATTCTGCGGATCGAACTCGACGCCGTGCTCGTCGTCGAACCAGCGGATGAGCACGGACGTGGCGAGCTCCTCGGCCTTCGCGGCGGTGTCGAGCGCTTGGCCCTCGTCGCGCGCGCGGTCCATGATCTCCTCGAACTGCTCGGGCGTCACCTTCCCCGTCGAGACGAGCCCGAAGAGATACCGGTAGGCCACGTTCGGGAGGAGCGCGCGCTCGGAGCCGGTCGGGACGCGCACGCTCTTCCGCCGCGGAACCGACTCGTCGCCATAGTCCTCGCGGGCGAACGGCTCGAGCGCGCTGAAGATCAATTCGAACGCCTGGTTCACGATCTCGGCGTCGTAGCGGCCCGAGTCGAGGACCTGGGTGAGCTCGAGGAGCGCGTCCTCGTTCCCGTCGACGTACGACTTCAACTGCTCGACGATGAGAACCATCATTTCGCGGACGCTGTCATCCATCGCCGTTCCTCCTCGGTCCTAGGCTCCGTGGCACTTCTTGTATTTCTTCCCGCTGCCGCACGGGCAGGGGTCGTTTCGACCGACCTTGGGCTCCTGGGTGGCCACCGGGGCGCGCCGCTCCCGCGCCGGGGCCTCCGCCTCCTGCGGCGCCGCGGTGCCGAAGGCCGTCACCGTGGCGTGGGTCTCGCGGGCGCGGACCGGACGCGGCGGCGCCGGCTCGGCCGCGG
>JBLMWD010000060.1:0-16195 GCA_050257045.1 Bacteroidota bacterium | reverse complement strand
CGCCGGGCGCGGCGGCGAGCACGAGGAGGCGTCCCCCGGCCCCCAGGTCGAGCCAGGCGCCGGGCTCGGGCGCGAGCGCGCACACGCGGCGCGCGATCGCCTCGGGCGCATCCGAGAGCGGGAGGCGCGCGTCGGCGGCGCGGAGCTTGGGGGCGAGCGTGGCCTGGGCGTGGTCCTGCTCGGCGCGGGCGATCTCCCCCCGCTCGATCCGGTCGAGCGACTCGGCCAGGCATTCGGCTCCGAGCGCGGCGAGACGCGCGCCGAGCGTGCCCGCGTCCTCGCCCGGCTCGATCGGCGTCGCGCGCGCGAGGAAGACCGGGCCCTCGTCGAGCCCCGCGGTCATCCACATCGTGGTCACGCCGGTCTCGGCGTCTCCCGCGAGGAGGGCGGCCTGGATCGGAGCGGCGCCGCGCCAGCGCGGGAGGAGCGAGTAGTGGACGTTGAGCGCCCCGAGCCGCGGGATCTCGAGGAGGGCGATGGGAAGGATCTGTCCGTAGGCCGCGAGGACGATGAGGTCGGGGGCGAGCGCCTGGATCCGCTCGACCTCCTCGGGGGCCCCGGCGCGCGCCGGCGTCTCGACCGGGAGGCCGAGCGCGCGCGCCGCTTCCTTCACCGGCGAGGGCGACGTCTTGAGTCCGCGCCCCTTCGGCCGGTCGGGGCGGGTCACGACGAGGCGCGGCGCGCGGCCGTCCGCGACGAGGCGCCGGAGTGGAGGCACGGCGAGCTCCGGCGTGCCGTAATAGATGAGGGAAAGCGCCGGACGGCTCATCGTAGGGGTACCGGGCGGCTCACGTCTGGGCCCGGAGCACCAGGGCTCAGAGCGAGGAAGCGGAGCCCTCGGCGCCCGTCGCCACGGCGGAGACGGGGGCCTTGAAGCGCTTCAGGCGCGCCTCGAGGAGCTTCCGCTTGATGGGGCTGAGGCGATCGATGAAGAGGATGCCGTCGAGATGGTCGAGCTCGTGCTGGATCGCGCGCGCGAGGAGACCTTCGGCGGCGAGCGTGAAGGGGCGGCCGTTCTCGTCCTTCGCCTCCACCTCGATCACGGCCCAGCGCTTCACGTCCTCGCGGTAGCCGGGGATGCTGAGGCAGCCCTCTTCCCCGACCATCGTCCCCTCGCGCTTCGTGATCACGGGGTTCACGAAGGCGCGCTTCGTGCGGCCGACCTCGTCCTCCACGTCCACGATGAAGACGCGGATCGATTCTCCGACCTGCGGCGCGGCGAGGCCCACCCCCTTCTCGCGGTACATCACGTCGAAGAGGTCGGCCACGAGGGCGGCGACGTCCGGACTCCCCTCGGAGGCGGGGAGCGCCTTCCGGCGGAGCACCGGGTCGCCGTAGAAGCGGAGATTCCGCGCCACGTCAGCCCTCCCGCTCCACGACCTGCACGATCGACTGCTTCGAGAACTCGATCGTCACGTCCTTGGAGACGCGCAGCACCACGGTGTCCTTGGGCCCCGGGCCGACCACGGTGCCGTAGACGCCGCCCGACGTGAGGACCCGGTCCCCCTTCTTGATGGACGCGAGCATCGAGTCGGTCTCCTTCTGCTTCTTCTGCTGCGGCCGGATGATCAGGAAATAGAAGATCCCGATCGTGAAGAGGACGATGTAGCCGAGGCGAAAGAGCGGATTCGGCTCTCCCGCGGCCGGCGGCGCGGCGGCCTGCGCGTACACGATGTCCAGCATGGACTCTCCTATGCTTCGGGCGGGGAGGCGGGCTCCGGGCGGTAGCGGCTCCGGAATTCGCGCTCGTACACGGCGAAGGCGCCACGATCGATCGCCTCGCGCGCCTCACGCATGAGTGTCTGGTAAAACGTGACGTTGTGCAAGGTCAGCATTCGGTGCGCCAGGATCTCCCCCGCCTGGTGCAGGTGGCGCAAGTAGGCGCGCGAGAAGCGGACGCACGCCTCGCACCCGCACCGCGGATCGAGGGGCGCCGGCGACCGGGCGTGGACGGCGTTCCGGATGTTGAGCGTCCCCTCCGACGTGAACGCCATCCCATTCCGCGCGTTCCGCGTCGGGAGGACGCAGTCGAAAAGATCGACCCCGCAGGCGACCCCGTCGAGCAGGTCCTCCGGCGTCCCCATCCCCATCAGATAGCGCGCCCGGTCGGCCGGGAGCGCTCCGTTCACGGCGCGCGCGGCGGCCCAGGTCTCCGCCTTGCTCTCCCCCAGCGAGAGCCCCCCGATCGCGAACCCGTCCGGATCGAGCGCCGCCGTGCGTCCCGCCATCTCCTCGCGCATCCCGGGATCGCCCCCGCCCTGCACGATCGCGAATCGGAGCTGCGGGAGCCCGGTCGGCGTCGTGAGCGCCGCCGCGCGCGCGAGCGAGCGCTCCGTCCAGCGGAGCGTGCGCTCGGCCCCCTCGCGCACCGCTTCCTCGGGAGCGGGGAGCGGCACCGCGTGGTCGAGCGTCACGGCGACGTCCGGGCCGAGATCGGCCTGGATCTCCATCGCGCGCTCGGGGGTCAGGAACTCGAGCCGGCCGTCGAGGTGTGAGCGGAAGGCGACCCCCTCCTCCGTGATCCGGACGCGCTCGCGGAGGCTCACCATCTGGTAGCCGCCGCTATCGGTGAGGATCGCGCCGTCCCAGCCCATGAAGCGGTGCAACCCGCCCAGCTCGCGCACGAGGGCGGCGCCGGGGCGGAGCATCAGGTGGTAGGTGTTCGCGAGGAGGATCTGGGTGCCGGCGGCGCGGATCTCGGCGGGCGAGAGCCCCTTCACGCTCCCCGCCGTTCCGACCGGCATGAAGGCGGGCGTCCGCACGTCCCCATGGGGTGTGTGCAGGACGCCCGCGCGCGGGGCGACCGCGCCGCCGCGCTCGAGGCGGAACGGGCTCAATCCGAAGCCGGCGCTTCCATGCGGTACTCCTTCAGCTTCGTGCGGAGGGTCTGGCGCGAGATCCCGAGCGCTTCGGCGGCGCGCGTCTTGTTTCCGTTCGCCTGCGCGAGCGCCATCTCGATCGCGATCTGCTCGGCCTTCGCGAGCGTGAGCACCCCCGCCTCGGTGTGGAGGCGCGTCTCGAGCACCTTCGGCGCGGACCCTCCCGCGCTCACGATCTCGATCGGCAGGTGCTCGGGGAGGATCCACTCCTCGCTCTCGAGGAGGATCGCCCGTTCGACCACGTTCCGGAGCTCGCGCACGTTCCCGGGCCAGCGATAGGCGAACATCAGGGCGAGCGCTTCCTCGCTCGGCCCCTTGACGCGGCGGCCGAACTCCCGGTTGAAGCGCTCCACGAAATGATCGACCAGCGCGGGCAGGTCCTCCGCGCGGTCCCGGAGCGGCGGCACGGGCACGCGGATCACGGCGAGGCGGAAGAAGAGATCCTCGCGGAACCTCCCCTGGTCCACCATCGTCTTCAAATCGCGGTTCGTCGCGGCCACGATGCGGATGTCGACCGAGATGTCGGCCTCGCCGCCGAGCCGGCGGAAGCGCCGCTGCTCGAGGGCGCGCAGCAGCCGCGACTGGAGATTGGCGTGCATCTCCCCGATCTCGTCGAGGAAGAGCGTCCCGCCGTTGGCCTGCTCCATGACGCCCCGCTTCATCTTCTTCGAATCGGTGTAGGCCCCCTTCTCGCTCCCGAAGAGCTCGCCCTCGAGAAGCGTCTCCGGGATCGCGCTGCAGTTCACCTCGACGAAGGGGCCGTCCTTGCGCGGCCCGAGGTCGTGGATCTCGCGGGCGATGAGCTCCTTCCCGACGCCGGTCTCTCCTTCGAGGAGGATGGTGCTCGACCCGCTCTGGGCGATCTTCCGCATCGTCTCGAAGACCTTCGCCATGGCGGCGCTCCCGCCGATCACGAGCGTCGAGCCGAGCCGGCGCCGCTCCACCGCGCGGAGGCGCGTGACCTCCTCGGTCGCGCGCGTCAGGGCGAGCGCGTTCTGGAGGACGAGCTTGATGTGGTCCAGCTCGAACGGCTTCCCGACGTAGTCGTAGCAGCCGGCGCGCGCGGCCTCGACCGCGTTCTCGAACTTCCCGTAGGCGGTCATGATCACGACCTGGACCTCGGGGCGGCGCGCCTTGATTTTCTTGAGCACGTCGATCCCGCTCGTGTCGGGCAGCTTCTGGTCGAGAAGGACGAGCTGGAAGTCGCCTCCCTCCATGCGGGTGAGCGCCTCCGCGCCGTCCGACGCGGTCTCGACGCGGTATCCCTCCTCGGAGAGGCTCTCCTGGAGCGTGAAGCGGAGCGAGCGCTCGTCGTCCACCACGAGCACGCCGGCGGCCTGCTTAACGAGGGTCGGTGCGTCGGTCTCCATGTCGTTTCTCCACGGGAAGGTCGATCGTGACGGTGGTCCCCTGTCCGACGGTGCTCTCGATGGCGATCACGCCGCCGTGCTCGCGCACGATGGTCTGGCAGATGGAAAGGCCGAGCCCGCTCCCCTGCGAGCGGGTCGTGAAGAACGGGTCGAAGACGCGAGCGAGCGTGGCGGCGGGGATTCCGGGGCCGTTGTCGCGCACCGCGATCTCGACCACCTCCTGCTCCGGAATGGGACGCGCGGCCTCGAGGCGGTCCGACGCCCGCCGCCCGATCGCGCTCCGCTCCACGAGGCGCTTCCGGCGCACCCCCATCGAGACGCGGATCTCGCCCCCCTCGGGGAGCGCCTGGATCGCGTTCTTCACGATGTTCACCAGCACCTGGAGGAGCTGGTCCGCGTCCACGTAGATCTCCGGCACGCGCTCGGCCTTGTCGGCGCGGAGCGACACCTTCTGCCGCACCGCCGGCTCGTGCATCAGCGTGAGCGCCTTCTCGAGCGCGGGAAGGAGCGACTGGCGCGCGAGGCGCGGCGTGGCGGGGCGCGCGAACTGGAGGAGGCTCTCCACGATGCGGTCGAGCCGCGCCACCTCCTCGACGATCAGCGTCGCGAACGGGGCGCGGGGATCGTCGGACGGGAGGCGCCGGGCCAGGATCTGGGCCGAGTTGCCGATCCCGGCGAGCGGATTCCGGATCTCGTGGGCGACGCCCGCGGCGAGCGCCCCGATCGAGGCGAGCCGGTCGCGGCGCCGCCACTGCTCGTCGCGCGACTTCTCCCCGCGAAGGTCGACGAAGAGAGCGACCGTCCCGCCGAGCTTTCCCCCGTCGGTCTCGAGCGGCAGGAGGCGGAGCGAGATGGGGAGCGCGTCCTGGTTCTTGGTCGCAACCTCCACCTCGCGCGGCTCCTCGGGCGCGGCGCACGCGCCGGGAAGGACGTGCCCCTCTCCCCGCGGCGCGCGGAAGTAGAGAGCCGCCGGCTCGTGGAGCATCTCCTCCTCCGCGTATCCGAGGAGGCGGCAAGCCGTGTCGTTCACCGCCTCGATCCGGCCCTCGCGGTCGACCGCGAGGACGCCGAAGGGAGCGTAGCGGTAGAGGCTTTCGACCACGGCGCGGGAGGGCCGGAGGCGGGGCGCCTGCGACGGGGAGAGATCGGTCGCGGGACGGGGTCTCACGAGCCCGCTTCCGCGATGAGAGGCGTCATCCCTGAGCCAATCTCCGCTGGAGGATTTCAGTTAGGAGAGCGGCTACATCTTTACCAGCGGGCTCGGGAGGGGGTCAAGCGGATTCGCGGGAGCGGGTGCCTACGGGCCGGCGCGGAGTGGGCGCGGACACTTACGGACCTGCCCGGAAACGGAAGCTCCGGACGGCTCAGGCCGATTCGGTCGTGAGGCTCTTCCGGACGGCGCGGTGGAGAATGAGCGTGGCCAGCGTGCGGCGCACCTCGGGGCGGTCGTAGTAGCCCTGCCGGATGCGGCGCCGGGCCTGCTCGATCCGGCCTCGCGGCGGCTCGGGGTTCTCGAGGTCGTCTTTCACGTCGGCGCGGCGCTTAGTTGACGTTCGAAGCACGGGTGCGATCCCTCCGCAGCTCGGCGAGCGCTTCCGTCCAAGACTCCTTCAGCATGAGCAGCGCCTCGAACGCGTCGTCGAACTCGCCGCGCTCGAGCTGGGCGAGGCAGGCGTCGAAGTGGGCCAGGACGCGACCTCCGGGGCCGCGCCCGCCGGCGTTCAGGCACCGCATCAGCTCGAGGACCGAACGCTCGGCGACCGGGCGGTTCCCCTCGCCCACGTAGCGGAGCGCGCAGTCGAAGAGCGCGGTGACCTCCTCGCCGCGGACCAACCACTCATCGTTCTCACGAGGAGCCTTCCCCATTCGGGTCCCCCTTCCCCTCCGTGGCTCTTGGAGTGGCGTCCGCCCCGTTCACGGACTGCTTGCCCTCCGACCCCGTGGATCCGGCCGTGCCTCCCGGGTTCCCCGCCGCCGCAGCGCCGCCCGCGTTCGCGGCGGCCTGCGCCTGGTTCCGGCGGTTCTCCTGCTGGATCCGCTCGTAGATCTCCTCGCGGTGCACCTTCACGCTCGGGGGGGCGTCGATCCCCAGCTTCACGTGGTTGCCCTTCACCTCCACGATCGTGATCTTGACGTCGTCACCGATCCGGATGTTCTCGCCGAGCTTTCGGGTCAAGAGGAGCATCGTGCCCTCGCACCTCCGGCCTCCTGCCGGACGGGGTTGCCGCCGCGGCCGCGGCGCCTCGTGCGCCGGGCCGCTCGGACCTCGCCCCTGTGATCGGCAATGGCGTAGGCCATCTGAACCGCGAATCGCCCCGGAGGAGGCGCCGAGGAGGCACCGGCGAGCCACGCGGGGAGCGCGTCGAGGGCGTGGGTGGATGCGGCGGGCGTGAGGGGATGCGGGCGGTGCGCGAGCGGATGCGGGCGAGGCGTGAGTGGATGCAGGGCGGTGCGCGACGCGCCGGAGTCGGGATCAGCGGGCGCGCGCGACCGGATGCGCCGCCGGCGCGTCGGACGCTCGAGCGAGGTTCGATCGAGCCACTTCGGAGCGGGACATCGGGACGGGACTCAGACCGAACTCACGGCCCGGCCCTCCCGGCCGATACCTTGAGGATGCGCGCCCACACTGGTAAACTCCGCCGCGTGACCCCCATTCCCAAGCCGAAGGCAGTCCTCCGGGCGTGCGGGCTGGCAGCGGCCCTCGCGGCCGGCTTGGCCGGCTGCGACACCAAGCAGATCGGAGCGCCGGTCCCGACCGGGGTGCAGTGGACCCGGATCACGAATGCGACGAGTACTCCCTACCCGAACGCTCCCGATTGGCGTGGAGACTCGCTCGCGTTCTATTTCACTAATAAATCCGGTTTCGCCCGCATGGCGACATCGGGTCTCGACGGATCATCCCTCACGTACCTGCCTGCGGGCGCCGCGAGGAGCAATGACGGCAATCCCCGGTGGGTGGACGACAGCACGATCGTCTTCACGTCGAATCGCACCACCCCGGACAGCCTGCATTACGACATCTGGTACTACACGACCACCAACCAGCAACTGTTGCGTCTCTCGGACACGGGCGTGAACGAGTGGACGCCCGTGCCTCGCCCGGGGTCGGATGGTCTCGTGTACATGGAAACGCCCACGCTCACGGCGGGCCTGGGGCGAATCACGCTGATTCCCCAGGCGAGGAGTCTTCCCGACGAGCGCTACTACCTCACGCCCGCGTCCCTCAAGGCGGCCGATCCGGGCTGGGACCCCGCGGGGCAGAAGGTGTGCTTCGATGCGGACAGCACGGGCGGAACACAGCACATCTGGGTGGTATCGCTCACGGACACCATCCCGAGGCAGATCACGACAGGGCCCTTCGTGGACGGGTTCCCCTGCTTCAGTCCCGACGGAACGCGGATCCTCTTCACGAGCAATCGGACGGGCCGACCCGGTCTCTGGACCATTGCGCCAAGCGGGGACCCCACTTCACTGAAGCTGGTCGTGTTCGAGGACAAGGGCCGGCACCTGCTGTCCAGCTGCTGGTCGCCGGACGGAACCAGGATCGTCGTGGTGTCCGACGGGCACAACTACCCCCAGGCTCTCTGGCTCCTTTCGGATCTCCCGTAGTCCGCTTCCGCCGCTCTACTCCGGACCCAGCTCCTCCGCCTTCTTCCGAAACGCGCGCACGAGATCGCGCAGCGTCCGCTCGCGCGCGGGCGCGTCGTCGGCTTCGAGCAGCGGCGCGAGGAGACCCGAGCCGACGATGATCCCCTCGGCGTGCCCGCGAGCGCGCGCGAGATCGCTTTCCAGCGTCATGCCGAACCCGAGCGCGCGCGGAAGGGGCGTGAGGGCGCGACACCGGTCGAGGAGATCGAAGAGCCCGGGATCGGCGCCGCCCGTTCCGGTCACGCCGAGCCGCGCCACGACGTAGAGGAACCCCCGCGCGCGCGCGGCGACCACGGGGAGACGCCCCGGCTCGGTCGTCGGCGTCGCGAGCGCGATCGTGTCGAGCCCGGCCGCTTCGATCGCCGCCCAGGTCTCCGGGTCCTCCTCCGGCGGCAGGTCGACGAGGATCACGCCATCCACCCCCGCCGCGCGCGCGTCGGCGGCGAACCGCTCCAGGCCGTAGCGGTGGATCGGATTCAGGTACGACATGAGGACCAGCGGCGTCGCGTGCTCCGCGCGGAGCGCGGCCGCCTGGCGCAGCACGCCCGCGAGCGTGGCGCCTCCCTCGAGCGCGATCTGCGTCGTGCGCTGGATGACCGGCCCGTCGGCGACGGGATCGGAAAAGGGCACCCCCAGCTCGAGCACGTCGGCCCCGGCCTCGCACGCGGCGCGGACGAGACGGTCCGATTCGGCGGCGGTCGGGAATCCCGACGTGAGGTAGGCGATGAAGGCGCCGCGGCGCTCGCGCCGGGCCGCCGCGAACGCGCGCCCGGTCCCGGCCGCCACGTCAGCCGTTCAGGGCGGCGGCGCGGCGGTACGCCTCGCGCGCCAGCGCGGGGAGCTCTTTCTTGTCGTAGGCGACGCCGAGGAGATGGTGTGGGCGCGGGTCCTCGGGGTTGAGCCGGGCCGCGGTCTCGAGCGCGTGGATCGCCTGGTCCACGGCGTCCTGGCGATTGTAGGCGACGCCGAGCTGGTAGTGGAGCCGCGCGTCGTCGGGATGGTGCTCGATGCCCTGGCGCAGCGAAGCCACCGCGCGCCCGTACTTCCCCACCCGGATGTGGAGGAGCGCGAGCGCGTAGAGACTCTCGACGTTCGAGGGATCGAGCCGCACCGAGGCCTCGAGCATCGACTCGGCCTGGTCCAGCTCCTGGTCGGCGAGGAGCGCCCAGCCGAGGTTGAAGTGCGCCTCGCTCGAGTCGGGCGCGAGCTGCACCGCCCGGCGGAAGGCCTCGATCGCCTCCGCGCGCATCCCCTCGTCATGGTAGACGACCCCCAGATTCGAGTGCGCCTCGGCGCAGGCGGGATCGGCCTGCACCGCGCGGAGGAGGGCCTGGAGCGCCCCGCGGCGGTCGCCGAGATCGGCCCGCACGAGCCCGAGGTTCACCCAGGCCCGCACGCGCGCAGGATCGATCCGCACCGTCTCCTCGTAGGCGAGACGCGCCGCGTCGGCCTGACCCTGGCGTGCGCGGTGCAGTCCGGAGCGGTACCAGGCCTCGGCGTCAGCGGGTCCGTACTCCAGCGCCTGGCGGAAGACGAGGTCGGCCTCCTCGAAGGAGCCGCCGCGCGAGAGGAGGTCGGCGAGGCTCGTGAGGACTCCGACGTGCCGCGGGTGGGCGAGGATTCCCTGGCGGAGGATCTCGACGGCGCGCTCCCGCTGCCCCTCGAGCGCGAAGAGGCGAGCGGCTTCCACGGCGTGCTCGGGATCGGAGGCGCCGCGAGCGAGGTGCTCGGCGACGGTGAGGCTCTCCGCGCGCGCCGGTTCGGCGCCGGCGAGCGTTCCTTCGGGCACGGCAATGGGGAGGGCGCGATCCACGCGCGCAGCCTAAGAATCGCGTCGCGTCGGGTCAACAAAAAAGGCCCGCGGAAGCGGGCCTCCTCGTGATTTTTTCTCGAGCGCGTGCTCGATCGCGCGCGATTTTGCGCGCGCGGCTCGATCGCGCCGCGCGCGGCGCTACGAGACGGGATCGAGATCGCGCATGTGGGCGTTCGGGCTCTTCCGCGGCGCGGAGGGAGCGTCGACGACGTCGATCGTGAACTCGAACGTGACGCGGAGCCTTCCGCTCCGCGGCAGCGACCCGAGATCGATCGGCACCACGATCGACTTCCCGCCGGCGCTCGCGACGACCGGCCCCGTGCGTTCGGCTTCGTACGACGACTCGCGCTCGATCTCCCCCTCGCGCAGGATGACGTCCTCGTCGCGCGCCCGCACGATCTCCGGCTCCTCGCGCTCGATCACGATGTCCTGATCGCCGAGGACCGTCTCCTCCTCGCGCGGCGCCGGGGCCCGACGCGCCTCGCTCCGGACGGGCTCCCGGACCGGCTCTTCGCGGAAGCGCTCCTCACGGAACGGCGTCGGCTCGATGAAGGCCGGGGGCGGCGCGTCCTCGACGAGCGCGTCCTCGGGAAGCATCGGCGCCTCCTCCACCGGCTCGGGCTCTGGTTTCTTCGCGCGCTTCAGGGCCTGCATGATGCCAGGCTTCTCCTGGCCGGTCGCCTCCTCGTCGGCGTACTTGGCCGTGGCGCGCGCGCCCGGCAACGACTTGTCCTTCTCGACGACGTCCTTGGAGATCTTGGAGAGGAGGAGCTTCGAGACGCCGCGCAGCGTCTCGAAGACGCCCGTCCCGTTCGCGGCCTGCGCCTCGTAGGTCGGGACGTTCCACCGGTTGAGGTCGCGGTTCATCTGCTCGAGGGGGATCGCGTTCGCGAGGTCGCGCTTGTTGAACTGGATCACCCACGGAAGGGTCTTGAGGTCGAGGCCGTAGGACTTGAGGTTCTGCTCGAGGTTGGTGAGGCTCTCCTTGTTCTCGGCCATCTTGTCCGGAGAGGAATCGGCGACGAAGACGACGGCGTCCACGCCCTTCAGCACGAGCTTCCGCGTGGCGTTGTAGTAGACCTGCCCCGGCACGGTGTAGAGGAGGAAGCGGGTCTTCATCCCCGAGAGCTCGCCGAGATCGAGGGGGAGGAGGTCGAAGAAGAGGGTCCGGTCGGTCTGCGTCTTCATCGAGACCATGCGGCCGCGATTCGACTCGGGGACGCTGTCGTAGATCTTCTCGAGGTTGGTCGTCTTGCCGCTCAAGCCCGGGCCGTAGTAGACGATCTTCGCGTTGATCTCCCGTCCCGAATAGCTGACCACGACCATGGCTTCACTCCCCGATTGGATTGTGTCTGGGCTCCCGCTCCGGTCGATGCGGCGTGGCGCGGGCTGCTCCCGGTCCGAGCACGACATGTGCCAGGGTTCCTCCCCGGGAGCACATGGGGAATCTTCGGAAGAGGAGTCCTAATTGTTTAGCGATCAGAAAGATGGCCCCGGCGGGCCGGATCGCGCCGCGGGGCTGTGCGGAGGATGGAGCGCGACCGTGCGGATCGCACGATCGAACGGGATTTCAAGGGCTTAGCGCGCCCTCGCGTCCCTCCGGATCCAGACCCCCTGGCGCTCGCGGAACTGGAGGCTGGGAGCCCCCGGCTCGTGCGCCGATTCGTAGTGCCGGAGCAGCAGGTTTTTGAGCTCCGGACATTCCTGGGTCGGAAAGTAGCGATTCACCTTGCTGAACATCCCGTCGTTCTCGGAATAGCGCAGGAGCGTGACCTCGGTGACGCGCTCGTACTGGTTCTCCCCGTAGGCGACCTCGGGATTCTCGTCGACGTCGATCCAGAGCGAGGCGACGATCCCCGCGACTTCGAATCGGTGCTTGTTCCGCATGAGGAACTCCCAGAGGCCGTAGATCTCGAGCGGCACGTACCGGACGCTCCCGACCGACTCCCCTGCCCGCTTCAGCTCGCAGCGCACGAGTTTCTGGCTCGCCATCCCCTCACCCGGTCGCGAAGTGGCCGTCCGTGGCACACGTCATGCAGGTTCCTCGGGGAGTGCGCCGTGTCGGCCGTGACGACGGGCGTCGCGACCAGGCTCCGACGAGCCGAGGAGGACCGCATGAAACGCACCGTGATCTCCACCGCACCCTGGTACCTCGCGCGGCTCACCCCGGAAGTCTATTGCCGCCGCGAGAATCGCATGGTCGCCAGCTGTCCGTATGCGCAGCGCGCCCAGGCCTGTCCGTGCCTGCACGGAGTCGAGACGGCGGACGCGCTCTTCGAGCCGAATACGGGCGTGGACGACGACACGTCGTCCTGACCGGGCGAAAACACGCGATCTGCTGAGCAGGGAGCCCCGCCACTCTAGTCAGGCGGTCGCGGGGAGTCAAAGTCTTTCGCCGCCGCGCGCGGTCGTGATAGCTTGCCGCCGTGGCGGCCCCCGGTCCTGACGCCTCACGAGAATCACCCGTGCTCGCTCGCCTCCTCCTCCAGGCCGCGCTCGGTCTGGCCCCCCGGGTCCCTCCGTCGGTCGCGCGCCTGCTCGCCGACATCATCGCGTCGTTCGAGTACCGCCTGAGCCCGACGAAGCGGGAGGCGGTCCTGGCCAATCTCGCGGCCATCGCCGCAGCCGGCCATCCGCTCCTCGCGCGTCCCCAGGACCGCGCGCGCGAAGCCAAGGCGATCTTCCGAAGCTACCATCGCTCGGTGATGGAGTTCCTGGCCCAGCGTCGCCTGGCTGCCGCCTGGGACGACGCGTTCCGCTTCGAGGGGACGGAGACGCTCTACCGCGCGGTCGGCTCGGGGCGCGGCGCCGTCGTGGCGGCCTCGCATCTCGGGAACTGGGAGCTCGCCGGGCTCGCGCTCGCGCGCCTGGGGTTCCGCGTGCACGTGGTCACCGGAACGCAGTGGAACCCGCTCCTCCATGGCGCCGTGCGCGCGTTGAAGGAGGGCTCGGGGATCGCGGTGAGCACGCCGGAGGACGGCTTCGTGCCGCTCCTCGAGACGCTCCGGCGCGGCGGGCTCGCGGTCCTCCTGGTGGACGGGGACATCTACACGCGCGGCGTCGAGGCGTCCTTCTTCGGGCGTGCGGTCCCCTTCCCGGCGGGTCCCGCGCTTCTCGCGCGGCGGGCCGGCGTCCCGCTCCTCCACGCGCACGCCGCGCGCGGGCGCGACGGCCACCGCATCGTGTTCGATGGCGCCGACGCTCCGGATCGCGCCCTTCCCCTGGGCGCCGATCTCGCGCGCCTTACCTCGCGCGTCGCGGCCGCGCAGGAGCGGAACATCGCGGCTCACGTGGGCGAGTGGTGCATCTTCCGCCCCTTCTTCGGACCGGCTCCCGGCGCGCGCGCGGATGCGGCTTAAGATCGCCATCGTCACGCAGGCCTACCACCCCGTGGTGGGGGGCGTCACCCAGCACGTGGACGGCACCGCGGCCGCGCTCCGCGCGCGCGGGCACGAGGTCACGGTGATCACGTCGCGCCACCCGGGGACGAACGGCCACGAGCCCGGCGTCTTCCGCATCGGGTGGAACTTCACGCTCCTCTACAACGGGGCCGACAACCACATCGCGCTCGGGCTCGGCCTCCTCGGCTCGCTGCGGCGGCACTTCGACGACGGGGCCTACGACGTGGTTCACGTCCACTGCCCGCTTTCCCCGAGCCTCCCGATGCTCGCGATCCGGGCGGCGCGGCAGCCGGTCGTCGGCACGTTCCACTCGGTCTCCGATTCGCACGTGGCGTTCACGGTGTTCCGGCCGATCCTCCTCCCCTACTTCGAGCGCCTCGCGCAGGTGATCGCGGTCTCCGAGGCCGCGCGCGCCGACGTGCTCCGGAGCTTCGCGCGGCCGATCTCGATCGTTCCGAACGGGGTCGACCTCGCCCGCTTCCATCCGGGGGTTCCGCCGATCGCGCGCTTCATGGATGGGCCGCCGAACCTCCTCTTCGTCGGGCGCTTCGATCCGCGAAAGGGCCTGCCGGAGCTCCTCCGGGCCTGCGCGCTCCTCGCGGCCGAAGGCGCCGACTTCCGACTGATCCTGGTGGGGGAGGGACGCCTCGGACCCGAGCTCCGGCGCTTCGCCGAGCGCTCGCTCCCCGGGCGCGTCGTCTTCGAGGGGCAGGTGGAGCACGAGCGGCTCCCGGCCTACTACGCGACGGCCGATCTCTTCTGCTCCCCCGCGCGCGGGTCGGAGAGCTTCGGGCTCGTCCTGCTCGAGGCGATGGCGCTGGGCGTCCCGGTCGTGGCGACCGACATCCCGGGATACCGCTGCGTGGTGACCGACGGCGTGGAAGGCCTCCTCGTCCCGCCGCGCGACCCCGCCGCGCTCGCCGCGGCGCTCGGCGCGCTCCTCCGCGATCCCGCGCTCAGGAAGCGTATGGGCGCGCAGGGGACCCGCACCGCGGCGCGCTTCGGGTGGGACCGCGTCGCCGAGGAGCTCGAGCGGATCTACCTCGCGACGCTCGGGGCTGGCGGCGCGGGCGCCGTCCGGCGGGAAGCGGTCGCGGCGCCGGAAGCCCCGGCCGCGGTCTGATGGGCGGAGCGGCCTCGCTCCGTCTCTTCCGCGACGCGAGCTTCCGGGCCCTCTGGATCGGCCAGCTCGTATCGGTCTTTGGAGACCGCTTCACCTACCTCGCCCTTCTCGCCGTCATCGTCGCGCACGCGCGCGTCCCGGGAAACCCCGCGGCCGAGCTCTCCTGGATCCCGGTCGTCTCGTTCCTGCCGACGATCCTGTTCGGCCCCTGGGTGGGCGCTCTCGTGGACACGTGGGACCGGAAGCGCGTCCTCGTCCTCTCCGACACGGCGCGCGGCGTGCTCGCGCTCCTGTTCCTGGTCGTCGTGCCGCACGGGGGCCTCCCCGGGGCCTTCGGGCTCGTCTTCGCGCTCTACGTGGCGAACTCCTTCTTCCTCCCCGCGCGCTCGGCCATCCTCCCCGACACCGTCCCCGAGGACCGGCTCGTCGAGGCGAACTCGCTCGTGACGCTCGCGGGCGTCGTGGCCACGATCGCGGGATCGCTCGCGGGCGGCGTCGCAATCGCGCGCTTCGGATGGCGGGTGGGATTCGCCCTCGACGCGGTTACCTACTTCATCTCGGCGGCGGCGCTCCTCTGGATCCGCGTGCCCCACGCGCGCCGGGTTCGCGTGGTGGGGGCGGCAGGGGCCGCGGAAACGCGAAACGCCTACCGCGCCCTCTTCGACGACGTGCGCGAGGGAGCGCGCGTCGCGCTCTCGAGCCGGCGCGCACTCGGGGCCATCGCGGCGACCGGCCTGCTCTGGGTCGCCGGCGGCGTCCTGCACGTGGCCGCGCCGATCGTCCTCCAGAACCGCGGCCGCGGCATGGTGTCGGGTGTCGGGACGCTCCTCGCCGCGACTGCGACGGGCATGGTGGCGGGATCGCTCGCGCTCGCGGCGCGCGGCCGCGGGCGCTCCCCCTGGGGACGCACGGCGTGGGGTCTGGTGGGGGCCGGCGCGGCACTCGTCGCCTTCGCCCGCATGGCGGGGGTGACCGCCGGGCTCGCGCTCGGGCTCGTGGCCGGCGCGTTCGTGGCGCTCCTCCTCGTCACGACCGAGGCGGTCCTCCAGGAGACGATCGCGGTCGAGACCCGCGCGCGCGTCTTCGCCCTCCGCGACTTCACGGCGCGCATCCTCGTGCTCGCGGCCGCCGGGATCACGGGCGCGGTGCTCGCGCGGGGAGCGGCGCGTGCGGAGTGGGTGGTCGCGGGCGCGGGTCTGTTCCTCGGGGCGGGAGGGATCGCCCTGGCGCTGGTCGCGCTCGCGCGCGGGCGGAGCGGCGGACGCGCGCGCGGAGCGGCGAGCGAGCCCGGCTAGAAGATCTTCTTTCCCTCGGCGACGATCTCGTTCAGCGCGTCGCGGAAGTACGGAGTGGAGTTGGCGAAATCGGCGCCCACCCGCTCCTTGTACGTCTCCCACGACTTCTTGATCTCGTAGCCGAGCACCGCGACCAGATTGCCGTCGCGGATGCCGCGCTCACGCTTCTCCCGGTTGTAGATCGCGATGTCGGACGCGAGCACGCGCGCGAGCCGCCGCGCCCGCTCGTGGCGCTGCAGCTCCTCCGGAGAAAGGTTGTCCGGGAGGGTGGTCGCCGAGATGCGCGGGCGGTGCGCCGCCTCGGCGCCGTGCGACGACTCAGCGTGCGCGGGTTCGGCAGGGTGCGCCGCCTCGGCGAAGCGCGGCGTCTCGGCAGGGCGCGCCGGCTCGGCAGGATGAGCCGGCTCGGCGTGAACCGCGGCCTCGGCGCGGGGCGCCGCCTCGGCCGGCGCGTGTGTCACGCGAGGCGGCTCGGCATGCTCGACACTGGTCGGCGACGGGAAGCGCTCGAACGCGGCCGCGGGCGCGTGCTCGACCGTCGGCGCGGAATGCGTCGGGAATCGCTCGAATCCCGCTTCCTGCGAAGCCGAAGGTGACGCGGCTGGAGCCGCGGGCGTGAGCGGAGGCTGCGGCGGCTCGGGCGCGCGAGGCGGCGCCGCGGCATGC
>JBLMWD010000059.1:0-2540 GCA_050257045.1 Bacteroidota bacterium | reverse complement strand
AGGGCGTCCTTCTGCTTCTCGGCTTTTGCCTTCTCGATGAACTCGGGGTACATCACGTCGCGCTCGTACGACTCGCCCTTCACGGCCGCGGCGAGGTTTTCCTTCGTCGACTTGACATCGATCTGATGGGTCGCCTCCACCGGTTCGCCGCCGAGCTTCCGGATGACGGCCGCGTGGTTCTTGGCGTGGAATCCTTCGGCGCGCGCGGCCGCGCGGAACAAGGACGCGGCGGCACCCTGCTTCTCCTGGTCCGCCTTCTCGGCGAACGCGAGATACCGCGCCTCCGCGTCGCTCTCGCCTTGGTACGCCGCCTGGAGGTTCTTCAGCGTCTCGCCGGGCGGGGCGCTCGTTGCTGCGAGAGCCCCGGGCAGAACGAAGGCGGCGAGTACGAACGTGAGGACGACGAAACTGCTGAGGACATACCGGAATTTCATGGCCCCCTCCCTTGCGCTGTTCGAAGCGTCGGGGGCCGTGACCGTGCATCGGACCGGCGGAGTGGATAAGGCTTCGGAGCGTCCGCGCTGTTCGATGCGCGGCGGACAGCCCCCGGAAGAGCCTAGCACCGGCGACGGTGAATGCGAGGGCCGTTTTCAGCTCAGTCGCGCGGTCTGGGTTGGCGCTATAATCGAGGCGCTCGATTCCCCACCGATCGGGGATCCCCCCGGGCACAAGGGGGGATCGCATGGCATCGACCCACACCATCCCATCCGGCACTCGTCTCGGCCCCTACGAAATCCAATCGCTGATCGGACGTGGCGGCATGGGCGAGGTCTATCGCGCGCGCGACGGCCGCCTCGGCCGCGAGGTCGCGATCAAGGTCCTCCCCACCTCCTTCGCCGCGGACGCCGACCGCGTGCGTCGCTTCGAGCGCGAGGCGCGCGCGGCCGGTCAGCTCAACCATCCCAACGTGGTCGCGGTCCACGACGTCGACCTCTCGACCGAGGTGCCGTACATCGTGAGCGAGCTGCTCCACGGCATCGACCTCCGGAAGCGGATCGACGAGGGGCCGATCCCGCCGCGCAAGGCGGTCGCGATCGGCATCCAGATCGCCGAGGGGCTCGCCGCCGCGCATGCCCACGGAATTGCGCACCGCGATCTCAAGCCCGAGAACGTGATGCTCCTGGGCGGCGATCACGTGAAGATCCTCGACTTCGGGCTCGCGAAGCTCGTCCGAGGCGAGCCGACGCCCGACAGCCAGGCCACCGGGGCGCTCGCGACCCAGATCACGGCCACAGGCGCGGTCCTGGGCACCGCGAGCTACATGGCGCCCGAGCAGATCCGCGAGCAGCCGACCGATGAACGCGCCGACATCTTTTCCGTCGGCGCGATCCTCTACGAGATGGTGGTCGGCCGTCGCGCGTTCGACGGCGCCACGCCCGCGGATCGGATCGCGGCCATCCTGCACGAGCCGGCGCCGGAGATTCCCCGCGCCGTCGAGGACGCGGCCCCGGGGCTCGGAACGCTCGTCGAGTCGTGTCTCGAGAAGAACGTGGAGGATCGCTTCCAGTGCGCGCACGACCTTGCGGTCGCGCTCCGGCAGGTCGAGGCCGCGGCGGCGGAGCGGCGGGGGGACTCCGGCGGCGGCGAGGGCGCAAGCGCCCTCGAGACTCACCGCCCCACGTTCCATCGCACCACCTACCGCGAAGGCACCGTCCTCGGCGCGCGCTTCGCCCCCGACGGCCACGCGATCTGCTACGGCGGCTCCTGGGAAGGACGCCCCGTCGAGCTCTTCTGGACCTTCCCCGGCAACCCCGAATCGCGCGCGCTCGGCTATCCGCAGACCGACGTCCTCGCCATCTCCCCTTCAGGCGAGATGGCCGTGTCCCTGCGCCGCCACACCCTCGGCGGCTTCATCTGGAGCGGGATGCTCGCGCGCATGCCCGCGGGCGGCGGCGCGCCACGCGAGATCCTCGACGGCGTCTACGAAGCCGACTGGAGTCCCGACGGACGCCAGCTCGCGATCGTGCGTGAAGAAGCGGGATTCGAGCGCATCGAGTTCCCCATCGGCAAGGTGCTCTACAAGACGCCGGGGTGGGTCAGCCACATGCGCGTCTCGCCTGACGGGAAACACATCGCGTTCATCGATCATCCGCACCGCGGCGACGACGCGGGCGGGCCCGCCTGGGTCGGCCTCGAAGGAAACGCGAAGATCCTTTCGAGCGACTGGTCCAGCGCGCGCGGCCTCGCATGGACGCCCGACGGCAAGGAGATCGTCTTCACCGCGTTCCGCAGTACCGGCGTGGCGCGCGCGCTCTACCGGACGACACTGGAAGGCCCCGAGCGGACGGTCCTCGAGATCCCTGGGCACATGACGCTGCAGGACATCTCGCATCAGGGCGCCGCGCTCATCGTGCTCGAGAACGAGCGTTCGCGGGCGCAGTTCTTCGGCCGGAACAACGCGCCCGCCCGCGATCTCACATGGCTCGACTGGACGCTCGTGCGCGCCATTTCCGCCGACGGCGGCAAGGTGCTCTTCGACGAGACCGGGATCGGCGGCGGCGCGTTGCACTCCGTCTACATCCGGAACACCGACGGCTCGC
>JBLMWD010000058.1:0-22444 GCA_050257045.1 Bacteroidota bacterium | reverse complement strand
CGGGCGCGGGCGCGGGCGGCGTTGCGGGCGGCGATCGCGGCGCGGGCGGCCGCGCCGGAGACGTGGGGCATCAGAAGACCCGCGCGAGGCGCGCCTTCAGCGTCTTCACGGCGCGCGTGTGGATCTGGGAGACGCGGGACTCGGAGATGTGGAGGGCTTCGCCGATCTCCTTCAACGTCATCTCCTCGTAGTAGTAGAGGGCGACGACGAGGCGCTGCTGCTCGGGGAGCCCGTCGATCGTCTCGAGGAGCACCTCGCGCGCCTGCTCGCTCTCGATCACCTCGAGGGCGTCGGCCTGCGCGGGATCGTCCACGATGTCCTCGAGCTGGATGTAGTCCTGGTCGTCCTCGGTCGAGACCGCCTTCGAGAGCGAGAGGAGCGCCGTGCCGTGCACCTCGTCCATGAGGCGGGAGAGCTCGACCGGGCTCAGGTTCAGGGCGTCGGCGACCTCCTCCTCGGTGGCCGCGCGCCCCAGCTTCTGCCCCAGCTCGCGGGCCGCCTCCTCCACCGTGCGCGCCTTCCGCCGGATGGAGCGCGACGCCCAGTCGAGCGAGCGCAGCTCGTCCAGGATGGCGCCCCGGATCCGCCAGATCGCGTACGTCTCGAACTTGGTCCCTTTCGAGGCGTCGAACTTCTCGAGCGCGTCGAAGAGCCCGATGATCGCGGCCGACGTGAGGTCGTCCCGCTCGACCGACTTCGGGAGGTGGAGCGCGAGCCGGTCGACCACGTACTTCACCAGCGGCGCGTACTTGCTGAGCGCGATCTCCTTTTGCCGCTCCCTCCGGTTCCTGGAGCGCGGCGAGCGGTTCTGGAGGGCGTGAAGGACGGACGAGAAGGGCATGGTCGCTCTCCCGGCTAGCGGTTCCCGCGGCGCCGGGAGGCCTCGAGGGCCTCCTCGTAATGGCGGCGGAGCGCGGTTCTCATGAGAATCAGGCCGAAGCCGATCCCGACGGCGGCGACCAGGGCGAAGGCCACGACGGCGCGAAGGACGATGACCGTCCAGGGGGCGTGCGTGGCCGCGGTGAGCAGTCCGGAGAGGAGGCCGGCGGCGGCGGCGGCGATCGTGGTGAGCCGGACGATCAGGGCGCGCACGTCAGACGCCCTCCGGCACTTCGTCGCTGGTCACGACCGTGAACGGCCCGGGCTCGGGCGTCGTCGCCTTCGGAGCCATGCCGAGCACCCGGCGCGCGAGCTGGTGGATGCCGGCCGCGGCGGGCGAATAGGGATACGTGGAGAGGAACGGCTCCTGGCGGAGCACCGACTTGGGGACCGACTCGTCGGCCAGGACCGCGCCCCAGTATTCGATGTCGAGGTTCAGGAAGCGCTTCGCGACCGATCCGACGCGCCGGGCGACGGCGGTGGCCTCTTCTTCCGAGGCGGCCTCGTTCACGACCAGCGCCGGGACGCAGCGGATGCTCCGGCGGCTCAGCACCTTGATCATGGCGTAGGCGTCGGAGAAGGCGGTCGGCTCGGGCGTGGTGACGACGAGGATCGGATCGGCGACCTGCGCGAGCGAGACCGCGTTCCGGCCGATGCCCGACGGGCAGTCGATCAGGATGAGGTCGACGTCGCGCTCCAGCTCGGCGAGCGAGCGGATGAGCACCTCGGTGCGGTACTCGTCGAGATTGGCGAGCTCCTCGACGCCGCTCGAGGCCGGGAGGATCCGGATGCCGTCCGGCCCTTCGAGAACCACGTCGGCCACGGTGCGGCTCCCGAGGATCACGTCCTGGAGGTCGTACTGCGGCGCGATGCCGAGGAGGAGGTCGACGTTCGCGAGCCCGAGATCGCCGTCCACGACGAGGATTCGGATCCCCTGGCGGGCGAGCGCGATCGCGAGGTTCGTGACGATGTTGGTCTTGCCGACGCCGCCCTTCCCGCTCGTCACCGCGACGATGCGGCGGCGCGGCCGGGCGCTCGGCGGAACGATCACCGGCTTCCGCGCCGCGCGCGGCGCGCGCGCCTTCTTCGCGGGGCGCTTCCGGCGCTCCTCTTTCGATTCGGCTTTGTTCTCGATTTCCGTCATGGCGTCCGGGCGTTCCTCGGTCGGGCGTTCACTTCGTCGGGCTGCGTTTCGCTTCGATTGGGGTTCGTTTGATCTGACGTCTTGGCAACTCGTATGCCGCAGGTCCAACCCGTTGCGTTGCTTCGGACGGCGCCCCGCTCCCCGCTCCGGCGCCGGCCAGAGGCTCGTTGCGGCGCCGGGGCGCCGCACAACTTCTGGCCGCTAGGAGCGCAGCCGGCGGTGGCGCGCGGCGTCGGACGCGCGCTTCAGCTCTTCCTCGATCCCCGCCATCACGGCCTCGGTCTCCGCCGCGCCCGCGCGGCCGAGATCGGCCAGCGCGCTCCACTGGTCGCGCGTCGAGCCGAGCAGGAACCGGCGGCCGTCCGCCTCCACGAGCACGAGCGTGCGACCGATCCCCACGCGGGTCCGCGTCACGACGCGCAGCGGCGCTTCGTCCTCGGCGGCCGATCCCTTCGGCCGTAGGGCGAGGAGGCGCAGGGCCCCGTAGATCACGGCGGTGGAGACGGCGAACGCGGTCGCGAAGATCCAGGGCGTGCTCATCGAGAGGTCCTCCGATCCGTTCCGGCGCCGGCGAGGGCGATGACGCGGACGGCCGCGCGGCCGTCCAGCGTGATCAGGTCGCCGTAGGCGACCGTGGTTCCATTCGCGACGA
Organism: Bacteroidota bacterium; assembly: GCA_050257045.1. GTDB lineage: Bacteria > Eisenbacteria > RBG-16-71-46 > SZUA-252 > SZUA-252 > DASQJL01. Next base: position 19,769 of record JBLMWD010000058.1, on the reverse strand, counting down.
TCTCGACCGGCGACGCGGCGCCCCGCGTGAGCGGGATCACGTTGCCGGCCACGAGCGCGTCGAGCTCTTCCTGGGTCAGGTCCGCGTGCCCGGCGTCGATCACGACGTGGTACCGCTCGCGCGGCGCCGGTACGAATCCGGGATTCACGCGGAGCGCGGCGATCTCTTCGGGCGTGAGCAGACGGCTCATGGATGGACTCAGCGGGTCGCCGGCTTGGTCGTGCCGACGACGGCGCGGACGAACGCGAGGTAGCGGCGCACGAGCGCGCGATCGACGGCGGCCGCGGCGCGCGAGGCGGCGTGGTGCGGGCGTGACTTGCGACTCTGGTTCTTCGCGGTGCGAGGCATGTTCGGTCTCCCTTCCCCCTTGCGCCGGATCGTCCGATCCGGGCGGCGGCAAGCCCGCCACGCCGAGGCAAAAGGCAACGGGCGTGCCGGGCGACGGGAAGGAAATGACCGGCGCGGGAAGGGGTGTCGTCCCAGCTACTTACCGGATTCGAGTGGAGGATGTCGTGGGGCGCTCGACATCGGCAGGCGCGGCGAAAACTTGAGCGAAATGCGAGGCATCGTGCAGAACGAAGTCGGTGGGGTTGGGGGGCGGGCGGTGGCCCAGGGGCACCGGCTCAGGGGCACCGGGTCAGGCGGTGGCCGAGGTTCAGGGTCCTGTCGTAGCCGCGGTGAGCGAACTGGCTATTCGTCACTCTTGCGGTCACACCGGAGCACGCTCCCGCTGTCGTGGTAGAAGTCGCACTCTCGCTCCAATGCATCCTTCAACCTCAGACGCGCGCGATGGATCCGGATCTTCGCCGTCGCTACCGAGCAACCGCACACCTCGGCGATCTGTGCGGCCGTCAGGCCCTCCCAGTCATGAAGAACGAGCGCCGCGCGATAGTCCTCCGGCAAGCTCTCGACGACTTGGCGGATGCATGCGTTCATCTCGCCGGCGACGAGCTGCTCGTCGACGCCGCTCTCGGCGTCCGGGAATTCCGCGCATTCGTCGATCTCGACGATGTGCGCTCGATTGGCCGGTTTGCGGAAGTGGTCGGCGGCGACACGGGTCGCGATCGAAAACGCCCACGTCTTCAGGCTGGCGCGTCCCTCGAAGGCGGGCAGTCCGCGCACGATCCGGATCAGAGTCTCCTGGAGAAGATCGTCCGCGACGGTGTCACTGCCGGAGTAACGCTGGAGATATCGATGCAGAGGTCCCGACAGCTCTTGGGCGACCTGTTCGGGAGAAGCGGGGTTGCCGGAGGATCCCACATTTCCCTCCTGCGGAAACTACCCTTCATCCGACCGTCGGAGACCCGGCCGGATGAAGGAACCACCCCACTCTAGATCGCGACCGCCGTCGTGGCAATCAGGACTTCGAAGGCGGCCGGCGCCACCAGGGCGCGCTGCCTGTCCGGCAGAAGCCGAGGCGCATGACCACGAATGCCACGGCGCACAGAGCCATCATGCCGATCGCGATCAGGGGAAAGACCCCGCAGAAGCCGAGCGGCGCGAACCAGCCGATCCGAACGGGCGAGAGCGCCAGCACGATGCCGGCGACGACGAGCATCGACAGACACACGATGAGAACCTTCATGGCACTGCACCTCCTTCTTCGCTGAGTGCGAACCTTATCGCTCTCCAAGGAGCGAGACGCTTCGTGCTCGGCTACGGGCAGCAGCCGGGCTTGACCTGGTCCTGTTCGGACGAATCGCCCTGCCGGGCCCGGTCAGCCACCTCGAGAGCCTCCTGGATCCGGCTCTCGCTGAGGCCGGCCATGCGCGCCTCAGAGACCTGTGCCTGGACGCAGGGCCGGCGGTTGCTGCTCAGAGCAGCGCCGAGCGCCACCAGCGCCCGCTCCGCGGCGGTGAGTTGATACATCGGTCGATCCTCCCTTCCGGATTGGGGTTGCATCTGTAGAGGTGATCCGAAAATCACCTCCTCCAACTCCTGAGACGGATCTGGGCCGGGCAGGGATACACTCGGCGACTCGAAGCGGACGGCGGGTGCGCCGGTGCGGATTCATCAAGAGCGGTTGATTAATCAAGAAGTGTTGATGCATACTCCGGCCATGCGGAAGATCGAAAGCGGACGCCCCCAGGCCGCCCAGTTCCACAGCCTGTCCGATCCAACGCGACTGCGGATCCTCGAGATTCTCCGCTCCGGCGAGCGCTGCGTCTGCGAGCTCACGGAACAGCTCGAGCTCGGTCAGTCCCTGCTCTCCTTCCACCTGAAAACGCTCAAGGACGCTGGGCTCGTGCGCGATCGGCGCCAGGGGCGCTGGACGTACTACACGCTCCACGAGGACGGGCTACGCGCCATGGCCTCCGCGCTGGTCGAGCTCGCGACTCCCCCGCGCCGCACGCGCCCAGAACGCGGCTGCGGCTCATGAGCACCGCTCCGAAACGCCTCGCCTTCTTCGAGCGCTACCTGACGCTCTGGGTCGCCCTGTGCATGGTGCTCGGAGTGCTCCTCGGGAAGCTCCTACCGGGCTTCGTCGCCCAGGTGCGCTCGCTCGAATTCGGCCAGGGAAGCCGGATCAACCTCCCGATCGCGGTTCTCATCTGGCTCATGATCTACCCGATGATGCTCAAGATCGATTTCGCGAGCATCGTCGGGGTACGGCGCCGTCCCGGCGGGATCCTCGTCACCCTCTTCGTGAACTGGCTCGTGAAGCCGTTCTCGATGGCGTTCTTCGGGTGGCTCTTCTTCAAGCACCTCTTCCTCCCGATCCTCGGACCCGATCTCGCGAACCAGTACGTGGCCGGCACGATCATCCTCGCGGCCGCACCCTGCACGGCGATGGTCTTCGTCTGGTCCTACCTCACGGACGGAGATCCTGCCTACACGCTGGTTCAGGTCGCGCTGAACGATCTGATCATGCTGATCCTCTTCGCACCGATCGTCGGACTGCTGGTGGCGGGGGCGAGCGGCCTGCACGTGCCCTTCCAGGTCCTGCTCTACAGCGTGGTGGCCTTCATCGTGATCCCGCTGGTCCTGGGCGGCTTCAGCCGGCTGGTTCTCCTCCGAACGAAGGGGCAGGCCTGGTTCACCCAGCGCTTCCTGCCGTTCTTCCAGCCGATCACGACGATGGCTCTTCTCGCGACCCTGGTCCTCATCTTCGCCTTCCAGGCCGAGAACATCACCCACCGCTGGATCCACGTGCTCCTCATCGCGGTGCCGATCCTGGTGCAGGTCTACTTCAACGCGGGGCTGGCCTACGGGCTGATGCGCCACTTCCGAATTCCACACAACGTGGCCGCTCCCGGAGCCCTGATCGGCGCGAGCAACTTCTTCGAGCTCGCAGTGGCGGTCGCGATCACGCTCTTCGGGCCGGAGTCGGGAGCCGCGCTGGCCACGGTGGTCGGCGTCCTGGTGGAAGTGCCGGTCATGCTCTCCGTGTGCGCGGCCTGCAACCGGACGCGGCACTGGTTCCCGTCCCTGCCGCAGGGTGCGACCCCGGCGGCGGTGAAGCCGTGAGCACCACGCGCGGAGCCCAGTCGCGCGGGGCTGTCCTCGCGCCCGCGCCCGGGCCAAGGGCTCGGGCATCAGGCGAGCGTCGTTCCCTGGTTCTTCTGGTGTCCCTGTCGCTGCTCACGGGCGCTGCCCTCTATCCATGGCTGCCCCGCATCTCGACCTGGCTCGCGTACCGCGTTCTTGCCTTGGAGCGGGGGACGCACCTGGGGAGCGCGGTCGAATTCTTCGTCTACGAAGCTCCCAAGGTGCTCTTCCTGCTCGCCTTCGTCGTGTTCTCCATCGGGATCCTGCGCACCTACATCACTCCGGAGCGCACCCGAGCCCTCCTGGCCGGCAGGAACGAGACGGTTGGAAACGTGCTCGCCGCGAGCCTCGGCATTGCGACGCCGTTCTGCTCCTGCTCTGCGGTGCCTCTCTTCATCGGCTTTCTGACGGCTGGAATTCCCCTGGGCGTCACCTTCTCGTTCCTCATCGCGGCCCCCATGGTGAACGAGGTGGCCCTGGCGCTCCTGTTCGCCCTCTTCGGGTGGAAGGTGGCGGGGCTGTACCTCGCAACCGGGTTGATGGTCGCGATCATCTCGGGCTGGGTGATCGGACGGCTTCGCCTCGAGCGTCACGTCGAGCCCTGGGTCTATGGCACCCGCCTCGCGTCCCAGGCGACCCCGACCGCGCCGCCGACTCGCGGAGAGCGGATCCATGCGGGCCTCGATGCGGTCCGGGAAATCGCGGGAAGCGTGTGGCCATTCGTGCTCGCCGGCATCGCCGTCGGGGCTGGAATCCATGGCTGGGTGCCCGAGAACTTCATGGCCTCGTTCATGGGGAAGGGGGCCTGGTGGTCGGTCCCGCTCGCGGTTCTCCTGGGGATTCCGATGTACTCGAACGCGGCCGGCATCATCCCCGTCGTGCACTCACTGCTCGAGAAGGGCGCGGCCCTGGGCACGGTGCTCGCGTTCATGATGGCGGTCGTCGCGCTCTCGCTTCCTGAGGTGATCATCCTGCGACGCGTGCTTCGCCCGGTTCTGATGGGAGCGTTCGTCGGCATCGTGGCGCTTGGAATCATTCTGGTCGGCTATCTCTTCAACGCATTCATCTGACGGAGCGGAACGCTCGAAAGGCACTCGCCAATGACGCACATCGAGGTGCTCGGCCCTGGTTGCCAGAAGTGCGATGCGCTCTACCGGCGCGTGGAGCAAGCGGCCCGTGAGCTCGGGATCGAATACGAGCTCGAGAAGGTCTCCGACGTCGAGAAGCTCCTGAGCTACGGCGTGATGTCCACTCCGGCCCTCGTCGTGAACGGAGTCCTCAAGGTCGCCGGGCGCGTACCATCCGCGGAGAGGCTCAAGGGGATGCTGGGGTGAAGTATGCGCTGATCTCCGACATCCACGCGAACCTCCCCGCGCTGGAGGCCGTGCTCGCGGACATCGACCGCCGGGCCGACGTCGACGCGATCCACCACCTCGGCGATCTGGTGGGCTACGCGCCCTGGCCGAACGAGGTGGTGGCGCTCCTGCGCGAGCGGGGGATCGTGGGGATCGCCGGGAACTACGACTCCACGACCGCGACCGACTACAAACACTGCGGCTGCCGGTACGAGAACCCGCGCCAGGAGGAGCACGCGCACCAGAGCTACGAGTGGACGCGGGCGCACGTCACGCCGGAGACGAAGCGCTTCCTCGGAAGCCTCCCCTTCCGCCTGGATCTCTGGCCCTTCGGCGGCCACCTGACGGGGAAGCCGCGGCTGACGCTGGTGCATGGAAGCCCCACCTCGAACACTCTCTACTGGACCGAGGACCGGGGGGATCCGTTCTGTCTCCAGATGGCCGGCATCGCCGGGATGAAGCCGGGCGACACGATCGCGTTCGGGCACACGCACCGCCCATGGCTCCGCGAGGTCGGAGGAATGCACTTCCTGAACACCGGCTCGGTCGGAAAGCCCAAGGACGGCGACTGGCGGGCCGGGTACGTGCTGCTCGGGGCCGGGGACGACCGGCCGACCGTGACCTTCGTCCGGGTCGAATACGACATCGAGCGCGCGATGCAGGCGATCCGCGCGAGCGAGCTGCCGGACGAGCTCGCCGAGGATCTCCGCAGGGGCGGATGAAATTTCCCTGGAACTATTTCGATATTTCTGGAATCATAGAAGTATGAGCACCCGGGCCAAGCAACCCGAACCTTCGCCGGAGCGGCTGGCGCGCTACGCCGACATGCTCGCGGCCCTCGGCACCGAGGTCCGGCTGCAGATTTTGCGCCTGCTCCTCTCGGCGCACCCGGAGGGGATGGTGGTGGGCGAGATCCAGTCGGAGCTCGGCATTCCCGCCTCGACCCTGTCCCACCACCTGGAGCGCCTCCGGGCCGAGGGGTTGGTCACGGTGCAGCGCGAGAGCACGTTCCTGCGCTACGCGGCGGACACGGCCGCGCTCCAGGAGCTGCTTGGATTTCTCTTTGCCACATGCTGTTCCCGAAACGCCGTCCAGGCAGAGGCGGTGGTGGCGTGCTGCCCCCCGCCGAAAAGGAGATGACGATGAGCAGCCTGAAGGAAGTCGTGCGCGAGAAGTACGGCGAAGCCGCAAAGCGGGCCCAGGAAACGACGAGCTCCTGCTGCGGCCCGAGTTGCTGCAGCGCGGAGTCCTCGACCGCCGACCCGATCACCTCGAACCTCTACGACGAGACCCAGAAGGGCTCCCTCCCGGAGGGCGCGGTCCGCGCCTCGCTCGGGTGCGGGAATCCGACCGCCCTCGCCGAGCTGAGCGCCGGCGAGACCGTCCTCGACCTCGGCTCGGGCGGAGGCATCGACGTCCTCCTCTCCGCCCGGCGGGTCGGTCCGACGGGGAAGGCCTACGGCCTCGACATGACCGACGAGATGCTCGCGCTCGCCCGGAAGAACCAGGCCGAGGCGGGTGTGACGAACGTCGAGTTCCTGAAGGGCGAGATCGAGGCGATCCCGCTCCCCGAGGCGTCGGTCGACGTGATCATCTCGAACTGCGTGATCAACCTCTCGGAGGACAAGGACCGGGCGCTCGCCGAGGCCTACCGGGTGCTGAAGCCGGGCGGACGCTTCGCCGTCTCCGACATCGTGGTCCGGGGACCGGTGCCGGCCGAGATCCGAAAGAGCGTGGAGCTCTGGGTCGGGTGCGTGGCCGGCGCCATGGAAGAATCCGAATACGTGGCGCGGCTCGAGCGCGCCGGCTTCAGGGACGTGTCGGTCGAGCCGACGCGCGTCTACGACGTGGGCGACGCCAAGGGATTCCTCGCGGCGCAGGGTCTCGACCCCGACGTCGTCGCGAAGCAGATCGACGGCAAGTTCATGGGGGCGTTCGTACGGGCCCGGAAGCCGGCCCCCTAGAGGCGCACGGGACGGGGAGCGGCGCGCCCGCGCCGCCTCCCCCCCCAGCCCCGCCACGGTGAGGTGGCGAGGCCGCTCACAGGATCAGCATCGCGTCCCCATAGGAATAGAACCGGTACCCTTCCCGCACCGCCTCCTCGTACGCCGCGAGGATCCGCTCTCTCCCCGCCAGAGCCGACACCAGGAAGAGCAGGCTCGACCGCGGCAGGTGGAAATTCGTGACCATCGCCCGGACGACCCGAAACCCAAAACCCGGAAGGATGAAGAGCGACGTCTCACGCCAGGCGCCATCGGCGGGCTCCCCCTCGATCGCCCAGGACTCGAGGGCGCGGACGGCGGTCGTTCCGACCGCGACCACGCGACCACGCTCCGCGCGAGGCGGTTCTCCCGCGGCCGCCGCGCGCGCGGCGCGGAGCGCCTCCACCGTCTCCGGCGGGACGCGGTACGCCTCGGGGTCGAGCGCGTGCTCGCGCGGATCTTCGGTCGCGACGGGACGGAAGGTTCCCGGCCCCACGTGCAGCGTGACCGCCCCGACCGCGACGCCGCGCGCCCGGCAGGCCTCGAGCGTCGCCTCGGTGAAGTGGAGGCCCGCGGTGGGCGCCGCGACCGACCCGGGCTCGCGGGCATAGACGGTCTGGTAGCGCTCGCGATCCTCCGTCCCGTCGGGCCGCTCGATGTAGGGCGGAATCGGCACGTGCCCCACGCGCGTGAGCCAGCCCTCGAACGAGAGGTCGCCGTGGGGCCGGAAGGCGACGCGCCGGGTTCCGCGCTCCCCGACCCCCGACACGGTGGCCGTCCAGGCCGGATCGGTGAAGGCGAGGGGCAGGCCCACTCGAAGCCGGCGTGCCGGGCGCGCGAGCGCGAGCCAGATCCGCTCGGGAGGAACGGCCGGCTCTTCGCGCACGAGCAGGAGCTCCACGTCGCGCGGCATAGCACAGCCGGCTGCGCGCGGCGTCTTCGCGAAGAGCCGGGCCGGGATGACCCGCGTGTCATTCACGACGAGGAGATCTCCCGACCCGAGGTACTCGGGGAGGTCGCGGAAGCGCCGGTGCTCGAGCGGGCCGCCGTCGCGCCGCAAGACCAGAAGGCGTGATTCGTCGCGCGTGGCGGCTGGGTGTTGCGCGATCCGGTCGGCCGGAAGCACGTACCCGAAATCGGAGGTGGAAAGGGACCCGCCGCTCACAGTGGGTGCCGCCTCGGCCCCGGCGCCTTGCGGCGCCGTGTGACTAACGCCGCTGGCGTTCGGCGCGCGCGAGGGATCCGACCGCCGAGACGAGATCCGACGCGTCGATCGGCTTCGTGAGATACGCCTGGAAGCCGGCCTCGAGCGCGCGCCGCTGGGTCTCCCCTCCCGTGTAGGCGGTGAGCGCGAGCGCGGGCACCTCGCCGCCGCGCTGCTGGCTCCGCTCGCGGATCGCGCGGATGAGCGTGATCCCGTCCATCCCGGCCATCGCGATGTCGCTCACGAGCACGTCGGTCCGGCTGCGCCCGAGCGCGATGAGCGCTTCGGGAACCGACTTCACCGACGTGACCTCCGCGCCGGCGCGCTTGAGGACGGCCGAGATCGCCTCGAGGGCGTCGGGATCGTCCTCGACCACGAGCACGTGGGTGCCCTGCAGCCCGGGCGGCGGAGGCAGGAGCGGCATCGACGCGCCGCCGGAGATCTGCGACGCGAGACCGCGCGCCTCGGCGTAGGGGAGATTCACGGTCATCGTGGCGCCGCCTCCGAGGCCGGGGCTCTTTGCCTCCACGGTGCCCCCGTGAAGCTCCACGATGTGCCGCACGATGGAGAGGCCGAGGCCGAGCCCGCTCTGGGATCGGGTCGTCGAGGGGTCGACCTGCTGGAAACGCTCGAAGATCTTGGATAGCGACTCTGACGCGATCCCCATACCGGTATCCGACACCTCGATGACCACGCCCGAGTCGGTCCCGCGCACGCTCACGCGCACCGTCCCGTCGCGCGGAGTGAACTTGACGGAATTGGAGAGCAGATTCCAGACGACCTGCTGCAGCCGTGTCGCGTCTCCCCAGACCGGCCCCACCGTCCCGTCCACCACCGACTCGATCCGGACGTGCTTCGCCTCGGCGGCGGCCCGGATGTTCACGATCGCCGCCGCGATGATCGGCTCGAGCTCGACCAGTCCCACGTCGAGCCGCAGTTTCCCCGACACGATGCGGGAGACGTCGAGGAGGTCGTCGATCAGCTTGATCTGCAGCCGGACGTTGCGCTCGATCACGTCGAGCCCCCGCACGAGCTGAGCTTCGTCCCCCCGCGCGCCGCGCAGGAGCGTGACCCAGGAGAGGACCGTGCCGAGCGGCGAGCGCAGCTCGTGCGAAAGCGTGGCGAGGAACTCGTCCTTGCTCTGGTTCGCCGCCTCGATCGCCGCGCGCGCCGCCTCCGCCGCGTTCCGCGCGAGCTGCTCTCCCGCGAGCGCCGCGCGCAGCGAATCCTCGGCGGCGCGGACCCGGAGCAGGGAGCGGACCGTCGCGACCAGCACCGCCGGCTCGACCGGCTCCGTGAGCGCGGCGTCGGCGCCCCCCTCGAGGGCGCGCACCGTGTGGGCGTCGGTCACGTAGGTGGCCGAGACCTGCAGCACGAGCGTCGAGGAGGTGCCCGGATCGGCCTTGATCCTGCGGCAGACCTCCCATCCGTCGAGGCCCGGCATCTTCACGTCGAGCACGACGACGCGCGGCTCCCGCTCGGCCACCATCCGGAGCGCCGCGAGGCCGTCCGCGGCGTGGATCACGTCGTATCCGGCGCGGGTGAGGATCCTCTCCTTGTGGTAGCGGGCCGTCTCGTTGTCGTCGGCGATCAGGATGAGCTCTCGCGGCTCGGACATCAGTTCTCCTCTACGCGGCGGACTGCCGCATCGCTTCCTCCACCCGCGGCAGGATCCGCTCGTGGGAGAGGGTCTCCTTCGAGATCACGTCGGTGGCCATGAGGAGAAGCCGCTCGCGCTCGTTGCCGTCGAGCGCCTTCGACGTGACCACGAACACCGGGATGTCGCGGGTGGCGGGGTCGCTCTTCAAGTGACGAAGGACGTCCTCTCCGTCCTGGTCCGGCATCCGGAGGTCGAGGCAGATCGCTCCCGGAGGGTCCAGCGCGGCGGCGCGCAGCGCCTCGGCTCCCGTCCGCGCCTCGACCACCTCGATGTGCGGGGCGGCGAGGCTCTGGCGGATGAGATAACGCGAGATCTCCTCGTCGTCCACGACGAGGATGCGGCGCACCTCGCGGGTCCCGGTCATCTCGGCCACCTGCCGGATCAGCCGCTGCCGGTCGATCGGCTTGACGATGTACGCGTCCGCGCCGAGCGCGATTCCCTTGGCGGGATCCTCCACGCTGCTCACCATGAGGATCGGGGTGTGCTCCGTCTCGGGACGGCGACGCAGCTCGGTCAGGAACGCCCAGGTGTCCTCCCCCTTGAGGAGCACGTCCAGCACGATCAAGGCCGGCCGGATGAGCGCGAGGGCCTCGCGCGCCGAACGGACGGTGCGCGCGTGGAGCATCTGATAGCCCGCGGCCGCGAGGTACTTTTCGTAGAGCATCGCCTCCCCTGCCGAGTCCTCCACGACCAGGACCGGGATGCGCCCCGGCAACGGCTCCCAGGTCAAGGACGGCGCGGAGGGAGTCTCGGCATACGCGATCGGAATCTCGGCGTAGAAGGTAGAGCCGGCGCCCAGCTCGCTCCGCACGGAGACCGTGCCTCCGAGCAGCTCGGCGAGCTTCCGGCAGAGCGGGAGACCGAGGCCCGTTCCGCGCACGCGACGTTGGAGCGCGCTGTCGATCTGCGTGAACTCCTGGAAAACCCGCTCCTGGTCCTCGGGGGCGATTCCGATTCCCGTATCGTGCACCTCGAAGCGGATGCGCGCCTCGTCCACCACCCGGGCGGTCACCCGGACCTGGCCGTCCTCCGTGAACTTGAGGGCGTTCGAGATGAAGTTGCGCAGGATCTGCGAGACCTTCCCCTCGTCGGTGAAGAGGGGCGGGATTCCCTCGGACTCCTCGAATACCAGCGAGACCGAGGAGTTGAGCAGGAGCGGCCGCAGCATCCCGCGCAGCGCGCCGAACAGATTCGAGACCTCGAACAGCGTCGGACGCACCTCGATCTTCCCGGCCTCCACCTTCGCGAGATCGAGGAGATCGTTCACGAGCTCGGACAGCTCGTCGGCCGCGCGCCGGATGAACGTCACCTGGCGCTCCTGCTCCGGGCTCAGCGGTCCGTCGGTGTGCTCGAGCAGCATCCAGGCGAGCGCCTGGATCGAGTTCACCGGGGTCCGGAACTCGTGCGACATGTTGGAGAGGAACTTCGACTTGAGCTCGTCCGCGCGGCGCAGGTGGTCGGCCTTCTCGTCCAGCTCGGCGTAGAGCGCGACGACGCCCCGATTCGTGTCCTCCAGCTCCTGGTTGAGCGTCATCAGCTCGTCCTGCCGCTTCTCCAGCTCGGCCATGGTCGCGAGCAGCTCCTGGTTCTGCCGCTGGATCTCCTCCAGGGTCCCCTCCGGCCTCTCCCGAGCGAGGGCCTCCGCGATGGCGGCGACCTCGCGCGGGCCCGCGAGCCCGCGACCCGCCGGAATCAGCTTCTTCATGGTGACGCACGTGCCGTGGCCGGGCTCGGAGCCGATGACGAAGTGGTCGACGAGCCGCCGCGCGCCCACGATGCCGATTCCCATGCCGGTCGTTGAGCGGTAGCGCCCCTCGAGGATCTGGGCGAGGTGCCGAATTCCCGGCCCCCCGTCGGCCACGCGGATCACGAAGACCTGGGGCTCCGTCGTCCCCTCCAGGCCGAAGTCGACGGTGCCCCGCGACGCGTAGGCGACGGCGTTGCGCACGATCTCCGAAACGGCGGTCGCGATCCGGACCTGGTCCTGAGCGTCGAAACCGAGCATCCCCGCAATCCGTCGGGCGCGCTGGCGCGCGAGCACGACGTCCAGCTCCTGACGGATCGCGAGCGAGAGGATGTGCGTGTTCATGCGCTCTCCCGGAGCGCCACGACGGTAGCGTCGTCCCGCTGGCGATGGAAGTCGCGGTAGAGCGCCGCCGCGATCAAGGTGGGATGGCGCCGCATGAGGCCCGGATACCGGGCCAGGTCCCAGTGGGTTCCGATTCCGTCCGAGTGGAGCACCACGAGGGCGCGCGGAGGCCAGGGGTAGACGAACTCGTGGACGCGATGCGTCGAATGCCCCAGGACCCCGTGGTGCGAGACCATCGAGCGCTGGGTGCCGTCGGCGAGAATCACGGCCGAGATGTTCCCGATCCCCGCAAGGCACGCGGTGCGCTCGGCCAGATTCAGCTCGAGGACGGCCGCGGCCGCGCCGCGCGTGGGCCGGAGCGCGTCGTGCAGGCGGCGGATCAGCTCCACGGGCTCGTCGCTGGCGTTCTCGGAAAAAATCTGGGCGGCGAGGCTGGAGGCCACGTGCGCGTCCTGGCCGTGGCCCAGCCCGTCGGCGAGGAGGACGTGGATGCGCCCGACGGTCCGGGCGATGGCCCAGGCGTCCCCCGAGACCGTCTCCCCGGGACAGGGGACGCAGACCGCACCCACCTCGAACAACTCCTTGCCCGCATGCCGGTCCGGCGCATCCGCGCCGTGTCCCGGGTGGGTCCCGACGCGGGCGAAGAGAATCGTCCCCGATTCGCTCGAGTAGAGATCGAACAGCGAGGCGTTCCGCCGGATGGCGCCGAGCCCGGAGCCCATGCTGCCCGACGTCGAGTAGCCGTCGCCAAAGGCGCGGTCCAGGTCCCGAATACCCGGGCCGCGGTCCATCGCGAGGACCTCCACACCACGCGCCTCCTCCTCGCGCGAGGGGCCGAGGACGATCTCCCCCCCCTGCGCGTGCTTTACGAGATTCGTGGCCGCCTCCGTCACGACCAGCCCCAGCCGGCCGCTCTGCTCGGGATCGAAGCCGAGCCGCTCGGCGAGAACGACCGCCGTGCGGCGCGCCTGCCCGGCCTGGCTCATCTCCCGGACGGAGATGGCCTGGTGTCCCGTCACTTCCACCGTGTGATCGCGACGCGCGTGCCGCGCCCGGGTTCGGAATGGATCTCGAAATCGTTGGAGAGGCGCTTCGCGCCTCCCAGCCCCAGCCCCAGACCTCCCGCCGTGGTGAACCCGTCCCGCATCGCCTGCTCCACGTCCGGGATGCCGGGGCCCTGGTCCTCGAACACGACACGCAGCCCGCGACGGCTCCCGTCATTCAGCACCTCGAGCCGGACCGAGCCGCCCCCGCCGTGCGTCAGCGTGTTGCGAGCCAGCTCGCTCGCCGCCGTGACGATCTTGGTCTGGTCCACGAGGCTGAATCCGGCGCCGACCGCCCACTCACGCACCATCTGCCGCACGGCCACCACGTCCTGCGACGATCGAACTTCCAGGATCTCATCCCTGAGAACGGTCATGGAGATCCCCGACATCCTCCAGCGCGCCGCGAATCAGGTCCATGCCGCGCTCCACGTTCAGCGCGGTGCGCACGCCGGGGAGCGAGAGACCCAGCTCGACCAGGGTGATCGCGACGGCCGGCTGCATGCCGACCACGACCGTCACGGCGTCGAGCACGCGAGCCATGGCGGCGATGTTGGCGAGGACCCTCCCGATGAAGGAATCGACCACTTCGAGCGCGGAGATGTCGATCACCACGCCGCGCGCCCGCGTCTCGGAGATCCGTGTCGTGAGGTCGTCCTGGAGCGTCATCGCGAGCCGGTCGTGCATGTCCACCTGGATCGTGACGAGCAGGCAGTCGCCCATCTTGAGGATCGGGATCCGTTCCACGGCCGGATCAGCGCCGCGTGTCCGGCGCCGGCGCGACGCCGTTCCGGCTCACGACCGTGAGGCCGCGCCGCGCGAGGGCGATCGCGAACGCGTCGGCCAGGGTGGACTTCGTGGCGACGCCCTGCAGCTCGACCCCGAGGTGGACGATGGTCTGGGCGATCTGGGGGCGGATGCCGCTGATGATGCATTCGGCCCCCATCAGCCGGGCCGCCGAGATGGTCTTGAGGAGGTGCTGCGCCACGAGGGTGTCGACGGTCGGCACGCCGGTGATGTCGATGATCGCGTACGACGACCCGGTCTCCACGATCTTCTGGAGCAGGTTCTCCATCACGACCTGGGCTCGGCCCGAGTCGAGCGTGCCGATCACGGGGAGCGCTAGGATCCCCTCCCAGAGCTCGACCACCGGGGTCGAGAGCTCGACCATCTCCGCTTCCTGGCGGCGGATCGTCTCTTCGCGGCTCTTCTGGTGAAACTCGGAAGTGTAGAGGCCGAGCTGGTCGAGGAGGAGCGTCGCCGCCCAGAGCTGGTCGGCGAGCTGATCGGGATCGCGCGCCAGCTCCTGGCGGAGGCGCGTGAAGAGCGGCTGCTTCAGCGAGAAGACGAACGTGGCGGTCTCGTTCGGCGTGTATCCCTGGGCCGCCCGCTCGCGGGACAACTCGTTGAGGAATTCGCGGATCTCACCTCCGGCCGGCCCCCGCACGTCGGCTCCCGCCTGGAGGCTCGCCGCGAAATGGCGAAGGAATTGCCGCGACTGCTCCTTCAGCTCCTCTTCGCGGCCCCGATCAGGATGGTCCCCGAGCGCCGAGACCTGGAGCTGGATCCAGTCGGCGAGCAGCTCGCGCTCGTGTCGCTGGACGATGTCGGGAATGCGGCTCGCGGCGGTAGACGTGGCACTCATGCGAACTCCTCTCTTTCCAGGCGAACCGGACCCGCCGGCAACCGAGCACCGATCCGCGCGAGGAAACGCGGTCAGAAACGGACATTGAGGATAGCCTTGGGCAGGGAGAGGACCAAGGCGGAAAAAGCGAACGGAACGGCTTCTGCGCGGATTTCTTACGGTTGTCTAGAAGCCGTCGAGCCGCTGCTGCTCGCCGGAGGCGGGGTCGGGATTCGCGGGCGTGCCGGTCCGGGACCGCCCCAGGTGGGCGAAGGCGAGGTCGGTCGCCTCGCGTCCCCGGGGGGTGCGCTTCAGGAACCCCTCCTGGATCAGGTAGGGCTCGTAGACGTCCTCCAGCGTGTCGGGCTCCTCGCCGACCACCACCGCCAGGGTCGCGAGGCCGACCGGGCCGCCGCCGTACTTCACCACGATCGCCTCGAGCATCCGCCGGTCCATGTCGTCCAGGCCCCGGGCGTCCACCTCGAGCAGGGCCAGGGCGGCCCGGGCCACGTCGGTCGTGACCGTCCCGTCGGCGCGCGTCTCGGCGTAGTCCCGGACCCGCCGGAGAAGCCGGTTGCCGACGCGCGGCGTCCCGCGGGAGCGCGAGGCGAGCTCGCGGGCCCCCCCGGCGTCGATCGCGACCCCGAGGATCGAGGCCGAGCGGCGGATGATGCGGGCGAGCTCCTCCCGCGAGTAGTAGTCGAGCCGGGCCGACATCCCGAAGCGGCCCCGGAGGGGAGCGCTCAGGAGGCCGGTGCGGGTGGTGGCCCCGACCAGCGTGAAGCGCTTCAGGTCGATCCGCACGCTCCGGGCGTTCGGCCCGCGGTCGATCATGATGTCGAGCCGGAAGTCCTCGATCGCGGGATAGAGGTACTCCTCCACGACCGGATTCATGCGGTGGATCTCGTCGATGAAGAGGATCCCGCGCTCCTCGAGATTCGTGAGGATCCCGGCGAGGTCGGCCGCGCGCTCGAGCACCGGGCCGGAGGTCTGGACGAAGGGGACGTCCATCTCGGCCGCGAGGACCGAGGCGAGGGTGGTCTTCCCGAGCCCGGGCGGGCCGTGGAAGAGGATGTGGTCGAGCGCCTCGCCGCGGGCGCGCGCCGCCTCGGTCGCGATCCGGAGCTGCTCGCGCAGCCCGTCCTGCCCCGTGAACTCGGCGAGCCTTCGCGGCCGAAGGCTCCCCTCGAGCTCGCGGTCGTTCCCGACCGGCTCGGGGTCGGTGACGCGCTCGCGGGCCGGAGACACGCCGGGAGCGCCCGCGCCGCTCGCGGCGGCCGCGCGCTTCCGCTTCGGATCGGGTGGAACGGGTCGGGGCATGCCGGGCTCCGGGTGGAGGTGGACGGCCGAAGGTTAGGCTAGCGCACCTTCTGCTGCAATGCCCGCCGCACGACCGCCTCGACGGTGGCGGCGGCGCCGAGCTCCTGCGCCGCGTCCTGGGCCGCGCCCATGGCGCCGCTCCGCGAGAAACCGAGCGCGACGAGCGCCGCGGCCGCGTCGGAGGCGACCGTCGCGTGAAGGCCGAGCGCCCCCGGGGTCCCCGCGGCCTTCGCCAGGGCCGCTCCCGCCGCGGGGCGCTCCCCCAGCTCCACGACGAGGCGCTGCGCGAGCTTCTTCCCCACGCCGGGGAGGGTCTGGAGGAACTCGGCGTCGCCGGCCTGCAGCGCCTCGCGGACGCGGGCCGCGGTCGCGCCGCTCAGGATGCCGACGGCGAGGCGCGGGCCGATGCCCGAGACCGAGATCAGCCGCTCGAAGAGGTCGCGCTCCACGTCGTCGGCGAAGCCGTAGAGCTGGAGGACGTCCTCGCGCACGTGGAGATAGCTGAGGAGCGAGAGGTTCTGCCCCAGCGCGGGGAGCGTCTCGAAGCAGGAGACCGAGATGTTGAGGCGGATGTGGAATCCCCCGAGCCGGACCACGGCCGAGGTGGGCGTCTTCGAGACCAGCGTTCCGCTCACGGCGTCGATCATCGGAGTCTCCGGGTGGGTGCGCGGTGGGCGTGGCAGAGGGCGACCGCCAGGGCGTCGGCCTCGTCCTCGGTGACCTTGGGCCGCGCCGCGAGCGCGGGCAGGAGGCGGCGGACCATGAACGCGACCTGCACCTTGGCCGCGGCCCCCTGGCGAACGACGGCCATCTTCACCTCGGGGGCCGTGTACTCATAGATCGCGGCCCCGCTCCGGCGGGCGGCGAGGAGCACGACGCCGCGGACGTGTCCGATCTGGAGCGCCGCCTGGGCGCTCTTCCGCACGAATGCGGTCTCGACCGCCACCTCGTCCGGGGCGGCCTCCTCGAGGAGGAGCGCGAGCGCCTCGTACACGGCGAGGAGCCGGTCCGGGAAGGAGAGCGACCCCTTGGGCGCGATGGCGCCCGAGCGCTCGTAGTGGATCCGGCTTCCCTCGAGACGCACCAGCCCGTAGCCGGTCGCGCGGCTGCCGGGGTCGATCCCGAGGATGAGCGTACCCGACGCGCGGAGCGGAGCCGGCTCGAGCGCCGGTGCTTTGCCGTTATTGCTGGAGCTTCGAGAGGACCTCGTCCGCGATGTCGAGATTGGACGAGATCCGTTGGACGTCGTCATGGTCCTCGAGCGCCTCCATGAGCTTCAAGGCCTGTTCGGCATCCTTCTCGGAAAGAGCGATCGTGCTCTGCGGCACCTTGGCGACCTCGGCCGACGAGGGGGTGATCCCCTTCTTGGCGAGGGCGGCCTTCACCGCCTCGAGCTGCGCGAGCGGCGTCGTGATCTCGTAGTGGTCCGGGTCGTCGGTCGTCACGTCCTCGGCGCCGGCGTCGAGCACCAGCTCGATGAGGGTGTCCTCGTCGACCGCGGCGCGCGGGACGGCGACCTGTCCTTTGGCGTGGAACATCCACTGCACCGAGCCGGCCTCGGCCATGCGGCCGCCGGCCTTCGTGAGGATGTGGCGGATCTCACCCGTGGTGCGGTTCCGGTTGTCGGTGAGGGATTCGATCAGGATCGCGATGCCGCCCGGCCCGTACCCTTCGTACGTGACCTCCTCGTAGTTCACCCCTTCGAGCTCGCCGGTCCCCTTCTTGATCGCGCGCTCGATGTTGTCGGCCGGCATGTTCACCGACTTCGCGCCCAGGACGGCGGTGCGCAGGCGCGGATTCGCGTTCTGGTCGCCACCCCCCGCGCGCGCGGCGACGATGATCTCCTTGATGTACTTCGTGAAGACCTTGCCCCTCTTGGCGTCCGTCGCGGCTTTCTTCCGCTTGATGGTCGCCCATTTCGAATGACCCGACATGCGACTCCCCCCTGCTTGGTTCGTCCGGCCCGGGACAAGGGCCCGCGGCCGGCCGGCGCGATCAGCGCACGAGCACGAGACGGCGCACGAGCTCGTGTCCGCCCGCGCGCAGCCGGTAGAAATAGACTCCCGCCGCCACCGGACGCCCTCGATCGTCGGTGCCGTCCCAGTGTTCCATCTGCGTCAGCCCCGCCACGACGCTCGCGTCGAACAGGGTGCGCACGAGGCGTCCGCGCACATCATAGACGCGCAGGTCCGCCGCGACCGGCTCGCCGCTCCCCTCGAGGGAAAACGGAATGCTCGTCCTGCGTACGAATGGATTGGGCTGGTTCTGTCCGAGCACCACGGCCGAGACGTGGGGCAGGGTCGCGACCTCGGTGGTCGCACCGGTCGTGAATCGGAACGGCTCCCTCGCGACGCGCCCGTGTCCGAAGAGGTCGGTCGCGGTCACGCTCCACTCGTACGTCGTGCTCGGCCCGATGTTGCCGGTCACGACGGCAAAGCTGTCGGGCGTCGTCTTCGTGAAGACGACCTGCCGCGACGGCAGCTTGACGAGGGTCACGGTGTAGGAGGCGACCGAGTCGCCGGCGTTGGGATCGGTCGTGCGGCGCCACTTCAGCGTGACCGGCGTCGTCGTCACCAGGGTCCCGGTCGGCGGCACGAGGAGATCGAAGGGGCGCGGATAGACCGGGGGCCCGAACGGGGAGGTCCAGATCGCGCGCTGCACGTCGAGGCGCCCGTGGCCGTAGTTGCTGTCGGGCGTCGCCGCCTTGTCGGCCGTGGCCATGAACGCCTCGCGCACCTGCTCCACGGTCCACTCGGGATGCGCCTCGCGCACGAGGGCCGCCGAGCCGCCCACGAGCGGCGTCGAGAGCGACGTGCCGCTGGCGGCGGCGAGTCCGGTGACGCTCCCCGCGACCGCCCAGATGGTGTTCACCCCCTGGGCCACGACCTCGGGCTTCAGCCGGTGGTCGGCGGTGTTCCCGCGGCTCGAGAAATTGGCGATGAGATCCGACGTGTCGACCGCGCCGCACGAGAGGATGCTGTCGGCGTCGGCGGGACTCCAGAGCGAGTTGCCCGAAGGGCCGTTGTTCCCCATCGCGTTCGCGACCACAATGCCGCGCCGGTGGGCGAAGACCGCGCCCTGCACGACGATCGTGGTGTAGCCGTCGAGCTGGGACCAGGTGTAGTTCCCCTGCCCGGCGTCGAACTGGAGATACGCGAGCGACGAGGAGATCACGTCGGCGCCGAGCGAGTCGGCCCACTCCGCGGCCGCGACCCAGTTGTCCTCCTCCTGGTGCGTCTCGGTGGGGACGTACTCCGTCTTCGCGAGCACGAACGTGGCGTTGTACGCCGCGCCGACCAGGTTGCCCGGCCAGTAGCCCCCCGCGACCGACCAGGTGCCGGTGCCGTGGTCCCACTGCCCCGAGGCGTCGGGCGGGATCTGGTTCGCGGTCTCGCTGTCCCCCCAGACGAAATCCCACTCCGCGAGCCGCTTCAGCTGGACCGTCGCGGAATGCGCCTTGTCGAAGCCGGTGTCGAACATGGCGAGGACCACGCCCGCCGCGCTATAGCCCGAGTCGTGGACCGCGGGCACGTTGAGGCTGTTCAGCTGCGTGTAGGCGGAGCCGTAGCCCGCCGGATTGTTCGGTTTCGCGAGCGTGGCGGCGCCGAGGAGCGCTTGCGGCGCGGGCGCCGCACCGTGCGCCTCGGGCGCGCGCGGGCCGGAGCCCCCGCCGCCGGGAGCGGGCCCGAACGTCGGCCCGACCGACACCGGCGTGACCGGAGCCGAAGGGCGGAGCGGCACGATGGCGCGGACGAACGGGAGCGCCGCGATGCGCCGCGCCGCCGGCTCGTCGGCCATCACGCTCACCCCGTTCAGCCATTTCGACACGTGGCGCACCGCGGCCCCCGCGCCCACGACCTCCTGGACGTAGCGGTCGACGACCGGCACGTCGTCGAAATCGGCCGAGTAGACCCCTCCCTGCTCCCGCGCGCGGCGCGCGCGGGCGCGGTCGGTGAGGCGCTCCCCGGCCGCGCGCACGGCGGCGGCGAAGGCGCGCTCGTCG
>JBLMWD010000057.1:0-6509 GCA_050257045.1 Bacteroidota bacterium | reverse complement strand
ATGTGTGCGTCGGGGTGATTGCCATGACGATAGAAGGAAGACGCGGGTCGCGTCAAGGCGCGCGGCCTCCGAGCGTGGCGATTGCGGAATCTCAGGAACTCGCAATATAATGCGAAGATGCAGGCGCCGGCAGTAAACCGGGGCGTGGCGCAGCCCGGTAGCGCACCTGCCTTGGGCGCAGGGGGTCGGAGGTTCAAATCCTCTCGCCCCGATTTGTGGCCGGCGCCCCCCGATCCTTCCCCGAGCGTGGCACCGCACGTGGGCCTGTAGCTCAGTCGGATAGAGCAACGGATTTCTAATCCGTCGGTCGGGGGTTCGATTCCCTCCAGGCCCGAGCCATCCGGCGGCACGGCACGCCGATGGCGTGGCCGTGCCGCCGCGGCTCCCTGTGGTATCATGCGCGGCTTGGCCGGATTTGTGCTTTGCGAGCGGGACATGATGGAGCCCAAATCCAGCCGAGGCCAAGGTGGTGGATGTAGCTCAATGGTAGAGCACTGGACTGTGGCTCCAGTGGTTGCGGGTTCGAGCCCCGTCATCCACCCCAATTCTCCATGAACGACCGGCCGCTCACTCTCCGCCGCGACCTCTTCCCGATCGTCCGCACGGTCTTCTACATCGGGCTCCTCTCGTTCCTGGTGTGGCTCGCGGGCGACGTGCTCCTGATCCTCTTCGCGGGCGTCCTCGTCTCGATCTTCATCGACGGCATCGCGACCTGGATCCGGGCTCATTCGCGGATCGGGCACGGCGCCTCGATCGCGATCGCACTCCTCGGCCTCGTGCTCATCTTCGCCGTGGTCGCCGCCTTCTCCGCGCCGGACATCGCCGAGCAGGTCGGACAGCTGAGCGTCGAGCTCCCCCGCGCGTTCGACAACCTTCACCACCAGGCCGATCAGCACAAATGGGCGCGGATCCTCACCGACCAGCTTCCGAAGGCGAACGACCTGCGCTCCCCGGGCATCGGGCTGGTCCGGAAAGCGACGGGAGCCCTCTCCGCCACGGTCGTGATCCTGGCGCGGATCCTCCTCATTGCGGCCGCGGGCGTGTTCATGACGATCCAGCCGCAGCTCTACCGGCGCGGTTTCCTGCGGCTCGTGCCGGTTCCGCGAAGACAGCGCGCAGCCGAGGTCCTCGATGCCGTGACCGCGAATCTGCGCGGGTGGCTCGTCGGGAAGGTTCTCTCGGCCATCATGATCGGCGTGGCGACGTGGACGGGGCTCCAGCTCCTCCACATCCCGCTCGCCCTGATCCTCTCCGTGCTGGCAGCCATCCTCAGCTTCGTTCCCAACTTCGGGCCGATCGCGGCGGTGATTCCCGCGATGCTGCTCGGATTCCTCCAGAGCCCGACCCAGGCCCTCTACGTCGGGCTGCTCTACCTCGTGATCCAGATCCTCGAGAGCTACCTGCTCACGCCATGGCTCGCCCACCGCACCGCGGATCTTCCGCCCGCGCTCACCCTCATCACCCAGATCTTCATGGGGGTGCTCTTCGGGGGGATGGGCGTGATCCTGGCCGCGCCGGCGACGGCGGCCGGAATGGTGGTGGTGCGGATGATCTACGTCGAGGACGTGCTCGGGGACCACATGGAGGAGCGGACCCTCCCCGAACGGGACCGCATACCGCCTCCGAACTAGCTCGCTGCGGCGAAGCGGCGGGCCGCGTCCACGTAGATCCGCGCGCAGGCCGCGACCGAGGCGAGATCCACCCACTCCACCGGCTCGTGCGGCCCGTGTCCTGTCGGGCCGTAGTTCACCGCCGGAATGCCCGCGTCCGCGAAGATCGCCGAGTCCATCCAGTGCGGCACGCCCGTGTCGTCCGGATTGCGGCCCGTGGCGGCGCGCACGGCATCGCGCACGGCGCGCGCGAGGGGCGAGTCCGGTGGCGTGTCGAGCGGCCCGCGAACGGTGCGGATCGTGACCTCCGCCTCTTCCCCGGCTTCGCGGACGACGCGGCGCAGCTCCTCGGCGACCTGGTCGGCCGTCTCGCCGGGCAGCATGCGCCGCTCGATCGAAAGCGTGCAGTCGGGGGCGTAGGTCGAGAGGCCTGCGCCGCCGCGCACGAGGGCGCTGTGCATCGAGGCGGGGCCGACGAGCGGTGCTACGCGCGCGCGCAACACCTCGGCGTCGAAGCGGTCGAGCGCGGCGATGATGCGCCCCATGCGCGCGATCGCGCTCACGCCGAGGTCGAACCGGCTCCCGTGGGCCGCGCGGCCGCGCGTCGTGAGGTCGGCCCAGACGAATCCCTTGTGCGCGAGGACCAGCGTTCCGCCGCTCGATTCCGTGAGGATGCATCCGTCGGCGCGATGCCTCCGGACGAAGTCCGCCGCGCCGATGCTCGTGTACTCCTCGTCGGCGACGAGTGCTAGGAGGAGGCGCCCGCCGAACGGCTCGCGCGCGAGAGTCGCGGCTGCCGCCATGCACGCGGCCACGCCCGCCTTCATGTCGGTGGCTCCCCGCCCGTAGAGGCGGCCGTCCTCGATTCGAGGCTCGAAGGGCGGGATCGTCATGCCGGCGGTGCCCACGGTGTCGAGATGGCCGCAGAGCACGAGCGTGGGGCCGTTCGCGCCCACTTCCGCCACGACGTTCGGGCGCCCCGGAGCGGCTTCCTCCGGCCAGGCCCGGATCCCGTGGTCCGCGAGCCACGCGCAGGCGAAGTCGGCGATCGCCCCTTCGCCGTGGGCTTCGTCGGGCGCGAGCGAAGGATTGACCGAGGGGATGCGCACGAGATCGGCGAGCAGCGCGGTGACCGCTTCGGAGTCGAGTGGGTCGTTGCGGTGGCCCTGGCTCGAGGGCGCGTGGCTCACGCCCGCTCCCGCGAGTCGAGCCACGGCCCGAGGAAGTCGAGGCTCACCCGCCAGTTCGCCTCGAGGAGCGCGAGCGCGCGGTCCCGGTCGCCGCGCCGGATGGCCGTCTGGAGCTCGCGGTGCTGCGCCACGGACGTGATCACACGCCCCGAGTCCCGCATGAACGCGTCCTCGAAGCGCGCGGCGTGTTCCTTCAGGTTCTCGATCATCCCGAGGAGCTTTCGGTTCGGACAGTCCGCGAGGAGGAGCGAGTGCCACTCCCGATCGCGGGCGAGCGCGAGCGCGGGATCGGCGCGGGCCGCCGCGAGCCGCCGGTTCGTCTCTTCCACCTGCTGGAGCCGCGCGGGAGCGATCGGCCACGCGGAGCGCAGCGCGAGCCCCTCGAGCGTCCACAGGATGGGGTAGAGATCCTCCGCGTCGCTCCGCGTGAGCGCCCGCACCGAGAACCCGCGGCCCGGCGTGGCCGTGAGGAACCCGTCGTGGGCGAGGGCGAGCATCGCCTCGCGCAGCGGCGTCCGGCTCACGCCGAGCCGGGAAGCCACTTCCGACTCGTTGATGTCGTCGGAAGGAGCGAGGTCGCCGTGCACGATCTCGCCGAGGAGGAGCCGGCGGACCTCGTTCCGGAGGGCCGCGCGGGCGATCGGGGGCCGGACGGTGTAGGCGGCCCGGCTCATCGCGCGGGCGCCGCCGCCGGCGCGGCGGCGCGGTGGCGGCACCAGGCGTAGAGCGCGTCGTAGACCGGGAACTCCAGCTCCATCTTCCGCTCGTCGTCCTTGCCGTGGACCAGGGCGAATCCCTCGGCGATCGCGCGCAGGCCGCGCGCCTCGGGCGTGCGGTCGACGTCTTCGGAGACGTCGGCGCCGTGCACGATCGCGGCGACGCCCACGAGCCCGGGGTCTCCGGCCAGGTTGTACTTGAGGACGATGCTTTCGAAGGAACAACGCCCGGCGACGTGCCCCAGCTCGGCGCCGGCGACGTCGTAGGGGATGGCGTTCTCGGACGCGGCCACGGCCGCGACCTCGGCCGGCGGCACGAAGAGGAAGACGGCTTCAGGGTCGACGAAGTTCTTGATGAGCCACGGGCAGGCGATCCGGTCGACTTTGGCGTTCTCTCGGGTGATCCATTTCATGGCGGGCTCCTTTCGGGTTTTGTATTTTGTATACAAAACACAAAGTGCGGGACCCCCGAAGGTCGGGGGCTCGGGAAGACGATCAGCCTACGGTCGGCTCTCCACGCCGGCGAGCTCGCGTGCCGCGGCCTTGACGAGCGCGACCGCGAACGGATGTGGCGCGCCGGGGCGCGACCGGCGCTGCGGCTGGAACAGCGTTCCGATGTAATAGGGATGCGCGGTCACCTCGAAGATGCGCGAGTCGCCGCGATCCCCGAAGCCGGTGAACTCGAGGCCGTGCTCCTCGAAGAGCTCGTCGTAATCCGGGTTCAGCTCGAAGTTGCAGAAGTACTCCTCCTCGATCCGGTCGGTCCCGAGGATCTCCCGCGCGCGCGAATCCTCGCGGATGTGCACGCGCTGCGGCCCTCCGGAGAGCGCCGGCGCTCCTTCCTTCCGATCGGGGACGGGACAGGCGACTTCGTGGATGAGGAGCTTGGGCGCGTCGGGCGCGTCCTCTCCGTGCTCCAGATCGGTGCGCCCGAGGACGTTGTGCGCAAACTCGAGCAGGCCGTACTGGAATCCGGCGCAGGTCGCGAGCATCGGGCGCTTCCCCTCGCGGGCGAACCGGATCGCGGCGAGGGCGCCTGGACGGCTCCGGTACGGACTGCCGGGAGCGATCCAGAACCCGTCCCATCCGGCCAGCACCGAATCGGGGTGATCCGGCGGGATCTTATCGGTGGCAATCCATTCGATCTCGACCGGCATGTCGAGCGATGCCGCCGCGTGCTCGATCGCCGGACCGGTGGTCTGGTGCGATACGTAATCGGGGTCGTGATCCCCGATGATGGCGATGCGAATTGGAGCAGCCAAGGGAGCCTCCTCTATTGCGAGACACGCGCGCTACGGGTGTCCAGTTGTCAGCAGCCAAGCCGAGCTTTGACCGTTCCGAAACCGGTTCAGTGTACGACGCCGCGCGGAAAAAGGATGGGCTTTCTCGCACCCCGGAAAACAAGCGCATCCGGAGATCGGAGAGCGACTTCCGGCCCCCGGTAGACCTAAGTCGACCCGAGCTTCGCGCGCAACGCCTTCGCGGCGCGCCCGCGATGGCTCATCGCGTCCTTCGCCTCCCCCGTGAGCTCCGCGAAGGAGCGCGACCCGCCCCGCGGAAGGAAGAGTGGGTCGTAGCCGAAGCCATGGTTTCCACGCGGCGACTCGAGGATGGTCCCCACGCATAGCCCCTCGGCGGTCACTTCGCGCGCGTCGCGCGGATCCACGAACGCGAGCACGCACCGGAACTGCGCGGTGCGTCGTTCGGCGGGTACGCCGCGAAGCCGGTTCAGCAGCAGCGCGTTGTTCGCCGCGTCGCCCGCTCCCTCGCCTGCGAAGCGCGCCGACCGGATCCCGGGGGCTCCGCCGAGGGCATCCACCTCGAGGCCCGAGTCGTCGCCGATCGCCGGGAGACTGAGCGCGGCGCTCACGGCCCGCGCCTTCGCGAGCGCGTTCGCGGTGTAGGACGCCTCCTCCTCGGGGGGCAGCGGGACCTCGGGGTGATCGCGGAGGCTCTCGAATCGCGAGGCGATGCCCGCGAGCAGGGCCTCGAGCTCGCGCGCCTTCCCTCGATTCTGGGTCGCGAAGACGACGAGCGGGAGAATGCGGCCCGGGCTCACGCCCAGGTCTTGGGGATGGTTCGGATGCCGAGGACCTTCCGCTGCTGGGCGATGAGGCGGCGAATGCCGGATTTTCCGAGCGCGAGGAGCTGGGCCAGCTCGCGCTCGCTGAACGCCTCCCCTTCCGCGGTCCCCTGGATCTCGACGAGCCGTCCCGCTCCGGTCATGACCAGGTTCATGTCGACCTGCGCCTTCGAGTCCTCGGCGTAGCAGAGGTCGAGCGAGGGAACGCCGTTCACGAGGCCGACCGAGACCGCCGCGACGAAGTCGCGAAGCGGCGGACCGTTCAGCTTCACACGGCCGGTAAGCCACCGGATCGCGTCGGCGAGCGCGATGAAGGCGCCGGTGATCGAGGCGGTGCGCGTCCCCCCGTCGGCTTCGATCACGTCGCAGTCGATCAGGATCTGCCGCTCGCCGAGCGCCTCGAGATTCGCCACGGCGCGGAGCGAGCGGCCGATGAGCCGCTGGATCTCGTGGGTGCGGCCCCCGACGTGTCCACGGTTCACCTCCCGCTGGATCCGCTCGTGGGATGAGCGCGGGAGCATGCTGTACTCGGCGGTGATCCAGCCGCGCCCGCCTCCGCGCAGCCACGGCGGCACGCGCTCCTCGACGGTCGCGGCACAGAGGACGCGCGTCCCGCCCATCTCGATCAGGGCCGAGCCCTCGGCGTTCTTCAGATAGCCGCGCCGGATGGTGATCGGACGAAGCTCCGCGGAGCGGCGCCCGTCGACGCGAGCCTTCACCCGCGCCGCCCGTTCATGGGCCGCTCGAACCACGGGAGGTCGTCCTGCGGGACGAGCTCCACCCGCCCCATCGACCCGCCGAGGAACCGGCGCCCCACGTCCTGGAACTGCTGCGGGATGTCCGACACGTAACAGTCGAGACTGCCACCCTCGCGCCCGTTTCGCCGGCGGCCGCGCCGCGCGCCGCGCCC
>JBLMWD010000056.1:0-10743 GCA_050257045.1 Bacteroidota bacterium | reverse complement strand
CGGCGGCCGCGCTCGCGGAAGCCGACCGCGCGCTCCGTCCCGTCCTCGCGCACGCCACCGAGGTCGCTCGCGACCTCGAGACGCTGCTTCCGCCGGGGACGCCGGCCGCCCTCTGGCCGCGCGGCGTCGACCTCGCGCGGGTGAGCCCGCACGCGGTCGACGGCTGCCTCGGCGCGATCGGCGACCTGATCCGCGCGCTCGAGCGGGCGATCGAGACCGTCGAGGCGGAGGACGGAGCGGCGCTCCGCCCCGGGTCCGCGGGGCTCGACGCCCTCGACGAGGCGCGCGGCCGGCTCGCCCGGTGGATCGAGGTGGACCAGGCGTTCCGCGCGGTGCTGCGCCTCGAGGACAGGGACGTCGCCACGTTCGTCGATCGCGACGAGCGCGGGGGCGCGCGGCTGAACCGCCGGCCGCTCGAGGTCGGAGGGCTCCTCCGCGACGCCATCTTCACGCTCTCCGAGCGGACGCTCCTCACGTCGGCCACGCTCGCGCCGACCCGCGACGTCGCCGCCGCGGTCGAGCCGCTCGGCCTCCGCAAGGACGAGGTGGAGGCGGTGCGGCTCCCCTCGCCCTTCCCGCTCGAGCGGCAGATGGCGACGCTCGCGATCGACGGGCCCGAGCCGAACGACGCGGGATTCGCTCGCGCGCTCGCGGCAGGGGTGGGCGTGCTCGCGACGACGCTCCGGCGGAATACGCTCGTCCTCCTCACCTCCTACCAGATGCTCGATGACGTGGCGGCGCGCCTTAAGCCCGTCCTCGAGGCGGCCGGCATTCCGCTCTACGCGCAGGCGCCCGGGGAGGCCGCGGGTCCGCTCGCCCGCGCCTTCCGGAGCGGGGGCGGCGCCGTCCTCCTCGGGACGGCGTCGTTCTGGGAGGGGGTCGACTTTCCGGGCGAGGCGCTCGAGGTGCTCGTCATCGCGCGGCTCCCGTTTGCGGTCCCGACCGATCCCGTCGTGGCCGCGCGCTCGGAGCGGATCGTGGAAGAGGGGGGCGACCCCTTCCGCGACCTGGCGCTCCCCGAGGCGCTCCTCCGATTCCGCCAGGGGATCGGGCGGCTCATCCGGACCGCCACCGACAAGGGAGCCGTCGTGATCGCCGACCCGCGGATCGCGCGGTCGTGGTACGGGGATCGCTTCCGGCAGGCGCTCCCGGCGCCGCCGCGCGTGGTGCGGAGCGCGGAGGAGGCGGCGCATCTCCTCCTGCGGTGGTTCCCGTGACCCGGGCCCGCCCGGCCGCGCCGGCGACGCGGCCGGCTCGCGTCACCGTCGGGGGCGCGCCCCTCACCCTGGCCGACCTCGAGGCGGTCGCGGCGGGCGCTCCGGTCGCGCTCGATCCCGGCGCGCGGGGCCGCGCCGCCTCGTCGCGCGCGCTCGTCGAGGAGGCGCTCCGGCACGACCACGCGGTCTACGGCGTCAACACCGGCTTCGGCGCGCTCCAGTCGGTGCGCGTCCCCGATCGCGATCTCGAGCGGCTCCAGCTGAACCTGCTCCGGAGCCACGCGGCCGGCTACGGCCCCGAGCTCGAGCCGGCCGCCGTGCGCCTCATGCTCGCCCTGCGCGCGCACTCGCTCTCGCTCGGAAAGAGCGGCGTGCGCCTCGAGCTGATCGAGCGGCTCCTCGAGCTGCTCGACCGCGGCGTGCTGCCGGTCGTGCCGAGCCGCGGCTCGCTCGGCGCGAGCGGCGATCTGATTCCCCTCGCCCATCTGGCGCTCGTGCTGGTGGGGGAAGGGGAGGCTCGCTACCGCGGCGCCGCCGCCCCGGCCGCGGAGCATCTCCGGACCGTGGGGCTCGATCCCCTCACGCTGCAGGCGAAGGAGGGGCTCGCGCTCATCAACGGCACGCAGGCCGCGGCCGCGCTCGGGGCGCTCGCACTCTCCGAGTCGCTCGAGATCCTCCGCGCGGCGCACGCGGCCTGCGCGCTCTCGATCGACGCCATGCGCGGGAGCGCGAAGCCGTTCCTCGCCGAGGTGCACGAGGCGCGCCCTCATCCCGGTCAGATCGCTTCCGCGGGAGCGGTGCGACGGCTGCTCGAGGGGAGCGGCATTCTGGAGTCGCACGCCAACTGCGCGAAGGTCCAGGATCCCTATTCGCTGCGGTGCGCGCCGCAAGTGCTCGGCGCCTCGATCCACGCCGCGCGCTTCGCGCGCGACGTGATCGAAACTGAGGTGAACAGCGTCACCGACAACCCGCTCTGCTTCCCCGACACGGGAGAGATCGTCTCGGCCGGGAACTTCCACGGCCAGCCGCTCGCGCAGGCGCTCGATTTCCTCGCGATCGGGATGGCCGAGGTCGGCTCGATCGCCGAGCGGCGGACGTTCCTCCTCCTCGACGCCGCGAAGAGCGGGCTCCCGCCCTTCCTGAGCGGCGAGGCGGGGCTTGGGTCGGGGCTCATGATCGTGCAGTATCTGCAGGCCTCCCTCGTCGCCGAGAACAAGGCGCTCGCCCATCCGGCCAGCGTCGACTCGATCCCGACGTCGGCGGGGCAGGAGGACCACGTGAGCCTCGCGATGCACGCCGCGGTGAAGGCGCTCGCGCTGGTCCGCAACGTGCGCCGCGTGGTCGCGGCGGAGCTCCTCTGCGCGGCGCAGGGGATCGACTTCCTGCGGCCGCTCCGGTCGAGCGCGCCGCTCGAGGCGCTCCACGCCGGCATCCGCGAGCGGGTGGCCCCGCTCGACGGCGACCGGCGGCAGGACACGGACCTGGCCGCGCTCGACCGCTGGATCGCCGAGGGGGGCGCATCGCGGGCCGCAGGGGTCGAGCCGCTCGCGTGAAAAGGAGAGAACGATGAACGCGATTCGAACGGAGACGCCGGTCGCGACGCTCCGGGGCACGCCGCCGGCCGAGCCGGTGCGCGCGCCGCGCGGAACGGCGCGATCCTGCAAGGGATGGCACCAGGAGGCGGCGCTCCGGATGCTCATGAACAATCTCGACCCCGAGGTCGCCGAGAAACCTCAAGACCTCGTGGTCTACGGCGGCACCGGACGGGCGGCGCGGTCGTGGCCCGCCTTCCACGCCATCGTGCGCTCGCTCCGCTCCCTCGCCGACGACGAGACGCTCCTCGTCCAGTCGGGGAAGCCCGTCGGAATCCTCACGACGCACCCCGAGGCGCCGCGCGTCCTGATCGCCAACTCGCTCCTCGTGCCGAAGTGGGCGGACTGGGAGACCTTCCGCGCCCTCGAGGCGCAAGGGCTCACGATGTACGGACAGATGACCGCCGGCTCCTGGATCTACATCGGCACGCAGGGAATCCTCCAGGGGACGTACGAGACCTTTGCCGAGGCCGCGCGGCAGCGCTTCGGCGGCAGCCTCCGCGGGCGCTGGACGCTCACGGCGGGGCTCGGCGGGATGGGCGGCGCGCAGCCGCTCGCGGTCACGATGAACGAGGGGATCTGCCTCGCGGTCGAGGTCGATCCCGCCCGCGTGGAGCGCCGCCTCGCCACGCGCTACCTCGACAAGGCCACCTCCTCCGCGGACGAGGCGCTCCGCTGGGTGGAGGAGGCCGTGGGCGCGAAGACGGCGCTCTCGATCGGTCTCGTGGGAAACGCGGCCGACGTGCTCCCGGCGCTCGCCGCGCGCGGGGTGCGCCCCGATCTCGTGACCGACCAGACCTCCGCGCACGACGAGCTGAACGGCTACGTTCCGGCGGGCCTCCCGCTCGAGGACGCGCTCCGGCTCCGCGTCGAGAAGCCGAAGGAGTACATCGCGCGCGCCGTCGAGTCGATGGGACGGCACGTCCGCGCGATGCGCGCATTCCAGGACGCGGGCGCCGTGACGTTCGACTACGGGAACAACCTTCGCGCCCAGGCGGTGAAGGCCGGGGTCGCGGACGCCTTCCAGATCCCGGGCTTCGTCCCCGAGTTCATCCGGCCGCTCTTCTGCCGCGGGAAGGGGCCCTTCCGCTGGGTCGCCCTCTCCGGCAATCCCAAGGACATTGCCGCCACCGACCGCGCGGTCCTCGAGACCTTCCCCGAGGACGAGTCGCTCCGGCGCTGGATCCGGCTGGCCTCGGAGCGCGTGCAGTTCCAGGGGCTCCCCGCCCGCATCTGCTGGCTCGGGATGGGGGAGCGCGAGCGCTTCGGGATGGCGCTCCACAAGCTGGTCGAGCGCGGCCTTGTCGAGGCGCCCATCGTGATCGGCCGCGACCACTTAGACACCGGATCGGTCGCGTCGCCGTATCGGGAGACCGAGGGGATGCGGGACGGGAGCGACGCGATCGCCGACTGGCCGATCCTGAACGCGCTCGTGAACGCGGTCTCGGGCGCCTCGTGGGTCTCGGTGCATCACGGCGGCGGCGTCGGGATCGGGAACTCGATCCACGCCGGCGTCGTGATGGTCGCCGACGGCACGCCCTCGGGGCTTTCGAGGCTCCGCCGCGTGCTCACGAACGATCCGGCGACGGGCGTCTTCCGGCACGCCGACGCGGGCTACCCGGAAGCGCTGGAGACGGCGAAGCAGAACCGGCTCACGATTCCGACCGCCGAGTGAGAGCCCGCGGCGTGGGACGCTCCGCGTGAAGAGCGACCTGCTCGTCCTCTCGGCCGCGGAGCTCCTCACCGCGCCGGCGGGGGAGGGACCGCTCCTCGGCCCCGATCTCGACCGTCCGATTCGAATCCGGGATGCGGCGGTCGCCTGCGTGGATGGGCGGATCGCCGCGGTCGGTCCCACGACGGAGGTCGTGGCGCGCTACCCCGAGCGCGACGCGGCCGACGTGCTCGACGCCATGGGCTGCCTCGTCGCGCCCGGGTTCGTCGACGCCCACACCCACCTTCCTTTCGCGGGCACGCGCGAGGCCGAGTTCGAGTCGCGCGCGCGCGGGGAGCGCTACGAGGCGATCGCGGCGAAGGGGGGCGGGATCCGCGCGAGCGCGCGCCAGCTCCGGGAGTGCTCCGAGGAGCGGCTCGCCGCGCGGGTGCAGGCGCGGCTGCGCGACCTCCTCGCCGAAGGGACGACCACGGTCGAGGCGAAGAGCGGCTACGGCCTGGCCGTCGACGAGGAGCTGAAGCAGCTCAGGGCCCTCGCCCGCGCCGCCGCCGCGGAACCGGTGGAGGTCGTCCCCACCTTCCTCGGCGCGCACGAGGTTCCCGACGACCACCGCGACCGGCGCGCCGACTACGTGGCGCTCCTCACCGACGTCATGATCCCCGCGGTCGCGGCCGAGGGGCTCGCCCGTTTCTGCGACGTCTTCTGCGACCGCGGGGTCTTCACGGTGGAGGAGTCGCGGACGATCCTGTCGAGCGGGCGGGAGCGGGGGCTCCGGCCCAAGCTCCACGCCGACGAGCTCGCCGACGTCGGCGCCGCCGCCCTGGCGGCGGAGCTCGGCGCGGTCTCGGCCGACCACCTCCTCCATGCGAGCGACACCGGTCTCCGCGCCATGGCGGACGCCGGCGTCGTCGCGGTCCTGCTTCCGGGCACCGCGCTCACGCTCGGGCTCCCCTACGCGCGCGCCCGCGACATGATCGCGATGGGCCTCGCCGTCGCGCTCGCCACCGACTTCAACCCGGGGAGCACGTTCTCCTCCTCGATGCCCCTCATGCTCACCCTCGCCGTGACGCAGATGCGGCTCACCCCCGCGGAGGCCTGGATGGCCGCCACGGCGAACGCCGCCGAAGCGGTCGGGGAAGGGCGCCGGCTCGGTCGGATCGCGCCCGGATGGCAGGCCGATCTTTCCTTCTACGACACGGCCGATTACCGGCATATTCCTTACCATTACGGGGCCAACCACGTGCGGACCGTGGTGAAGCGCGGCCGGGTCGTCCACCGGCGCGCCGCAGCCTCGATCTGTCGTTAAGAAAACCGCTCAATTGATTGTCAATCGGTGCCTTGCAAACCGTATCCGCGTGACCAGGAGAGGCCATGAGCGAGCTCGTCGAGTGCGTCCCCAACTTCAGCGAAGGCCGAAATAAATCTGTAGTTACGGCCATCGCTGCCGAAATTTCGCGTGACCGGTCGATCCGCCTGCTCGACCAGGAGATGAACGCCGATCACAACCGTTCGGTCGTCACCTTCGTGGGGGAGGCGGAGCCCGTGCTCGAGGCGGCCCTTCGCGGCGTGCGAAAGGCGGCCGAGCTGATCGACATGCGCCATCACCGGGGGGAGCATCCACGGATGGGAGCCACGGACGTCCTGCCGTTCGTGCCGGTCGGAACGGCGGCGCTCGAAGGCTGCGTCCAGCTCGCGCGCCGCGCGGGGGAGCGGATCGGCGCCGAGCTCGGGATTCCGGTCTACCTGTACGAAGCGGCCGCGACGCGACCCGAACGGCAGAACCTGGCCGACGTGCGCCGCGGTGAATACGAGGGGCTCGCTCGCGCGATCGGGACGGATCCGGACCGGGCGCCCGACTTCGGTCCCGCCGCGATCCATCCCACGGCGGGCGCGACGGCGGTCGGTGCGCGGCTGCCGCTCCTCGCCTTCAACGTGAACCTCGGGACGCCGGACGTCGAGATCGCCAAGCGGATCGCGAAGGCGATCCGGTTCCAGACCGGCGGGCTCCGGTACGTGAAGGCGCTGGGCTTCGCGCTCGCGGAGCGCGGGATCGTGCAGGTGTCGATGAACCTCGTGAACACGTGGGGCACTCCGGTGCACCGCGTCTTCGCGCTCATCCGGGACGAGGCGGAACGCTACGGCGTCCCGATCGTGGGGAGCGAGGTGGTGGGGCTGGTCTGCCAGGACGCGCTCGTGGACGTGGCGGAGCACGCGTTGCGCCTCGAGAACTTCTCGCGCGACCAGATCCTCGAGAACCGCCTCGCGCGCAGGCTCGGGGCGGCGGAGCAGGCGCTCCCGGAGTTCGTGGACGAGGTCGCCTCCGCGGCGCCCACGCCCGGCGGGGGGACCGTCTCCGCGGTGGCCGGCGCGCTCGCGGGGGCGCTCGCGACGATGGTCGCGCGGCTCACGGTGGGGAAGAAGAAGTACGCGGACGTCGAGGCGCGGATGCGCGAGGTGGAACGGGACGGCGAGTCGGTCCGCCGCGAGCTCCTTACGCTCGCGCAGGCCGACGCGCGCGCGTTCGAGGGGTACCGCGCGGCCATGAAGCTCTCGCAGCGGACGCCCGAGGAGGTCGCGCTGCGCGGGCGGGCGATCGCCGACGCCGCGCTCACCGCGGCGCAGGTGCCGCTCCGTACCGCGGAGGCGTGCGTCCGCGCGCTCGAGCTCGCGACGGCGGTGGCGGAGTCCGGAAACGAGAACGCGGTCAGCGACGCGGGCGTCGCGGCGTGGCTCGCCCGATCGGGAGCGGAAGGCGCCGCGCTGAACGTGCGGATCAACCTGCCGTCGGTTGCCGAGTCGGAGCGTGGCGCGCTCGCGGAGCGCGCGGACCGGGCGGTCGAGCGGGCGCGGGCGCTCCACGAGGAATGCGTCGAGCGCGTCCAGCGGCGGATGCCGTCGCCGGCGCCCGTCTAGCACACCGAGAACACAGGGATCACGAGCGAGTGGACCGAAATATCGCGATCAAGAAGAAGGCGCAGGAGCTCATCCAGAAGGGGCAGATCGATGCCGCCCTGGCCGAGTTCGACAAGCTCTTTGCGCAGGGGGACAAGGACCCCTACGACTTCATCCTGGTCGCGGACCTCCTCGCCAAGCGCGGCTCGATGCAGGAGGCGGTGCGCCGCTACCGCCAGGCGGTCGAGGAGTACACGAAGGCCGAGCTCTTCAAGAACGCGATCGCCGTCTGCAAGAAAATCCTCCGGATCTCGAAGGAAGACCTCCAGATCCACCGCACCCTCGGCGACCTGTACGCGAAGGAAGGGCTCTACGGCGACGCGCAGATCCACTATCTCCACTTCGCCGAAGGGTCGATCCGCCGCCAGGACCACGACGCGGCGCTCGACGTGATCGAGACGGTGCTCGGCCTCTCGCCCGAGAACGCCGAGCTCTCGGAGAAGTTCGTGGAGATCGCCGTCCGGGCCGACCAGCCCGAGCGCGGCGGGAAGGAGCTCTACCGGCGCGCCGAGCGCCTGGCCCGCGAGGGGCGCACCGCCGAGGCGGCCGAGCTCCGCGAGCGCGCCTCCACGCTCGCTCCCGGCGCGGCCCCCGCGGCAGCCGCGGCCGCGGCCGAGGCGGAGGAGCCGACGGGTCTTCGCGACGCGGGGTTCTCGGCTCCCGCCGCTGCGGCCGACGCCGCGCCCACCGCGAGCGCTTCCGCGGGATTCGACGTCGACCACGTAGCGCGCCCCGGCGAGGGAGAGACGGCCCGCGTCCCCGAGCCGGGCGTGGTCTCGCTCGGGCGCGAGCCGCGGGAGGAGCCGGCGCTCCCGCCGGCCGCCGAGAAGTCGGACCCCGTCTCCACGCACGCCGGGCTCGCGGCCGGCTACCTGGGCGAAGGGAACAAGGAGCTCGCCGCCGAGGAGTTCTGGAAGGCGGCGGAGCTCGCGTTCTTCCGCGGCGATCTCACGAAGGTGCGCACCCTCCTCGCCTCGCTCCTCACCGCGGTCCCGGGGCACGAGGCCGCCCTCCGGCGCCTCGTCGACATCACGTCCCAGGCCGAGGACCGGCCCGCCGAGGCCAAGGCGCGCTTCGACCTCGCCGAGGTCTACCTGGCCCACGAGGAGTGGCCGCTCGCGCGCGCCGAGTACATGCGCGTCCTCGAGCTGAACCCCGGGAACGACCGCGCCCGCGCGCGCGTGCAGCGGCTCGACTCGATGAACGGCTCCGGCCCCTCGGGCGTCGACCTCGACGCGCTCGAGGCGCCGAAGCCGGCCTCCTCGGTGCGCGTGCGCGACGAGCAGCCGTCGAGCGCCGAGAACCTGGTCGACCTCGAGGAGATCATCGACGAGTTCAAGGCGGGCGTCTCGAACACCATCTCCGGCGAGGACCACGAGAGCCATTACGACCTCGGCATGGCCTACATGGAGATGGGCCTGCACGACGAGGCGATCCAGGAGTTCCAGATCGCCTCGAAGGGGGGCCCGATGGAGCTCAAGTGCCTCGAGATGATCGCCCTCTGCTACCTCGAGAAGAACGAGCCGGCCGCGGCGGGCAGGGAGCTCGAGAAGGCGCTGCAGCTCCCGGGACATGGGCCGGAGGAGACGATCAGTATCCGGTACAATCTGGGCCTGGCCAACGAGCGGCTCGGCCAGCTCGACCGGGCGCTCCAGCATTTCGAGGAGGTCTATCTGCTGAACGTCGATTTCCTCAAGGTGGCGACGAAGGTGCGCGAGGTGAAGGCGCGCCTCGCGGGCGCCCAGGGCGCGTCGTGACCGGATCTCCGATCGACCTCCACATGCACTCGACCGCCTCCGACGGCTCGGACGCCCCGGAGGCGGTCGCCGCACTGGCCGAGCGGAACGGCCTGCGCGTGATCGCGCTCACCGACCACGACTGCCTCGACGGCATCCCGGCGGCCGCGGCGCGCGCCCAGGAGGCCGGCATCCGGCTCATCCCCGGCGTGGAGCTCTCGGTGCACGAGGAGGCCACCGACGTCCACCTCCTCGCCTACGGGTTCGACCCGGCCGACGCGGCGCTCCGGGCCGCGATCGCGCGCTATCGCGAGGCCCGCCGGGAGCGCGCGCGGAAGATCCTGGCCCGCCTGAAGGGGCTCGGGATCCGCGTGCCGCTCGAGACCGTGGAGGAGATCGCGCGCGGCGGCGCGATCGGGCGCCCGCACGTGGCGGAGGCGCTCCTGCGCGGCGGCTATGTCGAAACCTTCAACGAAGCCTTCCAGCGCTTCCTCGGGACGCACGCCCCGGCGTACGTCGCGAAGGCGGCGGTCTCCCTCGAAGAGGCGTCGACGGTCGTGCGCGAGGCGGGGGGCGTCACGGTGCTCGCCCACCCCGGGACCCTGAACCGCGACCACATGATCCCGAGCTGGGCGCGGCGCGGCCTCGACGGCATCGAGGTCTGGCACTCGAAGCACGACGCCTCGACGGTGGCGCGCTACCAGGGCTACGCGAAGCTCCACGGCCTCCTCATGACCGGCGGATCGGACTATCACGGCGAGCGGACGCCCGCCGTGACGATCGGGTCGGTCCCTGTTCCCGAGAGCATCCTCCCTCCGCTCGACGAAGCCTTCCGCTCCCGCCGTCCCGCCGCCTCGGGCCGGTAGCGCCCGCGCGGCGCCGTACCCGTTCGCGGCACCGCACCCGTTCGGCCCTGCTCTTGCGCGCCCCCCCGCGCGCCTGTTAACGTCATCCGTCCCCCCCGGGGCCCATGCGAACCGCCGTTCGAAGCGCCGCCCTCATCGCCTTCTCCGTCGCGTGCGGCTACGCGAAGCTGATCCTGTTCCCGGTTCTCTTCTTCGTGGAGCTTTTCTCGGTGGCCGTCTTCCTGTCGGGGGTGATCGTGGGCGTGGGGTGGGGGATCTGGGTCGCGGTGGCGGCGCGCGCGATCTTCAGCGTGGCGAATCCCTACGGGCCGCCGCACCCCTGGGTGCTCGCGGCGCAGCTCCTCGGCACCGCGCTCTTCGGCGCGCTCGGCGGCTTCGCGCGCCGCTTCCTCGCGGCGGGCGCCCTCGAGTCCACGGCCGCGCGTGCGGCGCTCCTCGGCGCCTGCGGCTTCCTCGGGACCGCCGTCCACGATCTCCTCACGAACGCGGCGCAGGGGATCGCCTACGGCGCTCCGCGCGCGACCCTGGCTCTCGCCGCGATCCCCGCCCTCCAGCACATCGCCTCGAACACGGCGATCTTCATCGTGGTCGGCGGACTCGCGGCGGGATGGCTCCGGCGCGATCCGCGCCTGCTCGGACATGCGGCGTAAACGGGCCGCCGGAACGGCCGCGCCGATCCTCCTCGCCGTTCTGGCGTTCGCCGGCGCC
>JBLMWD010000055.1:0-15520 GCA_050257045.1 Bacteroidota bacterium | reverse complement strand
CTGGACCGCGCCGGTTACGTGCGGGTCGACGCGCGATGCCGCACGAGCGCCCGCGGAATCTACGCCGCGGGCGATCTCTGCTCGCCGCGCACGCCCTCGATCGCGAACGCGGTCGGCCAGGGAGCCGTCGCGGCGTGGGAGATCGCGCGAGAGCTGGGACGCCTACCCCGCTGAGCGGCCGCTAAAAGCCGAGGTCCGGGTGCGACGCCATCGAGAGCGCAAATGCGATGAATCCCACCGCCGTCGTGACCACGGTGACATAGGACCCGCCCCGGACGCCGACGCGGAAGCGGGTCTTGGTGCTGTGCCGCTGCGGCGTCGAGCCGGTCGCCTCGTAGGAATAGCGGGCCACTTCGCCCTCCGCGACCAAGCTCACGAGATCCCCCGCGTTGATCGTGGCTTGTCCGATGAAGCCGGGCGCGTCGAAGGAGTTGTCTCCGTTCAGGACGATGCCGGGTGAGAGCTCCGCGCACAGCGGGCCGGCCAGCCAGCGCCGGTATCGGAGCCGCAGCCCTTGGTGATCGTAGTCGGCCCCGGTCTCGCTGAATCCGCTCACGCCGACCGCCGAGCGCCGGCTGACGTTCTTCATCATTCCCAGATCGACGACGCCGATCGACTTCAGGCCCCGTCCGCGGCCGACATCGGGCTCGAACTGGTAGAGGATTCCGAGCTCGGTCAGGAAATACCAATCGCACCGAGAGCGGTCGCCGCCCCGGAAGCGCACCGGCCGGTATCGGGGTTGAGGCTCGCCCCATCCGAGCGGCACCTCGCTGGCTTGGAGCGAATCTCCCCGCTCGAGCAGGATCCGGCGGGTCGAATCGGCCGGCGCCTCGGCCCGAACCCCTCCGAACGGCGCGATGAGGCTCGAGGCCACGGCCAGAGCTGGGAGCCAATGCCCGCGCATGGCGTTACCAGGAAGATCCGCTGAATGACGCGGCCACGGCGGCCACGAGCGCGGCGGCCGCGACCGTCGCCACCACGCCCACGTAGGATCCGCCCTTCACGCCCACCCGAAACGCGGTGCTCGTGCCGCCGTGCACCGCCTGCACGTACCCGTATCCCTGGGGATCCCAGGCCACGGTCGTTGTCTCGATGGTCCGCGCCACCTCGGCCTCCGCCATCACTCCAATCAGGTCGCCGGCGTTCAGTCCGACCTGGGCGATGAATCCAGGAGTTCGGTAATCGCTGTCCGACACCAGGACGACCCCGGGAGCTGCGTCGAAGGCGAGGCGGCTCCCGAGCCAGCGCCGATACCGAAGCCGGACGCCGCCCTTGTTCCGATCGGATCCGCTTTCTCCGAAGAGGGTGGCGCCCACGGCGGATCGGGCACCGACGCTCTTCATCCAGCCGTAATCGACGACGCCGATCAGCCGCGAGCTGGCCCCGACCGGCGATGAGCCCGGCTCGTACAGAACCCCGACCTCGGTGATCATGAACGACCTGCAATGGGAGCCGTCGTTTCCGCGAAACACGACCGCAGGACGATGCGGCCGTAGGGCCCGAGCGTCCTGTCCCGGCACCGGTGCGGCCGGGCCGGGGCGCGCGGCGAACATGGAATCGGCGGGCGCCTGCGCTGCGCCGACGCCAGCAGACCCCGAGATGAACGCGGCGACGATCGCGGCGACGAGTGGGATGGTCCGCATGGCCGTTCTCCTGAGCGCAGCCGGGTGGATGCTGCGGGCTGCCTTCCCCTCGAACAACGAAGAGGCCATGGAAACCGCACACGTCGCGGAGATACGGATGCGGTCGACGGCGGTTGGGAGCCGCCGCCGAGCTGGGGGCGGGCGTCCGGTCCCTAGGGGCGAAGCGGGATCACGGTCAGCGACGGGCAACGGGGACGGCGTATTCCGGCGGGAAGGAGAGGGCGATCACGCCCCCGACCGCCCCCGCCACGATGGCCGGCGTTCCCCCAAGCTTGAACCCCAGCATGACTCCGGAATCGCGGTCGTAGATCCTCGGGTAACTCCCATACCACGTGTAGGAGCCCGGGAGTTTCCGTCCCACGGAGAACGCCTGCACCCCGAAGCTGAACCAGGGGGTCGCGTTCAGCGACACCTGCCCCACGAGCCCCAGACCCCGGCCCTCCCACGCGCCCGGCTCGTCGTGGGCGAAGATGAGGCCGGGAGCCACGTCGACGCTCGATTGCGCCCCGAGCCACCGCCGATAACGGTATCGCACGCCCAGGTCGTAGGCGCCGCCGCCGGCGCCGCCGAAGAGCGTCATCCCCACCGCGTCGCGCGCTCCGACGTTCACGCCGCGGCCCAGGTCGAACGTGTACGTCGTTCCGCGCCGGGCGTATCTCGGGTCCGCCGTGTTCAGGAACATCGCGGTCTCGACGATCGGAAACGTCCTCGTGACCGAGAGCGGCCCGTAGTGGGACGGACGTACTGGCCTCACCCCCGGCTTCTCGGGGACGGGCTCGCCTGGGAGCGGCAGTCCCAGGAAGCGGCGGCGGTCGAGCGCGTCGTGGGTGCGGTCGGCGCCGGTCTCGTCGAGCACGCGTCGCACGTGGGTGGCGGGATAGTAGCCGCGACCCGTCGCGTCATCGATGCGGAGCATGTCGAGGCCGGAGGGCAGGATCCGGATGGCGCGAAGCGTGTCGCCGCCCGTGAGCACGATCCGGAGAGGAGCCTCCGGCGGAGCAGCTTCCTGGGCGCGGGTGGGAACCGCGCTCGAGAACGAGAGCATGAGACAGCCCAGAAGCAGGACCGTGTGGCGTACGATCCAAATCTCCCGGGCCCGTGCCTCAGGGGTTCGCATGGATGGATCCCACGAACAGGGCCGGCAGAGCGGCCACGAGGCCGGCCGCGGCTCCGGGCCATTGCCCCACCTTGAAACCAACCAGGATTCCGGTTTCCCGAACGTCCTCGCTTCCGACCGGCCGCATGGCCTCGCCGTAGAGATACTCCCGGCGTCGCAGCGTGTACGACTCGGCGGTCAGGGTCACGTAGCGGGAAGGGCTCCAACTGGCCTGAAGCGAGAAGAACGGCGGCAGCGGATCGCCGCTCTCCACGCGATGCTCGGCCAGGGTGACTCCGGGGGCGATCTCCACGTTCGACGTGGGAGTGAGCCATCGGCGCAAACGGAGACGAATCCCCAGGTCGGCGTAGTCGCCTCCCGAGCCGAAGTACATTCCATACCCGATGCCGGTACGGTCGGAGACGTTCTCGAGCACACCGGCATCGAAGCCGAGCCAGAAGGCTCGCCCATGGCTTCCCAGACCACCCGGATGGATCCTTCCGAGCAGCGTGGCCTCGGTGATCAGAAACGCACGGGTGATCGATCGATCCCCGACGCCCCGAGGCTGCCGCGGTCGCGACACCGGAGGCACGGGCGGCATACCCAGAGTTTTGCGATGATCCACGACGAGGGACGTCACGTCGGCGCCGCCGGCATCCGTGACGGCGCGGATCCGCGACGCCGAGACGTACCGCGTTTCAGATCCGGTCGTCGTGATGCACACCATGTCGAAGGGAGCCGGCTGGACACAGCTCGCCTGGAGGGTGTCGCCGGATGCGAGAATGACCTGGTAGGCGGGTGCGGCGCCGGTCTGCGAGCCCTGCGCGAGCGCCGCAGCCGGAAGGAGCAGCAACAGCAGGAGCGCGGCCTTCATGACGAGGATTCCCCTTGCCCGTCGCGTCCGGCACGGCGCGGCGCAACGACGTCAGCCTACACCCGGCTGATCTCCAGGGAAATGGGCCCGAAGGAGGCCCTCAGACGCGCTCGACGAAGCTCCCGTCGCGGGTATCGATGCGCACGCGGTCGCCGATCCCCATGTGCTGCGGCACCTTGGTCACCAGACCCGTGTTCATCTTCGCCGGCTTGGGCGAGGAAGAGACGGTCGCGCCCTTCATGACGGGATCGGTCTCGACGATCTCGAGCTCCACGAACATCGGCAGCTCCACGGCGACCGGCTTTCCGTCGTAGTAGGACATCTCGACGGTCATCCCCTCCACGAGGTACTGGAGCGAGTCGCCGAGATAGTCGGCCGGCACGTTCGTCATCTCGTAGCTCTCGGTGTTCATGAACGTGAAATCGTCGCCCGAGCGGTAGAGGTACTGCAGGGGATGGTGGTCGAGGTCCGCGCGGTTGACCTTGTCCTCCGAGCGGAACCGATGCTCCACGTTGGAGCCGGTCACGAGGTTCTGCATCTTGGTCTGCACCATGCCGCGCCAGTTTCCGGGCGTGACGTGCAGCACGTTCGTGACGCGGCACGGCTTCCCGTCGTGCAGGATGACCATGCCCACTTTGAGCTGGGTGGCTGGAATCACGGAAACGTCTCCTCTGATTGGGATTTCGTCGGCAGCCGCTCATTGTAGCAGAGGGTGGTCGGGCTGACAACACGGCTCCCCAGGGACGGTTCCGCAGGAATTACAAAGCCCTCGCCCCTCGGGGTAAGACTTTCCTAGGGGCCCTCCCGTACCCGCGCTGTCTCCTAAGTGACTCCACTCGTTACGACCGTGGCATAGCGGATGCTGTCCCATACCCCCGGAATTTGGGAGCACCCGAAGAGCGCAGACCATCGCGCTTCGATCTCGTCGAGGGCCCGCTAGTTATCCTCGTTGTGGCCTGAAGTCGCACCCACCGGCAGTGGAAGCACGCGCAGCTCTGCAGCAAAGCCCGCTCTCGACCCACCCGACGCCGCCCTCGACGAGATCAGGGTGCCTCCCCAACTTCCGGCGGCGGCTCGCTCCGCATGG
Source organism: Bacteroidota bacterium (assembly GCA_050257045.1). Classification (GTDB taxonomy): domain Bacteria; phylum Eisenbacteria; class RBG-16-71-46; order SZUA-252; family SZUA-252; genus DASQJL01. Next base: position 10,820 of record JBLMWD010000055.1, on the reverse strand, counting down.
TCCGTTCCAGGGCCTCGTTCTTGCAGGGCGAACCGGCGCCCGAGAGCCGCCGTGAATTCGCGGCGCCGTGATAAGAAGGAAGGGCCTCGCGCCCGCGCAGCAGGAGGGAATCGGAACCATGCGCTCCTCGTCCCCGCGATCTTCAGGGCATCGACATCAGAGCCTTTGCTTCGCCCGAATCGCGCTCGGAGCGGCGTGTCTGTTTGCGGGCGCGCTCGGCTTCGGACGCGCCGCAGCCCAGACGGCAACCGCCGTCGATTCGACGGCAGCGGCTTCTTCCGCAGCCCGAACTGCGGCCGCCGACAGCGCGGCCACGCGCATTCCGGAACGGGTGGAAGTGCTCGGCTTCGTCCACGACGCGAACGGCGGCCCCGTGCGCGGGGCGAACATCCGCGTCATGTCGGAGACCGACACCGTGGACGTGCAGTCCAACAGCGACGGACGCTTCCGCGCCCGAGTCACCGCCACGCGCGGCGTGCGGGTGCGGGTCCGGGCCTTCGGCTACCGCGACCTCTTCCGCTCCTTCCGCGCCGCGGGCAACCCGGTGATCCAGGCCGCCCTCGCGCTGCCGCCTCCCTATCCGCTCGCCGGTGTCACGGTCACGGCGGTCCGCCTGCCGCTGCGGATCAACGAAACGTCCGCCGCGATGACCGTGCTCGGTTCGCGCGAGACGCGCGTCGCCGCGGGAGGGACGCTGGACGCGGCGCTCCGGCAGGCGCCCGGGTTCACGCTCTTCCGGCGCTCCGACAGCCGTACCGCGAACCCGACGACGCAGGGGATCTTCCTCCGCGGCATCGGCGGCTCGGGCGCGAGTCGCGCGGTCGTCTTCCAGGACGGCGTTCCGCTGAACGATCCCTTCGGTGGATGGGTCGCCTGGGCGCGCGTGCCGCGGCTCTCCGTGGAGCGCGTCGAGGTGCGGCGCGGGTCGGGATCGGACGTGCGCGGGAGCGGCGCCATGAGCGGGAGCGTTCACGTCGTGTCCCCGTCCGACGTGACCAGCGCGATCGCAGTCGAATCATCGGCGCGTTCGAACGATACCTATGATCAGGACGTGCGCGCGGCAGCGGCGACCGGCGGCTGGGCGGGAAGCGTGATCGCCGAAACGGCGCGAAACGGAGGCTACGTGGCGGTCGATCCCGCGTCGCGCGGCCCGGTTGACGATCCCCTCACGTCCCGACATCGAACAGCCATCCTCACCGGAACACGCCAGCTGCCTTCGGGCGGCATTTTTTTTGTCCGCGGAAGCTATTTCGATGAAGCGCGCGGAAACGGGACGCCCCTCCAGACGAACGACACGCGAACGCGCGAGGTCTCCTCGGGAGTCGATCTGACGACGAAGGCGGGCGCGCTGACCGCGCGTGTCTACGCCGGGCGCGAGATCTACGACCAGAGCTTCACGGCCGTCGACTCGGCGCGCGCGACGGAGCGGCTCACGCGGCTCCAGGCGATCCCGACGAACTATGGGGGGGCGGCTGCGCAATGGGTCGGCCCGCGCGTCGGCCCGCTCGAGCCATGGGCCGCGGTCGAGGGTCGGACGGCGACGGCCTCGGTGAACGAGCTGGTCTCCGCGGCGGGCGCCTGGTCGGTGCAGTCGACCCGCGGCGGCGAGAGGGCAGGGTCCGCGGCGGGCGGCGCGCTGGCGACGCTTCCCTGGGAGCTCCGCCTGAACGCGAGCGCGTGGCTCGAGCGGTGGTGGACCATGGACGGCCGCCGCGTCGCGACGGGCGTCGACACGACCCTTTCCTCCCGAGCCCAGACGGCATTCAGTCCACGGCTCGCGCTCGTACGTAGCTTCGGCCCCTGGACCGCGCGCGCGAGCGCGGCCCGCGGGTTCCGCGCCCCCAGCCTGAACGAGCTCTATCGTTCCTTCCGGGTCGGAAACGTCGTCACGCGCGCGAACGAGCGCCTCGGCGCGGAGCGGTCCACGTCGTGGGAGATCGGGGCCGAGCGGAGGACCGACGCGGCCGTGTTCTCCTCCACGCTCTTCTGGACCGACGTGGGCGGCGCGATCGCCAACGTGACGCTCTCGCAATCGCCGTCCCTGATCGTGCGCGAGCGGGAGAATCTCGCCCGGACGCGATCGCGTGGGATGGAGATCGAAGCCCGCACCCGCGTGGACGATCACTGGACGGTGGGCGCGGCCTACCAGTTCGTGGAGGCGTGGGTGCGCGATGCCGGACCGGAGCGTGAGCTCGAGAACAAGCGACTTCCCCAGGTGCCCGCGCACCAGGGATCGCTTCGCCTCGGCTACGCGCCGCGCCCCGGGCTCGAGTGGGGGCTCTCGGCGCAGGGCTCGTCGCGGCAGTTCGATGACGACGCGAACCAGTTTCCGCTGCGCCCTTACGTCACCATGGATGCTTGGGCGACCGCGCGCCTCGCCCGCGGCGTGGAGCTCTGGGGCACGGGGGAAAACCTCTTCGGCACCCGCGTCGACGTGGCTCGCACGCCGGTGCTCACCGTCGGGCCACCCCGCGGGGTCCGGATGGGGTTGCGTATCGGCACGACGGGGTAATAGGTTACCGCTCCCGAAACGGCGCGATGGCTAGCGCTCCCGCAAGGGCTTCCACAAAGCGGTTGAACGCCGCGGTCGTTGGGACTACGTTGCGGGCACCGGCCTGAACCACCCTGCCCGCCCGGCGATGCCGGACGGAGTGGAGGTTCACATGCGCCCGCGACGCATCCCTCCGGCCGTGCTCCTGACCCCAGTTTTGCTGATCGTATTCGTCGCCGGCGTCGCATGGGCCGATAACCCGCCGGTGGTGACCGCCCCGGCCACCGCCACCGTCTCGGAGAACTCACTGCTCACCATCTCGGTATTGGCGTCGGATCCGGACGGCGACGCGATCACATCGTTCACGGCTTCGGGCACGGCCATCACGGGCGGAGGCACGTTCACGGTGAACGCGACCAACACCTCGGGCACGTTCACCTGGACGCCCTCGTTCAGCCAGGCCGGGATCTACGCCGTGACGTTCACGGCCTCGAACACATTGAGCGGATCGGCGACGACCTCCATCACGGTGGGCGGCTTCGACCGGGCGCCCGTCGTCACGGCTCCCTCATCGGTCACCGGAAACGAAGGGATGCTGATCACGTTCACGGTCTCGGCCGTGGATCCCGACGGAGACGCGATCGTCTCCTTCACCGCTTCGGGCTCCGCCGTGACGGCGGGCGGAACCTTCGTGTCGAACGCGTCGCATACGTCGGGAACCTTCAGCTGGACGCCCGCGCTCGGCCAGACCGGCAGCTTCTCCGTGACGTTCACGGCGTCGAACGCGCTCTCCGGATCGGCGACCACCGCGATCCAGGTCAACAACGTCGAACACCCACCGGTCGTCGCCGCGCCGAGCTTCGTCAATTTCCCGGAAGCGACGACGAGCAGCTTCACGGTGACCGCCAATGACCCGGACGGAGATCCGATCTCTTCCCTCACGGCGTCGGGCACCGCGATCACCGCCGGAGCGACGTTCGCTTCCAATGCCTCCAACACCTCGGGAACGCTGACCTGGACGACCACGTTCACGCAGGCGGGCTCGTACTCGGTGACCTTCATCGCGTCGAACGCGCTAACCGGCTCGGCAACCACGTCCATATGCGTGGGCTGCGTCGACCGGGCGCCCATGGTCCTGGCCCCGGCCGCCGTGACGGTGAACACCCTGACCCTGCTCACGTTCACGGTCACCGCCGGCGACCCGGACGGCGATCCGATCAACTCGCTGACCGCGGCGCCGCTTCCGACCGGCGCGACGTTCACGTCGAACGCGACGCACACGTCGGGCACGTTCAGCTGGACCCCGGCGTCCAACCAGACAGGCGTATACAGCGTGACGTTCACCGCCTCGAACGCCTTGTCCGGATCGTCGACGACGCAGATCACGGTGTCCCAGGGGTTCGATCGCGCGCCGGTCGTGACCGCTCCGGCCACCGCCTCCGGCAGTGAAGGCACACTGATCACCTTCACCGTGACCGCCGCCGATCCCGACGGGGACACCATCTCGCAGCTGACTGCGTTCGGGCTTCCGCCGGGCGCCACGTTCACGTCCAACGCGACCCACACGTCGGGCACGTTCGCCTGGACGCCCACCTTCAGCCAGGCCGGAAGCTACAGCGTGACGTTCATCGCGACCAACGCGCTCTCCGGGTCCGCGACGACGGTGATCGCGGTCGCCAACGTGGACCAGCCGCCGGTCGCGAACGCGGGGGGGCCGTACACCGGTGTCTTGAACATCGCATTGACCTTCAACGGGTCGGCCTCGTTCGATCCGGATGGCGATCCGCTCACCTATGCGTGGGACTTCGGTGACGGGGGCACGGGCTCGGGCGTTACCGCGTCCCACGGGTACGCCGCGATCGGCACCTACACGGTCACCCTGACGGTGATCGCGAACGGGCTCTCGAGCACGGACGCAACCGCGGCCGTGATCGCGGACAACATCTTCCCTGCCCTGGCTTTTACTACAGGTGGCAACGACATCACGTCGCTTTCCTCAGGGAAGCCGTACACGTGCGTCCAGATTCAACCGGTCAATGGAGCCTACCTGAACACGGATGTCAAACTGGCCACGGTCCGAATGACCTATCCCATCGGCTCGGATAACCAGATCCTTGCTGATCCATCCAAGTCTGCGATCGGAGGGGACAAGAACTCGGATGGTATCGAGGAGATCTCCGCCTGCTTCAAGAAGACCGATCTGCGTGTTCTCTTCGCGGGGCTTCCGCCCGGTACGAACAACATAACGGTCGAGCTTGCCGGAGATCTCGTCAATGGCGCCCAGTTCAGGGCTACGCTCGCGATGATCGTGAAGTCGACCGGCGCCGCCGTGGCGGCGATCGTCTCGCCGAATCCGTTCAATCCGCGCGCAACGCTCACGTTCCGGACGACGCGCGAAGGGTTCGCGCGGGCGCGGCTCTTCGACGCCTCGGGCAGGCTCGTCCGGACGCTCCTCGACGAGCGCTCGCTCGCGCCGGGGACGCATGACGTGCCGCTCGACGGGCGGAGCGACGCAGGCGCGCCCCTCGCGTCGGGGATCTATCTCTATCGGGTCGAGACTCCGGAGGGAACGGACGCGGGACGCGTGACGTTGCTCAAGTAACCCGCACGAGATAGCGCAAGAAGGCGCGCGTGGGCCATCCGCTCACGCGCGCCTCTTGTTTGGGAGAGCCCGCCCCGCGGGAGCGGCGGCGGACCGCCCTACTTCCCTTGGCTCTCCTCGTGCTCCTGTCCCGGCATCGGCGGCGTGTGCACGGCGCGCGGACTCTCGCGCCCCGCGCCGTAGATGTAGACGAGCCGCCCTCCGAGGTGCCCCGACCAGAGGATCAGGGCCGCGGCCGCGACCGAGAGGGGCGCCGCGAGCCAGACCCCGCGCCGGCCGGCGACCGTGGCCCACGCGAGAAAGGTCGACAAGCCGAGCACGCCGATGGCCCAGATGGCCATCTGCTCGTGACGGTCGACCTCCTTCTCGGGCACCCCCATCTTCTCGGCCCGGTCCGACGAGGACTGCCCGCTGAAGTAGGAGGCGCCCGCTCCGGCGAGCGCGAGGGTCAGGAGGATCGGGCCCCACCACCGGAGCCAGTCGCGGCGAAGCATCGCGTAGAGGACGAGGACCGCGGCGCCGACGACGCCGAGAGCGATCGGATAGTGGACGACGGCCGGGTGGAGCTCCAGTCCGAACACGAAGGGTCCTCCTTTGGGCTACACGCCGTACGCGCGGCGCAGGATCGCCATCGTATGGGTGACGGGGCGCTTCAGTCCATTCGCGATCTGGATGTTGCACGTGCCGCACGAGGTGAGGAGGACTTCGGCTTCCGTCGCCTCCATCTGCCGGAAGAGCGGATCGCCGATCGCCTTTGCGCGCTCGTAGTTCTCGGCACGCATGCCGTACGTGCCGGCGATGCCGCAGCAGGAGTCCTCGATGGGGCGCACGGTGAGGCCGGGGATCATCCGGAGGAGGCGGACCGGCTCCTCGGTCATCCCCTGCGCCACCGAGTGGCAGGCGTTGTGATAGACGACCGTGAGCGGCACTTCCCGGAACGAAGTGTTCAGCTCACCGCGCTCGTGGAGCGCGCAGAGGTACTGGTGGATGTCGATCGTGTGGTCGGCGAGCCGCTGCGCCTCCTCGGTCCCGAGGATGCGCGGGTAGTCTTCGATCAGCGCGAGCCCGCAGGAGGGGGCGCTCGCCACCACCGTGAACCCGCGATCGACGAGCGGGAGGAGCGTGCGCAGGTTCCGCTCGGCGTCGGCCCGGATCTTCGCCTCGGCGCCCATCGTGATGAGCGCGATCCCGCAGCAGCTCTGGTCGGGGATCACCACCTCGACGCCGTTCGCCTCGAGCACCTTCACCGTGGCGGCCGCCTCGCCCTCCGGATCGTGGAAACGCGCGAAGCAGCCGGCGAAGTAGGCGACGCGCTTCGTGACCGCGACCTTCCGCGGCGGGAGCGGGCCGAGCCGCGCGTGCGCCTTTTCGCCGTTCTCCGCCGGCACGAGCGGGAGCGAGAGCGCGCGCCTCGATCCCTCGTCTCCCACCCGCAACGACCGCCGGAAGCGCGGGAGATCCAGCCTGCCCGCGATCTTCCCGATCGACTCGCGCGCGGCGCGCTCGGCCGGGTTCCCGATCGCGGCGTTCACGAGCCCCGGCGCCACCGAGGCGACCTTCGCCACCGCGGCCGACCGCCCGAGCACCCAGTTCCGGAGCGGCATTCCGTTCTTCTCGACGAACGTGCGCCGCGCCGCGACGGCGAGGCTCGGGATGTCGACCTGGCTCGGGCACTCGCTCAGGCAGAGCCTGCAGTTGAAGCAGGAGTCCATGACCTCCTTGAACGGCTTCTCCGTGAGCATGGCGGGCTGGAGCGCGCCGCGGATCACTTCCATCAGGAGCGAGGCCTTGGCGCGGGCCGTGTGCGGCTCGATCAAGGTCGTGCTCCCCACGGGGCAGTAGTCGCGGCAGGTGCCGCAGCCGTGGCAGTGCTCGATCATGGCGCGGTGGTCGGGCTCGTCGAAGACGGTGCCCGTCACCACGTATTCGTTCGTGTAGCGGAGAGAATCGCCCGGGAACGTGGTCGCGTCGCTGATCACCGCGCCCGGATTCAGGATCCCGTTTGGATCGAGGGCGCGCTTCACGGCGGCCATCGTCTCGTACGACTCAGGGTACTGGCGGCGGAGGTAGGGCGCGCGCAGCACGCCGTCGCCGTGCTCGCCCGTGATCGTCCCGCCCAGTCGCCAGGTCAGCTCGAAGGCGTCCTCGGCCATGGCGGCCATGCGCGGCACGAACGTCGCCTCGTGCGGATCGAGGAGCGGGACCACGTGCACGTTCCCGTTCCCCGCGTGGCCGAAGATCACGTACCGCGTGCGGTGCTTCGCGAACACCGACCGGAGCCCGCCGATGTACTCGCCGAGCGCCTCAGCCGGAACGGCGGTGTCGTCGATGAAGTTCATCGGCCGCTCGACCGGCTCGGCGCGGTAGACCAGCGGAAGCGCCGCGCGCCGGACGCTCCAGAGCGCCTCCCGCTCGGCGGCGTCGCGCGCCGCGCGGAAGTCGAGCACCTTCCCGGGCCGCGCCGCGACCCACTCCTCGATCGCGGCGAGGCCGCTCCGCGCCTCCTCCTCCGTGGCTCCCTCGAACTCGACGAGGAGCCCCGCCTCGAACCGGTCGGGAATCAGCTCGCGGAGGTCCGGGCGGTCGCGCTTCACGAACTCGAGGAACGTGTAGTCGCTCGCCTCGATGGCCGAGGCGCCCGCGCGACGCGCTTCGAGCACCGCTTCGGTCGCCTCGTGCCACGAGGCGAAGTAGAGGAGCGCTACGGCCGTCGCGGCCGGCTTGGGGACGAGGCGCATCGTCGCCTCGGTCACGACCCCGAGCGTTCCCTCCGAGCCGCATAGGAGCCGGATCGGGTCGAAGCGCGGCGCGATCGAGGAGACGGCGTCGCCCGGGCTCCAGGCGCCCCAGAGGTCGTAGCCGCAGGAGTTCTTGTTCGCGCGCGGCCGCTCCGCGAGGAAGCGCGGCGCCCCCTCGCGCAGGGCGTCGGTCAGAAGCGCCGACGCCTCGGCCCATGTGGCCGGGACTTCCGCGGGCGCGTCGTCCCCGAGCCGCACGACCGTTCCGTCGTGGAGCACGACCGTGAGGGCAAGCAGATGGTCCTTCGTGGACCCGTGGCGCAGCGTGTGCGCTCCGGCGGCGTTGGTACCGATATTTCCACCGATGGTGCAGAAATCGCCCGAGGAGGGATCGGGGCCGAGGCGGAGCCCGTGCGGCGCCGCCGCACGCTGGACGCGCGTGTGGATCGCCCCCGGCTCCATCCGCACGCGCCGCCGGTCGGCATCGATCGCGACGACGCGGTTCATGTGGGCCGAGAAATCGAGCACGATGCCGGGGCCGAGCGCCGCGCCGGCGAGGCTCGATCCGCCGCCCCGCGGGGTTACCGGAATGCCCGTCGCCGAAGCGAAGGCGAGCGTAGCCGCGACGTCCTCGGTGGAGCGCGGGGAAACGACGGCGAGCGGCTTCCTGCGGAAGATGCAGGCCGCCGTCGAGAAGAGGGCGAGGGTGATGGGGTCGGTGCGGACCTCGCCCCGGATCTGCGGGACGAGGTCGCGCTCGATTTCACGCTGCGGGTCCATGTTCACCCCGCGCGCGGGTGCGGCTCAGGCGCGCTCGAGAAGAAGTCGATCGTAGAGGATGCCGGCCACCGCCCCCCCGACGAGCGGCCCCACCCAGTATACCCACTGGTCCTGCCAGAAGCCCGCGACCAGGGCGGGCCCGAAGGCGCGCGCGGGGTTGAAGGCCATACCAGTTAAAACCCCAAAAGTGAGGATGTTCGCCGTCACGGTGAGCCCGATCGCAAGCCCCGCAAACCCCTTGGGCGAGCGCGGATCCACGGCGGAGCCGAATACGACCAGGACCAGCATGAAGGCGGCGAGCCCTTCCAGGAACGCGGCCACCGAGGGCCGGATGGAGGGGTCGACCGCCGGAGCGCCCAGGTGCGCCTCGGCCGGGGCGGCGTGATAGGCGAGGGCGAGGACCCAGGCCGCGACGATGCCGCCGGCCAGCTGGGCAGCCCAGTAGAGGAGGGTCATCCCGGCCGAGAGCCGGCGCGTCGCGAAGAAGCCCATCGTGACCGCGGGGTTGAAGTGCCCTCCGGAAATGTGGCCGAGCGCATAGATACCGACCAGGATCGCGAGGCCGTGCGCCACGGCGATTCCGGTCGTCCCGACCGTCTGGGTCATCTGCTGCTGGAGAATTGCCCCCGCACCGAACAGGATCAGACCGAACGTCCCGAGGAACTCGGCGACGAACTTCTTCCCTGCGGACATCAGAGTCCCTCCACCGTTTTCTTGTCCAGTCGCTTTGCCAGCTCGACGAGCAGCCGCACGGACGCGTCATAGTCCTTGCGGTCCATGATCGTCAGATGGCTGTGGATGTAGCGGGTCGGCACGAAGATGACGAGCGAGGGGATGCCGGTGTCGTAGACGTGGAAGCGGCCCGCGTCGGTCCCGCCGCGCTCCACCGTCCCGAGGTGGTACGTGATCTTCTGGCGCTCGCAGATGTCGACGGCGAGGTCGCGGAGCCCCACGTTCGGAATCATCGTCGCGTCGTAGACGAGGATGCCGGCCCCGGCCCCGAGCTTCTCGTCGCCGTCCCCCGTCGTCCCCGGCGTGTCATGGGCGATCCCCACGTCCACCGCGATCGCGACCTGCGGCTTCACCGACGCGACGCTCGTCTGCGCGCCCCGGAGGCCCACTTCTTCCATCGTGGTGGCGACACCGTAGACCGTATTCGGGTGGCGCGCCTCCTTGAGCCGGCGCATCGTGTCGATCACGAGGCCGCATCCGACCCGGTTGTCGAGCGCCTTGGCCAGGTAGAGCCGCTCGTTCGACATCACCGAGAAGCCCGACTCGGGAACGATCGGATCGCCCGGCTTGATGCCGAGCTTCTTCCGAACGTCGAAGTACGACGTGGCGCCCACGTCGATGAACATGTCCTTCAAGTCGAGGACCTTGCGCCGCTCCTCCTCCTGCAGCTCGTGCGGCGGCTTCGATCCGACGACGCCGATCACGTCACCCTTCTTCGTGCGGATCCGGACCTTCTGGGCCAGGACGACGTGACCCCACCATCCGCCCATCGGCAGGAACTTGATGAACCCTTCGGGCGTGATCCCCTTCACCATGAACCCGACTTCGTCCATGTGGCCGGCGATCAGCACGCGGGGTTCGTCCGACGTCCCCTTCTTCTTGCAGATGATGCTTCCGAGCCCGTCCTGGGTGACTTCTCCGAGACCGCGCAGATGCTTCTTCATCATCCCCGCGATCTCGGATTCGTGTCCCGGGGGGCCGAAACCTTCGCAGAGCTCTTTGAGCAAAGTCTGGCTGGCGTCCATTCGCGACTCCTGGTTACTCGGCTGTAAGTGGTGGTCGGCCCGGAGTATCGGTCCGGGGCCCAAGTGTGTCAATGGCGCGGGGCCGCGGCCAGCGCCGTCCGGAGCGACTCGGCTTCGGCCCGCGCGGCCCGCGCATCGGCGCTCCGGCCCGAGGATTGGAGGAATCGGGAGTAGGCGTCGAGCACCTGTGCCAGGGCGGCCCCGTTCTCCTTGGGCGCCTTCTCGTAGATCGACACCGCGCGGGCGTACTCCTCGTTCGCCTCGGCGGTGCGTCCGAGATGGGCGTCGACCTGCGCGAGCGTGCCGAGCGTCTGGGCGATGTCGGGGTGGTCGCCCACCAGGACGCTGTCCTGGATGGCGAGCGCGCGCATGAGATAGCGCCTCGCCGCCGCGTCCTGGTGGTCCCCCTCGAGCAGGGCGCCCATGGTGTGCAGCAGCGTCGCAGTCTGCAC
>JBLMWD010000054.1:0-14556 GCA_050257045.1 Bacteroidota bacterium | reverse complement strand
GCATCTTCGCATTATATTGCGAGTTCCTGAGATTCCGCAATCGCCACGCTCGGAGGCCGCGCGCCTTGACGCGACCCGCGTCTTCCTTCTATCGTCATGGCAATCACCCCGACGCACACATCTTTCGGATTGGGGGTACACCGTGGCAGGAGTGAACAAGGTCATCCTGGTGGGGAATCTCGGTTCGGACCCGGAGGTCCGGACGACGCCCGGCGGGCAGCGCGTGGCCAACTTCCGGCTCGCGACCTCTCGCCAGTGGACGGGGCAGGACGGGCAGCGCCAGGAGAAGACGGAGTGGCATTCGATCGTCGCGTGGGGAAAGCTCGCCGACATCTGCGAACGCTATCTCCAGAAGGGGAAGCAGGTCTACGTCGAGGGGCGGCTCGAGACGCGCTCCTGGCAGGACAAGGAAGGGCAGACCAAGTACAAGACCGAGATCATCTGCGAGACGATGCAGATGCTCGGCCGCGCGGGCGAGCGGAATGGCGAGCCGAGCTACGACGCACCGTCGCGCGGGAGCGCGCCGGACGAGAACTACCAGCCCGCGGCCGGCGGCGCCGGCGGATCGGACGACGACCTGCCGTTCTGACCCACCCTCGATCCGGATTCCTGAACATGAACGCCCGTGCCGGCAGACGCCGCGCGGGCGTTCCGATTGAAGGAGCGACATGGCCACCGTCCGCTATCTCGTGCACGACGTCGGCGCCGCGGTCGATTTCTACACCGGCGCGCTCGGCTTCGAGGTGAAGCAGCGATTCGGACCCGCGATCGCGATCCTCGCGCGCGGCGACCTCACCCTCTGGACCGCGGGGCCCACGGCATCGGCGGCGCGTCCGATGCCGGACGGGCGAAAGCCCGAGCCGGGCGGATGGAACCGGTTCGTGATCGAAGTGGATGACCTGGCCGCCCTCGTGCGCACGCTGCGCGAGCGAGGCGTCCAATTCCGAAACGAGATCGTGGAGGGTCCCGGAGGGAAGCAGATCCTTTGTGAGGATCCATCGGGGAACGTGGTGGAGCTGTTCGAGCCGGCGCCGGTGTCCTCGCGGAGCGCGCGGCCTTAGGCCCGCGAGGCGTGCTTCGCGCGCGCTAGAGCCGTCCGCCCAGGAAGCTGTAGAGCAGCAGCACCAGCACGAACGTGCTGATCGCGACGTACGTCCGGTCCCGCTCCCGCGCGAACGCCACCGCGGAGAGCGCGACGCGCGCGACCGGCGTCGCGATGAGGAGCAGCAGCGCGAGCTGCGTGATCCACCGACCGCGCAGCTCGAGCGCGCCCTTCACGATCCCGTGCACGCTGTCGAGCCCCTCCGGCACGCCGTGGAACGTGGTGTACTCCGGGATCGCGGCGCCGTGCCGCCGCAGGTAGATGAGCCCGCCGAAGATCGCGACGAGCGCCGCGGTCATCACGCCGATTCGCAGCACGTGGCCGATCCAGATCTGGAGCGGCACGGTCTCCCGCGTGCCCGGCGCGCCCGCCATCAGAACTCTCCCTTCGCGGCGCGCACGAGCATCTCGACCGCGAGCACCACGATGACCCACGTGAAGAGCGTGCGCAGCGTCCGCGTGCGCGCGCCGGCCATGATCCGTGCCCCGACGAGCGCGCCCGCCAGCACGCCCAGCATTACCGGGAGCGCGAGCCCCGGATCGACGTAGCCGCGGCGCAGGTAGATGCCCGCGCTCGCCGCGGCGGTGACCCCGATCATGAAGTTGCTCGTCGTCGCGGAGACCTTGAACGGAAGCCGCATCGCCTGGTCGAGCGCGAGCACCTTGAGCGCGCCGGATCCGATTCCAAGCAATCCCGAGACAGCCCCTGCGCCCGCCATGATCGCGAAGCCCGCGGGCACGTTCTGCACGGTGTACGCCTGTTCGCCGCCGGGAACCGGGTAGCTCCCGTTCAGCCGGAGGCGCGCGGCGAGCGGGTGCGGCGGCTCGGTCGTGGCGCGATCCGGCGGCGGACGGAACGATCGATACGCCGAGAAGAGGAGCACCACCGAGAACGCCACGGCGAGCACGCGCGGCGCCACGAAGCCGGCGGCGTATGCGCCGATGAGGGCGCCCACCACCGTGGCGATCTCGAGGAGCATGGCGACGCGGATGTTCGTGTAGCCCTCGCGCACGTACGCCGCGGCGGCGCCCGACGACGTGGCGATGACCGATACGAGCGCCGCACCGACGGCGTAGCGCAGATGGACGTGGAAGACGAGGGTGAGGAGGGGGACGATCACGACGCCGCCTCCGAGCCCGGTGAGCGCGCCGAGGAGGCCCGCGCCGAAGGAGCCGAGGCCGATCCAGAGGGTGGACGTGAGGATCGTCACGCCGCTCTCGACCGGCCCCGGTCCATGTCGCGCACCGTTACTGGATGTATCCGAGCGAGCGAAGCCGCTCGCGAAGCTCCTGGTCCACCGGCGAGGCGATCGGCTTCTCTCCTTCCCGCCGCGACGCCGCGGTCTCGTACGTCTTGAAGCCCCTGTCGCGCGCGATCCGCTTCATGACGGAGGGCTTCAGAGCGTCTTCGATCGGCCGCCCGTCCATGTCGGCCGCGGTGGGGAGGCCGTAGAGCGCGAGCACGGTCGGGGTGATGTCGAGCACCGTGGCGCCCGAGATCGTGACGCCCTTCTGCACGCCCGGGCCCTCGAGGAAGAGGATGCCGTCGAGCTTGTGCGCCATGACGCCCTTTCCGCCGCCGAGGAAGCCGTGGTCCGACGTCACGACCACGTTCGTGTTGAGGTCGGCTTCCTTGAGCAGCCCTCCGATCAGCCGGTCGGTGAAGACGTAGTAGTTCGGGATGAGATTCTTCATCCACTGGTACTCGGCGTCGGTGAGCGGGGGACTGAACGTCCCCGGCATGTCCATGTCCCAGTACCGGTGCGAGATCTCGTCCACGCCGCGGAAGTAGACCGTCATGAAGTCGGGGTGGTTCTTGCGATAGAGCTCGAGCCCCACGCGATAGAACGTCATGTCCGCGGCGTAGATCCAGCGCAGGTCGCTCACGAGCTGTTTCTGGCGCGCGGTCACGTGGGTCGTGTCGATCGGCGGCACGAACTGGAAGAGCTCCTTCCAGGAGACGCTCTCCGGCGTGCGGCGGAGCGACTGCACCAGCGGCCCGAGCGACTCGGGGTAGGTGAGCCGCGTGTCGCGCGCGGCCGTGGACTGATCGCCGTACTGGAGGTAGTCGCTCACGAGGAAGCCGTTCACCGGCTGCGCCGGCCACGTCGTCCACCAGCCGACCACGCCCACCTTCTTTCCGAGCGAGCCGAGGATGTCCCAGACGGGGCGGGCCTTCCAGAGGTTCGACGTCGTCGGCACCTCGCCTTCGGGTCCGACCGCCTGCGCGGCTTTCTCGCGCCGCTTCACGAAGAAGTCGGAGATGCCGTGCTTCTCCGGTACCTTGCCGGTCGCGATGCTGGCCCAGATGATCGGGCTCTTCGTGAGCGGCTCGAGCGAGCGGATCTTGCCCGAGGCGCCCTTCGCGCGAAGCAGGGTGAAGTTCGGCACCTTCTGCTGATCGAGGAGCGGCCCGAGAACGTCCCACTCGCCGGCGTCGACGCCGATCAGGAGGACCTTGGTCGGCTTCTCGCTGGCGCGGGCGCAGGTCCAGACGCCGCCTGCCAGGACGAGACCGATCACGAGCGCCAGGGCGAAGCGCCCGGCGGAGGAGAGACGAGGCGTCACGGAAGCTCCTTGGGATGAGAGAGAAGGCGCGCCAATCAGAAGACGTTAGCAGGCATCGGGGGCGCCTTCCAGTCAGACACGCCCGGGACGGCGTGGTTCCAGGGGCGTGTGGGTCAACCCCGGGCGCTGCGGGCCGGGTGCCCCTTGACTTTGCCGCGGCGCTCCCGTAGGTTCATGCGCTCACCTGCGTTACGTGCGCGCCGCTAGCTCAATTGGCAGAGCAACTGACTCTTAATCAGTAGGTTCTAGGTTCGATTCCTAGGCGGCGCACCATCCCCAACCGTGACCATCTTCATCGCCCCCGCTAGAGACGGCTGACTACTTCGGCGTTCGCTTCGACGGCGGGATGTGCTCGACATCGCTGTACATGATGGGGCGAATGGAGCCGTCCGGCCGGACGGCGATGATGGTCAGAGAGGCGTGCCAGATGCGGAGGCTGGCCCAGGCTGTCGTATCGCCACCGCATGCGCGGAGAAACGTCCATCGAATGATGTTGCCGTGGCAGACCAGCACGTCATAGGTGTCCCGCTCCGGGGTTGGCGTGAAGTAGCGCTGCCACTGGACAACGCGCAGGGAATCGCACAGGGCGACGTCCTCTGGCTTTTCGCCAGCCATGATGCTGGAGTCGGCGCTGGTTGGCGTGCATTCGTTGAGCACCGCATCGCGAACCGGCTTCATCTTCATGAGGACGGCCATATCGTCAGCCGTCTGGACCGCGCGCAACAATCCGCTGCTCACCAGCCGGTGGAAGCGTATGGGAAGGGCCGCGAGGCGAGCGCCGATGAGCTTCGCCTGCTCGTGGCCCAAGGCGTTCAGCCCATTCCCGAGGCTGTCGTTGGTAACGGTGGGATCCGGATCGTAGACGCCGTGCCGTACAAGATAGAGATAGTGAACGCCCTTCCTGAGGGCGGATGCGCTGGCCGTGTCACCTGGGGATTGGGCTCTGGCGCACACGGCCATCCCAAGAAAAAAGGCGCACGGCAGGAATGCTCGACTCGCAGGAAGGTTTCTCTTCATGAATGTCCGCGGTGTCCTCAGGTCAGGTGCTTCTTGAGGAACTCCACCGTCCGCGACCAGGCCAGCTTGGCCGCCTCGGCGTCATAGCGCGGCGTGGTGTCGTTGTTGAAGCCGTGCTGCGTGCCCGGGTAGATGAACGCCTCGTATTTCTTCTTGTTCTCCTTGAGCGCCGCCTCGTACGCCGGCCAGCCCGCGTTGATGCGATCGTCGTGCTCCGCATAGTGGATGAGGAGCGGCGCGTGGATCTTCGGGACGTCCTCGGCCGGCGGCTGGTTGCCGTAGAACGGCACGGCCGCCTTCAGCTCCGGCAGTCGTGTCGCGAGAAAGTTCACGATCCCCCCGCCGTAGCAGAAGCCGACCGCGCCGATCTTGCCGGTGCAGTCCGCGCGATTGCGTAGCAGGTTCGCGGCGGTCAGGAAGTCCTCGCGCGTCTTGGTCTGATCGAGCTTCTGAAACAGCTCGCGCGCCTTGTCCTCGTCGCCGGGATAGCCGCCGAGCGGTGTCAGCGCGTCCGGCGCGAACGTCATGAACCCTTCGAGCGCGAGCCGGCGGGCGATGTCCTCGATGTGAGGATTGAGGCCGCGGTTCTCGTGGATGACGAGGACCCCGGGCAGCTTCTTGTCCTTGGCGCTCGCGGGGCGGGCCAGGTATCCCTTCATCGTGCCGCTGCCCTGAGGAGAGGAGTACTCGATCACCCCGGCGTCGAGCCGCTTGTCCTCCGGGGCCACCTGCTGCGCCTCGGAGAACTTCGGCGACAGCTCGTCGAGCAGCATGGCCGCGGTCACGCCGCCCACTGCGAATCGGGCGGCGCCGATCAGAAAGCCGCGGCGGTCAATCCCGCCGTGGACGTATTTGTCGAAGAGATTCAGCAAGTCTTGCGGATAGTCACTCGCTCGCCTTCGGTCCATGGCTCCTCCCGCTCCTCGTGGCCGCTGCTTGGTGGCGCACGATTTTACGCCAGATGGCCGAGCCGCCGCCCGGCTCATCGCCGGGCGGTGCTCGTCGAGGCTGCCGGCTACCGGGCGGAGAGCCTAGCGCAGATGCACGAGCCGCGCGGTCGTGCGGTGTCCCGCCATCGTGAGCCGGGCGTAGTAGACGCCCGAGGGGAGCCCGCTCGCGTCCCATTCGGCTTCGCCGTGGCCGGCCGCCCGCGTTTCGCGAATGGTCTCGCCCGCCTTGCGTCCTCGGACGTCGAACACCTCGATCGCGATGGGTCCGGCTTCCGGCAAGGCGAACGCGAAACGCACGCGGTTGCCGATCGCGGGTGATCCCACGATCGCCAAGGCGAGGCGCGCCGGAGCAGGATCGGGTACGGAGTCTACGTTCGCGATGGATCGGCGCCACAGCCCGTCGACCCGGCCCGCATAGAGCGTGTCGCCCACGGTGGCCAGCTTGTAAACGAAGGCATTGAACAGCGAGTCGAGGCCATTCCACGTGACGCCGTCGTCACGACTCTTCGCGATCAACGTGCCGCCGCCGGCGCCGAGGCTCGCGAAGAGATCGCTGCCGCGCTTTGCCAACCCCACGAAGAGGATCGGGCGGAATCCGAAATCGACGAACGTCCATGGCTCATGACCGGTCGTGCTGGTGAACAGGCCGATGTTGCTGCCCACGATCCATCTCGACCCGGTCCACATCGCGGAGAGCCCCGCGAGACCGGGAGCGAACCGGTCGTTGAACAGGAGCGAGGTCGTCCAGTCCGGCTGCCCCGGATCGCGGTAGAACACGGTTCCGTTGAAGCCGCCTGCCGCGAAGAGCTGCGATCCTCCCGCGGCGATCGCGGTCATGTTCGAGGCCTGGAAGGTGGTGATGGTGGTGCCGAAGGGAGTCCATGGGCCCGAGGCGAGGTTTCGCACCCACGGACCGCCGCCGATCGTCGCCAGGTAGAGGCTATCCCCGTGGACGATCATGTCCGCCACCGCAAACGAACCAAGCCCACTCAGGCCTTGGTTGTAGTCGGCCCACGTGTCGCCGAGGTCGTCGCTCACGAGCACGCCCTGCCCATTCGTGCCGGCGTAGAGACGGCCGTCATGGACGAACGCGGCGTTGACGGAGAAGGCGTCGGGAGCCACTCGAGCGGAGGCCTTCCACGTCGCGCCTGCATCGGTGCTGACATAGACGGCGGTGTCGACGCCGGCCGCGAGCGTGTCGCCGTTCGCCCAGATCGTGAACACGTCCTGGGTCGGCACGTCACGCACGCGCGCCCACTGTGCCGACGCGGGGGAGGGAACCGCGACGAGGGCGAGCAATGCCGCACCGGTCCAGACACAGATGCTTTTCGAGGTCGCGTTCATGAAGGCTCCACGCCTGCAGTGTCGAGTCCTGACGCCTTTTCGATGGGATCCGAATCGGATGGATTCCGCCCCGTGCGCGGTTTCCATCTGAAATCTCGCGGCAGGAGGAGAAGTGTCGATTTCTCTACAACTGGGGGCTGAACCTCAGCGCGGGAACGCCTCGGGGAGCCCGCCGTCCACGGTGATGATGTCGCCCGTGGTGTAGCGGAATCGCTCGCTCGCGAGGAGCGCGGCGAGGTCGGCCACGGTCTCGGGAGGGATGAGCGATACGCCCATGAGGTTGCGGCGGCGGTACGTCTCCAGCTGCTCCTCGACCGAGACGCCCCGCGTGGCGGCGCGCTCCTTCACGAACTTCATGAAGAGCGGCGTCTCGATCTGGTCCGCGTTGATCGCGTTGACCCGGATGCCGTCCCCACCCAGCTCGACCGCCGCGACCCGCGACGCCTGCAGCAGCGCCGCCTTGCTCCCGCCGTAGGCGGCGGCATCCCTCCCCGGCGCCAGGGCCGCTTTCGACACCGAGACGACGATCGAGCCGCCGGATCGCTGAAGTCGCAGGACGGACGCCGCCGCGCCGATGGCCAGGACCGCGCCGATGTAATGGACGTCGAGCTGCCGCTGGAGATCCTCGCGCCGGAGCTCCGTCACGCCCGCGAATCGGGGCGCCTGGCCGGCGGTGTAGAAGAGGCTGTCGAGCCCCCCGTACTCGAACACCGTCCGCCGGATCAGGCGCGCGAGGCTCTCGTCGTCGCGGACGTCCAGCTCGACGCCGACGGCGCGGCCGGGATGCGCGGCCTGGATCTCCGCCGCCACGGCGTCGGCGGACGCGCCGTCGAGGTCCGCCGCAACGACGTGCGCGCCTTCCTCCGCGAACCGGCGAGCGGCGGCCTTCCCGATACCGCTGCCGGCGCCGATCACCACCGCGACGTGGCGGGGGAGCAGCAGGGAGGCGCGCTCCTTCTCGTCCTGCTCGTCGATCTTCCGCCGCTCCAGCGGCCAATGCTCGAACTCGAAGACGTCCGCCTCGGACAGGAACCGGAAGGTGTCGATCGCCTCCGCGTTCGCGATCGTCTCGAGCACGGTTCGATAGCAGACATTGGCCGTCGCGGCGCCCCGCTTGTCGCGGGAAGCCGTGATCATGCCGAGCCCCGGGGCGAGCACGACCTTGGCCCAGTCGTCGAGAAGGCGCTCGCCCGCGGACGCATGACGCGCGTGATAGTCCTCGTACTCCCGGCGCTGCCGCGCGAGCTGCGTGCGGACCGTCTCGGCCATCGCGCCGTCCGATGCCGAAGGGTCGACGTCGAGCCAGACCGGAAGCGCCCCGGCGCGCAGGATGTGCTCCGGCGTTCCCATCCCACGGCCCGCGAGCTCGGGCAGGCGCCGATCGGCGAGCGCGGTCAGGACGTCCTCCTGGTCGTCGAAATGGAGGATCACGCGCCGGGTCGAGCCGAGCGCGCCGCGAACGACCGGGAGCACGACCTCGGCGGCGCGACGTCGCGTTTCAGCGGGCGGAAGCGGGGTCGCCATCGAAACCGGCGCCGCGCGGGCTCCCCGCCTGGTGGCCAGGTGGTCCTCGATGGCATTCACGGCGCCCAACAATCGCGTGTAGCACTCCCGGGCGTTGTCCGCCCACACCACCAGGCCGTGGTGCGCGAGAGCGAGCCCGATGGCTCCGGGGGGCAGCTGATCCACCCTGTCGCTGACCGCCCGGGCCAGCGGAAAGCCCGGGCGCACGTAGGGCACGTAGACGATCGCTCCGGCGAACAGCTCGGAGATGAGCCGCTCCGCGACCGCGTCGCTCACGTTGGTGAGGCTCATCGTCGCGACGTCGTGGGTGTGGGCGATGACCCGATGGGGGAGAAGGGAGTGGAGCGGGGTCTCGACGCTCGGCGCGGGCCCTTCCGCCGTCATGGCGCGCGCCATGAACCGCATCATGTCGGCATCGCTCATCGACGCGACCGCGCGCAGCTCGCGCAGCGCCGGGAGCGACAGGCGCGTGAACCCCTTCCGTCCGATCGTGCGCAGGTCGGTGCCGCTTCCCTTGACCAGCAGCTCGTCCCCGACTTTGATCGACGTGTTGCCGCCGCCGGGCTGCACCAGGCGGAACTCCCGGCCGATGAGATTCGAGAGATGGACGAGCTGGTCGAGGCCGTCCGCTTCGGGGGCCGGTCCACCGTCCCAACGGTCGTCGATGCGCACGGGTGCGTTACGTCCTGCTACACTGCCGCGATCGGAGCACGGACCAGAGGGTACGCTGACCCTCCCGTCGCAGGCAACCGTGCGGGATCGTGCTGGGGGGCCCGATGAACGAGGCCGGCGCCGGAACGGCACCGAAATTCTGGCAGTCGAGCCTCGAATCGATCCAGGCCGAGTTCCACACCGATCGGTCGGGCCTGGACGAAGCCGAGGCGGCACGGCGTCTCGCGATCCACGGCCCCAACACGCTCCGCCCCCGGCGAGAGCGCGCGCTCGCGCTCCAGTTCCTCTCCCGATTCGGCAACCCGCTGGTCATCCTCCTGCTCGCCGCCGCGACGGTCTCCGCGTTCACGGGGGACGTCGCCAGTCCCGTCATCATCGCCCTCGTGGTCGTGCTCAGCGTCACGCTGGACTTCGTGCAGGAATATCGCGCGGGGAGGGCGGCGGAACGACTCAAGCAATCGGTGGCGCTCCGGGCCCCCGTCGTGCGGGGCGGCCGGCCGGTCGAGACCACGGCCGATCGGATCGTTCCCGGAGATGTAGTCCAGCTCAAGCCCGGCGGCCTCGTTCCCGCCGATGGCCGGATCTTCGAGGCCCGGGACTTCTTCGTCAATCAAGCCCTCCTGACCGGCGAGCCCTATCCGGTCGAGAAGCAGGCCGGCGAGGTCGGCGACCGCGCGGCGGACCTCGACGCGGCCACGAACGCCGTGTTCATGGGGACCTCGGTCATCAGCGGGACGGCCTCGATGTGGGTGTGCCGAACCGGACCGGCGACCTCGCTCGGAGAGATCAGCGAGAGCCTCGTGGTCAAGCCGCCGGCGACGGCGTTCGAGAGCGGCATCCGCAACTTCGGGCTCCTCATCCTGCGCCTCGCGATCCTCATGGTGCTCTTCGTGCTGCTCGTGAACGCATTATTCCACCGGCCGTGGCTCGAGTCGTTCCTGTTCGCCGTGGCGCTCGCGGTGGGCCTGACGCCCGAGCTCCTGCCCATGGTCGTTTCCGTGACGCTCGCCCGAGGCGCCCTCCGCATGGCGAAGGAGCGGGTCATCGTCCGGCGACTGCCGGCCGTACACGACCTCGGCAGCATGGACGTTCTCTGCACCGACAAGACGGGGACGCTCACCGAAGCGCAGATCCGCCTCGAGAAACACCTGGATCCGCTGGGGCGGGACAGCGAGCGGGTTCTCGAGCTCGCGTTCCTGAACAGCTCGATGGAGAGCGGGCTCAAGAACCCGCTCGACGAGGCGATCCTCCGCCACTCCGAGGTGGACGTCCGCGCCTGGCGGAAGATCGACGAATGTCAATTCGACTTCGAACGGCGGCGAGTCTCGGTGCTGGCCGACAACGGGCGCGAGCGGCTGCTCATCCTCAAGGGGGCCTTCGAGGATGTGTTGCAGCATTCCACGCGCTACGAGGCGAATGGCCCCGAGAACCTCTCGCCGCTCGACGACGCGGCGCGGCGCACGGTCACCGGCGGCTTCGAATCCCTCAGCCGCGAGGGATTCCGCGTCCTGGGGATCGCATGGAAGGCAACCCCCCGGGATCAGGTCCACGCGGTGGTGGACGACGAGACCGAGCTCGTGTTCGCCGGGTTCGCCGCCTTCGAGGATCCCCCGAAGGCCAGCGCGGCGGAGGCCCTGCGGGCGCTGACGGCGAGCGGCGTCAGCGTGAAGGTCGTGACCGGCGACAACGAGCTCGTCACCCAGCACGTCTGCGGGGAGCTGGGACTGGCCGTCACGGGGGTGCTCACCGGCGGCGAGATCCATGCGATGAGCGACCCGGCGCTCGCGGCCCGAGCCGAGGGGGTGACCCTCTTCTGTCGGGTCACCCCGCCGGAGAAGAATCGCGTGATTCAGGCGCTCCGGAGCCGCGGGCACGTCGTGGGCTATCTGGGTGACGGCATCAACGACGCGCCCTCCATCCATTCGGCGGACGTGGGCATCTCGGTGGACGGGGCCGTCGACGTGGCCAAGGAAGCCGCCGACCTGATCCTGCTGGACCATGATCTGGGCGTGGTCCATCGCGGCGTGCTGGAGGGCCGCCGCACCTTTGGAAACATCATGAAGTACGTGAGGATGGGGACGAGCTCCAACTTCGGAAACATGTTCAGCATGGCGGGCGCGACTCTCATCCTGCCGTTCCTGCCGATGCTCCCGGTTCAGATCCTCGTGAACAACTTCCTCTACGATATCTCCGAGATTCCCATTCCGTTGGACAGCGTGGACGCGGAGTCTCTCGAGCGGCCGCGGCACTGGAGCATGGCGTCCATCCGCAATTTCATGCTCGTGGTGGGTCCCGTCAGCTCCATCTTCGATTTCCTCACGTTCTACGTGATGTTCCACGTGTTTCACGCGGGGCAGGAGCTGTTCCGCACGGGGTGGTTCGTGGAATCCCTGGCCACCCAGGTTCTGGTCATTTTCGTGATCCGAACGCGGGGCAATCCCTTGCGCTCCCGGCCCAGCTCCATCCTCGTGGCAACCTCGCTGGCCGTCGTCGCCGTGGCCACCGCGCTACCCTACACGCCGCTCGGCGCACGGCTCGGATTCGTGCCGGTGCCGGGGTTGTTCTTCCTCATCCTCGCGGGTATGGTGGTCGCGTATCTCGCGATGGTCCAGACCGTAAAGATCTGGTTCTACCGCCGCTTCAAGGCGGAGTGAGACGTTGGCTCAATCAGAACGAGGGTAACGACGATGCACGCGGGCTTGTGGATCGACCATCGAAAGGCGGTCATCGTGGTGATCTCGGATGAAGGAGAAGCCACGAAGGAGGTCACGGCTCAGGTCGAGAAGCATGTGCGGTTCTCAGGCGGCACGGCCTCCGGGGAATCACACCGGTCCCAGAAGGGCACCGGAGAAGACACGCGGGAGAGGCGATTCGGCGGCCAGCTCGATCGCTACTACGACGAGGTCATCACACACCTCCGTGACGCAAAGGCCATCTTGATCTTCGGACCGGGAGAGGCCAAAGGGGAGCTCAAGGCTCGCCTCGAGCGTGATGGGCTCGGCGCCAGCGTGGTCGCGGTCGAGACGGTCGACAAGATGACGGATCGTCAGATTGCGGCGAAGGTGCGGGAGCGCTTTCCCCGGTGACTTCAGGCTCTCCGGGGCGTGACTTCGACGGACGTGTCGCCCTGATCACGGGAGCCGCGCGCGGACTCGGGCGTGCGGCCGTCGAGCGCCTCATCGCGCGCGGAGCGTCGGTCGCGGTGAACATCCGCGACCCGAAACGCGCCGACGCCCTGGCGCGGGAGCTTGGGGACCGGGCCTTCGCCGCGCCGGGGGACGTCGCCGATCCCGGCGCGCCGGAGGCGATCACGAAGATGGTGCTGGAGCGTTTCGGGCGGCTCGACATCCTCGTCAACAACGCCGCCTACGCGCACTCGACCCGCTTCGACGATCTCACGGCGGACGAGTGGCGCCGCGCGATCGAGGTGAACCTCACCGCGCCCTTTCTCCTCACCAAGGCGGTGGCCCCGCCGATGAAGGCGCGCCAGTACGGGCGCATCGTCAACATCTCCTCGCTCGCCGGGAAGACGGTGAGCACACTGGGCGGCGCGCACTACACGGCGTCGAAGGCCGGTCTCCAAGGGCTCACCCGCGCCGCGGCCAAGGAGCTCGGAGCGTTCGGGATCACCGTCAACGCGATCTGCCCCGGGATGATCGACACCGAGCTGACGCGCGAGCACGCGACGCAGGAGCAGCTGGCCGCCCTCGCGGCGAGCTATCCGATCCGCAGGCTCGGAACCGCCGAGGAGGTCGCGGATCTCATCTGTTTCCTGGCCTCCGATGCGGCGGGATACATCACCGGGGCCTCGTACGACATCAACGGCGGGGATTTGATGCTATGACACCCGATCCCTCTCCCGAGCTTCTCCTTCTAGGAGAGGCGATACTTCTGAGGCTTCGTCGAGGTCCGCTCGAGGAGCTTCCTCGACTCGAGGTCCAGCTTCACCGTTTCCCCGTACCAGCTGACGTTCCCCTCGAACTTTCCCTTCAGCCTGGCCGCGAGGGCCTGCATCAGCTCGGAATGCGTCAACTCGTGACCCTTGAGCGCCGATAGCATCGCGGCTTTCACGGCTTCGTATTTCTCGCTCGAGATGTTCTTGCCGCTCTTTCCCTGCGGATGTCGTGTACGAATCGTCCGGTCGGCCATTTCGGCTCCTTCCTACGGGGAGATCATACGGTCATGAATGGTTCAGCTTCCGAACCGATCCGAGAGCGGATCCCAGAACGGATCGTCGAGGCCGATCGACGCGAAGATGGCTCGTATCGCGTCCGCTTTGGGGCGACGGGAGTCTTCGTCGAGACGGGTCGCGTACCATGTCGTCGCCAGGAACCAGAGCTGATCCATCGTCGCGGTAGGGCGCATCGTCTCGCCGCGCTTTGCACACCAGGCCCGCACCCGTTCTTCCGACCGGAAGAAGAGCATGTTCGCTCAGGTGAAGACGAGGTCGTCCCACCAGTGGGCCGCCGGCACCGGGCAATGGAAGAGCCACGTCGAGGTCTCGGGGCCGTTCACGCCGACGGCGAGATCGAGTGGCTCTCCCGACTGCTCGCAGCGGGACCGGACCCGGCCGGGCCGATGGAGCGCCGCCGGCACGCCGAACGCATCCCAAGCGCAGTTGGCGAAATACTCGATGCCTTCGACCTCCACGCGATGCTGGGTAGGCACGCCGGAGAAGGGAGGCGCCATGCGGATCGAAGCGCCGTCCGCTTCTAGAAGCAGAAGGCGCTGCGTGCGCAGGGTCTGATACGCTTCGAGAACCCGCGCACGCTCGACGCCTGCGCGTCGCGCGACCTCATCCGGCTCCGGCCGGCGGCCGGTTTCGGCGAATAGTCGATACACCGCGACTTTGACCCGAGTCTCGTCCATGGGGGACGAATCTACCCTGAAGCGAGGTGTCGTTGGCATTCGAACTGCAGCCCACGCTCGCTGGTGAGCTTCTCGAGCTCTCCCCGCTTCGCCCCGAAGACTTCGACGCCCTCTATGCCGTCGCCTCCGACCCGCTCATCTGGGAGCAGCACCCGGAGCGCGATCGCCATCGCGTGGAGCGCTTCCGCGTCTACTTCGACGAGGGGTTGAAATCGGGCGGCGCCTTGATCGCGCGCGATCGCAAGGACGGGCGGGTCGTTGGCGCGTCCCGGTACCACGGCTACGATCCGGCCGGGAGCGAGATCGAGATCGGATGGACATTCCTGGCGCGATCCCACTGGGGCGGTCGCTACAACGCGGAGATGAAGCGGCTCATGCTGGATCACGCGTTCCGATTCGTCGACCGCGTGGTCTTTCTCATCGGCGAGGACAACCGGCGCTCACGGCGCGCGGTGGAGAAGATCGGCGCCGTCTACATCGGCACGCGGATCGACGGCAAGCGGCAGGAGCG
>JBLMWD010000053.1:0-5777 GCA_050257045.1 Bacteroidota bacterium | reverse complement strand
TGCTGGTCCCGAGCGCG
Source organism: Bacteroidota bacterium (assembly GCA_050257045.1). Classification (GTDB taxonomy): domain Bacteria; phylum Eisenbacteria; class RBG-16-71-46; order SZUA-252; family SZUA-252; genus DASQJL01. Next base: position 5,760 of record JBLMWD010000053.1, on the reverse strand, counting down.
GGTATGCCCTACAATCCGGACAGATGACCCCAGCGAATACCGGCCGAGCGGGAGCGACCGGCGCGCCCGCGCCCACCGCCCCATCGAGACCCGCCGAAGCCCCCGCCGCGACACCGGCCGGGGCCGCTCCCGCGGGAGCGCTGCCCGAGACGGAGGTTCCGCCGGCAGCGCGCCCGGGCGAGCCGCTGCGTCCCGCCACCCCGGGCGAACCGCTCCGCCCGCATCCCGCGCATCCGGCGCATCACGGACACGCCGGAGCGGCCCAGGAGCCCTCGGCCCGCGCGCTCCGCTATCGCGAGCACCGGATTCCGCGGCGGCATCGCGTCTTCGTGAACCGCAACCTGCGCATGACGCAGATCCGCGCGATCGGCTTCGACCTCGACCACACGCTCGCGCACTACGATCCGAAGAGCGTCGAGGAGCTGGCGTTCGACCTCACGAAGGAGAAGCTCGTCGCGAACAAGGGCTACCCGACCGAGATCCTGGATCTCCGGTACGACCCGACCTTCGTGATCCGCGGGCTGGTCGTGGATCGAAAGCGCGGGAATCTCCTCAAGATGGATTACTTCAACTTTGTGACGCGCGGCACGCACGGGTTGGGGTCACTCCGGTCGGAAGAGCGCCGCCGCGCCTACCGCTCGTCGCGGATCCGGCTCGGGCACGAGAACTACGTCTCGGTGGACACGCTCTTCCATCTGCCGGAAGTGTACCTGTATCTCTGTCTGATCGACCTGTTGGAGCGGCGGCGGACCGGGAACGCGCTCGACTACGAGGCGCTCTATCGCGACGTGCGCGAGATGATCGACGAGGCGCACCGCGACGGAAGCCTGAAGAACGTCATCACGAGCGACCTCGACCGGTATCTGCGGCTCGACCCGGAGCTGCGGACCGTGCTCGAGGAGTTCCGCCGCACCGGTAAGAAGCTCTTCCTGGTCACGAACAGCGAGTGGGGCTACACCGACACGCTCCTCCGGCACATCCTGATGAAGGGGCGCGGCGCGCCGAGCCATTGGTCCGAGCTCTTCCACGCGGTCGTGGTAGAGGCGCGAAAGCCCGGCTTCTTCACCGAGACGGAGCCGGCCGAGCCGATCCCCGAGCTCGCCGGGAAGCGCTTTGCCTGCGACGTGGTGCGCCGGGGCGACGCGCTCTGGCTGGAGCGGACGCTGGGCGCCTCCGCCGAGCACGTCCTCTACTTCGGGGACCACACCTACGGCGACATCCTCCAGTCGAAGCGAATGCGCGGCTGGCGTACGGCGATGCTCGTCCCCGAGCTCGACCGCGAGATCACGGTGACCGCCGAGCACGCGAAGGACTTCGAGCGGCTGGCCCGGCTCTCGTCGGAGCGCCACCAGGCGGAGATCGAGAAGGCGGTGCTCGGCCGGGAGCTCCGGCGCCTCACGCTCGTGCTGAGCGAGAACGGGAACGATCCCACGCGACGCCACGAGCTGGGCGGCCGCATCGCGGAGATCCCCGAGCAGGTGGCCGCGCTCGACAAGCACAGCGCCGAGCTGCAGGGGGAGATCGACAGCATCCGCATCAAGATCGACCGCGCCTACAATTCGCGGTGGGGATCGCTCTTCCGCGAGGGCAACGAGTCGAGCCGGTTCGGACATCAGCTCAAGGACTTCGCCTGCCTCTACATGAGCCGCGTCTCGAATTTCCTGCACTACCCGTCGGATTACTACTACCAGTCCCCCGTGGGGTACATGCCGCACGATATTTGAGGGTGGCGCGTCGCGGGACGACCCGACCCACTCGTGCGGCCCGCCATGTCTCGCGAGGCTGATCGGATGAAGCGCGGGAGCCGAGACAGCACGGGGAGCGTCGCCCGGTACGGTCCCCTTCTCTTTCCCGCTCTCGTCGCGGCGCTGTTGAGCCTACCCTGCCTCGGCTTCGGGTTCCTATGGGACGACTTCATCTTCCTCACGAACGCGTTGACCGGAAATCTCCGCGACTGGCTTCCCCGAACTGACGATCCCTTCTACCGCCCGATTTCGCGCGCGCTCTACTTCGCCCTGGTCGCTCCGTTTGGTACGGGCGGCGCGCTGTTCGCGCATCTGATGAACCTCGCCTATCTCGTCGTGGCGGTGGTCTGCCTCACCCTGCTGGCTTCGCGGCTGCGGTCGCGGCGGTTCGGGCTGCTCGCGGGAATGCTCTTCGCGGGGATGATGGCCGTGCCGACGCTGGTCGGCTGGGCGAGTTGCAGCCAGGACCTCCTCGCGATCGACTTCGTCCTGCTCGCACTGCTCGCCCGCTCGAGCGGCCGCGGCGGGCTCGCGCTGACCGCCTTCGTGGCGGCGCTCCTGTCAAAGGAGACCGCGCTCGCCACCGCGCCGGCGCTGGTCCTGTGGGATTGGGTTTGCCCGAAGCGTCAGGCCGGACTGGGCCGCGGGGCAAGCCTGATGCGTCCGGCGGCCCTGTATGGGGCGGTGATCGTCGTCTGGGCCGCGATCCATCCGGCGGTCCGCGTGCTCCTCGCGAAGGGTCTTGCACCTGGGGCGACCGGCTACGTCGGCCTCACCTCGCCCGGCACCTGGCTCCTCTTTGCAGCCCGCTATGTGACCGTGCTCACGAACCTGCGCCTGGGCCGGTTCGATCCAACGTGGCCCGGCGCGATCACGATCTATCTGGCGGTCGTGGTGATCGGCGCGACGTGGGGACTCTCACGGATTCTCGCGACGGCTCCACTCAAGGACTCCCCTGCGGAAGTCCCGGCCGCCCGCGGAACGTCGCGGCGCGGCGTGGCGATGCTCGGGATTGCCTTGGCCGTCCCCCCGTTCGTGATGACCTCCACGATCATCAACTCATGGGCGCCTTACTACGCCGCCTTTCCGATGGTTGGCCTCTCGCTCGCCGGTGCGCTCGCGCTGGAGCGCATCCGCTTCGAAGTGGCGGTCGCCATTGTCGGCGCCTATCTGGCCCTGGGAACCTGGGCGCGTGGGAGCGATCTCGATTCGTGGCACATGAATGAGCGCGCGCTCCGTCCGAGCAGCGACGCGATGGACAAGGTCGAAGCCGGCTTCCTGAAGCTCGCCCCGACGCTCCCCAAGGGCACCGAAATCCTCCTTTCGATCCAGATGCACGGACGATCGCGGATCTACGCCCAGATGTACTTCTGTCAGCCGCCGCGCCTCTGGTACCGCGACCCCACGATCCATGTCGTGAAGCCGCTTTGGGCGCGGATGAGCGAGCGTCCAACCGTGCTCACCGTGATCACGTCGGACAACGACGTCATCTTCGTGAACCCGGGAAGGCTCGACGCGCTTAGCGCGAGCGGAGCGCCGCCGCAATACGCGGCCTGTGAAAAGGCGCTTCGCGCCGCGGCCATCGGTCTGGCGGGATCTGGCGCGACGGATCAGGGCCTGCACCTGATGCTCCGGATCCCGAACCCGACGGAAGGGTTCGCGAACGAACACCGGCGCATGGCAGCCATGCTCCTCTACGCGGCAGGACGCGACCGGTCGGCAGATTCCCTCGTCGCGGCCTCCGCTCCCATTTCCCGGCCGGATGCGCTTGCCAGCGTGCACATTTTGCTCGCCGAGCAGCCTCCCCGAGCGGTTCTCGATGACGCGGCTTTGCGCGCGTACGGGATCCGCGGCGACGACCCGATCGCGCTGCGCGACATCGCCGGGTGGCTCGCGCAATTCGGCTACGCGGAGCCGGCACGTCGGTTTGCCTCGAGGCTGCTCGCGCTCGAGCCACGTGATCCGACTGGGCTCAGGGCACAGGCGGTCGCCGATAGCATTCTGGTTGAACGGCGAAAGTGGCCGGAGGAGCTGTTGTGAGGGGCGTGGCCGACGCGCCGGCAGGAACTGTCGTGATCGGTGAGGCCGACGCCCTGGCGGGAGCCGCTGAGACGGCCCGGCGACCCAGGAACTGCAGCGCGGCGCGCATCCGCTCTTCGAGGGTGGCGCCTGCCTCGATTTCCGAGAGCTCCGCCGCGCGTCGCGCCTGATCGACCCGACACCCAAGTGCCCGGAGACCGGCGACGACGTCTTCGGTCTGTTCCAGTGCGGCGGTCCGTAGCCGTAATTCCTCGGCTCGAACCCGTGACTCGGCTTCGTCTCGCGCTTCGGGTACGGCTCGCGCCTCCGCCTGGGCTCGCGCCGAGACTCGTTCGAGTCGCGCCTCGCCGCGTTTCCGCTCCATGAACCCCGCGCCGAGCATCCGTTCCGCCTCGTACTGATTATGCGCACGACAGCGCAGCCGGAGCCCGGTCACCGCCGCCGTTCCACCCCGCGCGACCGGCTCGACATGATCGAACTCGAGAAACCGCCGCTCCCCGCAGCGATGGCCGCTCTTGCTCACGAACGTGCATCGGCCCCCGTCCCGCTCCCATACCGCGCGACGGATGTGGGCTGGGATATGGCGATTTCGAAGGGCCGAACGGCCGCGCACGCTCACCGGGGCCCGTCGAGCGCCCCGGTCGCCTCCAACTCCCAACTTCCGCTTCTCGAGCTGTGCGATGAGGGCATCCAGGGCCCGACCGAGCAGCTGCGCAAGATCCCCGCTTCGTACCGAGTGACTGAGCAGTGCTTGGGCATGGCGCAGCTTCTCGTAGGTGCCTTTATCAATGGTCACTTGGACGAGAAACCGCTCCGAGATCCCGGCCGCGCCTTCGCTCGCAACATGCGCTGGCGCATGTTCATCGCCTCCAACATGCGCTGGCGCATGCTCGCCGCCACCTACATGCGCTGGCGCATGTTCGTCGCCTCCAACCTGCGCCGGCGCATGTTCGCCGCCACCAACATGCGCTGGCGCATGCTCGCCACCAACATGCGCTGGCGCATGCTCGTCGCCGTCCACGTGAGGCGACCCGCCATCACCCATCGCGAGCAGGTCGCCCGATCCAACATGCGCTGGCGCATGTTGCCGAGGAAGGCTCGACGCCGATAGGACGCGGATCGACGCCGGCAGCTCCGGAATCGAGTGGGCCGGAAAGCGCCGGGCGAGCGAGACCTCGACATCGATCTTCCGACGGTGGGTCGCCGCCTCGATCAGCTCGTCCACATTCTCGGCCGTGAGATGCGGAGCGAGGAGACAGACCGCGGTGAGGTGGAGTCTCCCTTCGGTTAGTGCCAGGAGGAGGCCCGGGAACCTCCGCGCAGCGCGAGCCGCCTGGATCCGCTTCGCGGCCGCATCCTCGGAGAGGTGCAGCTCCTCGACACAGTAGGCGTGCATCGAGGAATAGCCCTCGGGTACGTACAGCTTGCGGGCGTCGAACTCGGCGATATGAGCGAGGAGCTCGGCGGTGGTGATGCGGTCGCGCGCGACGGCGGCGATCAGCTCACGGCGGAGTGCGGCATCGCTGAGATGGGCCAACGACTTCATGACAGCACCTGTGGCGGGGAGGGTCTGGCGGGTCGACGGGGGCCGCGTTTCGACTCACCGTCGTGGGGTTCTTCATTTATACCACGAGGCTTCGGATGCCCCCGGCGCACGCGCACGGTCACGCGATCGGGGCCGCCCCAGCTCGACGGCCAACGGAGCGCGATCGTTCTCTCTGAGACGGCGGGTGAGGCCCTGGAGCGATGTTGTGAGGAGAGGTGCAGCGCGCGGACGCGATCGACGCGCAAACGCGTCAAGATATTTCTGCGAATTCTTCTTGGAAATCGTTCCCGGCCGATCGAAAACCATCCGGTGCAAACCTGCCCGCTAGCCTCCCGCGGGGATCGGCTCAGGCGGCGGTTCGCGCTTCGGACGGAAGCTTTCGAGATAGCGGATCTCGGGAACGTCTGTGCCCTCGAGAACCATGACTCT
>JBLMWD010000052.1:0-25736 GCA_050257045.1 Bacteroidota bacterium | reverse complement strand
CGGTCCTGACCCCCGGACGCGCGGCGGCCCCGCCGGTCGCGACCGCGAGCTCGGCGACGCTGCTGTCGGCGCCGCCCTCCTCGGCGGCCTCGCTCGCTCCCGACAGCGCCATGGCGCCCCTCTTCGCGCCCTCGCCCGCGCCCGCGGCGGACACCTCCAAGACCGCGGTCGTCGACACCACGCTCTCTCTCTACGTCCAGCAGGTCTACCGGGAGCCGCTGACGGACAGCACCACGTTCCTCCGGCTGCCGTACAAGGCGCGCTTCTCGCGCGACTACATCTCGGGCGGCGCGCTCTTCGCCTCGAACGTCGGCTTTGCCGGCTCGAGCGTCATCTCGTTCAGCGACGTCCTGGGGAACCACAACATCCTCGCCGTGCTGAACCTGTATGGCGATCTCACGCAGTCGGACGTCTACCTCGCCTACACGAATCTCGCCAAGCGCACGAACTGGGGCTTCGCGGTCTTCCAGTACCGGAACGACCTGCTCCTCCTCTCGGCGCCCTCGAGCGACGACGTGGAGAGCCAGATCTACCGCGGCGGCGCGGTCTTCTTCTCGAGGCCGTTCAATCGCTTCCGTCGGATCGAGTACGGCATCGAGTCGGCGCTCCTGAGCGAGCGGGTGCTCCGGTTCAACTACGACCTCGGGACGGTCTCGACGCTCGCGAACAACGGCGAGTTCTTCTACGTGGCGCCCAACATCGGGCTCGTCGCGGACAACGCCCTCTACGGGAGCACGGGGCCGATCAACGGCGGACGCTCGCGCTACACCGTGGAGACCGCGATCGGCGACGTGCACTACACGACCGGGCTCATGGACTGGCGGCGCTACACGAACATCGGCGGCGCCTTCTCGATCGCGCAGCGGCTCATCGCGGGCGCGTCGGTGGGGCGCGACCCGCAGCTCTTCCGCTACGGCGGGGCGTTCACGTACCGCGGCACGGATTACGGCGATCTCGTGGGGACGCGAGCGCTGCTCGGGAACCTGGAGCTCCGCTTCCCGCTGATCGAGCAGCTCCGGATCGGGTTCCCGCTGCCGCTCACGCTCGGAGGGATCAACGGCGTCGCCTTCATCGACGGCGCGAGCGCGTGGACCGAGGGGCACGACCCGCGCTTCTTCAACGCCGCGGGCGGCCTCCGCACCCAGGACCTCCACCTCGCGTTCGGCTTCGGCGCGCGCGTGAACCTCGGCTACTTCATCCTCCGCTACGACTACGCGCGGGAGCACCACCTCGACGGAGGGGTGGAGAAGGCCCGCCAGTTCGTGACCTTCGGCGCCGAATTCTAGGCTTCGGCGCGATGGGGCACGCGTGGGACGTGGCGCTCTTCCGCGCCGTCCATCTCGGGCTCCACCAGAGCTGGCTCGACCCCGTCATGCGGGCGCTCTCGAGCCCGGGGGTCTTCAAGATCCCGCTCCTCGCCCTCCTCGGCGTCGCCTTCCTCCTGAAGGGACGCCGCGGGTGGATCGGCCTCGGGATCCTCGCCCTCACGATCGCCTCGTCCGACCAGATGGCGTCGAAGGTGCTGAAGCCGATGGTCGCGCGCACCCGCCCCTCGGTGGAGCTTCCGGAAGCGCGGCCGTTCTTCGGCGTGCGCCACTCCTGGTCGTTCCCGTCGGCCCACGCGGCGAACTTCTTCGCCGCGGCGCCGATCGTGGGCGCGGTGATCCCGCAGGCGGGGATCGCGGCGTACGTGGTGGCGGGGGCGGTCTCGATCTCGCGCGTGTACGTGGGGGACCACTGGCCCTCGGACGTGCTCGGGGGCGCCGCGCTGGGGCTCCTGCTCGGCTTCCTCGGGAGGAAGGCGCTCTACCGGGTCGAGCGGACGCTCAACGCGCGCTCGGAAGCCGGAGGAGCGCCCAGTGCCGCCCCGTCCGTCCCGCGTCCCGTCGATGCGAGTAGAAGCGATCCGGCCGGCACGCGGTACACTCGGGCGCGACGGCGATCCGCGCCGGGGAAAGACCGGCTCCCGCGAGGGAAGCCGCGATCGCTCCGGGGAGATCGAGGGCGAAGCGACCGCTCGGATGGGGCCGCAGCAGGAACGTAGGGAAGAGGCGCGCCGTTTCCGGACCGACGGGGTAGCAACAGGCATGGATGCAGGGACCGATCACGACGTGGATGTCCCGGAGGGAGCCGCCCTCGGCGAGCGCGCGCGCGGCGCGCGGGGCGATGCCGTCGAGCGTGCCGCGCCAGCCCGAGTGGACGAGCGCGCCCCGCGAGCCGTCCGACGTGACGAGCGCGACCGGCGCGCAGTCGGCCACGCTCACCCCCGCCCAGGGATCGCCCGCGCGAAGGAGGATTCCGTCGGCGGCGCTCCCTGCGCCCGAGGGCGCGACGAGCTCGGCGCCGTGCACCTGGCGGACGCGGAGCGGCTCCGTCGCGCCCATGCCGCAGGCCTCCCGGACGCGGCGCGCGTTCTCGGCCACCGCCTCCTCGCGGTCTCCGACCCGGAGTCCGAGGTTGAGCGCGGCGAACGGCCCCTCGCTCACGCCGCCGACGCGCGTGGCCATGAGGAAACGCGCGCCGCCGGGAACGGGGGCGCTCCAGAATTCGGGGACGCCGCTCGCGGGAATCGCCGCGGCGGCGCGGGTCGGAAGCTCGCTCGGCATCGCGTCCACTCTGCCGCCCGCGGCCCGATCGCGCAAGCCGCTTGCATTGCGCTCCTTCTCGCCGCGGCGACGCTCGCGGGATGCGCGCGCGCCCCCGTCCCGCCCGCGGGCTCGGGCGCGAAGGCCCGCGAGCACTTCCTCGCCACGTTCGCGCGGAAGGAGGCCGCATCCCGCGGCGCGGGAGCCATGTCACTCCGGCGCGAAGGCGCCAGCGAGGGATCGATGGACGTGCGCTGGGCCAGCGAGGCCGAGAGCATCGTGGTGGTCGGCTACGTCGGACCCGTGCGCGCGCTCGACGCTTCCTTCCTGGGCGATTCTCTCTACGTCGCGCTCCGGCCGATGGACCTCGGACTCGCCGGCTCGGTGATGGCGGAGGACGGCCTCGGCCCGCACGGCCTCCGGTTCCTCGCGCGACCCTGGAACTTCAGCCCCGAGTGGATCCGCTCCGCGGTCGAGCATGGAACGATCGAGCCGTGGGGCGACGGGTGGCGCGTCGCGGGGGTGCTGGTGGGCGAGGGGGCCAACCCCTTCAGCCTCGAGCTGAGCGCGCAGGGGGATCCGCGCCAGCTCCGGATCGGGCGCGCCGGCGGACGCGGCACGCTCGTCACGATCCACTACGGCGATCCGAAGACCTACCAGGGCGGCTCGCTGCCGCGCTGGGTGGAATGGGAGCGCGGGCCCTCGACGGTGCGGCTCGAGATCGACCAGTACTCGCGTCCGGGACCTTCGCGTCTCCGGCACTCGCCGCCCGCGAGCCCCGAATGGACGATGCTCTCGCTGGACGATCCGCGCAGCAAGGAGCTCCTGCGGCGCTTCCTCGGGATCGGCGCGGACGAGGCGGAGCCATGACCGGCCGCGCGCTCCGCGCGCGGCCGTGGCTTCAGAGGGCCGTCCTCCTCATCCTGACCGCCGTTCCGCTCGCGCTCCTCGGCGCGGCCTCGCCCGAGGAGGACGTGCGCGCCTCGCTCCGCCGCATCCTCACCGCGCCCGAGGCGCGCGCGAGCATGACCATCGAGCGGAGCGATCCATTCGGCGGCGAACCGTCGCGGGAGCGCGGCTCGCTCTGGATCCTCCCCGGGCGCGGGCTCCGCTACCGCTCGTCCTTGCGCGGCGGGCAGGAGGTCGTCATCGACCGCGAGCGCGAGGTCTTCCTCCTCTACAGCCCCTCCGAGCGCACCGTCTATCGCGCGCCCTATTCACGCGCGCCCGCCCGCCTGCGCCGGCTGATCGCCGAGCCCGAGCGCTTCCTCCGCGCCGACCTGAACGCGACGCCCGAGCGGCGCCGCGTGGGCGGCCGCGAGCACGACGGCTATCGCTTGCGCGGCGTCTCGGTGGGCGACTCGCTCCCCGAGGTCTCGGTCTGGATGGGGCGCGACCGCGCGACGGGATTCCCGCGATGGGTGACCGTCTCCTCCTCCACCGACACCGTCTCGATCGAGTTCGGCGACTGGACGATCGCTCCGCGGCCGCGCGCCGCCGACCTCGCGGTCTCGGCCCCCCCGGGCACGAAGGAGGCGCCGCTCGATCCGCGCGAGCTGCTCGAGCGAGGGAAGTCCGGCGAATCCCGTTGACGCTCTTCCACGGCCGCTGATAGGGTCCGGCCGTGACCGCGGAAGGCCGCTCCAGGCAGCGCCTTAACCCCGGCGTTCCAGGGCTTCGATGATTGCGGGCTTCTTCCAATTCTCCCCGGAGCGCGGACGCCCCGGCCAGAACGCCGCCCGCCTCGAGGAAGCGCTCCGCTCGACGAAGGCGGACCTCCTTGTCTGCCCCGAGCTGGCCACCACCGGTTATCTCTACCTCGACCGTGAAGAGCTGCGCGCCGTCGCCGAGCCCGTTCCGTCGGGCCCGACGGTGACGCGCCTCGCGCAGGCGGCGCGCGAGACGGGACGCGCCATCGTCTTCGGCATCGCCGAGCGCTCGGGGGAGAAGATCTACAACAGCGCGGTCGCGATTCAGGCCGACGGTCCCGTCGTCTGCTACCGGAAAGCGCACCTCTTCGACACCGAGACCGAGGTCTTCGACCGCCCCGGCGCCTCGCCGCGCCACGCGCGCGTGGCGGACGCGGACGTAGGGCTCATGGTCTGCTTCGACTGGCGCTTCCCGGAAATGGCGCGGCTCCTGGCGCTCGAGGGGGCCGACGTGATCGCGCACCCTTCGAACCTCGTCCATCCCTACTGCCAGGACGCCATGATCACGCGGTCCCTCGAGAACCGCGTCTTCACCATCACGTCGAGCCGCACGGGGCGGGAGACGGTCGGCGGCGTCACGCTCGCGTTCACGGGGCGGAGCCAGATCGTCTCGCCGCGAGGCGAGCGGCTCGCGGAGGCGGGCCCGGAGGAGGAGTGCGTGCGCACCGCGGCGATCGACCCGCGCGAGGCGCGCGACAAACGGGTGACGCCGCGAAACGATCTCTTCGCCGACCGTAGGACCGATCTCTACGGGCCGGCCGAGCCGCGGCGGGAGCGGCGCGCGTGAGCCGGCGCCTCAAGCTCTACATCGCCCTCGTCGCCACGGCCGGCGGCGCGGTGCTCGCGATCTCGTGGCCCGCGCTCGAGGCGGCCGGGTGGATGCGCGTCGGCGTCTGGATCCTCGTGAGCCTCCTCGCCGAGAGCCTCTGGATCCCCACGCTCACGGGGAAGGCGATGGAGAGCATGGCGTCGGCTGTCGACCTGAGCCTCCTCGTGCTCCTCGGCTTCATGCCGTCGGTCTGGATCGTCGCGGTCGCCTTCACGCTCGCGAATCTCGTCTTCTCGCGCCGGGTCTGGTACAAGGCGGTCTTCAACGCGGGCCAGAACGTCCTCTCGCTCGCGGCGGCGGGGATCGTCTTCGAGCTCCTCGGCGGAACGCCGCTCGTCGCGGCGGGCGGCCTGCCCGCGTTCCACGGAGCCGCGCTCATCGTCCCCTGGTCCGCGGCGACCGTGATCTACTTCCTCGTGAACACGCTCTTCGTGTCGGGCGCGGTGGCCCTCGCCTCGGGGCGCCGCCTCTTCAACACGTGGCGCGAGGAGTACCTCTACCCCATCTCGCTCCTCGGCTCGGCGGCCCTCTTCTTCCTCTCACCTCTCGTCGTGGTCTCGTATCTCGCCCTCGGATTCGCGGGGCTCATCTTCTTCTTCGTCCCGCTCCTCCTCATCAAGGAGGCGGGGGCGCGCTACATCGCGCTCGAGCGGACGAAGGACGAGCTGGTCTCTTCGGAGCGACTCGCCGCGAAAGGGGAGATGGCCGCGGAGATCGCGCACGAGCTGAACAACTACCTCGCCGCGATCTCGGGGCGCGCGCAGCTCCTCCTCATGGGGATCGGGAAGCAGCCGATGGAGAAGATCGAGGAGAGCGCCCGCATCATCGCCGAGCAGGCGCGGAACATGGGGGTCCTCGTGCGCGGGCTCCTCGACTTCTCCCACAAGGAGCTTCGCCGCCAGCCGACGCGGCTGAACGACCTCGTGAGGCGCACGGTGGAGTTCATCGTGCCCCAGAACAAGTACGAGCGGGTCGCCTTCGACCTCGATCTGGCGCCCGACCTACCGGAGGTGAGCCTCGACCAGGGGCAGATCCAGCAGGTGCTCCTGAACCTCTTCTCCAACGCCGCCGACGCGATGAACGCGGCGGGCCGGCCCGACCCGCGCGTGCTCGTGCGGACGCGCGCCGTCGCCGACGACATCCAGATCGTGGTGGAGGACACCGGCCCGGGCATCGCGGCCGAGGTGCTCAAGACGATGTTCGAGCCCTCGGTCACGACGAAGCCGGAGGGGCACGGGTTCGGGCTCTCGACCTGCTACCGGATCGTGAAGAACCACGGGGGGAGGATCACGGGGGAGAACGGGACACGCGGCGCGCGCTTTGTGCTGACGATCCCGTTCGAGCGGAAGCGTCTCGCGGCCTAGCGGTCCGCGGCGGCCACGATCAGGACTCCCGCGACGGCGCCGAGGAGGTCGACCGCGAGGTCCTTCCGGCTCGCGCCCCGTCCGAGGCGACCGGGCTTGAGCGTCACGTCGTAGATCTCCTTCGCCACGCCCACGGCGAACGATCCCGTCACCGACTGGGCGCGCGAGCGGCCCTCGACACGGAACGAAGCCGCGATCGCGAGGCAGACTCCGAAGTGGACCTGCTTGTCGGCCGCGGTCCACGAGCCCTCCTGATCGAGCGGAAGAAAGATCCGGGCGGCGAAGCCGTCCCGAGGCGCGGCGGCAACAAGCATCGCGGTTAGGAGTGCCGCGACGAGCGCGGTACGGGAGGATCCCATGGGCCGAGCCTAGCCGCTCCCCCGTGGCGCCGCAACCGACCCGCCCTCTGCTACCATCGGTGCGATGGCACGCCCGCCCGATCCCTCCCACGTCCCCGCTCCGGTGCGGGGCCTCATTCTCCGCCTCCAGGGCGAGGGGCACCGCGCCTGCCTGGTCGGCGGCTGTGTGCGCGATCTGATCCGCGGCGCGCCGGTGCCCGACTGGGACATCGGGACGAGCGCCGTCCCGGACCGCGTGCTCGAGCTCTTCCCGAAGGCGATCCCGACCGGGCTCAAGCACGGCACCGTCACGGTCCCGCTCCCGACCGGGCCGGCCGAGGTGACCACGTTCCGGATCGAGTCGGGCTACTCCGACGCCCGCCGCCCCGACCAGGTCGTCTTCACCGAGGACGTGGAGCGCGATCTCGCGCGGCGCGACTTCACGGTGAACGCGATCGCCTGGGATCCGGTCGAGAATCGCGAGTGGGATCCCTTCGACGGTCGCGGCGATCTCGCGCGTCGCCGGATCCGCGCGGTCGGGGACCCGGTCGCGCGCTTCCGCGAGGACGGGCTCCGGCCCATCCGCGCGGCGCGCTTCGCCGCGACGCTCGAGTTCGACGTGGAGCCGGAGACGCTCGAGGCGCTGCCGCGCGCCGCCGAGCAGGTGCGCCGCGTCGCCGCCGAGCGCGTTCGCGACGAGCTCATGAAGATGCTCCAGGCGCGCGAGCCGTCCCGCGGCCTCGAGGTGCTCCGCCGCTCGGGGCTGCTCGACATCGTCCTGCCCGAGCTCTCGGCGTGCGTCGCGGTGCCGCAGAACCGCTACCACGCGTACGACGTCTACTTCCACACGCTCTACACGACCGACGCCGCGCCGGCCGCGAAGCCGGCGGTGCGCCTCGCCGCGCTCTTCCACGACGTGGGGAAGCCGACCACGCGCGCGGAGAAGGAGAACGGCGACGCCACGTTCTACAACCACCAGTTCGAGAGCGCGCGCCTCGCCGAGGCGGCGATGGTCCGGCTCCGCTTCTCGCGCGACCTGACCGACCGGGTCGTGCACCTGGTCCGCCAGCACATGTTCGACTACCGGCCGGAGTGGACCGAGGCCACGGTGCGCCGCTTCGTCCGGACGGTCGGGATCGAGAACGTGGCCGACCTGTTCGACCTGCGGATCGCCGACAACATGGGGAACGGGCTGAAGACCGGCTTCCCGCACTACCTCGGCGAGCTGACGGAGCGCATCGCACGGGTGGTCGAGGCGCAGGAGGCGCTCTCGATCCGCGATCTCAAGGTGGACGGCACCGACGTCATGCGGGAGCTGCGCCTGCCGCCGGGGCCAGGGGTCGGGCGCGTGCTCGACCGCCTCCTGGAGGAGGTGATCGAGGATCCCTCCCTCAACGAGCGCAAGCGCTTGCTGCGCCGGCTTCACGCGGGCTCAACGATTGACACGGCGGGTCCTTCCGCCTAGACTGGCGCGTCCGCAATGGACGGCCCCCATTGAATTAGGAGTGAATTGACCAAGGTCGATCCGAGTCCCGCGCGGCCCCATTCCGAAGAGCCCACGCTCGCCTCCATCCGAGAGCCGATCGCCGGGGCCTTCGAGCGCTTCCAGGAGCGGCTCGACGACGCCTTTCTCTGCGACGTCTCGCTCGTGGGCGCGGTCGGCGCGCACCTCCACCGCGCCTTCGGGAAGCGGTTCCGCCCCACGCTCCTCCTCCTCGCGGCGCGCGGCTTCGGCGACGTGAACGACGAGGCCGTGCTCGGCGCCGTCGTCGTGGAGCTGATCCACACGGCGACCCTCATCCACGACGACACCGTCGACAAGAGCCTCGTCCGCCGCAGCCTCCCGACGGTGAACAGCGCCTGGAGCAACGACGTGGCGATCCTGATGGGGGACTACCTCTACTCCAAGGCGTTCTCGATCCTCGTCCGAAACCGGATGTACGAGGCGATGGACCTCCTCGCCGAGGCGACCCACAAGATGAGCCAGGGAGAGCTCCGGCAGATCGAGCAGAAGAACCGGCTCGACCTGACCGAGGCCGAATACATGCGGGTCATCGAGGAGAAGACCGCCTGCCTCATCTCGGCCGGCTGCGAGTTCGGCGCCTTCTCGGGGGGCGCGACCGAGGCGGCGCGGCAGGCGATGTTCCGCTACGGCCGCTCGGTCGGGCTCGCCTTCCAGATCACCGACGACATCTTCGACTACCTCGGCGCCGAGAACGTGATGGGGAAGGCGATGGGGAGCGATCTCGAAGGGGGGAAGATCACGCTCCCCCTGATCACCGCGCTGCAGAACGCGTCCGACCCGGCGCGACAGGCCATGAAGGAGATGATCCAGAACCGCGAGTTTCGGAATGGCCACTGGGGCGACGTGGTCCGGTTCGTGACCGAGAACGGCGGCGTCGTGGTGAGCGAGGAGCGGTCGGCGGCGCTGGCGCGGAACGCCGAAGCCGAGCTCGAGCATGTCCAGGACGCCACCGCGCGGGTCGCGCTGGCGGACGCCGTGCGCTACGCCGTCACGCGCCGCCGGTGAAGCAACCCGAGCCCGCTCCACGGGAATCCACCCGCCGCGCCGACGCGCAGGCGATCGCCCGCGCGGCCGCGCGCCTCACCCTCACGAAGCGCGCCCAGGACGTCATGATCCTCGACCTCCGCGAGCTCGACGGCGTCTGCGACTTCTTCGTGCT
The DNA here is from genome assembly GCA_050257045.1 of Bacteroidota bacterium. Taxonomy (GTDB): domain Bacteria; phylum Eisenbacteria; class RBG-16-71-46; order SZUA-252; family SZUA-252; genus DASQJL01. Next base: position 16,227 of record JBLMWD010000052.1, on the reverse strand, counting down.
CGCGACGGGGAGCTCCGAGGTGCAGGTGCGCGCGATCGCCGACGCCGTCGACGAGGGGCTCCGCGCCGAGGGGATGAAGCCGTGGCACGTGGAAGGGTACGAGGCGCGCCGCTGGATCCTCCTCGACTACGTCGACTTCGTCGTGCACGTCTTCCACGCGAAGGCCCGCGAGTACTACCTCCTCGACAAGCTCTGGGGCGACGCCCGACGTGAAATCGTGGCCGATTGAGTCCTACCTGACCGAGCGCCTTTCGGCGGCGATCGGGAAGGCCGGACTCGCGCTGCCCGAGGGGCAGGCGGTCGACGTCGAGGTGCCGCGCGAGGAGAGCCACGGGGACTGGGCCACCGCGGTCGCGCTCTCCCTCGCGAAGAGCGCGCGGCGGCCCCCGCGCGAGGTCGCGAACGCGATCGTCCAAGCGCTCGACGTGGAGCCCGGCGTCCTCGACAAGGTCGAGCTCGCGGGGCCCGGCTTCATCAACTTCCGCCTTTCACCGGCGTGGCTGCAGGGGACGGTGCGCCGGATCCTGCAGGACCCCGCCCATTACGGCGCTTCGGAGTCGGGACGCGGCCAGCGCGTCCTGATCGAGTACGTGAGCGCCAATCCGACCGGCCCGCTCAACATCGTGAGCGCGCGGGCCGCCTCCTACGGCGACGCGCTCGCGCGCATCCTGAACGCGGCGGGATATCGCGCGGACGGCGAGTTCTACGTGAACGACACGGGGCTCCAGGCCGAGCTCTTCGGCGCCTCCGTGCGGACGCGCTTCTGCGAGGCGCGCGGGCTTCCCGCGCCCACGATCCCGGAGGAAGGCTACGCCGGCGCCTACGTCGCGGACGTGGCCGCGGAGCTCGACGAGACGGAAGCGCGTCGCTGGCTCGCGCTCCCCGAGAAGGAGCAGCGGGAGGCCTTCGGGAGGGCCGCGATCGACCGGATGGTGGCCCGCCAGAAGGCGCAGCTCGAGCAGTTCGGCGTCCGCATGAACCGCTGGTACCGCGAATCGGAGCTCCACGCGGGCGGTCGCGTGGAGGGCGCGCTCGGGCGGCTCCGCGAGCACGGGCACGTGTACGAGAAGGACGGCGCGGTCTGGTTCCGCTCGACCACGTTCGGGGACCAGGAGGATCGCGTGGTCGTCCGCTCGAACGGGATCCCGACCTACTTCCTGCCGGACATCGCCTACCACGACGACAAGCTCGCGCGCGGCTACGACCGGCTGATCGATATCCTCGGCCCCGACCACCACGGGCACATCCAGCGCATGAAGGGGGCGATCGAAGCGCTCGGCTACGATCCCGGCCGCTTCGACGTGATCACGCTGCAGTGGGTGAAGCTCCTCCGCGGCGGAGAGGTCGTGAAGATGTCGAAGCGCGCCGGGGAGTTCGTCACCATGGAGGAGCTGGTCCTCGAGGTCGGCGTGGACGCGGCGCGGTTCTTCTTCCTGATGCGGCGCGGCGAGAGCCCGATGGACTTCGACCTGGAGCTCGCGGTGAAGCGGAGCGAGGAAAACCCGGTCTACTACGTCCAGTACGCCCACGCCCGGATCTTCCACGTTCTCGAGTACGCCCGGCAGCAGGGGGTGCCCGAGCCCGACCTCGGCGCGGCGCGACTCGAGCTCCTCGAGGAGCCCGAGACGGAGGCGCTGCTCCGCGCGCTCGCCTCCTTCCCGTCCCTCCTCGCGGCCTCGGCGCGGACGCGGGAGCCCCATCGGATCCCGCAGTATCTCAAGGAATTAGCGGCGAAGTTTCACGCGTTCTATCACTTCCACCGCGTCGTCGGCGCCGAGGCCGACCGAACCGCGGCCCGCCTGCTGCTCACGCGCGCGACGGGGGAGGTGCTGAAGCGGGGGCTCGGGCTTCTCGGCGTGAGCGCGCCCGAGGCGATGTGATGGGGATCGCGGTGGTCGGATCGCTCGGCCTCGACACGATCCAGACGCCGTCGGGACGGGTCGAGGAGGTGCTCGGCGGCTCGGCCGCCTACTTCGCCCTCGCCGCGCGCCACTTCGCGCCGGTCCACCTCGTCGCGGTGGTCGGCTCCGATTTCCCCGACGAGGCCCGCGCGGCCCTCACGCTTCCCGACGTCGACCTCACCGGGATCGAGGTGGCCGAGGGGCGGACGTTCCGCTGGGAGGGGGTGTACAGCGAGGACCTGAACACCCGGCGCACGATCCGGACCGAGCTCAACGTCTTCGAGCACTTCCGCCCGGAGCTTCCGGCGTCCGTGCGGGGCCTTCGCGACGTCTTCCTCGCCAACATCGACCCGATCCTCCAGCGCGACGTGCTCGCGCAGCTCCAGAGCCCCCGGCTCGTGCTCGCCGACACCATGAACTACTGGATCGCGAACAAGCGCGAGGAGCTGCTCGAGACGCTGCGCCGCGTCCGGATCCTCCTCATCAACGAGGAGGAGGCGCGCGAGCTGACCGGCGAGGCGGTGACACACAAGGCGGCGCGCGCGATCCTCTCGCTCGGCCCCGAGACCGTGGTGATCAAGATGGGGGAGCACGGCGCCTTCCTCCAGAGTCGCGGGGAGTACTTCGTATGTCCGGCCTTTCCGCTCGAGAGCGTGGTCGATCCGACGGGAGCCGGCGACACGTTCGCCGGCGGATTCATGGGCGCCCTGTCGCGCATGGGACGGCTCACCGACGGGAATCTCCGCCGCGCCGTCGTCTACGGCTGCGTCCTCGCGTCCTTCGCCGTGGAGGAGTTCAGCGTCGGCGCCCTCCTTCGCGTGGAGCGCTCGGAGGTGATGCGCCGCGCGGAAGCGATCACCGCGATGACACGCGTCAGCCTCGACAACACGGCGCGCGTCCTCCGTTGAGTGCCGCGGCCGGCGGCGCTCCCGCGGCGCGCGCTTCCGACGCCGACGGCGACTCGACGCGCCGCTCGCCGCGCGCGCGCGTCGCGATGCGTCTGATCGAGCCGGTGCGACGCCGGTTAGCTCTTTATGCCGCGCGCCCGCGCTGGCACACTCGTTGCGACCCGCCGACTCCTTTCGCCACCGAACCACTCCCACGCGAGGGCCACCGATGCACGTGACCACGTCGCTTCCGTCCTCCACGGCCTTCGCGCGCTCGCGCTCGATCGCGGCGCGGGTCGCCTGGTTCGTCGTCCCGTCGTTCCTCGCGGCGCTCCCGGTGCTGCTCGCGCTCTTCGGCGGGCCGGAGGTGAAGCAGACGCGCCCCGACGCGTGGGGGATCGTGGCCTGGGCCGTCCTCCTCGTGGTCGCCGAGTCGCATCCCGTTCCGCTCCCGCGCGGCGGCACGATCACGATCGCGTCGGTGCTCGACGTGGGGGCGATCCTCCTCTTCGGGCCGTGGGTGGCCGGCGCGCTCGACCTCCTCACGGCCATCCCCGCGCAGCTCTTCCTGCTTCGCGAGCGGCCGGCCGCGGCGGTCCTGAACGGAGGGATCTACGCCTCGACCACCATCCTCGCGGGATCGGCCTACCTCGCCGCGGGAGGAACGCTCGGCGCGCCGCACCTCGGCGACTTCCTGCCGATCCTCCTCGCCGGCGCGCTCTACTACGCCGTGAACACGGGGTGGGTGAGCCTGCTCGTCGGCGCCCACACGCGGGAGTCGCCGCGCACGATCTGGCGGCAGCAGTTCCGGGACGGCCTCCTCCAGCAAGCGCTCGCGATCGGCTTCGGCCTCCTCTTCGCGCAGGTGCGCGTGGTGGCCGGCATCCCCGGCGTGCTCCTCCTCACGGTCCCGCTCTTCCTCGCGCGCTACGCGCTCCGTCTCTACGCCGACCTGCGCGAGGACCTGGTCGGGTTCGTCCGCGCCCTCTCGACCGCGCTCGACGCGGTCGATCCCTACACCCACCGGCACTCGGTGCGCGTGGCCGGCTACTCGGTGCGCGTGGCGCGCCACCTGGCGCTCCCGGAGTCGGAGGTGGAGATGATCCACTACGCGGCGCTCGTCCACGACATCGGCAAGATCGCGCAGCGCCCCGACGTGATCCGGAAGCCGACCCCGCTGAACGAGGAGGAGCGCCGGCTCATGATGCTCCACCCCGAAGCGGGCGCGAAGATCGTGGAGCAGATCCGGGCCCTCCGCTCCGCGGCGGAGATGGTCCGGACGCATCACTGGCGTCCGGATGGGAAGGGCTACCCGGGCGGCCTCACCGAGGCCGAGGTCCCGCTCGGCGCGCGGATCATCCACGTCTGCGACGCGTTCGACGCGATGACGTCCGACCGCTCGTACCGCCGCGGGCTCCCCGTGGCGCGCGCGCTCGACGAGCTCGCGGCCAAGGCCGGCACCGAGTTCGACGAGGAGATCGTCGCCGCCCTCTTCCGGCTCCACGAGGCCGGAACGCTCGAGGAGGTTCGCGAGGCCGGGGAACGCCCCGACGACCCGACGCTCCTCGCCGCGCCGGAGATGCCGTGAGCCGCTACGAGGACGCGGGGGTCAACATCCGGAAGGGGGAGGAGGCGGTCGCCCGGATCCGGGAGCTCTGCCGCTCCACGTTCGGTCCCGGGGTCGTCGGCGACGTCGGTCTCTTCGCCGGGGCGCACCGCGTGCCGGGCGTGCCCGGCACGATCCTCCTCTCGAGCATCGACGGCGTGGGCACGAAGCTCAAGGTGGCGATCCTCTGCGACCGGCACGACACCGTGGGCGCCGACCTGGTCCGCCACTCGGCGAACGACATCCTGGTTCACGGCGCGACCCCTCTCTTCTTCCTCGACTACATCGCGATGGGCTCGCTCGATCCGGCGCGCGTGGAGCGCCTCGTGGAGGGGCTTGCGCGCGGATGCCGCGAGACCGGGTGCGCGCTGATCGGCGGCGAGACGGCGGAGATGCCGGGCCTGTACGCCGCCGGCGACTACGACCTGGCCGGCGCCATCGTCGGGATCGTGGCGGAGAAGGACCTCGTCCGGGGCGAAGGGATCGTCCCCGGCGACGTCGTCCTCGGCCTCCCGAGCGCGGGTCTCCACACGAACGGCTACTCCCTCGCGCGGAAGATCCTCTTCGACGGGCTGCGCCTGCAACCGGGCGATCCCTTCCCGGGGTCGAACGAGTCGGTGGGGGAGACGCTGCTCCAACCCCACCTCTACTATGGGCCCGCCGTGCAGCGCGCGCGCGCGACCGGCGTCGTGCGCGGCATGGCGCACGTGACCGGCGGCGGGATCCCCGGAAACCTGGTGCGGGTCCTCCCCGAGGGGACGCGCGCCGAGATCCGGCTCGGCTCGTGGGCCGTGCCGCACGTCTTCCGCGTGCTCGCGGAGTCGGGGCGCGTGCCGCCGGTGGAAGCCTACGAGGTCTGGAACATGGGAATCGGGCTCCTCCTCGTCGTCGCGGCGGCGGACGCCGAGGCGATCGAGGAGGCGCTCGCGCAGGACGGGGAACCCTGTCACCGGGTCGGGACGATCGCGGCGGGGCCGCGGGAGGTCCGGCTTCTCGGCTGAACGCTTTCGGCGCGCGGGTGGAGGGGGATCGTGGCGGAGTCGGTGGTGGAGACGGGGCCGGGAGTGGCCGAGGCGCCGCGGAGTGCCGAAGCGCCGGCCAGCGCGGCGCCGCCGCGCCGGCCCCTTCCCCTCGCGGCGCTCGCGCCGCAGGGTCTCGGCCCCTGGGCCGAGGACCTCGGCCTCGTCGGCTCGAGCCCGGCGCTCCGGGCGCTCTGCGAGCGGATCGAGGCGCACGCGCGGAGCAGCGCCACGGTGTTGATCCGCGGCGAGACCGGCTCGGGAAAGGAGCTCGTCGCGCGCGCCGTTCACCGCCGGAGCTCCCGCGCGGACCGCCCCTTCGTGCCGCACAACTTCGCATCCATCCCCGACACCCTCATCGAGAGCGAGCTCTTCGGGCACGCGCGCGGCGCCTTCACCGGCGCCCACTCGGACCGTCCCGGCCTCTTCGAGCTCGCCGACGGGGGGACGCTCTTCCTCGACGAGATCGGCGACGCGAGCCCCTCGGTCCAGAGCCGCCTCCTCCGGGTGCTCCAGGAGAAGGAGGTGCGCCGGCTGGGCGACGGGCGCGCGCGCCGCGTCGACGCGCGCGTGGTCGCGGCCACGCACCGGGACCTCGCCGCCGACGTCCGCGCCGGCCGTTTCCGCGCCGACCTCTATTACCGCCTCCACGTCCTGGCGCTCCCGGTACCGCCGCTCCGCGCCCGCCGCGAGGACGTCCCCGCGCTCGCCGCGCACGTGCTCGAGCGCCTCGCCCGCCGGGACGGCCTCGCCGTGCGGGGCGTCCATCCCGACGCCCTCGAGCGGCTCGCCGCGCACGACTGGCCGGGGAACGTCCGCGAGCTCGAGGCGGTCCTGCTCCGCGCCGCGCACGCGGCCGGACCGGGCGGCGTCCTCGGGCTCGCGGGGGTCGCGGCGGAGCTTGGCGAGGGGGCGCTCTTCGTGCGCGAGCGGAGCGCGACGCTCCGGGGGCGCACGCTGGCCTACGAAGCGGAGCTGATCCGCACCGCTCTCGACGCCCATCGCGGGAACCGATCGCTCGCGGCGCGCGCGCTCGGGCTCACGCGCCAGGGGCTCTGGAAGAAGATGCGGCGCCTCGGCGTGCGCGCCGACGGCGGCGCGTTCCCGCCGCCGGACTGAAGCGGCGCGGCCCGATTGACCTTGATTTCGCCGGTCGCGTTCCTATACTCGCGCGACGCATCGCACCCGCCGTCTCGATTCCGTCCACGGCGCGACTCTCCTCGGGAGGAAACAGTTTGGACAGGCGACCCCTCCGGATCGGCGTGATCGGGGCCGGTCTCGTCACGCAGATCAACCACCTTCCCGCGCTGAAGAAGCGGCGCGACGCGGAGGTGGTCGCGGTCTGCGACGACGACGGCGAAAAGGCGCGCATGGTCGCGCGCCACTTCGGCATCTCGCGCACGCTCACCGATTACGAGACGCTCCTCCGGAGCGACGAGATCGAGGCCGTGATCGTCGCGACGCCGAACCACCTGCACGCCCCGATGACGCTCGCCGCGATGGGCTACGGCAAGCACGTCCTCTGCGAGAAGCCGCCCGCGCGCAACGCGGCGGAGGCGGAGCAGATGGCGGAGGCGGCGCGGCGCGCGGGATGCGTCCTCATGTACGCGATGAACAACCGCTTCCGCGCCGACGTGCAGCTCCTGCGCGGCTACATGGAGCGGCGCGAGTTCGGGACCATCTTCTACGCCAAGACGGGGTGGCTGCGCCGGCGCACGGCGCAGCGCGGGCCGGCCTGGTACCAGAACAAGCGGAGCTCCGGCGGCGGCGTGCTGATGGACCTCGGGGTCCAGATGCTCGACCTCTCCCTCTGGCTCCTCGGGAATCCGCAGGTGGCGTCGGTGACGGCGACCAAGTACGTGACCGATCCCCGCGAGGACGTGGAGGACACGGTCGCCGCGTTCCTGGTCCTCGACAGCGGCGCGGCGCTCACGCTCGAGGTGAGCTGGGCGCTCCTGCTCGAGAAGAACTTCCCGTACCTGAACCTCTTCGGGACGCACGGCGCGGCGCTGCTGAATCCCTTGCGCGTGCACAAGGAGCTGGGCGGGAACCTGCTCGACGTCACCCCGCCCACGGAGTCGAAGAACGTCTACAAGCAGTCGTACGAGGCCGAGCTGGATCACTTCATCAAGTGCATCGTCCAGGGCGAGCGCCCCATGGGGTCGCCCGAAGAAGGCCTCCAGCTCATGCGCGTCATCGACGCCATCTACCAGTCCGCCGAGAGCCGACGCGAGGTCCGCCTCCATTAGGTCGGGATCGGCGCGCGCGCCTCTCGCCGCGGCCGCGTCGGGCGTACTCGCGAGCCTCGCCTTTCCCTCCGCCGGGCTCTGGCCCCTCGCGTTCGTCGCGCTCGTCCCGCTCCTCCTCGTCCTCGCGGCCGGATCGCCCGGCCCGCGCGACGCCGAACCGGCCTCGCGCGGCGTGCGCTGGGCGCCGTGGCTCATGGGGGCGGTCTTCTACGCGCTCACGTTCTGGTGGATCGTCCGCCTGCCGGTCGCCGCCATGACGCATCCCTGGCTCATCTGGCCCGGGCTCGCCGCGCTCGGGCTCTACCTCGGCCTCTACGTCGCGCTCTTCGGCTGGACCGTGCGCTTCGTGCGCCGTCGCCTGGGCTGGCCGGTGCTCGCGCTGGCCCCCTTCGCCTGGACGGTCGCCGAGTGGCTCAAGTCCTCGGGCGAGCTCGGCTGCCCGTGGGGAAACATCGGCTACGCCCTGGCCGAGCATCCGGCCTGGATCCAGGGCGCCTCGATCGCCGGGGCGCCCGGGCTCTCCTTCTGGGTGGTCGCCGTGAACGCGCTCGTCGCGGGAACGATCCTCGCGCGGACCTGGTCGTCGCGCATCGGGTTCGCCCTCCTCACGGTCGCCGCCGTGGCGCTCCCGCCGATCTGGGGGCACGCGCGCCTCGAGCACGCGCGCACCGTGCCGCTCGCGCGCGTCGCGATCGTGCAGCCCGACATCGGGAGCGATCAGAAGTGGATTCCCGCGATGCAGGACTCGGTCGTGTCGAAGGTGGAGCGCCTCACCCGCGACGCAGCCGCCTCGGAGCCGCCGCCCACCATCGTCCTCTGGCCGGAGACGGCGCTTCCTTATTACGTGCGGGTCGAGCCCCTCAAGCTCCGGCGCCTCGTCACCCTCGCGAAGACGACCGGCCGGCCGATCCTCGCCGGCTATCCCGACGCGAAGCTGAACGCGCAGGGGGACGTCCTCACCTACAACGCGGCGGGGCTCGTCATGCCGACCGGCGCGATCGTGGGGCAGTACGAGAAGATGCACCTGGTCCCCTTCGGAGAGCGGATCCCGTTCCAGAGCCTCTTCCCGTTCCTCGGCTCGCTGGACCTCGGGCAGGCCGAGTGGACGCCCGGGTCGCGCCCCTACGTCTTCCACCACGCCGGACCCGCGTTCGGCGTGCTCATCTGCTTCGAGTCGATCTTCCCGGACCACACGCGGCGCTACGCGCTCGAAGGGGCGCAGTATCTCGTGAACATCACGAACGACGAATGGTTCGGGAAGACGGCGGGGCCGATCCAGCACGCCGACCTCGCCATCCTCCGCTCCGTGGAGCTCGGCATGGGGCTCGCCCGCGCGGCGAACACGGGCGTCTCGATGCTCATCGATCCCTACGGGAGGGTGGAGGCGCGCACGCCGCTCTTCGCGGAGGCGGTGCTCGTCGGCGACGTGATGGCGGGCGTGGGGCCCACGCCGTTCCTCAAGTGGGGAGACTGGATCTCGTGGGCCTCGATCGGGATCGTCGTGGTGCTTCTCGCCGTCGCGTGGTTCCGGCCGATCGGGGCAAGGGCGACGGGGTAGCCGGCCCGGTTGACAGCGGAACCCCGACCCGCTAGGGTGGGGATTCAGGTGGCGCTCCCACCGGAGCTCCGCCTCCGAAGGCACGGAGGAACGGCAGCGACAGTGCCCGGCTCACCCGAATCCGCCGAATCGAAACCGACATCGACGTTCCGGCGTCCGCTCCATCCGGCCGCGGCCCTGCTCGGCTGCGCGGCCCTCGGCGTGGGCGTCTCGGTCGTCCGCGCGTGGATCCCGCTCGCGGTCCTGGCGGCGCTCTTCTTCCTGGCGACGCTCCGGGTCGAGCGGCGCCGGGCGCGCGCGGAGCTCCCATTCCTCCTCCTCGCTCTCGTGCTCTTCCTCGCGCACCTCTTCCTCGCCGGGAGCCCTCCGCGCGAGGCGCTCCGGCCGTCGGGGCTGATCGCGCTCCGGCTCCTCGCCCTCGTCTACCTGACCCGATGGGCGGCGCGGGCGGTGCTCCCCCGGGCGGCTCGATGGCTCTTCGGACACCGCGGCCCGGCCCGGCCGCGCCCCGTGGCGCTCCTCTTCGAGAGCGGGCGGATGACCTTCGCGCTCCTTCCGCTCGCCCTCGCCGAGGCCGAGCGGCAGCACACGGCGCTCCGCGCGCGGGGGATCCGGCCCGGGCGCGGGCTCACGGGACGCGCGCGCTATGTCGCGGCCTGGCTCCTCCCGTATCTCGGCACGATGCTCCGCGTCGGGGACGCCTACGGCGAGGCGCTCCAGGCACGCGGCTACGTCCTCGGCGGCCCGCGGCGGGCGGCCGCCTCGTTCACGTGGGGGGCGCGCGAAGCCGCGTGGGCCGCGGCCTCCTTCGGCGCCGCGGCGTGGCTCCTCCGTGCACGATGAAGCGCGGGACGGAACCTTCCGGATCGCGGTCGAGTACGATGGGACTGGGTTCTCCGGCTGGCAGCGCCAGACGCGGGAGAGGACGGTGCAGGGTGAGCTGGAGGCAGCGCTCGAACGGATCGTGGGGATGCGCGTGACGGTGAACGGCGCGGGACGCACGGACGCGGGCTGCCACGCGGCGGGTCAGGTCGCCTCGTTCACCGCGCGGACGCGGCTCCAGCCCGACCGGCTTCGCGCCGCGCTGAACGCGCACCTCCCGCACGACGTGCGCGTCGTGGAGGCCGCCATGGCACCGCCCGGGTTCCACGCGCGCTTCCGCGCGATGCGCCGGAGCTACCGCTATCTCATCGTGCCGGAGCCGAGCGCGCTCTGGAGGCGCCACGCGTGGGCGCGCCGGACGAAGGCCGGGGCCGCCGCGCTCAACGAAGCCACGGCCCCGCTGCTCGGCGAGCACGACTTCACGACGTTTTCGCGGCAGGGCGGTGACGAGGTCTCGCCGCGCTGCCGTGTCTCGCGCGCCGTGTGGAGCGGCGCCCGCGGGACGCTCCGCTTCGACATCGAGGCGGACCGGTTCCTGTACACTATGGTACGCCGCATCGTATCGACCGTCGTCCGCGCCGCCGAGGATGGGGGCGGGTCGCCGGCCGTCCGGGCGGCCCTGGAGTCGCGCCGCCGCCGCTCGTGCGCGCCGCCGGCTCCGGCGCACGGTCTCTATCTCATGCGGGTCCGCTATCCCGGCCTGGGATGGGTTCCCAAGGAGCGCATGCATGTCGTCGCTTGACGCGGCGCCCCGGGCGCCGCGCCCACGCCGCTGGTCCTTCTCGACTCTCGGCGCCGGACTCCTGTTCGGCGCCCTCCTCCTCGCCGCGCTCGTCCTCGCGACGCAGCGGCCGCGCGACCGGAGCGGGGCCGCCCCCGTTTCGGACGGAAAGCCGCTCTACGGCGGCCCGGGGAACGACGTGAACCTGGCGGCCGCCCGGACCGGGGAGGACTCGGTCGGCGGAGCGCCCGCCGCGCTCGACACCTCGCGCCGGACCGCGATCGTCGTGGCCGCGGAGAAGGTCGGCCCCTCCGTCGTCACGCTGAGCGTGGTGCAGACCCAGGAGGTGCAGACCTCGCCGCTCCCCTTCGGCGACGAGTTCTTCGAGCCCTTCTTCCGCGACATGATCCCGCAGTACCGCTACCGCGAGCAGATCCCGACGATGGGGTCGGGCTTCATCATCTCGTCGAACGGGTACGTGCTCACGAACGAGCATGTCGTGCGCGGCGCGGAGAAGATCACGGTGATCCTCTCCGACGGCCGCCGGTTCGAGGGGAAGGTGCTGGGGAGCCATCCGCAGTACGACCTCGCGGTGGTGAAGATCGAGGGGAAGAACCTGCCGATCGCGCGTCTCGGCACCTCGAGCGATCTCATGGTCGGCGAGTGGGCGCTCGCGATCGGGAACCCCTTCGGGTTCCTCCTCAACGATACGCAGCCGACCGTAACCGCCGGCGTGATCAGCGCGACGCACCGCGACATCAAGTCGCAGGCCTCGAGCGCCGGGATCTACAAGAACATGATCCAGACCGACGCCGCCATCAACCCGGGCAACTCCGGCGGCCCGCTCGTGAACGCGAAGGGGGAGGTGGTCGGCATCAACACCTTCATCTTCACGAAGAGCGGCGGCTCGGAGGGGATCGGCTTCGCGATCCCGATCGACGCGGCGAAGCGGGTCGTGGACGAGCTCATCAAGTACGGCAAGGTGCGGAACGTCTGGATCGGCGTCCGCACGTGGGAGCTCACCCCCTACGTGGCCGAGCGGCTCGGGACGAAGGACCGGAACGGGCTCTACGTCTCGGTGATCGAGCGGGGGAGCCCCGCCGACAAGGCCGGCATCAAGGTGGGGGACATCATCCGCAAGGTGAACGGCACCCCGATCGGCGACGTCGATCAGGCGTACCGGGCGCTGTTCGGCGCGAACGTGGGCGACACGGTGTCGCTCACGGTCGAGCGCGACGGGAAGCTCCTCACGATGGCGCTCGCCCTGACGGAGCTCCCCGAGTGATCGCGCGCTACAGCCGGCCCGCGATGGCCGCTCTCTTCACCGACGCGGCGCGCTACCGGACGTGGCTCGACGTGGAGCTCGCCGTGACGCAGGCGCTCGAGCGGCGCGGCGAGGCGCCGGAGGGGACGGCCGCCCGGATCCGCGCGGCCGCCCGGATCGATCCCGCCCGCATCGACGCGCTCGAAGCCACGCTCCGCCACGACGTGATCGCCTTCCTCACGCAGGTCGGCGAGACGGTCGGGGCCGACGCGCGCTGGCTCCACGTCGGGATGACCTCGTCGGACCTGGTCGACACCGCGCTCGCGCTCACGCTCGTGCGCGCGACCGACCTCCTCGCCGGCGAGGTGGGGGCGCTCCGCGAGACGGCGCGCGGCCTCGCCCTTCGCCACAAGGACACCGTGATGGTCGGGCGCACCCACGGCATCCACGCCGAGCCGATCACGTTCGGGTTGAAGGTCCTCGTCTGGTACGAGGAGCTCGGCCGCGCGCGGGAGCGCCTGAAGCGGGCGCGCGAAGGCATCGCGGTGGGGAAGCTCTCGGGTGCCGTCGGCACGCTCGCGCACCTGGCTCCCGATCTCGAGGAGGAGGTGCTCGCCTCGCTCGGGCTCGTGCCCGAGCCGGCCGCGACGCAGGTGGTGCAGCGCGACCGCCACGCCGAGGCGATGCTCACGCTCGCGCTCCTCGGCGCCACGCTCGAGAAGATCGCGACGGAGATCCGCCACCTCCAGCGTACCGAGGTACTCGAGGCGGAGGAGCCGTTCCGGGAGGGGCAGAAGGGCTCCTCGGCCATGCCGCACAAGCGGAACCCGGTCAACTGCGAGCGGGTCGCCGGCCTCGCGCGCGTCCTGCGCGGGAACGCGCACGCCGCCCTCGAGGACGTGGCGCTCTGGCACGAGCGGGACATCAGCCACTCGAGCGTGGAGCGCGTGATCGTGCCCGACTCCTTCCTCCTCGCCGACTTCATGACCGCGCAGATGCGGGAGATCCTCGAGGGGCTCCAGGTCTATCCGGAGCGGATGCGCGCGAACCTCGACGTGACGCGCGGGCTCGTCTACTCGCAGCGCGCGCTCCTCGCCTTGACGGGCGCGGGGCTCACGCGGGAGGAGGCCTACGCGATCGTCCAGCGGCACGCGATGGCGGCCTGGAAGGAAGCGCCCGACCTCCAGGCCCGGCTCCTTGCGGACCCCGCCGTGAAGCGCGTTCTCGCCCCCGAGGCGCTCGCGCGCTGCTTCGACCCGTCCTACTTCCTGCGTCACGTGAATCAGATCTTCGATCGCGTTCTGGGAGCGCCGGTTGCAGCGGCTCGCTGAAGCCCCGACGCTCCCCCTCTCGGGCGCCCCGCCGGCGCGGATGAAGGAGATCCTCGAGGCGGAGGGACTCCGCCTGACGAGCGGCGAGGCGGAGCGGATGCTCGAGCTCCTCGGGCGCGACCCGACACGGGTCGAGGCCACGATCTTCGACACGATGTGGAGCGAGCACTGCTCCTACAAGAGCAGCCGGCGGGTCCTCCAGGCCCACCTCCCGACCCAGAGTCCCGACGTGATCCTCGGCCCCGGCGAGGACGCCGGCGTCGTGCGCTTCGGGAGCCACCGCGGCGTGGAGTACGCGCTCGTCTTCGCCCACGAGAGCCACAACCATCCCTCGCAGGTCGTCCCGGTGGAGGGCGCCGCGACCGGGATCGGCGGCATCGTCCGGGACGTGAACTGCATGGGCGCCGAGGTGATCGGCGTCATGGACGCCCTCCGCTTCGGCGACCCCGAGGGGCCGCGCGCCGCCACGGTGCGGGAGATCGTGCGGGGCGTGGTCGACGGCATCTGGCAGTACGCGAACGCGCTCGGCGTGCCGAACATCGGCGGCGACGTCTTCTTCTCGCCGCGGTACGACGAGAACTGCCTCGTCAACGTGGTGGCGCTCGGCCTCGCGCGGGCCGACCGGATCGTGCGGAGCCGCGTTCCCGAGGCGGCCGCGCGCGAGCCCTACGTCCTCGTCCTCGTCGGGAAGCCGACCGACGAGACCGGCTTCGGAGGCGCCTCCTTCGCTTCGGCGATCCTCGAGGAGAATACGGAAGGGCAGCGCGGGCACGTGCAGGTCCCCGACCCGTTCTTGAAGCGGGTCCTCTTCGAGGCGAACCGCGCGGCGCTCGAGTGGCTGCACGCCCAGGGCGCCGCGTTCGGCTTCAAGGACCTGGGGGCGGGGGGGATCGCCTGCGCCTCGAGCGAGCTCGCCGAGGCGGGCGGGTTCGGGATGGACGTCGATCTCGACCGGGTCCCGACGGCGCCGGGCGAGTACCCCTCCGAGGTGATCGCCTGCTCCGAGACGCAGGAGCGCTTCGCGCTCGTCGTCCCCGAGCGGCTCGCGGAGGGGCTCCTCGAGATCTACAACGAGGACTACGCGCTCCCGCTCGTCTACCACGGCGCGCGGGCGGCCGTCGTGGGAAGGGTGCTCGCGGAGAAGCGGTACCGGTTGTTGCGCGGCGGGCAGCCTGTCTGCGACGCGGCGGTCGAGGTGATCACCGCGGGAATCCAGCACGAGCGGCCGCGACGCCCGCGCCCGGCCGAGCCGCCCGCGGGCCCGCTCCCGCCCGTGCGCGACCACGAGGCCTTCTTCCGCGCGATGATCGCATCGCCGAACGTCGCCTCGCGCGCTCCGATCCTCCACTACTACGACACGGAGGTGCAGGCGCGCGTCGTCATCCGGGCGGGGGAGGCCGACGCGTCGGTGCTCGCGCCGATTCCCGGCTCGCCGCTCGGCTGCGCCCTCACGGTCGACGGCAATCCCTGGTACGTGGCCGCCGATCCCTACTGGGGGACCGCGCACGTCGTCCTCGAGGCGCTCCGGAATCTCGCCGCCGTCGGCGCGCGTCCCGTGGCGCTCACCGACTGCCTCAACTTCGGCAACCCCGAGGATCCCGAGGTCTTCGACGAGTTCGTCCGGAGCGTGCGCGGCCTGGGCGACGCCGCGCGCGAGCTCGCTCCCGACGGGCCGTCGGGTCCGCCCGTCGCGGTCGTGTCGGGGAACGTCTCCTTCTACAACGAATCGGCGACCGGACGCGCGATCGAGCCCTCGCCGATCGTGGCGGCGCTCGGCGTGCTGGAGGACTACAGCGTCGCCGTCGCCACCGCGCTTCGCGCGCACCCGGGGGTCCTCGTGCTCACCGGGCCGCGCGGCGAGAAGACCGGCGCCTCGCAGCTCCGCCACGCGCTGACCGGCGGGACCGGCGGACCGCTTCCCGACCTCGACTTCGACCTCGAGCGACGCCGACTGAACGCGGTGCGCGAGGCGGTGCGACGGGGCCTCGTCCGCTCCTGCCACGACATCTCCGAGGGCGGGCTCGCCGTGGCCGCCCTCGAGATGGCCCTCGGCGGCTTCCGGTCGGGCGGCTTCGGACTCCAGATCCCGATCTCGGCGCTCGGTCCGACGGCGGCAGAGGTGCGCCTCTATTCCGAGGCGCCCGGATTCCTGATGGAGACCACGAGCGAGGCGCTCGGCGACCTGCTCGCGCTCTTCGCGCGCCACGGCGTCGACGCGACCATGATCGGGCGCACGATCGAGGAGGCGCGGCTCCGCATCCTCGACGGCGGGACGACGCTGGTCGACGCGGACCTGGCGGAGCTCGCGACCGAGTACGGCGCGGCGCTCCGCCCGTACGTGGAGGCGTGACGATGGCGCGCGCGGCGGTGATCCAGATCCCCGGGGTGAACTGCGAGTACGAAAGCGCTCGCGCGCTCGAGCGCGCCGGGATCGAGGCCGTGATCCTCCGCTTCAACGAGCCGGCGTCGGTCCTCTCGGAGTTCGACGCCTATCTCCTCCCCGGCGGCTTCGCCTTCCAGGACCGGATCCGCGCGGGCGCCGTGGCGGCGAAGCTTCCCGCCGTGGAGCGGATCGCGGCCGAGTCGGAGCGCGGGAAGCCGGTGGTCGGGATCTGCAACGGCGCGCAAGTGCTGGTCGAGGCGGGGCTCGTGCCCGGGATCGTCCCCGGACGCGTCGAGCTCGCCCTTGCCCCCAACCGCGCGCCGCGCCGGCAGGGATATCTCTGCCGCTGGGTCTGGGTGCGGGCCGGCGAGGGCCCCGGGAAGGCCGCGTTCACGTCGGCGCTTCCGGAGGGAGCGGTCGTGCCGC
>JBLMWD010000051.1:0-32379 GCA_050257045.1 Bacteroidota bacterium | reverse complement strand
CCCAAGCCGGAAACCGTGGAGCCAAGGAAGCCGGAAGCGGTGTCGCCTCGCGCGGCGCCGGTCGCGTCGCCGAGCGCGGCGGAGCCTGCCCTGGCCGCCCCGCGCACCGCTCCGAACCGCCGGGGAGCGGCCCGCTTCCTCGTTCCTGCGGCGGCGCTGATCGTGGTCGCGACCGGGGTTGGCGTCGTCGCCACGCATCCGCAGCTGGTCCGATTCGGCCGTGGTGCGGTCGCCGAAAGACCCGGCGCCGCCGGGCTCGCGAGCCCCTCCCCGTCTTCTCCGCCGACCGCCGACGCTACGTCTCCTTCGGACGCCGACCCGGCCGACCTCCTCGACCGCGCGGCCGCGCGGAGCGCCGACGCACAGCGCGTTCGCACGCCCGAGGCTTACGACGGCGCGGCCAACGCCTGGCAGGCGGCGATCCCCGTGCTCCAGAACGACCCCGAGGAGCTGGCCGCGGGTCACCGCGAGATCGCGGCCGCGCGGTTCGCGGCCTGGAACGCGGCGCCGACGCCGGCTCGGCACGACGCGGCCATGATGGCCGTGCGCGCCTACCTCCTCTGCGCACCCCCGGGTGAGGACCGCGACCGGGCCTGGACCTGGCTCGCCCGCCTCAAGCGCTGACCACCCCGAAAACGTATTCCCACGCGGTTTTGCTCAAGGTGCGCCTCGCGTCCGCCGATCCTTCGAGGCGTGGCGGAGCCCATCCGGGGCGCGCTTCGGGGAGGAACATTGGGAACGATGGACGAAGGGATCCTGGCGGAGTTCCTGGCCGAGAGCTTCGAGAACCTCGCCCAGGTCGAGCACGACCTCGTCACGCTGGAGCGCGACCCCGAGGATCGGAAGAAGATCGGCGGCATCTTCCGCGCGGTGCACACGATCAAGGGGACGTGCGGCTTCTTCGGGCTGAAGAAGCTCGAGGCCCTCTCCCACGTGGGCGAAAACCTCCTGAGCAGGCTCCGCTGCGGCGAGCTCCGGCCGACGGCCGAGATCGCCGACGCGCTCCTCCGGCTCGTGGACGGCCTCCGCGCGATCCTCAATCAGATCGAAGCGACGCGCGCCGAGGGGGACGATGACTTCTCCGGGCTCATGGCCGATCTCGCGCGCCTCGAAGGCACGCCGGCCGCGGACGCGCCGCCTCCGGCTCCGGCCGCCTCGATCGAACCCGCGCCCGCCATTCCTCCGACGATCCCGCCCGATGCCACGATCCCCGGACCCCCGCGCGGCGCCCTCCTCGATCCGCTGATCGCCGACGGACGGCTCGATCCCGAGGCGGTGGCGCTCGCGGCCCAGCAGCAGCGCCTCGGCGATCCGCGGCGCATCGGCGAGATCCTCGTCGACAACGGAGCGCTCAAGCCGCAGGACGTGCTCGACGCCCTCCTCGCCCAGAGCGGCGGGCGCGTGCCGGCGCACGTCGAGAGCTCGGTGCGCGTCGACGTGGAGCTGCTCGACCTCCTGATGAACCTGGTCGGCGAGCTGGTGCTCGCGCGAAACCAGCTCCTCCAGAAGGTCGCCAATGCGGATCTCAAGGACCTCCCGGCCACGACGCAGCGCCTCAACCTGATCACGACCGAGCTGCAGGAAGGGATCATGAAAACCCGCATGCAGCCGATCGCGAACCTCTGCAACAAGCTCCCTCGCCTCGTGCGCGACCTCTCGATCGCGTGCGGCAAGGAGGTGCGGCTCGACCTCGAGGGCGTCGACACCGAGCTCGACCGGACGATCATCGACGCGATCCGCGATCCGATGACGCACCTGATCCGGAATGCCATCGACCACGGCATCGAGCCGCGCGAGACGAGGCTCGCGCGCGGCAAGAGCCCCGAGGGGCGGGTGCAGGTGCGGGCATGGCATGAGGGCGGGAAGGTGCACATCGAGGTGAGCGACGACGGCGACGGCCTCCCGCTCGATCGGATCCGCGAGAAGGCGATCCGCGGCGGCTTCGTGCCGCCCGAGCGGATTCCGCGCATGTCCGAGCGCGACTGGGCGCAGCTCATCTTCCAGCCCGGCTTCTCCACCGCCGAGCGCGTGACGAACGTCTCCGGGCGCGGCGTCGGGATGGACGTGGTGAAGACGAACGTCGAGCGGATCGGCGGTGCGATCGACGTCGACTCGGCGCCCGGGCGGGGCACGACGATGCGGATCCGCATCCCGCTCACGCTCGCCATCGTCCCGGCCCTGATCGTCTCCTCCGGATCCGAGCGCTACGCGATCCCGCAGGTGAACCTGCTCGAGCTGGTGCAGGTGGAGGGGGACCTCGCCTCGATCTCGATCACGAACGCCGTCGACGCGGCGCTCCTCCGCTACCGCGGCGGCCTCCTTCCGCTCGTCGACATCCGGGAGGCGCTGCGCGTCCCGGACGACGAGCCGGTGCCCACGACGCGTCCGATCGCGGTGCTCCAGGCCGACGGGATCACGTTCGGGCTCCTCGTGGATTCGGTGGAGACCTCACAGGAGATCGTGGTCAAGTCGCTGGGCGACCCGCTGAGGCAGATCCCCGTCTTCGCGGGCGCGACGATCCTGGGCGACGGACGGGTCGCGCTGATCCTCGACGTGCCCGGGCTCGCGCGCCATTCCGGGATCACGCTCCGCGGTCACACGGTCGAGGAGATCGCGTCGGACGAAGGGCCGGCGGCGGTCATCGCCACCGAGACCGTGATCCTCTGCCGCGCGGGCGGCTTCCCGGTCGCGATCCCGCAATCGGAGATCGCGCGCCTCGAGGAGTTCCCCGAGACCGCGATCGAGATCCTCGGCGAGCGGCGCGTGGTGCAGTACCGCGGGGGGCTCCTCCCGCTCGTCCCGCTCGCGGGACTGCTCGGGACGGCGGCCGCGGAGGTGGCGGTCCCCGCGCTGGCCGGCACCGTGCGGGTCGTCGTGGTGGAGCGGGCCGGGCGGACGATCGGTCTCGCGGTCGAGGAGATCGTCGAGATCCTGGAGGAGCCGGTCGTCCCCGAGGCCTCCCCGCGCGCCGGCATCCGCGGCTCGGCGGTGATCCGCGGGCACGCGACCGACCTGCTCGATCTCGAGGCGCTGCTCGCCACGGCGGGCGCGCCCGCGCTGGCGGCGGGCGCTTGAACGGGAGGATGCGCGCGTGAACGCCGAGCGGCTCCTCTGCACGTTCCGCGTCGGGGATCTCTCCCTCGGGCTCGACATCGGGTCCGTGCAGGAGGTGCTCCGCGGCCAGGAGGTGACGCGGCTTCCGCTCGCGTCGGCGGCGGTGCGCGGGATCATCAATCTGCGGGGGCGGATCGTCCCCGCGGTCGACCTGCGCCGCTGCCTCGATCTCCCGCCCGCGCCCGAAGGGCTCGAGCGGGCGACGATCGTCGTGCGGGCTCCCGAGAACGCGGTGAGCCTGCTCGTGGACGAGGTGGGCGACGTGGTGGAGGTGTCGGCAGATGCGTTCCTCCGCACGCCGGAGACGATCCGACCGGGGGCGCGCGAGCTCCTGCACGGCGTCGTCCCGCTGGAGGACCGGCTCCTCCTGGAGCTGGATCTGGGAAGCGTGCTCCGGGCGGCGTACGCGTAGTCGAGGGACCCGGCACGAAGCCGGGCGTCAGGGAAGGAGTGCAGGGATCATGGTCCTCACGGTTCGGCGGCAGCTCCTCGGTAGCGCGCTGCTCGCGCTCGCGGGCTTCCTCGTGTTCGGGGTCGTGGCGTACGTCACGCTGAGCGAGCTCAAGATCAACGGCGCGCGGTACCGCCGGATCACGCAGGGGAAGGACCTCGTGGCCGACGTGGTCCCGCCGCAGGAGTACCTGGTCGAGTCGTACCTCGCCGTCCATCAGATGATCGGCGAGACCGACCGGCGCCGGCTCGACGACCTGATCCAGCAGGGTCAGGACCTGCGCTCGAACTTCGAGGCGCGGCACCAGTTCTGGGAGAAGTCGCTGCCGCCGGGACCGATCCGCGAAGCGCTCCTGCAGCACGCCTACGAGCCGGGGGCCGAGTTCCTCCGCATCCGCGACGACGAGTTCGTCCCCGCCGTCCGGCGCGGCGACATGGACGCCGCGCGGCAGATCGCCGAGAACCAGCTGAAGCCGCTCTACGAGCAGCACCGGAAGGCCGTGCTCGAGGTGGTGCAGCTCGCCCGGGAATCGACGCAGAAGGAGGAGCGGGATGCGCTCGCGCTGGCGCAGCACCGGACGATGCTCGTGCCGGTCGTCGGCATCGTGCTCGCCGCGGTCACGGTCCTGATCGGACTCGTCCTCTCGCGCCGGATCGTGCGCGCCATCGAGCAGACCCGCCAGGTCGCCGAGCGCACCGCCGACGGAGACCTCACCTCGCGGGTGGGCTACGCGGGGAACGACGAGCTGGGCCAGCTCGCCTCCGCGACGAATCGGATGGTCGAGTCGCTCCGATCCATCCTCTCTCACATCGGCGACCGCGCCGTGACCCTCGCGACCGCGTCGGAGGAGCTCTCGTCCGTCTCGACCCAGATGATCTCGAGCGCCGAGGAGACGTCGCAGCAGGCGAGCATGGTCTCCGCGGGGTCGGAGCAGATCAGCCGCAACGTGGAAAGCGTCTCGGTCTCCGTCGAGCAGATGATCGCGAGCATCCAGGAGATCTCGAAGAACACGAGCGAGGCCGCCCGCGTCGCCACCGTGGCCGCCGGGGAGGCCGACATCACGAATGCCGCGGTGAACAAGCTCGGCGAGTCGAGCGGCGAGATCGGCAAGGTGGTGCAGGTGATCAACACGATCGCCCAGCAGACCAACCTGCTCGCGCTGAACGCCACCATCGAGGCGGCGCGCGCCGGCGAGGCCGGCCGCGGCTTCGCCGTGGTCGCGAACGAGGTGAAGGAGCTCGCCAACGAGACGGCGTCGGCCACGAAGGACATCAGCCGGAAGATCGAAGCGATCCAGGCCGACACCACCGACGCCATCGGGGCGATCGGCAAGATCAGCGAGACGATCCAGCAGATCAAGGACATCTCGAACTCGATCGCGACCGCGATCGAGGAGCAGCTCGCGACCTCGGGCGAGATCGGCCGGAACCTGACCGAGGCGGCGCGCGGGAGCGGCGAGATCAGCGCCGGCATCGTCAAGGTGGCCGAGATCGCCAAGGACACCGCGGGGAGCTCGGAGAACACGCAGAAGGCGGCCGAGGAGCTGGCGCGGCTCGCGGCCGAGCTGCGCGGACTCACGCAACGGTTCCGCTACTCGGAGGGGGAGGAAGGCGGCGACGCCACGGCGCAGGTGGCCGCGGCGGCTCCCGCGACGGTCCTCGCGATGGCGGCGACCCGGGCGCGGTCGCGCTCGGCCGCCGAGACCGACGCGGCTTCGCCGCGTCCCGCAGAGCCGGTCCGGCGGGCCGGTTGACTCGAGTCGGGGTCGGAAGCCCCGGGGGAGGAGTCGGGAGATGAAGGCTCTGGTTGTCGATGACTCGCGCTCCATGCGGGCCATCATCTCGAAACAGCTCCGCGAGCTCGGGTTCACGGTCGAGGAGGCCGCGAGCGGCCAGGAATCGCTCGCGAAGCTGAACGCCGCCGACCGCATCGACCTCGTGCTGCTCGATTGGAACATGCCGGAGATGGACGGCTGCGAGGTGCTGAGCCTGATCCGCTCGGAGCCGCGCTACAAGGAAGTCCGCGTCATGATGGTGACCACCGAGAGCGAGATGTCGCAGGTCGCCGTCGCGCTCGAGGCGGGCGCCAACGAATATCTCATGAAGCCGTTCGACCGCGAGTCGCTCGTGGAGAAGCTGGTCCTGCTCGGGATGGATCCCGCCGGCCGCGCCGGCTGACCCGGGCCTCAACGAACCCCGACGGAAACGGAACCCATGCGCCGAATCCGAGTGATGATCGTCGACGACGTCGCGATCGTGCGCCGCCTCGTGGCGGACGCGCTCGCCATCGATCCGGAGCTGCAGGTGGTCGGGATGGCCGCGAACGGAAAGGAGGCGCTCGCGAAGATCTCCTCCTTTGCTCCCGACCTGGTGATCCTCGACTACGAGATGCCCGAGATGGACGGGCTCGAGACCCTGCGCGAGCTGAAGAAGAGCTTCCCCGAGATCCGGGTGGTCCTGTTCAGCACCTACACGCGGCACGGAGCCAAGGTGACGCTGGACGCGCTCTGGCTCGGCGCCGACGACTACGCCACCAAGGTGAGCGCGAGCGACCTGGTCGCGGCGACCCGCTGCGTGCAGAGCGAGCTGATCCCGAAGATCAAGGCGCTCTGCGGCGGGGACGGATCGGCGGCGCCCGGGCTCGTTCCCGGCGCTCCCTCCACGGCGCTCACCTCGCCGCGCGAGCCCGGAACGGCCGAGCGCGCGGGACGGGGCGTAGCCCGCGCCGAGATCGTCGCGATCGGCGCCTCCACCGGCGGACCGCGCGCGCTGGCCTCGCTCCTGGAGCGGCTCCCGCGCGACCTCTCGGCACCGGTCGTGATCGTGCAGCACATGCCTCCCCTCTTCACGCGCTCCCTCGCCGAGCGGCTCGACGGCAGCACGCCGCTCCGCTGCGCCGAGGGGGAGGACGGCGCCGTGCTCGAGGCCGGCACCGTGTGGATCGCCCCGGGCAACTGGCACGTAAACGTGGCGCGCGAGGGGGGCACGGCGACGCTCCGGCTCTCCGGCGATCCGCCCGAGAACTCCTGCCGCCCCGCGGTCGATCCGCTCTTCCGCTCGGTCGCCGAGGTCTATGGCGCGGGGGCGCTCGGCGTGGTGCTGACCGGGATGGGTCAGGACGGGGTGAAGGGCGCGGAGCGGATCAAGAAGCGGGGCGGGACGATCCTCGCCCAGGACGAGGCCTCGAGCGTGGTCTGGGGGATGCCGGGCGCCATCGTGCGGGCGGGACTCGCCGACCGCGTCCTTCCCGTGCGGGACATCGCCGCGGAGATCGCGCGCCGCGTGGCCTCGGGTCGCCGCCGGGCAACGGTCGCATGACCCGATGAGCCCCGCGCGTCTCCCCGCCGCGGAGCCCCGGGTCCCTGCCTCGACCTACGGGTATCTCCAGCAGCTCCTTCGAGCCTGCACCGGCACCGTGCTCGAGCGCGGGAAGGAGTACCTCGTCGAGGCACGCCTCTACGCGCTCTCGCAGGAGGAGGGCTTCGTCTCGGTCGGGGCCCTCCTCGAGGCGCTCCAGACCGAGCCCGAGACCGGCGGCCTCCATCGTCGCGTGGTCGAGGCGATGCTGAACTACGAAACCTCGTTCTTCCGGGACTTCTATCCGTTCGAGGTGATGCGCACGTCGGTCCTCCCCGAGCTCCTCGCCCGGCGCGCGGCCTCGAGGACGCTCCAGATCTGGAGCGCCGCCACGGCGAGCGGCCAGGAGGCCTACAGCCTGGCCATGCTCCTCCGCGAGCACTTCCCCGAAACGGCCGACTGGACGGTGCGGCTCCTCGCCACCGACGTCTCGGACGCGATGCTCACCCGGGCGCGGAGCGGCCGGTTTCGCCAGATCGAGGTGAACCGGGGGCTTCCGGCCCCGCTCCTGGTCAAGTACTTCGAGCGGATCGGGAGCGAGTGGCAGATCCGGGAGCCGATCCGGCGGATGGTCGATTTCAGCCACCTGAACCTCGCGGCCCCGTGGCCCGGCATCCCGTCCATGGACCTCCTCCTCCTGCGCAATGTGCTCATCTACTTCAGTTCGGATGTCCGGCGGACGATCTTGCAGAACGTGAGGGGCTGTCTCCGGCGCGATGGATATCTCTTCGTAGGAGGCGGCGAGACGAGCCTCGTCCTCGACCGGACGTTCGAGCCGGTGCGGGCGGGCAAGACGGTCTACTACCGCGCGGCGCGCGAAGAGCGCACGGGCGGCGGGTGACGGGAGCGGAGGAGAAGGCACGATGAGCACCGCGACGATCGAGCTCAAGGACTGGCTCGAGGCGCTGACGGAAGTGGTCCGCGATTACGCGGGGCGGTCGCTCCGCTTCGACGGCGCCCCGGCGGCGTCCAACGGCGCGGGCGAGGGCGAAACGCGCCCCGCCGCCTACGTCGCCATCCTCGGCGAGCGCTGCAGCATGCACCTCGGCATCTCCTCCAGCATGGACGGCTGCCGCGCGCTCGTGCGCGCCCTCCTCGGCATGCGCCAGAAGGACGCGATCAGCGACAGCGAAGTCGTGGACGGGATGAGCGAGATCCTGAACATCGCGGCGGGAAAGGTGAAGTCGCGGATGGTCGTGCGGGACGGCTCGCTCAAGCTCGGGCTCCCGATCTTCGTTCAGGGGCAGGTCGGTCTCGGCGAGAGCACCGAGCGCGCCTCGATCGACGTGATGGTCGGACCGGTCCCCTGCAAGCTCCTCGTCTACCGGAGGACGCGGTGAGCGCGCCGGCGCCTCGCGCGCGCGCTCCGTTCCGCCTCTCCGGCGCCGCGCTCGCGGCGCTCATCGTGGTCCTCGCGCCCGCGGCCATGGAAGCGCCCCAGGCGGAAGCCGCGGGCCGCGGATCGCTCCTCCTCTCCGGAGGCGTGCCGGGCGAGTCGTTCGGCTGCTCGGTCGCCTCGGCCGGCGACGTGAACGGCGACGGCTACGCCGACGTCATCGTCGGCGCCTACCAGAGCGGCCCCGCCGGCAAGGCGACAGGGCGGGCGTACATCTACTTCGGCGGGCTCCGGCAGCAGAACCGGCCCGACGTGATCCTCACCGGCGAGGCCGCGGGGGACGCGTTCGGCGTCTGTGTCGCGTCCGCCGGCGACGTGAACAAGGACGGCTACTCCGACGTGATCGTCGGCGCCTATCAGAACGACGCGCGCGGCGCGAACGCGGGGCGCGCCTACGTCTACTTCGGCGGCCCCAAGCCGCACGACAGGCCCGACCTGGTGCTGAGCGGCGAGGCGGCGGGCGACGCATTCGGCTACGCCGTCGCGTCGGCCGGCGACGTGAACAAGGATGGCTACGCCGACATCATCGTCGGCGCCTACGAGAACAGCGCGCGCGGCGCGGGAGCCGGGCGCGCCTACGTCTACTTCGGCGGCCCGCATCCCGACAACGCGCCCGACGTCGTCCTCTCGGGCGAGGCGGCGGGCGACCGGTTCGGGATCTCGGTCGCGGGCGCGGGCGACGTGAACGGCGACGGCTACGCCGACGTCATCGTCGGCGCCTACCAGAATGACGCGGGCGGCAACGACGCCGGGCGCGCCTACGTCTTCTACGGCGGCACGCACATGGATGACCGCGCCGATCTCGCCTTCACCGGCGCCGCGGCCGGCGATTCGTTCGGCTTCTCGGTCGCGGGAGCGGGCGACGTGAACCACGACGGCTTCGCCGACGTGATCGTCGGCGCCTACCACAGCTCCGCGGGCGGCAAGGACGCCGGCCGCGCCTACGTCTATTACGGCGGCACGAACCCCTCGGAGAAGGCGGCCATCGTGCTGACCGGCGAGGCGGCCGGGGACGCTTTCGGCTACGCGGTCGACGGGATCGGCGACGCGAACGGGGACGGCTTCGCGGACGTGGCGGTGGGCGCCTACGGGAACGACGCGGGCGGCTCGGCGGCCGGCCGCGCGTACGTCTTCTTCGGCGGCGCGAGCCCGCACACCACCCCCGACTTCACGCTGACCGGCGAAGCGACGCTCGACAATCTCGGGTTCGCGGTCTCCGGAGCGGGGGATGTCGACGGGGACGGCTACGCCGATCTCGTGGTGGGAGCTCCGTACGCGGACAGTGACGCGGGGCGGGCCTATCTGGCGCGTTCGGTGGCGGGAAGGTCGCGTCCGGTCGCGCAGCGGTAAGGGCTCGGGCGCGGCAGTGGAGGTCTAGGGCGCCGAGCAGTACGGTCTGGGGCGCCGAGCGGTACGGTCTAGGGCGCCACCGGCCGCGCCACGTACGGAGTGCGGTTCTTCACCAGCCCGATCGTTCCCTCCCGCAGCCCCCGCACCAGCACCTCCACGATCTCCGCGGCGAACTGCGTCCCCGCCTTCTCCGTCATCTGCCCGATCGCCTGATCCACCGTGAGACCCGCCCGGTAGGGACGGTCGGTGGTCATGGCGTCGAAGGCGTCGGCCACGTTCACGATCTTGGCGGCGGTCGTGATCTCGTCCCCCTTGAGCCCGTCGGGATAGCCGCGCCCGTCCACGCGCTCGTGGTGGTGGCGAATCATGTCGGTGACCCGCTCGAGGAAGCGGACCCCCTTCACCATCTCCGCGCCGCGCACCGGGTGCATCTTCACGATGCGCCACTCCTCCTCGGTCAGGGCGCCCGGCTTGTGGAGGACATGGTCCTCGGTGTGGACCTTCCCGATGTCGTGGAGGAAGGCGCCGAACTGGATGCGCTGCACCTCGTCCGGCACGAAGCCCAGCTCCCGCGCGATGCCGACCGCGTAGGCGGCGACCCGCTCGGTGTGGCCGTGCGTGTAGGGATCCTTCTCCTCGATCCGCGAGACGAGCAGGCGGACCGTGGAGACGTAGGCGTCCTGGAGATCCTTGAAGAGCCGGGCGTTCTCGATCGCCATGCCGGCCGATTCGGAGAGGACGCGCAACATCTCCTTGTCGTGCTCCTGGAACTCCTGCCCGCTCACCTTCTCGCCGACGGCGAGGATGGCCGCGAGCCGGCCCGTCATGAGAACCGGGCAGACCAGGGTGATCCCCGCCGCGAAGAGCGCGCCGACGTCGCCGCTCAGGTCGGGGTCGTGATCGAGGTCGGCCAGGGCGAGCGGCCGGATCTCGTCCCCGTCGGAGGGGACGAGCGCCCGCACGAACGCGCCCTCGTACGGGAAGGCGATGGCGCGCGCCTGTTCCGGCTTCAGCCCCTTGAACGTGCACGCGTCGAGCCGTTTCGGGTCCTCGCGCTGGTCGGTGAGGAAGAGGCAGGCCGAATTCACGCGAAGCTGCCCGACCACGCTCAGGATCAGCGTATTCAGGGTGTGGTCGAGATCGAGGGAGGAGTTGAGCTGATGCGTGAGCTCCATCAGCGTCTCGAGGCTGTAGACCTGGAAGCGGAGCTCCTTGTTCCGGACGAGGAGGTCCTCCCGGTTCCGCGCCACCTCCGACTCCAGCTCGCGGTTCTTCGTGGAGAGGAGCTCGGTCTTCTCGATCCGCTCGAAGATGCGCCGCACCTTGATGAGGAGCTCCTTCGGCGAGAAGGGCTTCGTGAGGTAGTCGTCGGCGCCGTGCATGAGCCCCTGGAGCCGCGCGTCCACCTCGGCGCTCGCCGAGACCATCACGATCGGGATGTGCGCCGTGTCCTTGCTGCTCTTCAGGGCGGCGCAGACCTCGAAACCGGTCTTCTTCGGGAGCCGGAGGTCGAGGATGATCAGGTCGGGCGGCGACTGCCGCACCGATTCCAGTCCGTCCTCGCCGGTCAGCGCGGTGTTCACCTGGTAGCCGTTCTGCGTGAGCGAGATCTGGAGCAGGTCGATCACGCGCCGGTCGTCGTCCACGACGAGGATGGTCCGCTTCGCCTTCTGCGCCGGGTCGGCGGCGGGCCGCATGCTTTCGATGCTCACGGGATGGTCTCCGGGGAAACGGGGTCGGGCGGCGAATCGCCGCGATGGCTCGTGGGAATGACGGCTCCGGATGCGAGCGGGTCGAGCTCGGCGCGCGCCGGCGCCGCGGGCGCGTCGGAGGCGCCCTCGCCGGCCGGAGCGCCGGGGCGGCTCCCGCGCGTCCGCGCCTCCACCTTGTCGAGGACGCTCAGGAAGACTTCCACCAGCTCGGGATCGAACGGCGTGCCCCAGTTCTCGGCAATGACCTGCCGCGCCTTCTCGTAGGGGAGCGCGCGGCGGTACGGGCGCTCCATCGTCATGGCGACATAGGCGTCGATGAGGGAGACGATGCGCGCGCCGAGCGGGATCTCCTGGCCGCGGATTCCGCTCGGGTAGCCCTCGCCGCCCCAGCGCTCGTGGTGGTTTCGCACCACCTCGAGCACCTCCTTGGGGAACGTCATCTCCTCGAGGATCTGGGCGCCGCGCACCGGATGCTGCTTGATGAGCGCCCATTCGTCCTCGGAGAGGTGCGCCGGGTTCTTGATGATGAGCCCGCTCACGGTGATCATGCCGATGTCGCGCAGGACGGCGCCGTAGATGAGCGACTTCACCTGCTCGCGCGGATACTTGAGGACGCGGGTCATCGCGGTCACGTAGCGGACCACGCGCTCCGTGCCGCCGCGCGCGAAGGGGTCGCGGCTCTCGATCAGGGCCATCATCCCCCGCACGAGTCCGAGGTTCCGCTCCTCCTGCGCCCGGTGGAAGCGCGCGTTGGCGATCGCGACCGCCCCCTGGTGCGCGAGGGTGGTGAGGAGGTCGCGCTCGTCCTCCTGGAAGCCGTTTCGCCCGCTCCGCCCGCCGATCACGAGCGTTCCGATCAGCTCGCCCCGCACGCGGAGCGCGAGTCCCCATTCGAGCCCCGAGCGGCGCAGCTCCTCGAGGAGCGGGGCCGATTCGCGCGGCTCGAGCGTGAAGAACGTCTCCTCCCCCGCGGCGCGATCCACCTCGGCCGGCGGCACGCGGAGGTCCCGGAAATGCCCCTGGGCGAAGCCACGCACCTGCCGCGGGGTGAGGACGCCCCCGCGGTCGGGATCGCCGAGGAGAATGGCGAGCCGCTCCACGCCGAATTGCCCCATGACGGAGAGCCCGAGGAGGTTCAGCACCTCGTCGAGGTCGAGCGCGAGATTGAGCGCGCGCGTGATCTCGAAGAGATTGCGGAATTCGATGATCTTCCGGCGGAGCTTGGTCTGGAGCGCGGGGAGATCCGGGGAAGGCACGGCCGCGGTCTCGGGCGAGCTCGCGGCCGCAGACTTCGAGAATGGCGGCGGCGGCGTATCCGGCTGCGACGCCTCCCGCGGCTCCGCCGCGGGGGTGTTCTCCAGGAACATCACGGCGCCGGATTCGTTGAGCGCCGCGCGCGCCTCGCCGCGGAGCCCCCGGACCGTGATGCGCCGCTCGGTATCGCGGTAGACCCGGCTCTGGCGCTCCAGCACCGCCGCGGCGAGCGTGCAGATACGGCTCACGCCGGCGAAGTCGAGCTCCACGCTGGCCGCGCCGCGCGCCTGGCACTCGAAGAGGAGCCGGTCGAGCGCGCGCGCGCCGGCGTCGTCCAGCTCGCCCGTGAGGGTGAAGCGGAACTCGTCCTTGCTTCCGGCCCGCTCGATCCGGAGCGATTTCACGCGGCGCCTCCGCTCTCGCGCACGCCGGGCTCCGCGCCCTGCTCCGTGATGCGGCGGATCACGCCGGCCGGATTCAGGACCAGGGTGACGCCATTGTCGGGCCCGACGATGCCGCCCAGCACCTCCTCGACCGGATAGAGGCGCGGCGGGAGCGGCGTCAAACGCGCGTTTTCGCGCCAGACGATGCGGTCGAACCCCACGACGGCCGAGTCCGATCCCGACCGGATCACGGCGACGGGGCGGCCCGCCGGAGTCCTGCCCTCGGGAGCCGCGGGCCGCGGCGTCTCGCCGTCCCGTGCCGCTCCCGTGAAGATCGAGGCGAGCGGATGGACCGGGTGGGTCCCCTCCTCGTCAAACGCGAGCTCGTCGGGGGAGGCGTGGATCCGCTCGACCGCGCTCCACGGGAGCGCGATCCGCTGCCCCGCCGCTTCGACGATGAGGAACGACCGGAGCGAGCGCGCCATCGGGAACTGGAGCTGGAGCGACGTGCCGTACGGCATGAGCCGTTCGGCGGTGGCGAAGCCGCCGAGGCCGGCGAGCGCGTCCATGAGCGCGCGCTCCGCGGCCTCGTCGAAGCAGCAGGTCCCCTCGAGGGCGATCCGCGCCTCGAGCCCCTCGCGCGCCGCGGTCAGCCGCAGCTCCTCGGTCTCGCACCCCTCCTCGCACGGCTTCGCGCTCTCGAGCAGGCGGACGAGGAGCGGCAGGAGGATCGCCCCGATCTCCGGCTCGAAGCCGACGCCGCCGGTCTGGAGCGTCAGCATCGTCCGCCGCGTCTCGCCGTCGCGGCGCGCGACCGCGGCGTAGAGCTCGTCCACGAAGCGGTCGAGCGGGTCGAGGAACTCCCAGAGGAGGTTCTCGTCGAGGTCGCGCGCGCGCCGCTCGAGCGCGTACTGGAGACTCAGGAGCTGACCCAGCTCCTGGGAGACGGAGCGCAGCCCCGAGGCCGCCTCCTGCAGCTCCTGATGCATCGTGAGGGACTTCCCCTCGAGCGGATCGTCCGCCTTCGAGGCCCCCTGCATCCGGCGCCGCTCGACCTTCTTCACGATCGACTCCCACTCCGAGAGGATGGTCTGCACGGAGCGGAGCGTCTCGCCGACCGTCTCGCTCATGGAGGCGATCCGGTCGTTCTGGTGGACGAGCGCGTTCTTGATCTCGAACGTGAGGGCGAGGAGGTTCTCGCTCGGCCCGACGCTCGGCATCGCCTCGTCGATCACTCCGCGCGAGGCGGAGAGCGCCTGCGCCTTCGCCATGGAGAGCCCCGCGCGGAGCTGCTCCACGGCATCCCCCACGATGCCGGCGTGCTGAATCAGCGCCGCGAACCCCTCGGCCCGGAGCTTCTCGGAGAGGCGCGTCTCCGCCGCGAGCGCGACGCGGCAGTGCGCGACCATCTCCTCCCGGTGCTCGGGGCGAAGCTGCCCTAGCTGGAGGAGGGTCTCGCGAAGCTCGAGCGCCAGGCTCGCGACCTCCGAGACGCCGAGCCATTCGGCGCTCCGCTCCACCAGGCGCACCGCGAGCTCCACCAGCCCGGCGATCTCGTTCGAATCGCTGTCGGGCGGCGGCACGGCGAGGTAGCGCTCGACGGCGTCGACCTGTTCCTTGATGAGGGCGCTGAACGTGGAGGCGAGCCGGGCCATCACCTGGTCCTGGCTCAGGTGCTCGGACGCGGCGGTCCTCATGCGGCCTCGGCGAGCAGCCGGCGCTTCAGCTCCTGGGCGCGGCGGAGGAGCGCCTCCACCGCCTCGGACGGCAGCGGCGAAGCGGACGAACCGGCGGCGGCGCCCTGGAACGTGGCGACCGCGGACTTCGCATCCTCGCTCGTGGCGTGGATCGCGGTGATCGTCTCGCCCACCTTGTACTCGATCTCGCTCGAGAGCCGCGAAATGGTGTCGGTCGCCTCGCGCGCGAACTCCGCGAGGCGTCGCGTCTCCTCGGCGATCGCGGCGAACGCTTCGCTCCCCGAGCGGGTGGCCTCGAGCGCCGCGTTCAGCGCGAGCAGCGTCGCCTTGTTCGTCACCCGCTCCGCCACGCCCGCGAGCTCGTTGGCGCGCATGAGCCCGGCCGCGAGGTCCTCGATCCCGTCGGCCGCGGTGTGCACGACCGCGTCGACCAGCTGGGCCGGCGTGCGTCCCGAGCCGTCGGTGGCCGTCGTCGCGACGCCGACGCCGGCCGAGAGCTCGCCGAGGCCGGTGATCAGCGCGTTCAGCTCGCGGAGGATTCCCGCCCGTGCGGCGGGTTCGACCGGAAACACGCGCCCCTCGGGCGCGCGGGCCTCCTCCGGCGCGCGGGCCTCCTCCGGCGCCGCCGGCACGGGTGCGGACCCGAGCTCGACGGGCCCCTGCTCGTGCGGGGCGACGGAGAGCGCGGCGGGAGGCGGCGGCGTTTCCTCCGGTCCGGTCTCACGCGGCCCGGGCTCCTCGGCTCCCGCGGGCCACGGAACCGGAAGCGGCTCTCCGTCCGTCCCGACCAGCTCCTCCTCGCTCATGGTGAGCCGGCTCAGCACGGGAATGGTCGCGTTCTCCCGGGCTGCCTCGAGCAGCTCGCGGAGCGGACCGACGCGGAGCTCGGGCACCTCCGTGAGCGGATCCTTGCCGTCGCGGAACTGGGTCGTGGCGAGGTCGGCGTGGCGGCGCGCCTTCTCGAGATGCTCGGCCGCGAGCGCGGCCCGCTCACGCTCGCGCTCGACCTCTTCGGAGGCGGCGCGGCGCGAGGAAATCGCGGGCGTTCCCGACATCAGCGCGACCCCGACGGCGCCGAAGACAGCGATGACCACGGCCACGAAGAACCCCGCGGCGCCCCAGATGAAGTGGCCGGCCAGGCCGGCGACGAGCGCGACGACGAAGACGGGGATGGAGAACGGCGGCAGCGCCGGGCCGGCGGTCGATTGCGCCGGAGGATGTGGCGCGGCGGCGTGCGAGGCCGGATGCGGCACGGGATGCGGTGCCGGATTCGGGGTCTGCTCGGCGGGGCGTGGTTCCCGGTTGGCGGCAGTCGTCATCGTGATGCACTCCCATGCGCGAGCGCGGGCGGCTCGCCACGGCCCGAGGGGGCGGGCGGCACGGCCGATTCGAAGATGGACCAGTAGCGGAGGCAGTGGATCCGGTCGGAGCCGGCCACGTAGACGGAGCCGATCAGCGACGCCAGTTCCCCGTCGGCGACGGCCTCATTCGATTCCTTGAGATCGCGGCCGGGAACGAGCGTCGGGATCGAGGGAACGAGGAGCGCGAAGCGTTCCGCGCCTCGCGAGAGGACCACACCGTAGCGCGGGGCGTCGGCCGAGGGGCCGGGGACGTCGAGGTAGACGCAGAAATCGAGGACGGGAATCATGGCGCCGCGGAACGCGAGCACGCCCACCACCGCGCCGCTCTGGCGCGGAAGCGGGGCCACGTGCTCGGCCTCGATCAACCCGGCCACCTCTTCAACGGGGGCGCCGAACTGGATCCCGCCCACGGGAAACACGAGGACGCCCCGCGTGCCCAGGGCCGTGCCCGATTCGCGTCGCACTCACCCTCCGATTGTCGAAGCCGATTGGAGCATTCGAAAAAAGGCAAGGAGCGTGCCGCCATCCCCCCATTCCATGGCATGCAACCCATTGCCGCGCAGCGCGTCGGGAACGCTCTTTCGAGGGCGCCCGCCCTCCGGACAAAAGCGATGCAAGCCGCTCCGTGCATGACGCAATTCAATCCGCATCGCGCAACGCAGTGCAGTTCCGCGCTGCGGGTGGTCTCACCCGACCTGTCGGCTGAAAGAGGCCACATCTGGAGCCAAAAAGGCGCTGCCAAAACGACTGTCGCCTTTGTTGACGATCCCGAAACGGCATGGCGTGCAGCGGCTTGGGCCTGAGGGCCCGCACCGGCCAGGATCCGGCACGGAGACTGCAATGGGCCTCAGTGCCGCGCGGCGAGGTCGCGAGGTGAAGTGACCAAGAGGTGGGGTGGTCCGGAGAGGGAGGCGAGCCATGACGGCAGCCCGAAAGATGATGGCGAGCAAGACGAATCCCAGGAAGGTGAGGCCGACTGCGTACGTGGTGATGAACTGTCTTCTGCTGACGAAGGCGGAAGGCACGCCGCAGAACGGCGACCCGCTGCCCCAGGAAGACGTCGATGGGTATCTCGCCGCGCTCAAGGATCAGCTGGAAGCCCAGGTTCCGTTGCCGCCGGAGCGCAGCAGGCTCCTGTCGCGATATGACGTGGCGGCGTGGCGACGGCTGGCGAGCGCGCATCGCGGCTCTCTTCGCTACCTCATTTATCGAACGCCGGAGGATCTCCTCCTGATCTCGGTGGGGTCCTTCGAGCAGACCGGGCCGTACGTCCCGAACCGGCGCGAGGGGTCGTTGCCGGGGGAAGAGGCGGACGTCGGCCGGAGCCCGAACTGGTACCACTTCTCATACACGTACGGGGAGCTTCTCGAGAATCCCGGAGTCACGCTGAGCGCGGTGCTCGAGAAGCTGACGATGAGTCTGGAGCGCTACAACAAGATGCTCTCGCACATGCGCGGTGAGCACTGGAGCCTGGCGAAGCGCTTCAAGAAGGCGCACGTCATCCGGCTCTCGCGGACGGTGGACGAGGACGCGCGCGACGAGACGCTGCGCGCGATGCAGGACCGGCTCCTCGACGCCTACGGCGAGTGGAAGCGCACCGGCGAGCGCCGGCACCTGGACGAGATCCGCGGGCTCGCCCGCGAGATCCGGCTCATCGCGCCCGACTTCCAGTTTTCGCTCCCGAGCGGCGGAGACGCCTAGCGCCCGCCCAGCGAGCGACACGATCCCCCGCGCGCCCTTCGGCTCCCCCGACCCGAAAACACCGGAGGGCGCGCCCCCCCTATGTACGGGCCGCCCGCAGGCGGCCCGAACTTTTGTTCTGTAGCGACAAAAGCCGCAGCTTCGCTGCTTCCTGTCTCGATTCGTGACGGAGTGACACGAAACAACATCTCCTAGGAGATGTTGCCGAACTACCTCCACCGATTCCTGGATCCAGCGCGGGCGACGGGCGGACCTACATACCTTCGGCTACCTGCTCAGCCACCCGTCCCGGTCGTAAACTCTAAGGTGCTCCCTCTGGCTTCGAGGAGGACACCATGCGCATTTCCACCCGAGGTCCAGCACCCCGCAACTCGATCTCGGTTCTCGTCCTCATCGTGGTCCTCACGCCGTCCCCACATGCCTGGGCCGTTCCCATGGTGATACCTCATTCGTCGCCGGTCTGGACCGCGTCCGGACAGCAGGGCGCGGATCGGGAATTCGGCGCGAGCGTCGCAGTGGCGGGAGACGTCAACGGCGACGGGTTTGACGATGTGCTCGTCGGCTCTCCAGGCTGGGGTCCGAACCTGAACGGCCAAGGCAGGGCCGTGCTCTATCTCGGCAGCTCTACCGGACTCGCCACGACACCCGCGTGGACGCTTCAAGGCGAGCTGGGAGGAGGCGCGCTTGGGGTCGCTGTTTCCTCCGCGGGCGATTTCAACGGGGACGGTTTCGACGACGTCATGATCGCCGAACCCGGCTACGGCGGCCCGGACGGCGGCGGCCGCGTAAGAGTCTTCTTCGGCGCCCGTCGAGGAGTGCGACAGGGTCCCGCATGGGGTGTCGTTGGAACAGAGTCGGCGGCGCTCGGCAACATCGTCGCGTTCGCCGGGGACGTCAACGGAGACGGAGCCGGCGACATCCTCATCGGCACGCGAACCGCGACCTGGCTCTTCCTGGGCCATTCGGGACGACCTGGTGAACGCCCCGATTGGACCGGCCCACCTTCTCCCGTGGTCGCCGGCATCGGCGACATCAACGGGGACGGATTCGACGACGTTGCTCTCGAGACCGACGCCGGAACGGAAGTCTATCTGGGCTCCTCGACAGGGCTCGGCACCACCTCCTCGTGGACGGGACCCAAGGCGATCTCTCTTTCGGGTCGGGGCGACGTGAACGGCGACGGCATCGCCGACCTGCTCCTGGGTCCGCCCGACATCACCGCGCGACGGGTGCAGCTCTTCCTGGGTTCTCCTCGCGGGCTCGGCCCCACGCCCCGGTGGCAGGTGACCAGCGATGGTGGTTACTTCTTCGGCATTTCCGTGTCCTTGGAAGGCGATGTCAATTCCGACGGGCACGCCGACATCGCCATCGCCACGCCGGCCGGGGTCCAGGTGTATCTCAGCGAGCTCGGAGCTCCCTCCTACCAACCGGACTGGAGGGGAGACCTCGCACAATATCCCTACATCAGCGTCGTCGCGCTCGGCGACGTGAATGGAGACGGCTCCAGCGAGGTGCTCACCTCGAACCCCAACGTGATCGTGAACGGCCAGTATGGCCAAGCATATCTGTACCAGCTCGGACCCGCGTATCCCGCTCCCGCGATCATGCACGAGGCACCCGCAACCCTGATCGCTCCATCCTCCCCGCTTCCGCTGCAAGCGCTCGTGATGGACTGGACGCACTCGGTGGCCCGGGTAGAGATCCACTACCGCTACGTCGAGGACTTCGACTTCCAGCCGCCGATCACCATGCAGATGACGGACTGGGACCGTTACGCGGGGACGATTCCCGGGACGACGGGCTACAGCGCGGGGTTCGTCTACTTCATCCGCGCGTACGATGACTACGGACTCGCGAGCGAGACCGAGCAGGTGGGGGTGGACTACGACTACGGACAAATCGCGCGAGTGGGAGCCCTCGAAGCCCGCGTCCTATCGGCGCCGGGCGGATCGGCCACCGAGATCGCATTCACGACGACACGTTCCGGATCGGCCGCACTCCGCGTATTCGATGTCGCGGGACGACTGGTCGCGACACTCCTGCGTGAGGCGTCCCTCGCGACCGGCGAGCATCACGTGCCCGTCGGCGGGTCGCTCGGCACCCGGAACGGGGTCTTCTTCTACCGGCTGGAAACGGCGGAGGGGGTTCGCTCGGGCAGGCTGATCCGGCTTCCGGGTGGGGAGTAGCCGCGAGCCGAGCTACCGAATTTCGTAGTTCGGCGCTTCCTTCGTGATGGTCAGATCGTGCGGGTGGCTCTCGCGGAGCCCGGACTGCGTGATGCGGACGAAACGCGTGTCGGTGCGGAGCGCCTCGATGGTGCCGACGCCGCAGTAGCCCATGCCGGCGCGTAGACCGCCGACGAGCTGGTAGATGACGTTCGAAACGGCGCCCTTGTACGGCACGCGCGCCTCGATCCCCTCGGCGACCAGCTTCTTCAAGTCGCGGACGCCCTCCTGGAAGTAGCGGTCGCCGCGCCCCGACGCCATGGCTGACAAAGAGCCCATGCCGCGGTAGACCTTGTACGTCCGCCCCTCGAGCAACAGCGTCTCGCCCGGGCTCTCCTCGGTGCCGGCGAGCAGATTGCCGAGCATCACCGAGTGGGCGCCCGCGGCGAGCGCCTTCACCATGTCGCCCGAGTACTTGATGCCGCCGTCGGCGATGATCGGGATCCCCGCCTTCGCGGCCTCGTTCGCGCATTCCAGAACCGCGCTGATCTGCGGCACGCCCACGCCCGCCACGACGCGCGTCGTGCAGGCCGAGCCGGGCCCCATCCCCACCTTCACGCAGTCGGCGCCGGCGTGGATCAAGTCCCGCGTCCCGTCGGCCGTCGCGACGTTGCCCACGATCAGCTGGAGGTTGGGATGCGCCGTCTTCACGGCGCGCGTCGTGTCGATCACCGCCTTCGAATGCCCGTGCGCGCTGTCGATCACGACCACGTCCACGCCGGCGCGGACCAGCTCGGCCACGCGCTCGTTCGCGTCCTGTCCGACGCCGATCGCGGCGCCCGCGCGGAGCCTTCCCAGGTGATCCTTGCAGGAGCGCGGGTACCGGATCCGCTTCTGGATGTCCTTCACGGTGATCAGGCCGCGGAGGTTGTATTGATCGTCCACGACCGGAAGCTTCTCGATCTTGTGCTTGTGGAGGATCCGCTCCGCCTCTTCGAGCGTGGTGCCCACGGGCGCGGTGACGAGGTTCTCCTTCGTCATCACGTCCTTCACCTTGAGCTCGGGACTCTTCACGAACCGGAGGTCGCGGTTCGTGAGGATGCCGACGAGCCGCTTCCCTTCGGTGATCGGGACGCCGGAGATCCGGAACTTCTCCATCAGCTCGAGCGCGCGGGCGATCGGCACGTCCTGGGGCAGCGTGATCGGGTTCACGATCATGCCGCTCTCGGAGCGCTTGACCTTGTCCACCTCCTCGACCTGCTCGAGCACCGGCAGGTTCTTGTGGATGATCCCGAGGCCCCCTTCGCGCGCGATCGCGATCGCGAGGGCGCTCTCGGTCACGGTGTCCATGGCCGCGCTCACCACGGGGGTGTTCAGGGTGATGTCGCGCGTGAGGAGGGTGGAGATGTCGACGTCGCGCGGGTGGATCTCGGAGTAGCCGGGAAGGAGGAGGACGTCGTCGAACGTGAGGGCGTAGTCGCTCGGCACGCGCTCGGGCGCGGTCTCCGGCCGCTCGCTGGGTGCGAACTTCTCGCCGGGGGCCGCGAATGTCCTCATGCGCTACTCCGGAAGTCCGGTGTCGATCCGCTCGCTGAGCGTGAAGTAGAAGGTCACGCCGAGTCGGACCTGGGCATACGACTTGTTGCCATTATACCCGCTCGGGAAGTCGGCCGTGTCCTTCGCGAGGATGTAGTGGTACAGGAGGTCTCCCGTCGTCACGATGTGCTTCGACATCGTGCGCTCCACCCCGACGACGCCGAAGAAGCCGAGATCCGCGCGGCGGAGCCGCTCGAAGGTCTGCGGATCCTTGGCCGCCCCGAGATCCTTCGACTGGATCGACCAGACGTACATGCCCCCGCCCGCACCGATGTAGGGGCGCATGGCCTGCCCGTATCGCGTCAGATAGCGGATGCCGGCCACGACCGGAACGGACGTCGCGAGCCAGAAGTTCTGGTTGTCGTCGAGCCGGTTCCACGCATACCCCACGGTCGCGTCGAGCGTGAAGTGGTCGCTGTAAACGTAGGAGAAGACCAGGTCGCCCGAAAGACGCGCCCGGGCGTCGCTCTGGATGGTCTGGTCCTGGTAGAACTTGATCATCCCGCCGCGGAAGCCGACCCCGCCGTTCCCGACGAGGCTGTCCGCGAGCGCGGACATGGGTAGAGCGGTAACAAGGAGGGCGATCAACCCTCCCACGACGGATCGGGACATGAGGTTTGGAGTTCTCCCTGGTGGCGGGCGGGGTAACCCAACCAGCCGGCATGTGGTCGTGGTAGCCGCAGTCTAGGGGAGCGGATTCGGCGTGTCAATCGGCGCGCCGGCATGGCCCGAACGGCCTTGCGCGGCCCAGTAGCGGTCGCCGCGCACCGCAATCCGGCGTGGTTTCTTGACAGGAGCGGGGCCCCGCACCTACTGTCGTTCGCCCGAGGGTGGCGGTGTAGCTCAGCGGTAGAGCAGGGGAATCATAATCCCTTGGTCCGGGGTTCGAATCCCTGCGCCGCCACCAGTTCCTTCCCGCTCCCACCGCCGGGAGCTCTACGCCCCGATCCACTTCTGCCGCTTTGACATGGTGCTGCCACTGTGGCAGGCGACACCGATGTCACACTTGGATTGTTTAAGCGGCTTGAACCGCTCCCCGTTGGACTTACGAGACTGCGTTCTGTGGCACGAGCCGTGCGCAAAAGACCGCTCGTTCTATCCCAAATGGGGGTACGTGCACGGACCCGAGGGAGGTTCCCTGCACGAGGGGGGCGGCTCCGACGACTTGCGGCGAGGAGCGCCTCTCGCGCGCACATCGCCGCGAGGAACATGCGCCGAGGCGCATGTTGTGGAGGTCACGTGAAGCTCAGTCTCAAGCTGGTCCTGCGCTGCGGAGGCATCGCCGTGCTGGCGGCGGTCGCGCTTCTCGCGGGCGCCCCGGCCGGCGCTCAACCCGCCCTGCTCGACCCGACCACGCTCGCGAAGTTCGTCGATCCGCTTCCGATTCCCGCAGTCGCCCAACCGGTCATGCCGAACTACTACGAGATCGGCGCCTATCAGATCCAGCAGAAGCTCCACCGCGACCTGCCGCTGACCACGGTCTACGGCTATGGAACCTCGGAAGCGGCGGCGAGCTATCCGGGGCCGACGATCGTCGCGCAACGGAACGTCCCGATCCAGATCAAGTGGACGAACCACCTGGGGATGACCCACATCCTCAGCTACGCCATCGATCCGACCATCATGAAGGCGGAGACCTCGACGGGCGTGCCGATCACGACGCACGTGCACGGCGCCGAGGTGGAGCCGCAGAGCGACGGCGGCCCGATGACGTGGTTCACGCCGAACTTCGCGGAGACGGGGCCCGACTTCAAGGGCGAGATCCGCAACTACGCGAACACGCAGCTTCCGTCCACGATCTGGTACCACGACCACGCGTTCGGCTACACGCGGCACAACGTCTACGCCGGACTCGCGGGGTACTACATCGTCACCGATCCCGGCCACGAGCCGTCGGGGCTGCCCGAAGCGCCCTACGACATGGGGCTCTGCATCCAGGACAAGATGTTCACGGCCGACGGCCAGCTCTGGTATCCGAACCAGGGCCTGACCGCCACGCATCCGATCTGGGTGCCCGAGTTCTTCGGCAACGTCGCGCTCGTGAACGGGAAGATCTGGCCGTATCTGAACGTGGAGCCGCGGAAGTACCGTTTCCGCTTCCTGAATGGCGCGCAGGCCCGCTTCTTCAGCCTCAACCTGACCGAGCGGGTGAACAGCACGCCGGGGCCGGCGTTCTACCAGATCGGGACCGACGGCGGCTATCTCGCCGAGCCGGTGCTGCTCAACGATCCGAACAGCATGGCCTCACCGCGACTCGTCATCGCGCCGGGCGAGCGCGCCGACGTGATCATCGACTTCTCGGCGTACGCGCCGGGGACCGAGTTCATCCTGAAGAACACGGCCAAGGCGCCCTACCCGATGGGAGACGCGCCGGACGGCCAGACACTCGCGCAGATCATGCTCTTCCGGGTCGTCCCCTCGACGGGCCCCGACAACAGCGTGATCCCGCAGGCGCTCGCGACCGTGACGCGGCTCAGCAATCCGACGGTCACGCGCGTCATGACGCTGAACGAGCGGCTGACGGCCGAGGACGATCCGCTCGGAGCGAACCTGAACGGCATGCCGTTCGACGCCCCCGCGACCGAGTACCCGGTGCTCGGCACGACCGAGATGTGGGAGGTCGTGAACCTCACCGGCGACACGCATCCGATCCATCTCCACCTGGTCCAGTTCCAGCTCATCAACCGCCAGAAGATCCACACGAGGCGCTATGACATGGCGTTCGACGCCGTGAACCCGACGCTGCCCGAGGAGACCTACACGCCGGTCGACCCGACGCCGTACCTCCGCGGAAAGCCGATGCCGGCCGACCCCAACGAGCGTGGCTGGAAGGACACGTTCCGGATGGGTCCGGGCGAGGTGACGCGGGTGCTGGTGCGCTGGGCCCCGCAGGACGACTCGCCGACGTACACGTTCGATGCAACGGCGGAGCCGGGATACGTCTGGCACTGCCACATCCTCGAGCACGAAGAGAACGACATGATGCGTCCGTTCCACGTGGTCGCTCCAAGCTCCATGCTCGCGGGCGGCCCGACGGTCCTCAAGGCGCGGGCGGTCGCGGCTGCCGCGCCGATCGGCGACACGATGCTCCGCGTCTCGAACCCGGCGATGGACGGCTCGAATCTCCGCTTCAGCCTGCGCCAGTCGGGAGCGGTGCAGGTCGATCTCTTCTCCGTGGCCGGGCGCCACGTGGGAAGTCTCGCGTCCGGGTGGTACGAAGCCGGCGAGCACAAGATTGCCTGGACCGGCCGCTCGACCACCGGCGCGCCGCTGGCGAACGGCGTCTACGTGGTCCGCTTCCGGGGCGACGGCACCGAGATCGCCCAGAAGATGGTCCTTGTCCGGTAGCCACACGATCCTCGGGAGGCCCCGCTTCGCGCGGGGCCTCCTAGTCTTTGCCGTGGCGTTCGCGCTCCTGCCTTCGGCCTCCCGCGCGCAATTCACCGCGATCACGAAGGGCCCCCTCGGCACGAACGCATCGGGGTTCGGGGTCGCCTGGGGCGACTTCGACAAGGACGGCGATCCCGACCTCTACGTCACGAACGACGGCCCGAACCTCCTCATCCGGAACGACGGCGGCGACAACTTCACCGACGCGACCGCGCCGCCCCTCGACAACGCGGACAACGGCGCGGCGGCGGTCTGGGGCGACTACGACAACGACGGCGACCCCGACCTCTACCTGGTGAACTACGCGACGGCGAACAAGCTCTTCCGGAACGACGGCGCGGCCGGGTTCACCGACGTCACGGCAGGCCCGCTCGGCGATACGGGCGCGGGGATGAGCGCGCAATGGGTCGACTACGACGGGGACGGCGACCTGGACCTCTACGTCGTGAACTATGGCACGGCGAACAAGCTCTTCCGGAACGACGGCTCGGCCGGATTCCACGATGTGACGAGCGGACCGCTCGGCGACACGGGGTGGGGCTACGCGGCCTGCTGGGGCGACTACGACAACGACGGCGATCCCGACGTCTACATCGTGAACGACGGGCCGAACCGCCTGCTCCGGAACGACGGGAACGGCGTCTTCACGCGGATCACCGGCGTCTACATCGAGGAAAGCGGTCCCGGGCAAGCGGCGGCCTGGGGCGACTACGACAACGACGGCGACCTCGATCTCTACCTCGCCAACTACGGCATGCCGAACAAGCTCATCCGAAACGACGGCGGGGACGTCTTCTCGTGGGTGACCGCCGGACCGCTCGGCGATTCGGGGAACGGCACGGGCGTCGCCTGGGCCGACTACGACCACGACGGCGACCTCGACCTCTACCTCCGCAACTACGGGCAGCCGAGCAAGCTCCTCCGCAACGACGGGGGGAACGTCTTCACCGCGATCACGACCGGACCGCTCGGCGACACCGCCAACGGCACGGGATGCGCATGGGCCGATTACGACGGGGATGGCGACCTGGACCTCTACGTCGTCAACGACGGCTCGGCCAACAAGCTTCTCCGGAACGACCTCGCCTCCGCGAACCACTGGCTCGCGCTCGACCTCGTCGGACGCGTCTCGAGCCGCGACGCGATCGGAGCCCGGGTGCGCGTGGTGGCCGGCGCGCTCCGGCAAATCCTGGAGGTCTCGGGCGGCTCGGGGTACATGTCGCAGAACGGGCACACGCTCGTGTTCGGGCTCGGCGCGGCGGCCGCGGCCGATTCGGTGATCGTGACCTGGCCCTCGGGATACGTCGAGACCTACGTCGGGCTGGCGGCGGACCGCCGACTCGCGATCATGGAGCTCGACCAGACCGCGGTCGAGGAGACGCCCGCTTCGCCCGCGCCTCCGTTCCAGCTCGCTGCCCCCGCGCCGAACCCCGCGCGGGGCGACGTCGCGTTCCGGTTCGGGCTCCCGCGCGCCGCGCTCGTGCGCCTCGAGATCTTCGACGTGCGCGGACGCCTCGTCGCCAAGCCGCTCGACCGCGTCCTCCCCGCCGGCTGGCACGACGCGGACTGGCTGCGCGTGGACGCCCGGGGCGGCCGCGTCGCATCCGGCGTCTACGTGGCGCGTCTCGAGGCGCTCGGCGAATCGAGGACGCGGAAGGTGATCCTCGTCCGATAGCGGCGAACCGCGCTCCCGTGCGCGGGTCCGGTGGACATGCTCGACGGCCCTCGCGCTACAATGAAGGATGCCCCGATCCGGTGATTCGTCGCGCGCTCCCGCGCGCTCCCTCGCTCCCCTCAATCCACGCGATCGCATCCTGGAGCGGATCGCCTTGCGGCGGATCGAGGTCGATCGGCTGGTCCCGGACGGGGCGCGCGTGCTCGTGGCGGTCTCGGGCGGCCCCGATTCGGTGGCGCTCGTTCATTTCCTGACGGCGGAGCACCGCCGGAATGGCCGGCCGGCCGCGCTCGCGGTGGGCCACGTGGACCACGGGCTGCGCGGGGCGGATTCCGCGGGAGACGCCGTGTTCGTGGAGCGCTTCGCGGAGCGGCTCGATGTCCCCTGCTTCACCGCGAAGCTCCCGGAAGGCGCCCTTGGGCCGCCGCGCGCCGATTCGCTCGCCTCCGAGGAGCGCGCCCGACTTCTTCGCTACGAGGCCCTGCGGAACCTGGCCCGCGAGGCTGGCGCCTCGCGGATCGCTCTCGCGCATACCGCCGACGACCAGGCCGAGACCGTCCTCTTCCGCATGGCGCGCGGCGCCGGGCTCCGGGGGCTCGCGGGAATGTCGTCGCGGGCCCGGATCCACGGCGCGCACGTCATCCGTCCCCTCCTCGACGTCTCCCGCGGGCAGGTGCTCGAGTACCTCCAGCGTCACGGCCTCGACTGGCGCGAGGACGCCACCAACGAGAGCCGCGGGGCGACCCGCAACTATCTCCGCCACGAGATCCTGCCGCGGCTGCGGGAGCGGGTGAATCCGGCCGTGCAGGACGCGCTCCGCCGGCAGGCGGACCTTTTTCGCGAGCTGGACGGTTATCTCAGTGCCGAGGCGCGGCGCGCCTTCCCCGAGGTCATCCACAGCGCGGAGCCAGGGAAAATCGTGCTTGATGCCCGGCGGCTCCTTTCGTACCCTAAACTGTTGCGTTCGTACATTTTCCGCTGCGCTCTGCACGATCTGGACGGGGTCGCCCGGGAGGTGTCGGCGGCTCACGTCGACGTACTGCATTCCCTCGCGACGCAAGGCAGCGGCCGCTCGGCCGATTTCCCATTGGGCGTTCGGGTACGACGAGAGCGCGGGAGGATCGTCCTGGCCGGTCGAAACGGAGAACCGACCGGGAGCGGTACCCATCCAACAGTAGAGACATCCGGCATTCCTGCCGATTCCAGGAAAGGAAGTCCAGCCGAGTGAACCCGAATCCGGAGCAATTGAGCCCCTTGCCCGTCCGTTCGCGTGATCAGCGTCCGGCCGAGAAGAATTCCGAGCGCCGGGAGCGCAAGCGCCCACCCACGCCGCCGCGTCCGCCGCAGCGGAAGCCGACGCCGTTCGGTCCGGCGCGTCCGCTGCGCACCGCGCTCCTCTGGGTGATTCTCGTCCTGGCCGTGCTCGTCTTCGTGCAGGTCTACGGAGAGATCAAGGCCAAGACCCACGAGATCCCCTACTCGGAGTTCCTCGGCCAGATCGACACCGCGAACATCAAGTCGGTGACGATCGTCGAGCGCGAGGTGGCCGGCGAGCTGAAGCAGAGCGCGCTCACCCACGTCGACGGCCGGCCGGTCTCGTACGTCTACTTCAAGGTCTATCTCCCCGC
The DNA here is from genome assembly GCA_050257045.1 of Bacteroidota bacterium. GTDB lineage: Bacteria > Eisenbacteria > RBG-16-71-46 > SZUA-252 > SZUA-252 > DASQJL01. The sequence continues at coordinate 4,150 of JBLMWD010000051.1, read as the reverse complement.
CGAGGACAAGGACCTCGGCCGCGCGATCCTCGCCAAGGATCCGAACGCGACGGTCACGTCGAAGCCGCCCGGCATGAACTGGTGGGCGCTCGTGATCTCCTACATCCCGTTCGTGGCGCTCGTCGTCCTCTGGATGGTCATGATCCGCCAGATCCAGGCAGGCGGCGCCTCCGCGATGAAGTTCGGGAAGAGCCGCCCCAAGGTGGCGCTCGAGTCGAGCCCCAAGGTCACGTTCAAGGACGTGGCGGGCGCGGACGAGGCGAAGCAGGAGCTGGAGGAGATCATCGAGTTCCTGCGGGACCCGAAGAAATTCCAGCGCCTGGGCGGGCGGATCCCGAAGGGCGCGCTCCTGCTCGGACCTCCGGGCACGGGCAAGACGCTCCTCGCGAAGGCGGTGGCCGGCGAGGCGGGCGTCCCCTTCTTCTCCCTCTCGGGCTCCGACTTCGTCGAGATGTTCGTCGGCGTCGGCGCCTCGCGCGTGCGAGACCTCTTCGACCAGGGGAAGCGGAACGCCCCGTGCATCATCTTCATCGACGAGATCGACGCGGTCGGCCGCCATCGCGGCGCCGGCCTCGGCGGCGGGCACGACGAGCGCGAGCAGACCCTGAACCAGCTCCTCGTCGAGATGGACGGCTTCGAGTCGAACGACGGCGTGATCCTGATCGCGGCGACGAACCGCCCCGACGTGCTCGACCCGGCGCTTCTCCGGCCGGGGCGCTTCGACCGCCAGATCGTGGTCGACGTCCCCGACGTGCGCGGCCGCGAGGGGATCCTCCGCGTGCACACGCGGAACATCCCGGTCGCCGAAGAGGTGAACCTGACCGTGCTCGCGCGCGGGACGCCCGGCATGGTCGGGGCCGACCTCGCCAACCTCGTGAACGAGGCGGCGCTCCTCGCCGCGCGCCGGAGCCACAAGAAGGTGAACACGATCGACTTCGAGGACGCGAAGGACAAGGTGATGATGGGCGCCGAGCGGCGGAGCCTCGTCATCTCCGACGAGGAGAAGAAGAGCACGTCGTACCACGAGGCGGGCCACGCCCTGGTCGCCTGGCTCCAGCCCGGGAGCGACCGCGTGCACAAGGTCACGATCATTCCGCGCGGCCGCGCGCTCGGCCTCACGGCCTACCTCCCCGAGGAGGAGCGCCACTCCTTCTCGCGCGATTACTGGCTCCGGATGCTCACGCACCTCATGGGCGGCCGCGCCGCCGAGCAGCTCGTCCTGAACCACTTCACGACGGGCGCCTCCGACGACATCCGCCGGGCGACCATGATCGCGCGGCGCATGGTATGCGAGTGGGGGATGAGCGAGCGCCTCGGCCCGCTCACGTTCGGATCGCGCGAGGAGTACGTCTTCCTCGGCAAGGAGATCTCCCAGCACCGCGACTACAGCGAGAAGACCGCGATCATGATCGACGAGGAGGTGCGGAACCTGGTCGAGGGCGCCTACAACAAGGCGCGCCAGCTCCTCGCCGACAACACCGACAAGCTCCACTCGATCGCGCTGGCGCTCCTCGAGCGCGAGGTGCTCGACGGGGACCAGCTCGAGCGGATCCTCCGCGGCGAGAAGCTGGAGCCGATCACGCGCCGCGGCAGCGGCGACGGGACCGCCGCTCCGGTCACCGCCGTCGAAGAGGAGAAGCCGCGCCCGGCCCGCAGCCCCGCGCCCGGCCTGCGACCGAGCGAGAGCCCGGGTCCCGCCTGAAATGATCTTCGTCCACCGGGCCGGCTCGTGGGACCTCGGCGAGCGGGCCCGCGTGGTCGGGATCCTCAATCTCACCCCCGATTCGTTCTATGACGGCGGCCGCTACGCGGAGCCTTCGGCCGCGCTCGCGCGCGCCGAGGCGATGGCCGCGGAGGGAGCCGACGCGATCGACGTCGGCGCCCAGTCGACCCGGCCTGGCGGAGAGCCCCCGATCGGCGCCGAAGCCGAGTGGGAGCGGCTCCGGCCGGTGCTCCCGGGTCTCATCCGCCTCGGCCTTCCTGTTTCGATCGACACGTGGCGGGTCGGCGTGGCGCGGCGCGCCCTCGAGGCAGGGGCCGCGATCGTGAACGACATCACCGGGCTCACGGCCGAGCCCGCGATCGCGCGGGAGGCGGCAGCGGCCGGCGCGGGGCTCGTGATCATGCACTCGCGGGGCGGCCCCGACCACCTGCACGACCCGGTGGAATACGACAACGTGGTGGAGGAGGTCCGGGGGTTTCTGATCGCGCAGTGGAATGCGGCGGCCGCGGCCGGAGTGCCTAATGAACGAATCGCACTCGACCCCGGCATCGGCTTTTCGAAGCGCGCCCCACAGAGCCTGGCGGTGCTGTACGGACTTCCGCGCTTGACCTCGCTCGGGCGCCCCCTGTACATCGGTGTATCGCGTAAGTCGTTCCTCGGGCACGTCACTGGCCGCCCCGCGGAGGAGCGGCTCGCCGCCGGCCTTGGAGCCACCGTGGCGGCGCGCCTCCGGGGCGGAGGGATCTTCCGGACGCACGACGTCCGGGAGACGGTCGACGCGATCCGGATGGCCGAAGCGATTGTGAATCCAGACCGCGCCGGCGCCCATGAGCCAGCGCCAAGCAGGGAGCCTGCACCGAGCAAGACCCGAGCATGATCGACATCAAGCCTCAGATCCTCGTCGACATCGTCGACATCCTGATCGTCGCGTTCCTCTTCTATCGCCTCTTCGTCATGATCAAGGGGACGCGGGCGTCGCAGATGTTCGTCGGGCTCATCGTCATCGTCTTCGGCTCCATCGTGGCGCAGTGGTTCCACCTGAACGCGCTGAACTGGATCATCGGGAGCTTGAAGACGGTCTGGGTGATCCTCTTCGTGATCCTCTTCCAGCCCGAGCTGCGCGCGCTCCTCACCCACATCGGACAGAACCGCCTGGTGCGCGCCCTCATCCGGGTCGAGGAGTACGGGGTCGTGGCGGAGACCATCAAGGCGGTGGAGGAGATGGCGAAGGAGCGCCGCGGGGCGATCATCGTCTTCGAGCGCGACATGGGGCTGCGCGACTATGTCGAGACCGGGACCAAGATCGACGCCACCGTGAGCGCCGAGCTCCTCGAGACGATCTTCACGCCCCACTCCCCGCTCCACGACGGGGCCGTGGTGATCCGCGGAGACGCCATCGTGGCGGCGAGCTGCATCCTGCCGCTGAGCCAGACGCGCGGCCTCTCGCCCCTGCTCGGCACGCGGCACCGCGCCGCGTTGGGCCTCGCCGAGGAGACCGACGCCGCCGTGCTCGTGGTGAGCGAGGAGACCGGCGCGATCTCGATCGCGCACAAGGGGGAGCTCAAGTGGAACCTCGACGAGGGGCAGCTCCGCGGCGAGCTGGCCGCGATCTTCAACCCGCGCCCTGACGAGACCCCCGAGCCCGAGGAAGTGACGACGCAGGAGGCATGAGGGGCGTCGCCGCGGCTCATGCTGCGACCCGACTGCCTGGCTAAACGTCGCTCAGTAGTTCGTCCAGAGACCCGGCGTGGCCAGCTCGATCAAGTGCCGGTCGGGATCGCGGAAATAAAGGCTCGTCCCGCCCCGCTTCCACTCGGTCTTCTCCACGATCTCGATCCCCCGCGCGCGGAGCCGCGATTCCCATTCGGCCAGAGCCTCGGCCGGGATCGCGAACGCCATGTGGAGCTCGCCCCACCCGTCGTGCGGAGTCTTTTCGAGCGCGCTCGAGGCGCCCTTCTTGAAGAGGAGCAGTACCTGCCGTCCCGGGACGGCGAGCGCGGTGAGCCGCGGCCCCGCGTAGACCTGATCGAACCCGAAGAGGTCCTGGTAGAACCGCGTGGAACGGTCGAGGTCCTCGACGTAGAGGGCCGTCTCGAGAACACCGTTGAGAGGCGGCACCGGACCGTTCATCGCGTCATTGCGGCGTCCCGTAGCGCCGGTAGAACTCCCGCGTCTTCGCGACCAGATCGTCGAACGGGATCCGGAGCATCCAGGTCGCCACGTTCACGGGGCTTCCGGCATGGCGGTAGTTCGCCTCGTTCACCCGGCGGTGAACCCACCCGCCCCGCGCGATGAACTTGGCCGGATCCCGGACGATCACGGTGAGGAACCGGCGCCCGGCCGACTGGGTCACCCGGATCTCCGTGATCTCGTCCCACCGCACGCGCCCCGCGCCCATGTCGCTCGAGCGGTCGATGATCCCCTCCG
>JBLMWD010000050.1:0-27239 GCA_050257045.1 Bacteroidota bacterium | reverse complement strand
CGCGGTGCCGTCCGCGTCGGACGCGGCGGCGGTCGGACCCGGCGAAGCCGACCCCTTCGGCGGGCGCGCCGACGTGCTGCCGCCGCTCCTTCCCGGCGCCGGCGTCCGCGTGAATGCGGCGCGGACGAGCATCGCGCCCCCCGGATCGACGCTTCCGCCGGGCCTTCCGTACGGCGCGCTGTGGGAGGACACGAGCGAGTTCATGATCGGACGCGTCGCGGTTCCGATCCTCTTCACGGAGAGCGACGGGACGATCGACGCGAACCACTTCGACTGGACCCCGGCGCTCCGCGACTCGGTGGTCGGCTCCGCCGTGCGCGGTCTCCTCAAGTGGAGCGTGCTGGCGGCCGCGCGGAACATCCCGCTCACGTTCCTCGTCGAGCCGCACCCGGGCGTCGCCACGAAGTACGAGCCGATCGACCACCCGATCGCGCAGGAGCTGGTCTGGATGGAGGACGCGCTCGAGCCGCTCCTCGGATACAAGGGGAGCGCGATCCCGATGATCTACGACTATGCGAACGCCGCGCGCGCCCGCCTGAGCGCGCAGTGGGCCTCGGTGGTCTTCGCCGTCCAGAACGACACGTCCGGCACGGGCACGTTCCCCGACGGCTACATCGCCCACTCCGACCTGGGCGGCCCCTACATCGTGATGCCGGTGAACAATCTGAACACGCGGAGCGCGACCCTCGACTACTACTTCGAGCACGAGATGACGCACCAGTTCTGGGCTCTCGACGAGTATCCGGCCTTGAACGCGTGGTGGGCCTGCACGCTCACGACCGGCTACTTCAACCGGCCGAACCGGAACTCCTCGGTTCCGGCCGACGGTTACTGCGGCACCCCCACCGTGCACTGCCTCATGAAGGGGAACTACCCCGACGACTGGTGCGCCTACACCACCGACCAGATCGGATGGGCCGACCTCGACGGCAACGGCGTGATCGATCTCTACGAGACCCGGCCGGTCGTGCGGCCCGACTCGACGGTCTACCGGACGGGCGCTGGCCAGGCCCTCACCCTGCGCGGTGAGGCCGACGAAGGCGCCCAGCCGAACCTGAACCCGTACCACTCCGGGGCGGGGGACTCGATCTCCATCGCCGTCGTCGACTCGATCGAGTACCGGGTGGACAGCGGCGTCTGGATCCCGATCCCCTGCGGCGACGGTCGCTGCGACTCGGGAGCGGAGCCGTTCACCCTGACGCTCGCCCCGCTCTCGATCGGGACACACTCCGTGGAGTACCGGGCCTGGAACACGAGCGGCCGCACGGCCCTCGTCCCGAGCGGGACGGCGATCACGATCTCGGGCGGGACCGGCGCGATCGGCGGCCCGGAAGGAGGCGACGCGGCTCCGCGTCTCGTCGTGGCGCCTGCGCCCGCGCGCGGCGGGGCCCGGTTCCGTCTCACGGCCGCCCCCGGCGCACGCTTCCGCGCCGACCTGATCGACCTGGGTGGCCGCGCGACACGCCGCTGGGATCTCACGATGGCCGGCGGGGGATCGCTCGAGTGGACCTGGGACGGTCGCGCCGAAGGTGGCGGGCGCGCCGCCGCGGGGCTATATTTTCTCGTCGTACGAATCGGAACGTTCACGGCGACGCAGCGCGTTGTTCTACTTAGATAACGACGGCGGCCGGAAGGCCGCCGGAGAAAACACAGAGGCCCCGATGAGCTCCTTAGAACGTCTCACCCCCACCGCCACCATCCCCTCCGTCGAACCACCCCCCGCCGCGTGGCGCGGGCGGCGGCATGGCGAGGATGCCCTCCACCTCCTCGTCCGCGACCCGCACCGTGTCTTCGCGGCATGGGAAGTGAGCGAGCCGCTCGCGCGTCGCGCCGCCGCCCTGGCCGCTTCGCGCGGCGCCCCGGTGCGCTACGCCCTCCTCCTCGAGCGCGCGGCGCGCGAAGGCGGGGAAGGACGCGAGGCGGTTCGAGTGGCGCTCCCCGACGCGCTCCGGGGTGAGGGATGGTACGTGGATCTCCCGCGGGGCGGCGGCGCTTGCCGCGCGCTCCTCGGGCTCGAGCTGCCGGGCGGCTTCGAGCCGCTCCTCGTCTCGCGCTGGATGCCGGTCCCGCCCGACGAGCCGTGCCGCGAGGTCGGCGACTGGCCCGCCGACGAGCTCCGCCGGGCCTGGCTCGAGCGCGAGGCGGAGCGCCAGCGCGGTCGCGCGGTCGCGCCGCTCCCGACCTCGGCGTCGCGCTATCTCGCGTCCCCGCAGGCGCCCAAGCCGTGAGCCGGGCGCCGCGCCCCGCCGGATATCTCTCGATCCTCCTCCATGCGCACTTGCCGTTCGTGCGCCATCCCGAGTACGAGGACAGTCTCGAGGAGCGCTGGCTGGTCGAGGCGCTGGTCGAGTGCTACCTGCCCCTCCTCCGCATGCTCGAGGGGCGCGCCGAGCGCGGCGCGCGCGGCCGGATCACCATCTCCCTTTCGCCCACGCTCCTCGCCATGCTCGCCGATCCGCTCCTCCGCGATCGGATGGCGGCGCGCATGGGGCGGCTGCTCGAGCTGGCCGAGCGCGATCGCGCGCGCTACCGCGCGACGCCGCCGTTCGGCGACCTCGCCGCGCACTACCGCGACCGCTTCCGCGCGGGGCTCGATCAGTACGAGCGCTGCGGTCGCGACCTTACCGCCGCCTTCCGCGCCGTGGAGGACGCGGGCACGGCAAGACTCGTCACCTGCGGCGCCACGCACGGCTTCCTTCCGCTCATGGACCTCGGCGCGCCGTCGTGGCGAGCGCAGATCGGGGTCGGCGCGCGCGAGTTCGCGCGTCACGTCGGGCATCCGCCCGAGGGATTCTGGCTCCCCGAGTGCGGGTACGCGCCGGGTGTCGAGGCGGTGCTCGCCGAGTTCGGCGTCCGGTGGTTCGCGGTCGACGCGCACGCGATCCTGGACGCCTGTCCGCGCCCGGTGCCCGGAACCTACGCGCCGCTCCGGACGGGCGCTTCGGTGCTCGCGTTCGGCCGCGACGCGGAATCGTCGCGGCAGGTCTGGAGCAGCACGGAAGGCTATCCGGGGGATTCCTGGTACCGCGAGTACTACCGCGACCAGGGGTTCGATCTCCCGATCGAGGAGGTGCGCGAATTCCTCCCGTCGGGAGGGACCCGCACGCACCTCGGCCTCAAGTACCACCGCATCACCGACCGCCGCTACCCGCACCGGGAGCCGTACGATCCCGCGCGCGCGTCGCGCACGGCGGAGGGGCACGCGGCGCACTTCGTGGAGGGGCGCCTCGCGCAGGCGCGCGCCGCCTCGGACGCCCTCGGGCAGCCGGCGATGCTCTTCGCGCCGTACGACGCCGAGCTCTTCGGTCACTGGTGGTACGAAGGACCGGAGTGGCTCGACCGCGTGCTCGACGGCGTGGCGGCGGGGAACGAGCTCGTCGCGACCGATCCCGGCGAGGCCGGCGCCGGTCTCGCGCGCATCCCCGAGGGAAGGCTCCACGGGTCGTCGTGGGGCGCGGGCGGGTACGCGGCGGTCTGGCTCGATCCGGTGAACGATTGGATCTACCGGCATCTCCTCCGCGCGGCCGAGCGGATGCAGCGGCTCGCGCGCGCCGGCGACGGCGGCGATGCGCTGCGGGCGCGCGCGCTCCGTCAGGCGGGACGGGAGCTGCTGCTCGCGCAGGCGAGCGACTGGGCCTTCATCATGAAGACGGGCACGCTCGTCCCCTACGCGGTGCGTCGCACCGAGACGCACCTCGAGCGCTTCGAGCGGCTCGCGGGAGGGCTCGAGACGCGCGTCGATCCCGAGGCGCTCGCCGTGATCGAAGGAGCCGATCCGATCTTTCCGGATCTCGACCCGGGGCTTTTCGCTTGACAGGTGCGCCGGCCGGTTCGTAGGCTACGCCCGTTCCCCCCCTGAACGCTCGTGTGATCCGAGGACTACATGCTTCGCGGTAACCTCGTACGTGGTGGGATTCTTTGTGTCTTGCTCTGCTTCAGCGTCCTCTCCTGCGGGCGAACCACGCCCAGCCAGCCCGACCTTCCCACGCGGATCGTCGCGGCGCCGACGACGGACGTCTTCACCAGCTCGCAGCAGCTCGAGACGCGCGAGCTCCTGATCGACGGACGCGCCACCGACATCGAGTGGAACGTGGCCGTACCGACCGTCGTCCTCCTCAAGGGAGAGGGCGAGCGGGGCGGCGATTACTTCCTCTCGGTGCGGGCGCTCTGGACGTTCAACCCGTTCAACCAGGATTCGGTCGCCTTCTACCTCTGCCTCCAGTGGCCCGACCCCGCTCCCAACCAGCTCGAGTCGCCCCTGGTGACCCGGGTGACCTGGACGGATCCCGACGGGAACACGCTGGTCGACTGCTCGACCAGCGACCCGATGCACGACCCCGCGAACTGGTACCAGGACACCTCGAGGCACGAGGACCAGGTCGAGGTCGAGATCTACTCCGACGCGAACGGGGGCTACCCCGCCGACAAGTGGCGCTGGGGCGTCGAGACGACGGATCCGGTGACGCCGGTGAACCCGACCGAGATCCCGACCGCCGACCCGGTCGAGACCCAGGGCTCGACCCTGCATCCGACCGGCGGATGGTCGGAGGACTTCTACAATACCGGCGGCGGATGGGTGCACGACTCCGGAGACCCGATGTACGTGCCCAACTACGTCGCCGGCAGCTTCGTCCCGCTCTTCGTCGCGAACAAGGGGACGCGCGACATCCGGCTGAACCGCAGCAAGCCGACGTCGCTCATCATCTGGAAGTACGTGGACCGTCCGTTCGCCAGCGGCGACGCGTTCGGTCCCTGCGACAGCCTGAACCCGATCCGCGTGGACGACGCCTCGATCCGCGAGAAGACGTGGCACGCGGGAGATTACATCCCCTCGTTCGTGACGCAGATGCCCAGCGGCAGCCAGGCCGACGTGGTCTCGCGGGGCGGATGGGATCGCGGGAAGTGGGTGCTCGAGATGCGGCGCCTCCTCATGTCGCGGGATCCTGACCAGGGAGCCGTGCGCGGCGCCCCGCACCCCGACGACATCGAGCTCCACAGCGGCCAGACCTACGGAATCCGCTTCCGCGTCTACAACGGATCCAAGACCGTGAGCAGCGTGTCCTCGATCCTTCCCCTCTATCTCAAGCCGAGAAGCTGAGCGCGCCCATGGACCGATCGACTTCGATTCGAATCTTCCGGTGCGGCCGCTCCGCGGCCGCCGTTCTCGCCGCCCTCGCGTTCGCCGGGGGCTCGTTCGTGACCGCCCGCGCCGCCGCGGCCCAGGTCGCCGAAGCCTGGGTCCGCGCCACGCCCATCGAGGCGCTCGGCGACTGGGGCTCGGCGCGACTGAGCGCGATGGGCGATCTCACCGTCGCCGCCGAGGACCGATTCAGCCGCCTCAACGCGTACGAGTACGGCATGAACCCCGCCGGCCTCGTCGGCCTTCGCGACACCTCGTGGGCCGAGCAGGGCTCGCAGTACCAGGACTACGACGACGGCTATTACGGCGAGCGCCACAGCGCCGTGGTGCGGAAGAGCGGCGTGCGCGGCGCGATCCAGACGCCGACGTACGCGCTCGGCCTCGACTTCGTCTACGGCTCGCTCAACGCGAGCCGCCACGATCTCCTCACCTCGCCGGACAACGGCCGCTTCATCCGCGACTTCGACATGCCGTTCGCGACGACGTTCCAGACGATCGCGGGCGACCGGACCATCGGCGCACGCGTCGTCTACCCGGGCGTGGCGCTCACGTACGCGCACCGGGTCATCCCCTGGATCACGCTCGGCGGCCGCTTCGGCTTCCGCGAGGAGACCGAGGACCGCCGGATTCTCGATCCCTATCCGCTCAACACCGACGCCCGGGCGACCGAGTGGACGGCGGGCGCGGTGATCCGGCCGCCGGCGTTCGACGGCGCCGTGCGCCTCGCGGGGTTCGGCCAGTACGTCGCGAACCACGTCATCGCGAAGAGTCAGACCGCGCTCAACGACGACAACTTCGACTGGGACCGCCCGACTATCGCGTACGGGGCGGAGGTCCTCGTCCGCACCGGCCGCCTCCGCGGCATCGTCGACGGGCGGCATCGCTCGTTCGACGGCGAGCAGATCGCGCAGGTGAACTGGGCGCCGCAGTTCTTCATGAATCCATTCCCGTCGATCACCGACCCCCGCTTCGTCTTCCGGAAGAGCTGGTCGTCGTTCCTCTCGGGCTACCGCCACAACGAGGCGAGCACGCGATGGATGGCCGACCTGCCGTGGCTCCCGGCCCACGTCGGCTGGGAGTGGGGCTACTACCGCGAATACGAGTGGATCCGCCCGAACCCGGACGTCCTCCAGATGGCGCTGCCGCTCGACGTGCGCCGGCTCGGCTACCGCGCGGCCGCCGGGCTCTCGCTCGATCTCCCCGGGAACGACGGGCAGATCGCGGCGGAGGTCCGCGGCATCCGCGACTTCCGGAACGATCGCCTCAACCAGATCCCCGACATCGGATCGAGCGAGCTCTCGTACCACGTCGGCGCCGAGTACCGGGCCCTCGCCTGGCTCCCGGTGCGGGCCGGCGTCGCCATGCTGCGGAACGACCCCGACCGGCGCGACGGCATCCCGCCGTACAAGGGGATCCGCACCTCGTTCGGAGCGGGGACCTACTGGAAGGCGCTCGGCGCGCAGATCGACGCCTCCTACGCCCACACCCACTACAACCACTCGCCGCTCGATCCTTCGCTGGAAGTCGCTTCGGGCGACGAGGGTCTCCTGACCATCTCGCGTCTCTTCTAGCCCTCGCATGGACGAGCTCGTCCGCGAGGCGCTCGACACCGCGGTCGCGCGCGGCGCCGGCTACGCCGACGCGCGCCTCCTCGAGACCGTTCGCGAGGACCTGATCGTGAAGGATGGCCGCCTCGGCGGCCTCGATCAGTCGGAGTCGCGCGGGATCGGCGTGCGCGTTCTCGTCGACGGCGCGTGGGGCTACGCCGCCACCGACGCGACGACGCGCGAGGGGGTGCAGGCCTGCGCCGCCCACGCCGTCGCGATCGGCAAGGCGAGCGCGCGGGTCCTCGAAGCGCGCGTCCGCCTCGCCGAAGAGCCGCCGCACCGCGCCGTCTGGTCCTCCACCTGCGCGATCGATCCCTTCGCGGTGCCGCTCGACCGGAAGCTCGACCTCCTCCTCCGCGTCGACGGCGCGCTTCGCGGCGTCAAGGGCGTCTCCATCGCCGAGAGCTTCCTCACGTTCGTCCGCCGGCGCCAGCGCTTCCTCTCCTCGGAGGGGGCCGACATCGACCAGACGATCACGCGCTCGGGCGGCGGCTACGCCGCGACCGCGATCGCGGGAAACGACGTCCAGCGGCGCTCCTGGCCGCAGTCGGAGGGGTACCACCAGACGCTCGGCTACGAGTTCATCGAGTCGGTCCCGTGGGTGGAGGAGGCGCCGCGGGTCGCCGAGGAAGCCGTGGCGCTCCTCACGGCCGATCCCTGTCCCACGGGGGAGCACGACGTGATCCTCGAGGGCTCCCAGCTCGCGCTCCAGATCCACGAGTCCGTGGGGCACCCCTCGGAGCTCGACCGGGTGCTCGGAATGGAGGCGAACTACGCGGGCGCGTCGTTCCTCACCCTCGAGAAGAAGGGGACGCTCCGCTTCGGCTCGCCGCACGTCACGCTCATGGCCGACGCCACGCTGCCGAACGGGCTCGCCACGTTCGGCTTCGACGACGAGGGGGTGGCGGCGCAGCGATGGCCGATCGTGCGGGAAGGACTCTTCGAGGGCTATCTCACGTCGCGTGAGCTGGCCCACCGGGTCGGCGACGCGCGGAGCCGGGGCTGCGTGCGGGCCGACGGCTGGCACCACATTCCGATGATCCGCATGGTGAACCTGAGCCTCATGCCGGGAGCCGGCTCGCTGGACGACCTCCTCGCCGACACCGACCAGGGGATCTACATGGAGACGAACCGGAGCTGGAGCATCGACCAGCTCCGCTACAACTTCCAGTTCAAGACCGAGATCGCCTGGGAGGTCCGCCGCGGGAAGCGCGTGCGGATGCTCAAGAACCCGACCTACCAGGGGATCACGACGCGGTTCTGGAACTCCTGCGATTTCGTCTGCGGCGAGGAGGCGTGGAAGCCGTGGAGTGTCGTGAACTGCGGAAAGGGGCAGCCGGGCCAGGTCGCCGAGATGACGCACGGCGCCGCACCCGCCCGCTTCCGGAGGGTCCGCGTCGGGGTCGGCTTCGATGAATAGGGACGAAGCCCGCGGCGTGCTCGAGCGAACCCTCGCGAAGGCGGAGGGCAAGGAGGTCGAGGCCGTGATCGGGGGCGGGCGCGCGGAGCTCACGCGGTTCGCCAACAACGAGATCACCCAGAACGTCTCCGAGCGGCGGTACGTCCTGTCGGTCCGTGTCGTGCGCGGATCGCGGACCGGCCGCGCCACGGGGAACGACCTGAGCGACGAAGGGATCGCGCGCCTCGTGCGGCGCGCGGAGGAGGCGGCGCGGCTCTCGCCCGAGGATCCGGAGATGCTTCCCCTTCCGGGGAAGCAGACGTATCGAGAGGTCGACGCCGTCGATGAGGCCACGGCGGCGCTCGGCCCCGCTGCGCGGGCCGAGGCTGTCCAGCGCGCGGTCGCGCGCTGCCGCGAGGCCGGCGTGGTCGGAGCGGGCATCTACGAGAGCGGCTCGGGGACCATCGGCGAGTATGGCTCCGTCGCGCCCCTCGCGGTGGCGAACACGAACGGTCTCTTCGCCTGGCACGACACGACATCCGCGCGCTTCACGATCTCGGCCATGGACGGCACCGCCTCCGGGTGGGCGTCGGGCGAGTCGCACGCGAGCGGCGACATCGACGTTTCCGCGATCGCCGGGCGCGCCGTGGAGAAGGCGATCCGCTCGCGGGAGCCGGCGTCCTGGGAGCCGGGGCCCTACACGGTCGTCCTCGAGCCCGCCGCGGTGGCCGACCTCCTCGCCGACGCGGCCTGGCTCTCCTTCGGCGCGCTGGCGGTCCAGGAGGGGCGGAGCTTCCTTTCGGGCCGGATCGGCGAGCGCCTTCTCGGCGAAAACGTCACGATCCGGGACGACCCCTACCATCCGCTCCACCGCGGGGCGCCGTTCGATGCCGAGGGGATCCCGACGCGGGCGGTCACGATCGTGGAGCGGGGCGTGGCCCGGAGTCCCGTCTACGACCGGGCCACCGCCGCGAAAGAGGGGAAGGAGTCGACGGGACACGGACTTCCGTACCCGAACCCGTATGGGCCGCTCACCGCGCACCTGGTCCTCGAGGGCGGGGAGGGAAGCGTGGACGACCTGGTCGCGCGCGTGGAGCGCGGGCTCCTCGTCACCCGCGTCTGGTACACCAACCCGATCGATCCCAAGACCGCCACGCTCACCGGGATGACCCGCGACGGGCTCTTCGCGATCGAGGGGGGTCGCATCCGGGGCGCGGTGCGCCATTTTCGATTCAACCAGAGCGTGGTCCGGATGCTGAACGAGGTGGAGGCGGCGTCGGCGGTCGAGCGGGTCGGGGGTGTGGTCTGCCCGGGGCTCCTGGTCCATTCGTTCCAGATGTCGAGCGCCACCGAATTTTGAAATTACCCCTTGCGGGCCGCGCGGACCCGCATATAATCCTGCGTTAGAGACGAGTTGTTCCTGCCGGACGTCTCCGGAATCCTCCCCCCCAACGGTTCCCGATCGGCTTCGTCACGTCGTCCGCCCGCTGCCGTCCGATTTCCTTTCGGCCGCCGGGTCCGCGAGGCGAACTGAGATCGGTTCCAAGCGCCCCAAACGCACGAAAACCAAGGGTTTCGACTTGACGAACGTCGTTCATGACGGCATAGAATCAGCCACTTCGTCGCGACCACGTCTTCAGCCAAGGAAAGGAGCGCTTCACGCCATGCGGAGCATGAAACCCCGACGACGCGGCGGCGCCCGGGCGCTTCCGCCCCTGCTCTCCGTCGCGGTTCTCTTCGTCGCGTTCTCCCTTCTGCCCGCCCATGCTCACGCGCAGACCGGAACGATCTCCGGCACCGTCACGGACGGGAGCGGAGGCCCGATGGGCGGCGCCACGGTCATCCTCCTCGGCAAGCAGATGGGCGCCACCGTGACCGCGGAAGGCAAGTACACCATCCCGAGGGTCCCCGTCGGCAGCTACTCGATCCAGGCCCAACAGGTCGGGTACACCAAGGACGTGAAGACGGTCCAGGTCGACGCGAACCGCACCGCCATCGTGAACCTGCGCATCGTCGAGTCGGCGATCAAGATCGGCGTCGTCGACGTGAAGGGCGACAAGAAGATCGCCATCAACAAAACCAGCTCCTCCACGAGACAGATCGTCAGCTCCGAGGACCTGCACGCGCTCCCCGTCGACAGCTACAAGGACGCCATCGCGCTCAAAGCGGGAGTCATCGCGCAAGGCGGCCAGCTCCACTTCCGGGGCGGCCGCGGCGATGAGGTGCTCACCATCGTGAACGGGATCCCGAGCCGGAATCCGCTCCGCGCCGAAGGCGTCGAACTCGGGCTCCTCGCCGTGTCCTCCAGCGAGCAGGTGCTCGGGGGGATGGACGCGCAGTACGGGAACGCGCTCTCGGGCGTCATCGCGCTCACCACGCGCGAGGGGGGCGACAAGTTCGGCGGGGAGGTGCGGTACTTCACCGACCGGTACGGAGAGGCCGACAAGTCGTTCAACAACTTCGAGCGGCTGAGCGTCGGCTTCGGCGGGCCGTTCGTCTTCCCGAAGACCAAGTACTACGTCTCGTTCGAGGGGACCTACAGCGACACCTATCTCCGGAACACGTCGCAGCACAACGAGCACCGGTTCCTCGACTTCATCCGGATCGGGAACAAGCAGTCCAACCAGACCAACTTCTCGAGCAAGTTCACCTGGAACGTCACGCCGAACCAGAAGATGAATCTCGAGGTCATCCGCAATGCCTCGCTGAGCGACCCGTACAACAACCGCTGGAACCGGAAGGGCTTCGTGCAGGTCATCGCCGACAGCACGGCCCCGACCGACGGGACGGTCACGCAGCGCTACGGGACGTGGGCCTACTACCAGGTCGACTCAACCTACATCCCGATGAACACGGCCGACCATCTCCCGGTCAGGACCGAGGACTACCAGCAGTTCGCGCTCACCTGGCGGAGCGTCATGAACAACGGCGCGATCTACAACCTCCGCGCCTCCCGCCAGGAGTGGAAGACCAAGCAGGACGTGCTCGGGCGCCAGCTCTGGGAGTACCAGGCCACGCCGAACAACTACTACGACCCGTTCAACCGGCTGAATGGCGCCTACTACGTCACGAACGGCGACTTCCCCTTCTACGAGAACCGGACGACGTCGACGTACACCCTGAACGGCGACCTCTCCAAGAAGATCGGCCAGCACAACTTCATGGTCGGGGGCGACTTCAACTACAACGACCTCCAGTACCTGCTCACGCAGTACCCGAACGTGCTCGACATCAACGGAAACTACGGCGCCACGCGCGACCAGTTCCGGAACTTCAATCCGGAGGGATCGTTCTACGCCCAGGACCGCTGGCAGTACGAGGGAATGGTGCTGAACGCCGGGATGCGCTACGACAACTTCTCGGTCGGGAACCAGGTCGACAAGAGCCAGGTGAAGAATCCGGTCCAGACCCAGTGGAGCCCCCGGATCGGGATCGCCTACCCGATCTCGGACCGCGACGTGATGAGCTTCCACTACGGACGGCTCTTCCAGGTACCGGACCGCCTCTTCATCTATCAGGGGCGGAACATCTCGGCCGAGGCGCGGGGGAACCCGAATCTCGAGCCCGAGACCACGATCGCCTATCAGCTCGGCGTGCAGCACCTCTTCAGCAAGGAGATCTACGGGCAGTTCGGCGTCTTCTTCAAGGATATCTTCGGCCTGCTCACGACGGTGGAGCAGGAGGTCCCCGGGTACTCCATCACGGTGCCGACGTTCGTGAACGGCGACTACGCCTCCTCGCGCGGGATCGAGATCACGCTGATCAAGCAGCACAGCCACGGCTTCTCGGGCGAGCTCAACTACACCTACAGCAACTCGAGCGGCACGGCGTCCGACCCCAACCGCGCGCTCGCATCGGCCGGAAACCTGCGCGACCAGTTCAAGCCGACCTCCGAGCAGCCGCTCGACTGGGACCAGCGCCACAACATCTCGGCGACTCTCTCGCTCGGGAACGAGAAGGACTGGGCCGCCACGTTCGTCTACCAGTTCGGAACGGGGCTCCCCTGGACGCCCGAGCAGCGCAATCAGCGGCGGCAGGATCCGACCCTCGTCAATGCATTCCGGCTCCCGTCCACGTCGACGCTGTCGCTCCAGGGAGAGCGGTTCTTCCGGATCTGGGGCCAGAACGTGACCTTCTACGTCCAGGGGACCAACCTGCTCGACGCGAAGAACATCAGCGATCTGCAGCCGAGCCTCTGGCCCAACAACCAGGTGAACTCGACGTCGTACAAGGTCTACTACACGGAAACGGGCCGTGCCGGCGGCGCCTTCTTGACGGCGGATCAGAACGGGGACGGGATCGAGGACTGGTATCCCGTGAACGACCCCCGCGTCTACGAGCAGGGTCGCGTGATCCGCGTCGGATTGGGGGTCCAGTTCTGACATGATGAAGAAGGCGAAGATCGCAGCCATGCCGTCGGTCCGTCGCGGACCGCTCCTCGAGACGGCGCGCCGTCTCGCGGCCCTGGCCGCCGGGGTCGTCCTCTTCGGGGGGACGGTCGCCTGGCACCAGCCCGAGCCCCAGGACGTCCTGGCCGGGAAGAGAGGGGACCCGCAGCGCCTCTTCCGTCTCGATGGGAAGTTCGTCCACAACGTCGGACGGATCCAACTCCAGATCACGAACATCGGCCAGACCGGGAACGCGCAGAACCCGGCTCGTACGACGGTGCCATCGCTCGAATGGCCCGCCGGCTCGGGGAACGACTACCTCTACGCGGCCGGCCTCTGGGTGGGAGCGATCGACGCGAGCGGGATCCCGCACGTGACCACGGCGCTCTACGACCGCGAGTTCTCGCCACAGGTCGATTTCAGCACGGGACCGGCGCCCTGCGCGGGACTTCCGCCCGACCAGATCGCCGACGTGCGCGAATCGTATGAAGGCATTCCCGGCGGGAACCGGGTCATCTCGGCGAGCGTCAATCCCGACGACGACAACGACGGCCGGGTCGACGAGGACTTCCCCAACGGCCTGGACGACGACGCCGACGGGCAATGCGACGAGGACTACGCGGCGATCGGGCAGCAGATGCTCGCCTGCGAGTACTTCGACGACATCCCGAACATCCGCCAGATCTATCCGGAGCACGTCCCGCTCGGCATTCGCGTCCGCCAGACGTCGTACGCCTGGGCCACGCCGGGGCAGAACGACTTCGTCGGCATGGACTACCAGATCACGAACCGGAGCGGCCGCACCCTCCGGAACGTCATGGTGGCGATCTTCGCCGACCCCGACATCGGGAATCGCGGGATCCCGGGCTACTTCACCGACGACGAGGCCGGGCTCTTCGACCGGGTCGTGCAGTACACCGGCCCGACGGGCGAGACGGTCACCCGCCGGATCCAGATGGCCTATGCCTGGGACAACCCCGACAACCCGAACAATCCCCAGGAGAACAAAGGGGGGGACGCGCCCGGATACTTCGGCTGCATCTTCCTGAACCACACGGTCGACCCCTCCGGAACCAACGCGCCGAACCACGTGGGCGTGACGTCGTTCAAGTTCTTCTCGGGTTCCGCCTCGTTCATCCAGGGCGGCGACCCCGAGAACGACGCCCAGCGCTACCAGCTCATGACCGATCCGACGCTCAATCCCGACAACCTTCTGCCCAGCGGCGGGACGTTCACCTCGAGCCGGCCGCTCGACTACCGGTTCATCATGGCGACCGGCCCGTTCCGGACGCTGCTCCCCGACTCCTCCCTGACCGTCTCGGTCGGATGGTGCATGGGGCTGGGTCTCGGTCTTCCGCAGGACGCGCCTCCCGGCCCGACGCCGCTCGCGTCCACCCTCTTCACCGGCGGCAGCCTCCTCGCCACCGCCGTCTCGGCGCAGCAGGTGTTCGACGGCCTCTACACCGACCTCGACGGCAAGATCTCGACGGGCACGTGCGGCAAGGAGACGTGCCTCAACTCGCCCGCGGGCGAATCGTTTGTCTATCCGTCGCGCAGCCCGGTGGTGTGGCCCGACTCGACGTGCGTGGTCCGGTTCCGGTCGGTGATCCCGTCCGAGCCGACGCTCCACCCGAACTGGGACGCGCTGCAGCCGTGGGATCCGAACCAGGACTGCAAGACCCAGCAGGGCGGGCGCTTCTGGTGTCTCGACGAGGACCCGAACAAAGAGCACTGCGCGTCCCAAGACACCGTCGCGGTTCCCTACAGCGGCCCGACCTGCGTCTACGTCGACGCCGACTGCGACCCGAACACGGGGCAGGGGGGGAAGGAGCACCTGGTGCACTGGGTGGCCGCCTCGCCGCTGCCCGCGCCCTTCTTCTCGGGGGCCGACGGGCACAACGAGCCGAACGACTTCCTGAACGCCTACAACACGAAGGGGGACTCGGCTCGCGTCAACGCCTGGTTCTTCCCGGGCGACCGGAAGGTCACGCTCAAGTGGAACAACTACGGCGAGCTCGTGCGGGACGCCCAGCGGGGCAATCTGAAGGAGTTCGTCGGCTATCGGATCTACAAGGCGGCCGGCTGGAACCGGCCGTACGGAACGAACGCGCCCGACAAGAGTCTCTGGTCGCTCCTGGGTGAATGGCGCATCGATCCGACCGGCACCCCGGCGCATCCGCTCTCGGAGCTGATCGATCCCTCGGCCGCCAGGGTCAAGATCGACACGACCGCCGTCTCGTGGGACCCGATCGCGAAGAGCGTCGTCCCGACGGCCCATTCCGAATACGACACGCTCTTCGCCGTGGGGCGGTACACGTTCGTGGACAACCACGTCCTGAACGGCTTCCCTTATTTCTACTCGATCGTTCCGGTCTCGATCGTGCCGGGGAGCGGCAACATCTCCGACATCACGCTCATCGGGAATCCGAGCGCCACCAACGGCCAGGTGGTCTATCCGCGGGCCGACTCGCAGAACGATCAGAAACACGTCTTCGTCGTGCCGAACCCCTACAAGGCGCACGCGGAGTGGGACCTCGTCCCTCGTGAGGAGGATCCCTCCGGGACCAAGGTGACGTTCCACAACCTTCCGCGCACGAAGGGGACGATCCACATCTTCACGCTCGCCGGGGACCTCGTCCGCGACCTTCCTTTCGACGGGACCGCGCCGCCCGATCTGCAATACGGCAAGGATCCCGTGATCGCGGGACAGGGGGAGGTCTCGTGGAATCTCATCTCGCGGAACGGCCAGAAGATCGTGAGCGGCATCTATCTCTTCTCCGTGGACACCGACCTCGGCAGGGAGGTCGGGAAGTTCGTGATCATCCGATGAACGGCGCCGGATCGACCCACCCTACCGTGGGCGGACCGAGGAGGAATTTCGTGCGAAGCGCGCTTACGTTGCTCGTCCTGTTGCTGCTCCCGCTCTCGGCGGAAGGGGCCCAGATCTTCGAGAAGGTCGGAACCCTGGGCGGCCAGTCGCTGAAGATCGGCGTGGGGGCTCGCGCGGCAGCCATGGGCGACGCCTATGTCGCGCTCTCCGACGACGCGACCGCCGTCTACTGGAATCCGGCCGGCATCGCGCGGCTCTCGGGCCAGTCCATCTCGCTGAACCACACCGCGTACCCGGCCAACATCCTGTTCGACCAGGCTGCGTACGTCTTCAACATCAAGTGGATCCCGGGCATGCTCGGCGTGAACGTCCGGGCGCTCACGATGAGCCGGGACATCGTCCGGACCACGTATCTTCCGGACGGGACCGGGGACACGTTCGACGCGGGCGAGTGGGCGTACGGCCTCTCGTACGCGCGGGCGCTCACCGACAAGTTCTCGGCGGGGCTCAGCGTCAACTACATCCAGACCGGCCTCGACGACGTGAAGGGCTCGTCGACGACGTTCGACTTCGGCACCCTCTACGATGTGGGCGTCATGGGCGCGAAGATCGGCATGTCGATCCAGAACCTCGGGAGCGACATGACCTTCATCGACGAGAAGGTGAAGATGCCGGTATTCTTCCGGGTCGGCGGCTCCCTCGACCTGATGCAGCAGGGGGACAACCGGCTCATCGCCTCGGCCGAGTTCACGCATCCGCCCGACAATTCCGAGAAACTGAACCTGGGCGCCGAGTACGGCTTCCACGACTTCTTCTTCCTGCGGGGCGGGTATAAGCTCAATTACGACACCCAGGGGTTGACGGCCGGCTTCGGCGTCAAGTTCCCCCTGACGATCGTGAAGTCCTCGGTCGCGCGTCTGGATTACGCCTATCAGGACATGGATTTCCTGGGCGCGACGCACCGGGTTTCCGTCAACGTGGGGTTCTGATTCAGGCGAAAGGAGACCGCGCCTTGAGGCGCTCCCGAATCGGCCAGGCCATCATCGCCGGCTTCTCGCTCCTGCTCCTGGCCTCGGGGTCTTCGGCCTCACCGCCTCCCCCCGGGTCCCTCACCGCGGGGGAGGCGTTCGCGTCTACGGGCGACATCCACTTCCACGCCCGCGCCACGCCGTTCCGCCACAGCCCCTCGGAGGCGCGCGCGGAATTCGCGATCCGCATCCCATACCGCGAGATGAAGTTCATACCCAAGGCCGAGAGCCTCTTCGAGGCTCAGCTCCGGGTGACGGTCGAGATGTGGGACGCCGGCGGGAAGCGCGCCGGCTACCGCCAGCAGCTCGCCCGCGTTCAGGTCACCGACCTCGGCGCCGCCGCCGATTCCATGCTCGGAGAGATCTACAAGCTGGGCCTGACCGCGAAGCCCGGCCGCTACCGCTACCAGGTGACGGTCGAGGACATGAACGTGGCCCGGATGGGCCTCGTCTACAAGGTCAAGAACCAGCAGCGCCAGGGGAAGGTCGAAGGGGGCGTCGACATGGGCGCCGGGCTCTTCCGCAATCCGGCCCTGAGCGGGATCGAGCCGGCGTGGGAGATCACGGCCGCGAAGGAGGACGCGACGTTCCAGAAGGGGCCCTATGACGTCTACCCGCATCCGAGCGGCTACTACGGCCTCTACAAGAACGAGATCTCGGGCTACTACGAGATCTACGACGATCCGCCGCCCCCGGGCGGCCGGAGCTACCGGGTCCGCTCCTTCATGGTCGGCTCCGATCGGGACACGATCCCTGCCGGCGTCGATTCGCTCCACGTGACCGAGGGGTCCGCATGGCCGCACGCCATCGCGGTCGACGTCTCCTCGCTCGCGGCCGGCCACTACCAGCTCGTTCTCACGATCCAGCGTGAAGGGGAGCCGGCGGTCGCGGTGGCGTCGGCCGACTTCGACGTCCTCTGGTCTCCCGATTCGTGGCGCATCGACGCGTCCGATTACTACGACGTCGCGGCCGGAGTGCTCCTCACGTCCGAGGAGGAGGCGCGGTTCCAGCAGCTCCCGATGGGTGCGAAGGAAGTGCGCATCGAGAAGGCGTGGCAGGACGCCGATCCCACGCCCGAAACGGCCGAGAACGAGGCCCGGATCGAATTCCTCCGCC
Source organism: Bacteroidota bacterium (assembly GCA_050257045.1). Classification (GTDB taxonomy): domain Bacteria; phylum Eisenbacteria; class RBG-16-71-46; order SZUA-252; family SZUA-252; genus DASQJL01. Next base: position 9,731 of record JBLMWD010000050.1, on the reverse strand, counting down.
GCGTGGCCTACGCGAACGAGCACTACACGATCTTCACCCCCGGGATGTTCAGCGACCGCGGGCGCATCTACATCCGCTATGGCGAGCCGGACGACATGAAGATCGAGCGGATCCCGGTCGGCGACAAGACCCTCGGCTACGTCCTCGACCCCCGCGTCAGTGGAACCTCGACGATCCCGCAGGCGTCCCGCCAGCAGATCAGCAAGACCGACGTCGGCATTGCCGACGCGAGGCCGTACGAGATCTGGACGTACGACTCGCACGGCAAGGAGGCGTCGTTCCGCTACGGGGTGAACGAGATCACGTCGGGGATGAAGTTCGTCTTCACCGACGACCAGGGCTACGGGGATTACACCCTCCGCTACACCTCGACCGGCGTCCGCTGACGCCCGGGGAGGCCCCTCCAACCCGATCATCCTGCCGTACCGCCCCCGGGTCGACCGACGGCCACCCTTGACTTGCCCGCCCGCGCGGCCTACGATTCGCTCGCTCTAAGTCACACGGAACGAATCAGTTACTCTGAACCTTGGAAACGAAGCGGGGGCGCGGCATGCGGATCGGAATCCTGACGGGCGGCGGAGACTGCCCGGGGCTGAACGCGGTGATCCGCGCCGTCGTCCAGCGCGCGGTGAAGACCTACGACTGGGAGGTCTGCGGCATCCGCCACGGGTGGCGCGGGCTCCTCGTCGATGAGATCGATCACCTCGATCTCTCCAAGGTCTCCGGGATCCTGCCGCGCGGCGGGACGATCCTCGGCACCTCCCGCACGAATCCCTTCAAGGAGCCGAACGGTCCCGAGCGGATCCGGACCGCGCTCGGCGCCAACGAGATCGACGCCCTCGTCGCGATCGGCGGCGAGGACACGCTCGGCACGGCGAACAAGCTCGCGAAGGACGGCCTCCCCGTGGTCGGCGTTCCCAAGACGATCGACAACGACGTGAACGGAACCGACGTCACGTTCGGCTTCGACACGGCGCTCACGATCGCCACCGAGGCGATCGACCGCCTGCACACCACGGCCGAGTCGCACGACCGCGTGATGGTGGTCGAGGTGATGGGCCGCCACGCCGGGTGGATCGGGCTCGAGAGCGGGATCGCCGGCGGCGCCGATCTGATCCTCATCCCCGAGTTCCCGGTTACCTTCGCCGAGGTGACCGACGTCGTGCGGCGGCGCCACGAGCGCGGGAAGAGCTTCAGCATCATCGTGGTCGCCGAGGGGGCGCACCTCGCGGACGAAGGCGGGCAGTCGCTCCATCTCCAGAGCGAGAAGCTGGACGCGTTCGGCCACGTGCGCCTGGGCGGAATCGGCGCCACCCTCGCCGAGCGGCTCGAGGAGCAGACCGGATTCGAAACCCGCTACACGATCCTGGGACACATCCAGCGCGGCGGCTCGCCGACGGCGTTCGACCGGGTGCTCGGGTCGCGCTTCGGCGTCGCCGCGGTCGACCTCGTCGCCAGGAATGGCTTCGGGCGCATGGTCGCGATCCGGGGAACGCAAATCGTGGACGTCCCGCTCGCGGAAGCGGTCGGGACGCTCAAAACCGTCGGGCCGGAGTTCTACGAGCTGGCCCGCACCTTCTTCAGCTAAGGAGGCGCTGGTGCGCGTCGCCATCAACGGCTTCGGGCGGATCGGACGGCTCGTCCTCCGGGCCGCGTTGAAGCGCAAGGAAACGATCGATTTCGTGGCGGTGAACGACATCACCGACGCGAAGACGCTGGCCCACCTGCTCACGTACGACTCGATCCACGGGCCGTGGCCGGAGCGCTTCTCGGCCGACGACGGGAAGCTGCGCGTCGGGAGCCGGACGATTCAGGTCCTCTGCGAGGGAAAGCCGGAGAACCTCCCCTGGAAGGACCTCGGCGTCGACGTCGTTCTCGAGTGCACGGGGAAGTTCACCGATCGCGACAAGGCCGCGGTGCATCTCTCGGCCGGCGCGCGTCGGGTGCTCGTCTCGGCCCCCTCGAAGGGAGCCGACGCGACGTTCGTGATGGGGGTGAACGACAAGGCGTTCGACGCGGCGAAGCACCAGGTGGTCTCGATCGCCTCCTGCACGACCAACTGTCTGGCGCCCGTGCTCTCGGTCATCGACGAGTCGTTCGGGATCGAACGGGGCTTCATGACGACGATCCACGCCTACACGAACGACCAGAAGGTGCTGGACGCGCCGCACAAGGACCTCCGCCGCGCGCGCTCGGCCGCGCAGTCGATGATTCCCACGTCGACCGGCGCCGCCAAGGCGATCGGCCTCGTGATCCCGTCGCTCCAGGGGAAGATGGACGGCATCTCCGTCCGGGTGCCGATCCCGTGCGGCTCCATCGTCGACGTGACGGCGCAGACGGCGCGCCCGGCGTCGGCGGCGGCCGTGAACGACGCCATGAAAGCCGCCTCCACGGGCCGGCTCTCGGGAATCCTCCAGTACGCCGTGGATCCCATCGTCTCGATGGACATCGTGGGTAATCCGCACTCCGCGATCTTCGACTCGCTCCTCACGCAGAACCAGGGGGACCGGCTCGTGAAGGTCTTCGCCTGGTACGACAACGAATGGGGATTCTCGAACCGCATGGTCGACACGCTGCTCCTTCTGGGCCGCGCGGCCTGAGGAGGTTTTCATGTCCTTCCGCAAGCTGAACACACTCGACGCCGCAGGGCGGAGGCTGTTCGTCCGGGTCGATTTCAACGTCCCGCTGAAGCCGGAGGGGGGCGTCGCCGACGACACGCGCATCGTGGCGTCCCTGCCGACGCTCCGCTACCTCCTCGACAAGGGCGCGAAGCTCATCGTCGCGTCGCACCTCGGTCGTCCCAAGGGAAAACCCGACCCCAGGCAGAGCCTCAAGCCGGTGCGCGACGTGCTCGAGAAATACCTCAAGTCGACGGTGCGCTTCGGCGAGACGATCGTCGGCCCCGAGGCCGAAGCGCAGGCGCGCGCGCTCGCGCCGGGGGAGATCCTTCTCCTCGAGAACCTCCGCTTCGATCCGCGCGAGGAGAAGAACGACCCCGGTTTCAGCCAGGCGCTCGCCGCGCTCGCCGAGGCCTACGTGAACGACGCGTTCGGCTCGGCCCACCGGGCGCACGCCTCGACGGTCGGGATCACGGCCCACCTCCACGACCGGGTGGCGGGCTTCCTCATGGAGAAGGAGCTGAACGCGCTCGGCCGGCTCCTCCACGGGGCCGAGCGTCCGTACGTCGCGATCCTCGGGGGCGCGAAGATCTCGGGGAAGATCGACGTGCTCCAGAACCTGCTCCCGCGCGTCGACCGCGTGCTCGTCGGGGGCGGCATGATGTTCACGTTCCTCCGCGCGAAGGGGCTCGCCACCGGGCGGTCGCTCGTCGAGGAGGACAAGGTGGCGCTCGCCGCCTCGCTGCTCGGGTCGTCGGAGGGAGCGAAGCTCGTGCTCCCGGAGGACTGCCGCGTCGCGTCGGGTCCCGACGGCTCCGATCCGGGCCGCGTGGTCCCGGTCACCGCCATCCCCGGGGAGAGCATGGGGGTCGACATCGGCCCCGTCTCGCTCGGCGCCCTCGCCACCGCGCTCGCCGACGCGAAGACGGTCTTCTGGAACGGGCCGATGGGAATCTTCGAGGTGGCGGCCTACGCCGAAGGGACGGTCGGCGTCGCGCGCGAGATGGCGCGCGCCACGAAGCGCGGCGCGTTCACGGTCGTGGGCGGCGGCGACTCGCTGGCGGCGGTGCACGCGGCGGAGGTGGAGCACCAGATCACCCATCTCTCCACGGGCGGCGGCGCGTCGCTCGAGTTCCTCGAAGGAAAGGAGCTTCCGGGCGTGGCCGCGCTGGAGGAGGCGCCGCGTCCGGCGTGATGAAGCGGATCCTCGCCGGCAACTGGAAGATGAACCTGCTCCTGGGCGAGGCGCGGGCGCTCTACGACGAAGTCTCGGCGGGATGCGGGTCGCTCGCGAGGGTCGTCTGCGTCGTCTTCCCGCCGGCGGTCGCGCTCGCGCCGCTCGCGGCGGCGCGGCGGGAGGGAACCCCCGCGCTCGGCGCCCAGAACTGCCACTTCGAGACGAAGGGGGCGTTCACCGGCGAGATCTCGGCCGAGCAGGCGCGGGATTCCGGCGCGCGGTATGCCCTCGTCGGACACTCGGAGCGGCGGCGGCTCTTCTGCGAGAGCGACTCCGTCGCGCGGCAGAAGCTCCTCGCGGCGTGGCGCGCGGGGCTCCATCCCGTGCTCTGCGTGGGCGAGACCCTGGCCGAGCGCGAGCGTCGGGAGACGCGCGACGTGCTCGCGCGCCAGCTCCGCCGCGCGCTGGAGGGGGCGCCGCCGAAGGCGCCGCTCTGGGTGGCCTACGAGCCGGTCTGGGCGATCGGCACCGGCGTCGTCGCGTCGGTGGAGGAGGTCGCCGAAGCCCACGCCTGGGTCGGCGAGGAGGTCGCCTCCGTGAGGAGCGGCGCCGATCCGGTCCCGATCCTCTACGGCGGGAGCGTCGATCCGAAGAACGCGGGTCCGCTGGCCGCGACGCCCGGCGTCGACGGTTTCCTCGTCGGCGGCGCGTCCCTCAAGGCCGAGTCGTTCCTGGCCATCGGAGGCTGCCTCGAGCGCGCGGCCCCGGCGCGCGGCTGACCGGGCCGCGAATTTGACCCCGCCGGGCTAGCGTGGTAGGCTCCCCTACTCGCTTCGGCACGGCCATCGTTTTCGAAAGGAAGCTCGCGCATGTCCGGTTTCATCTCGGCCCTGATCGTCCTGATCCACGTGCTCGCCTGCATCGCGCTCATGATCACGATCCTCCTCCAGTCGGGGAAGGGAGGCGGGCTGGCCGGAGCGTTCGGAGGCGGCTCGAGTCAGACGCTCTTCGGCGGGCGCGGCGCCGCCGGCTTCCTGAGCCGCGCGACGACGGTGCTCGCGGTCGTCTTCTTCCTCACGTCGCTGACGCTCGGACTCTCGTCGTCCCGGGCCGGCGCGCGCCGGAGCCTGACCGCCGACGAGGCGCGTCGCCGCGCGGCCCAGCAGGTTCCGATCGGCGGCGGTGGCGCCGGCGCGACCGCGCCGTCGCCGGGCGCATCGGCGCCGCTGGGCGGCGCCTCCGCGCCGGTCGAGACGCCTCCAGCTACCGGCCCGGCTACGGGCCCGGCCACGCAGACGCCGAGTCCCGCAGCTCCGGCTCCGCGCCCCGCCGCGAAGAAGGCGGCGACGAAGACCGCGGCTCCATCGACCGCGCCGTCCCAGGCTCCCTCGTCCGCTCCTTCGACCGGCTCGACGGCGCCCTCGACCGGCACGACGGCGCCTTCGACCGGCACGACGACGCCTCCGACCTCGGGCACCGGACAGTCGCCCGCGACCGGCGGCCAATGAAGCAGCAGACGCCCGGGTGGTGGAATCTGGTAGACACGTACGTTTGAGGGGCGTATGGGTAACCCCCGTGCGAGTTCAAATCTCGCCCCGGGCACACGAAGGGTCCCCTTCCCGCGAGGGAGGGGGACCCGTTTTCTTGCGGTGGGCGCGGTGCCTCTAGGGGACCGGGTTCTCCGGGCGCCACATCGCCTGCGCGCCCGCGCGGGACGCGGGGGGCTCGGGAATGATCCCGACCAGGCGGATGCAGAAGCGCTCCTCGGCGCGGATCTCGTTCCGGCCGCCGCAGTGCTGGCAGCGGATGTAGGAGCGGCGCGGGTCTTCCTTCAGGTGAAAGATCTGGTTCGGGCCGAACAGCTTGCCGCACCTCAGGCATTCGACCGCGGGGTTGGAGACGATCTCGGCCATCTCGGGCATTCGGGCTCCTCCGTGGTGCGCAGGGTGGCGGACGCGCGGGTCGCGGCCGCGCGGAACATCCGCGCGGCGGTAGCGCGGGCGAGCTCCGCGCGGCGCATCGGAACGGAACGTACTATAGCGTCGGCTCCCGGCCGCGGCAAGCCGCGGGGGAGGCGCGCGTGACGCCGGGCGGAGGGAGCGCGTGACGCCGGGAACCGGATACGACGCCGCGCGCGCGGCCGCCTACTGGAGCGGCGCACGCCACGAGTCGGGAGACGAGATGGCCGCGGTCCTGAGCCTCGGCGAGCCGCCCCACGTGAACGCGGCCTACGACGCGTGGGAGGCGGGGCTCCTGCTGGACGCGCTCGCGCGCGCGGCGGCCGGCGGACGCGCGCTCGACCTCGGGGCGGGCGTGGGGCGCGTCTCGATCCGGCTCGCGCCCCGTTTCGGCCGCCTCGTCTCCGGGGACCTCGCCCCGGGAATGCTCGACCGCCTGCGCCGGAACGCCGCGCGCGCCGGCGCCGGGAACATCGATCCGGTCCGCCTCCGCTCCGACCGGCTCCCATTCCGGGACGGCGCCTTCGACGCGGCGGTCTGCGTCGGGCTCCTCGAGCACGTTCCCCCTCCGGTCCGCCGCGCCACGCTCGCCGAGCTCGCGCGCGTGATCCGGAAGGGAGGCGGGCTTTTGCTCGTGCTCAACAACGACCAGAGCGCGCTCCTCCAGGACCCCGGCGACAATCCCCACCGGGTCGGAGCCCAGCGGGAGAACGGCTACTACTGCGCCGTCGTGCACGGGGGCGAGCTGCTCTCCGAGGCCGCGGCCGATTTCGAGGACGAGGCGCTCGGGTCGAACCTCTTCTACTCGCTCCACCGGCACGCCTCACGCGCCCTCGACGACCGCGCGCGGCGCGACCCGCGGCTCGCCGCCTTCTTCGAGCGGGCGGCCGCCTGGGACCGCGCGCTCCGGCCGCTCGGCGCGATGGCGGACGGAGCGGCCGACCACCACCTCCACCTCCTCGTGCGCCGGTGACCCGCCCGCCCATCCTCGTGACCGGCGGGGCCGGATACATCGGCTCCGTCCTGGTGCGGCGCCTGCTCCAGGACGGCGAGCGCGTGCGGGTCCTCGACCGGTTCCTCTTCGGCGGCGCCGGCCTCGAAGGGCTGCGGGACGATCCGTCGCTCGAGGTGCTCCACCGCGACCTCCGCGACCCGCGCGCGCACGCGGAGGCGGTCGAGGAGGTCGAGACGGTGATCCACCTCGCCGCCATCGTGGGCGACAAGGCGTGCGCCTCGGACGAGGAGCGCGCGGTGCAGACCAACTGGACGGCGACGGTCGCGTTCGCGCGCGCGGCGGCGGCGCGCGGGGTGCGCCGGTTCGTCTTCGCCTCGACCTGCAGCGTCTACGGCGAGGGGCGGGAGGAGACGCTCAACGAGGAGTCGCCGGTGAAGCCGCTCTCGCTCTACGCGGAGACGCGGTGGCACGCCGAGCAGGGGCTCCTCGAGCTCGCGCGCGAGGGCGTCCTCCAGCCGGTCCTCCTCCGCTTCGGCACCGTCTACGGCCTCTCGCCGCGGATGCGCTTCGATCTCGTCGTGAACCTGCTCGCGCGCGACGCGGTGCTGAAGGGGGAGGTCTCGATCTTCGGCGGGGAGCAGTGGCGGCCGTTCGTCCACGTGGCGGACATCGCGCGCGCGCTCCGGCTCGCGACCACGGAGCCGCTGCCCGAGGGCTCGCCCATCGTGAACGTCGGGGACAACCTCGAGAACTACCAGCTCCGCGACCTGAAGGCGGAGATCGAGGAGCACGTTCCGGAAGCGCGCGTACGGCTGCTCCCGGCCGCGAGGGACCCGCGCACCTACCGGGTCTCGTTCGACAAGATCGAGCGGCTCTGGGGATTTCGCGCGGAGCGCCGGGTGGGGCAGGGGATCGCCGAGATCGCCGAAGCCGTCCGGACGGGCCGGATCCCCGAGCCCTACGACGCCCGTTACGTGAACGCCTAGTCCGGAACTACGCCGTTGGTATACGCGCCGGGATTTCGCTTGCCGGGCGGCAGGCGTCCCGGTAGCGTCGGGTCGAGACCGACCGAACTCCCGGGAGACAAACGTATGCCACGACTGGAATTCGACCCCAATCAGCTCCGCGAACGCGCCCTCTTCGTCCGGCGCGACATCATCGCCCTTCTCGCGCGCGCCCAGACCGGGCACAGCGGCGGACCACTCTCCTCGGCCGACTTCGGCACGGTCCTCTTCTTCCACGAGATGAACGTCGATCCGTCCCGGGTCGACTGGCCCGGTCGGGACCTGTGGCACTTCTCCATCGGACACATCACGCCGTGCATCTACTCGCTGATGGGGGAGCGCGGGTACTTCCCCCTTCGCGATCTGCTCGGCTTCCGGAGCTTCCAGGGCCACCTCCAGGGCCATCCGAGCCGGCACGACACGCCCGGCATCGAGGTCTCGTCCGGCTCGCTCGGGCAGGGGCTCTCGGTCACGTGCGGGATGGCGCTCGGGTCGCGCATGGATGCGAACGCCCGGCGCGTCTACTGCGTCATGGGCGACGGCGAGCAGCAGGAGGGGCAGGTCTGGGAGGCGGCGATGTTCGCCGCGCACTACAAGCTCGACAACCTCTGCGCGGTGATCGACTACAACCGCAAGCAGATCGACGGCGATGTGCAGGACGTGATCGGGATCGCTCCGCTCGCGGACAAGTGGCGCTCGTTCGGATGGCACACGGTCACGTGCGACGGACACGACGTCGCCTCCATCCTGAGGGCGTTCGACGAGGCGCGCGCGACGAAGGGGAAGCCGACCGTCATCCTCGCGCAGACCGTCATGGGAAAGGGCGTTTCCTTCATGGAAGACGACTATCGCTGGCACGGCGTTCCGCCCAGCGTGGAGCAGGCGGAGAAGGCGCTCGTCGAGCTGGGCACCACGCTCGAGGCGTGGACGAAGCGGCTCGAGTCGCACGCGGTCGCGGCGGTGGCTCCTTCCGGCGACCCGGCGGCCGCGGTGGGAGCGGGACGATGAGCGGCACCGCGCCGGCAGCGCCCAAACCCGCTCCGATTCCGGCCAAGCCGGAGATGAAGCGCACGCGCGAAGGATTCGGCCATGGCCTGGTCGATCTCGGCGAGCGCGACCCGCGCGTCGTGGTGCTGGTCGGCGACCTGACCGGCTCCACCAACGTGAACTACTTCGCCGAGAAGTTCCCCGACCGCTTCATCCAGGTCGGGATCGCCGAGCAGAACATGATGTGCGTGGCCGCGGGGCTCGCCGCCGTGGGGAAGATCCCGTTCCTCGCGACGTACGGCGCCTTCGCCTCCTGCCGGAGCGCGGACCAGATCCGGGTGACGGTCGCCTACACCGATCTTCCGGTGAAGATCGGCGGCGCGCACGGCGGGATCAGCGTCGGCCCCGACGGCGCGACGCACCAGGCGATGGAGGAGATCGCCATCATCCGCTCGATCCCGAACATGAAGATGATCGTGCCGTGCGACTACTGGGAGACGCGGAAGGCGACCGTCGCGATCGCCGCCGATCCGCACCCCTGCTACATCCGCTTCGGACGCGAGCCGGTGCCGGTGGTGACCGACGCCGAGACGCCCTTCGTGCTGGGGCGCGCCAACGTGCTGCGCGAGGGGAAGGACCTCGCGATCATCGCCTGCGGGGTGATGGTGTACGAGGCGCTCTACGCCGCCGACCAGCTCGCCGCGCGCGGCGTCGAATGCCGCGTGATCAACATGCACACCTTGAAGCCGCTCGACCGCGACGCGATCGAGCGCGCGGCGCGCGACTGCGGCGCGATCGTCACGGCCGAGGAGCACCAGATCCACGGCGGACTCGGCGGCGCGGTCGCCGAGGCGGTCGTCGGCACCTGGCCCGTGCCGGTGGAGATGGTCGCGGTGCAGGACCGCTTCGGCCGCTCGGGGAAGCAGGACGAGCTGATGGCCGCGTTCGGGATCAAGGCGCCCGACGTGGTCCGCGCCGCCGATCGCGCTCTCGCGCGCAAACGCGGACGGTAGTGCCGCGGCGCCTCCCGCC
>JBLMWD010000049.1:0-2730 GCA_050257045.1 Bacteroidota bacterium | reverse complement strand
CGCGCACCCCTTGCCGACCGCATGCGCCCGCGGACGTTCGAGGAGTTCGAGGGAGGCGCCGCCCTCATCGGTCCCGGAACGCTTCTCGGGACCGCCGTGCAGACCGGGAACGTTCCGTCCGTCATCCTGTGGGGGCCGCCTGGAAGCGGCAAAACGACCCTCGCCCGGCTGCTCGCGGAATCCAGCAAGGCGCGCTTCGAGCAATTCAGCGCCGTGACCTCCGGCGTGAAGGAGGTCCGCGAGGTGATCGAGCGCGCCCGCGCCGCGCGGCGGGCGAACGGCGCGCCGACGATTCTTTTCGTCGACGAGATCCACCGCTTCAACAAGGCGCAGCAGGACGCCTTCCTCCCGCACGTCGAGGACGGCACGATCATCCTGATCGGCGCCACCACCGAGAATCCTTCCTTCGAGGTGAACAATGCGCTCCTCTCGCGGATGAAGGTCGTGGTGCTCGGGATGCTCCCGCCCGAGGCGATCGAGCGGATCCTCCACCGCGCGCTCAGCGACACGGAGCGCGGGCTCGGGGGAGCGGGCGTGGAGGTGAGTGACGAGATGGTGCGGCTGATCGCCTCGATCTCGGGCGGAGACGCGCGCGTGGCGCTCCAGACCCTCGAGAACGCCGCGGCCCTTGCCGCGCGGCGGAAGCCGCGCGCCATGTCGGCCGAGGACGTGCGCGAGGCCGCCCAGCGGCGCGCGCTCCCGTACGACCGCGCGGGGGAGGAGCACTACAACATCATCTCCGCGCTCCACAAGGCGCTCCGGGGGAGCGATCCCGACGCGGGGCTCTACTGGCTCGCGCGGATGCTCGAGGCGGGGGAGGACCCACTCTACGTCGCGCGGCGGTTGATGCGCTTCGCCTCCGAGGATGTGGGCCTTGCCGATCCAGAGGCGCTCCGTCTCGCCGTGGCCGCGAAAGACGCGGTTCATTTCCTGGGCATGCCGGAGTGCAACACCGCGCTCGCCCAGCTCGTCGTCTACCTCGCGCTCGCGCCCAAGAGCAACTCGGTCTACATGGCCTACGGCGCGGCGGCGAAGGACGCCCTGGAGAAGCCGCCCTATCCCGTGCCGCTCCACATCCGGAACGCGCCGACCCCGCTCATGAAGGGGCTCGGCTACGGCGCCGGCTACCAGTACGCGCACCAGTACGAGGACGCGATCGACACGCAGAAGTACTTCCCGGACGAGATGGGGGAGCCGCGCTACTGGCAGGGCGTCCCGCGCGGAGCCGAGAAGGCTCTGGCCGAGCGGCTCGAACGGGTCCGGAAGGCCAAGGCGGAGAAGGCGGCGGGCAGGGATCCCGCGGCCGGAGGGAAATCGTCCGAATGAACCTCACCTGAATCGAAAATAGTTGACTAGTCATCTAATGGTCCGTATGGTATTGGCCATGGGTTCGGTCCCGAGCGGTATCCAGCGAGAGCTGAAGCAGACCCGGAAATTCTCCACCCGCGCGGAGGAGGCGTCGGTCGCCCTGCTCCGGACCGCCGACCGGATCCGCTGGGATCTGGAGCGAGCCCTGGGGAGGAGCGGCGTTACCGTCCAGCAGTACAACGTGCTCCGGATCCTGCGCGGCTCCGAGCCCGAGCCCTTGGCCACGCTGGAGATCGCCGACCGCATGATCGAGCGTGCGCCGGGGATCACACGGCTCCTGGACCGGCTCGACGCGGCGGGGCTCGTGACCCGGACGCGAAGCCGTGAAGACCGCCGGCGGGTGCTGTGCCGGATCACGGCAAAGGGGCTCGCCGTTCTCGAGGAGACGGACGGGCCGGTGCTCCACGCGGAGCGGCGCCGGGCCGGGCGTCTCTCGGACGCCGATCTCAAGCGGCTGCTCGTGCTGCTCGAGCGGCTTCGGAAGGAGGAAGCCTGAGGAGCAGCTTCTTTTCGCGAGTAATAGGTGACTAGTCAATAATTGTCATATTAACCATGGCCAGATGGTCCGGCCGAACGCCCAGGAGGATCCATGAATCCGCTGTCCCCGAGTCCCATCGCCCCCGAGTCCGAAACGCGGACCGAGACCTTCGTCCTCGATAGCGATCATTCCGAGGTCGGATTCAGCGTCCGCCACCTGATGAGCCGGACCCGGGGACGCTTCGAGCGTTTCTCCGGGGAGGTCCGCCTCGACCGCGACCACCCCGAGCGCTCGAGCGTGGTCTTCGAGGTCGACCCCGCGAGCATCGACACGCGCCAGTCCGACCGCGACGCGCATCTCAAGAGCGCCGACTTCTTCGACGTCGAGCGCTACCCGGCCGTGCGGTTCACGAGCCGCCGGATCGAGCCGATCGCGCAGGGGCGTTACCGCGTCGAGGGGGTCCTCGAGCTCCGCGGCCATGCGAAGCCGATCGCTCTCGACGTATCGTTCCTGGGCCTCGCCCGCGATCCATGGGGAAACGAGCGTGCCGGTTTCTCGACGCAGGCCGTCGTGAATCGCAAGGAGTTCGGGATGGTGTGGAACACCACGCTCGACAGCGGCGGCCTGATCTTGGGAGACGAGGTCACGCTCACGATCGATCTCGAGACGATCCGGAAGAGCTGATCCATTCGGGAGGGGCCGGTGCGGTCCGGCCCCTCCGCTTCCACTCCCGTCCTGGCACCCGCGAGAGGAAGCTGCTAGCTTCCGGCCCATGACGCTCCCGCTCCGCACCCACTGGAACAACGTCGCCTGCCTCCTCTCCGTCGAGGTCTTCTGGGGCGTTTCCCTCTCGCTCATCTCCATGGTGGCGATTCTCCCCGTGT
>JBLMWD010000048.1:0-20730 GCA_050257045.1 Bacteroidota bacterium | reverse complement strand
CGCCGCGGGCGCTGCGCGCCGCGCCACCTCGGCGCTCGGGACGACCCGCGCCGAAGCCCTCGCCGCGCTCGCCCGCCGCTTCGAGCGCGCCGGCATCGATTCGCCCGAGCACGACGCCGAGGCGATCCTCCTCCGGGCGCTGCACGCCTCGCGGGCCGACCTCTGGTCGCAGCCGCACGCGGCGCTCTCGGAAGAGGAGGCGCGCGACCTCGCCGCCCTCGCCGAGCGCCGGAGCGCGCGCGAGCCGCTCCAGCTCCTCCTCGGAACCACGCCGTTCTGCTCGGCCACGCTCGACCTCGAGCCCGGCGTCTTCCTGCCGCGCCCCGAGACCGAGAGCCTGGTCGAGGCGGTGCTCCGGTCGCTCCACGTGGACGAAGGGCGTCTCCTCGAGCTCGGCGCCGGCACCGGGGCGATCGCGATCGCGATCCTCCACGCGCTTCCCGGGTGGAGCGGCGATGCGGTGGACCGCTCGCCCCAGGCGGTGCGGCTGGCGCGCAAGAATGCGGCTCGAAACGGGCTCGCCCGGCGCCTGCACGTGCTGGAGGGGGACTTTCGTGATTCCGGGACCCTCAGGGTCCCGGCGCATGACTACGACCTGGTCGTCTCGAACCCTCCGTACATCCGCTCCGGCGACATCCCCGGGCTCATGCCCGAGGTGCGCGACCACGACCCCGTCGAGGCGCTGGACGGCGGGGAGGACGGACTCGACGCCTACCGCGACCTCGCGCGCGGGATCCCGAGCTGGCTCCGCCCCGGCGGGCTTCTCGCGGTGGAGATCGGAGCCGATCAGGCCGATAGCTCCCGTGAGCTCCTGCGGCCGCACCTCGAGGAGGTGCGCGTCCTGCCCGACCTGGCGGGACGGCCGCGCATACTCATGGGAACGCGGAGGAGATAGGGCCATGGAAGCGAAGGCGACCGAAGCGAAGAGGACGGCGACGGGCATGGACGAGATCTGGGTTCGCGGCGGGAAGCGCCTTTCGGGTTCGGTGGCGGCGAGCGGCTCCAAGAACGCGACGCTGCCGGTGCTGTCGGCGGCCCTGCTCGCCCCGGGCGTCTACCGCTTCACGAACGTCCCCGCGCTGAAGGACGTCGCGACCATGCTCGAGATGCTCGGGCGCTTCGGGGTGAAGAGCCGCCGCCTGGCCGGAGGCGCGATCGAGGTCGACACACGGGATCAGCGGAACGCGGAAGCGCCGTACGAGCTGGTGAAGACGATGCGCGCCTCGATCTACGTGCTCGGCCCGCTGCTCGCGCGCTACGGCGAGGCCCGCGTCTCGCTCCCGGGCGGATGCGCCTGGGGTCCGCGCCCCGTCGATCTCCACATCCGCGGCATGGAGGCGCTCGGCGCCGACGTCGCGATCGAGCACGGCTACATCGTCGCGCGCTCGGAGGGGCTCCGCGGCGCGAACATCTCCTTCGACATCTCGAGCGTCGGCGCGACCGGGAACATCCTCATGGCCGCGGCGACCGCCTCGGGCGACACCGTGATCGAGAACGCGGCGTGCGAGCCCGAGATCGTGGCCCTCGCCGAGTTCCTGAACGCGATGGGCGCGCGCATCGAGGGGATCGGCTCGCCGACCCTCACCGTGCGCGGCGTCCACGAGCTCCATCCCGCCGACGTCCCGATGATCCCCGACCGGATCGAGGCGGGGACCCTCCTCGCCGCGGCCGCGATCACGGGCGGCGACGTCGAGGTGACGAACATGGACCCGGCGCACGTCGGCGCCATCCTCTCCAAGTTCGAGACCGCCGGATGCTCCGTGGAGCGAGGCGACCGCTCGGTGCGCGTCCGCGCCCCCGAGCGCCCCGAGGCGCTCTCGGTGACCACCGCTCCCTATCCCGGGTTCCCGACCGACATGCAGGCGCAGTTCATGGCCCTCCTCTCCGTCGGCAACGGCGTGAGCACGCTGGTCGACACCATCTACCGCGACCGCTTCACCCACGTCGCCGAGCTGCAGCGTCTCGGCGCCGACATCCGCGTGGACGGAAACCGCGCGCTCGTGCACGGCGTCGAGTCGCTCTCCGGCGCGCCGGTCATGGCGACCGACCTTCGCGCCTCGGCAGCCCTGATCCTCGCCGGGCTCGTCGCGGGCGGAGAGACCCGCGTCTCGCGCGTCTACCACCTCGACCGCGGCTACGAGCGGCTCGAGGAGAAGCTCGGGAAGCTCGGGGCCGACATCCGCCGCGTGCGGGCCTGACCCTCAGCGAAGGCTCCGAACCCCCGTGCGCCCCGTCATCGTCGGCACCGCGGGGCACATCGACCACGGCAAGACCGCGCTCGTCCGCCGCCTCACCGGCATCGACACCGACCGGCTGAAGGAGGAGAAGGAGCGCGGCATCTCCATCGACCTCGGCTTCGCGCACCTGGTCCTCCCTTCGGGCGCGCGGGTCGGCATCGTCGACGTCCCCGGGCACGAGCGCTTCGTGAAGAACATGCTCGCCGGCGCGACCGGGATCGACGTGGCCCTCCTCGTGGTCGCGGCCGACGAGGGGGTGAAGCCGCAGACGCGCGAGCATCTCGCCATCGTCGACCTTCTCGGGATCCGGCGCGGGGTCGTCGCCCTCACGAAAACCGATCTCGCGGCCCCCGACCGGATCGCGCGCTCCAGCGCGGAGGTGGAGGCGCTGGTTCGCGGCACGGCGCTTCAGGGTGCGCCGATCGTCTCCGTTTCCGCCGTGACGGGCGAGGGGACCGCGGCGCTCCTCGAGGCGCTCGACCGCGCGGCGGCCGAGGTGGACGCGCGCGGGGCGGGGCGCCCCGCGCGGCTCCCGATCGACCGCGTCTTCTCGATCGAGGGGATCGGCACGGTGGTGACCGGCACGCTCTGGAGCGGGACCGTCCGCGCCGGAGACGCGCTCCAGATCCTCCCGGCCGGACGCCCCGTGCGCGTGCGCCGCGTCGAGGTGCACGACGCCGAGGTGCCGGAGTCGGTCGCGGGGCAGCGGACGGCGGTGGCGCTCCACGGCGTCTCGCGCGACGAGATCGCTCGCGGCGAGTGGCTGGTCGCCCCGGGACGCTATCGCGCGACCGGGCTCTTCGACGTGCGCCTCACGATGCTCCCGGGCGGCGACCACGCGCTCGCCACGCGCGCGCGGCTCCGCGTGCATCTCGGCGCGAGCGAGACGCTGGCGCGCGCGGTTCTCCTCGACCGGGACGAGGTCGCGCCGGGCGACGCGGCGCTCGCGCAGCTCCGCCTCGAGTCGCCTGTCGTCGCCGTGCCCGGAGACCGCCTCGTCCTCCGCTCCTATTCGCCGGCCGCCACCGTGGCGGGCGCGGTCGTGATCGACCCAGCGCCGCCCCGACGGTCACGCCTTTCCCGCCCCGACGCCGAGCGGCTCCGCGTCCTCGAATCGGGGAGCCTGCGCGAAAAGACCGCCTGGCTCGCGGCCGACGCGGGAACCCGGGGGATGCGCGACGAGGAGGCGGCGCTCCGCCTGGGCGTCTCCCCCGAGGAGGTCGCGGCGGCCGCCGTCGAGGCCGGCCTCGTCCGCCTCAAGGACGGTCGCGCCCTGGCGCACGGCGCCTGGGAAGCGGCCCGGGCCGCCATCGAGGGGGGCGTGCGCCGGTACGCCGAGGTGCACCCGCTCCGGGCGGGGGTCCCGAAAGGGGAGCTGAAGAGCCTCCTTTCTCGCGACCTCGACGGTCCCGTGTTCGACGAGGCGCTCGCCGCGCTCCTTGGGCGCGGCGGGGTCGCGGCGCAGGGGGACCGGCTCCTTCCGCCGGGGACGGCCCCGGCCCTCGCCCCGGCCGAGCAGGATGTGGTCGAGCGCATCGAGGGGCGGCTCGCGGCGCAGGGATTCCAGCCCCCCGACCTGAGCGAGATCCTCAAGGGGATGCCGCGCGAAGGGCGCCCGCTCGAGCTCGTGCGCTACATGGTGGAGTCGGGACGGGCCGTAAGGATCACGTCTGAAATGCTTTACACCCGGGCGCAGTGGGAGGAGATCGAGCGGCGGGTGTCCCGGCACTTCCGGACCAGCCCCCGGCTCTCGATGGCCGATTTCAAGGGCTACTTCCAGGTCTCGCGCAAGTACGCGGTTCCGCTCCTCGAGCACCTCGACCGGCTCGGGATCACGCGCCGGGAGGGGGACGAGCGCGTCCCGGGGCCGAAGCTGGGCAAAGGGGGCTGAAGAGCAAAGCCGGGCCAGGCTCAGGAACGCGGGCCGAGCGGCCGAAATCCGGGACGAAGCTCAAAAAAGAGGGTGACGGGATTGTCGCACTCCGTCCTCTCTGATATCCTTACTGCACGAGGGGGTTTTCCCCCGAATGCGCGGGGCCGCGCGTGGTGGAGCGGCCTCCCTTATTGGCCTCATTAGGAAGGTGAAGGCATCATGGGCCTTTTACCGCGCGTCTCGAAGCTCGCCATCGGCACCGCCGTCGCACTCGCGCTGCTCTCGCTCCCCACGCTCCGCACGACACGGAATCTGGGGAGCGCGCTCGCCCCTTCAATTGCCTGGGCCGGCGGCTCGCCGGATGAGACGCTGAAGCCGAACGACACGCCGACGACGACGACCACGCCGAAGGCCGCCGTGTTCAGCCGCCTCGACACCAGGACGAGCGGACCGGTCATCGGCACCGAGCGCGCGGGGACCCGACTCACGGCCCTCCAGCGCTGGGAGATCTTCTTCAGCGTGTTCCGTACCTTCGCGATCCGGTTCTGATCGCCGGTCGCCCCGTCGTACGCACGAGGCAACGTGGATCGAACCACGGCTGAGTTGATTCGGGAGCGGGAAGAGGCCGTCTCCAACGCGCGCCTCACCCACGATCCCGAGCAGCACCTGCAGTCGCTCGAGGATCTGGCGGAGATCTTCCTCCGGGCCGACAGCTACCTGCCCGCCCTCCAGAATCTCGAGGAGTGCATCCGCTCCGCCGAGAGCCTCGGCCTCGGGAACGCGCGCATCGCCACGCTCGAGATGAAGGCGGCGCAGACGCTCATCGAGAAGGGCGACTCGACCGCCGCGCTCCGCTATCTCGCCCGGGCCCGCGGCCGCGTGGCCGGCCAGGCCGAACCCGAGCTCACGGCCCGGATCGCGCTCCAGAGCGCCCGCGCGCTGATCGAGCGCTCCGAGTACGACGAGGCGTTCCGCGCCTGCGAGCAGGCGCACACCTACTTCAAGGAGCGGGGCTTACTCGCGCCGCTCGCCCACTCGTACAACTGTTTCGGCCGGATCCACTTCCGGCTCGGCAATCTCGACCAGGCCAAGGAGTACTACGAGGCCGCGCTCCACCTCTTCCGCTGGGATCTGAACGACGAAGAGGGCGTGGTGCGCGCCCACAACAACCTCGGCATCCTCTACCGGCATCTCTCGGACTGGCGCCAGGCGAGCTGGCATCTGCTGCGCTCGATGGAGCTCGCCACCCGGCTCGGGAACTTCGCCTACATAGCCGTCTCCTGCGCCAACCTCGGCATCGTCTACCTGAAGGCCGGTTCCTGGGACGAGGCGCGCGCCCACTTCGACCGCGCGCTCCAGTCGTACGTGCAGATCGGCCGCGAGTCGGGGATCGCGCGGACGCGGATCGGGCTCGCGACCATCGACATCTTCCGCCACGACTTCACCGCCGCCGCCGCGCACATCGATGCCGCGACGCAGATCACGTCGCGTCTCGGCGCGTCGCGCGAGCAGATCCTCTGCCTCTTCGGTCGCGGCGAGCTGAAACAGGAGATGGGGGAGACCGACGAAGCGCTTGCCTTCTACGACCGGGCCCTCGCGATGGCGCGCGAGATCGCGCCCGAGGGCGACATGGTCCACGAGCTCCAGCGGCACCGCGCCGTGACGCTCGCGCGCCGGGGCGCGATCCCCGAGGCGCTCGAGGCGGCCGAGGATGCGCGTGACCGGGCCTCCAGGCTGAAGGACCTCCTCGAGGAGGGCGCTGCGCGCCGGGTCGTCGCCTCGATCCAGATGCTCGCCGGGCGCCCGGCCGAGGCGGCCGCGGAAGCCAAGGAATCGATCCGCATCCTCGAGGGGATCCACGAGCGCTTCGAGCTGGCGCAGGCCTACCTCGATCAGGCCCGCCGGATGAACGGCCGCGGCGATTCCGACCGGATCCGCGAGGCGCAGAACTTCGCCTTCAAGGCCATGTACCTCTTCGAGCAGCTCGGAATCGAGGACTCGCTGCGCGCGGCCGAGGCGCTCTTGCGGGAGCTGAACGCCCCGGCGTGGCTCACCACGCCGCGCGCCGCGCGCCGCGAGCTCGGTTCCGGATCGCAGGCGCAGGAGGTCGCGCGGGCGCACGGCGTCGTGACCCAGAACGCGCGGATGCTCGAGCTGGTCCGGAAGGCATCCGAGCTCCTCTCCACACCGGCGCGCGTCCTGATCCAGGGCGAGACCGGCGCGGGGAAGAACCTCTTCGCGTACATGTTCCGCTCCTATGAGGTCGAGCGCGGGCGGCCGTTCGTGGAAGTGAACTGCACGAGCCTCCCGGGCGATCTCGTCGAGAGCGAGCTCTTCGGCTACGTGCGCGGCGCCTTCACCGGCGCCGCCATCACGAAGCGCGGCATCTTCGAAGAAGCCGACGGCGGGACGATCTTCCTGAACGAGATCGGCGAGCTGACCGAGCGGACCCAGGTGAAGCTCTTACAGGTACTGGACGACGGCACCTACCGCCGGCTGGGCGATGTGCGGTCGCGGCGGCTCAACGTGCGCATCATCTCCGCGACGAACAAGGACCTCGACGCCGCGGTGAAGGCGGGCTGGTTCCGCGCCGACCTCTACTACCGCCTCGGGCAGGTCGTGCTCTCGCTTCCGCCGCTCCGGGAGCGCCGCGAGGACATCGCGCTCCTCGTCCGGTCGTTCCTGGACGAGCTCGCGGTGCGCGAAGGGCGGCAGGTGATCCTCTCCGAGGACGCGCTCGAGTACCTGATCTCGCTCCCGTGGCTCGGCAACATCCGCGAGCTGAAGCACAAGGTGGAGTCGATCTTCCTCTGCGCGGGACGCCAGGAGCTGGTCGACCGCACCATGCTCGTGAAGCTCCTCCATCCGGGCGGCGCCCCGGCGTCCGACACCCAGTCGGCGCGCGGGCTCCGCAGCAAGGTCGATCTCCTGAAGCGCGAGGAGATCCTGGCCGCCCTCTCCCGCAACGGCGGGAACCGGAGCCGCGCCGCGCTCGAGCTCGGCATCACCCGGAGACACCTGATCCGGCTTCTCAAGCAGATCTACTAGGGTTCTCTTCCTCCGGGGTCCTCTTCTTCCCGCTTCGCCACCCCCCGTTCCTCCATCCGTCCCGCCGGCCAAACTCGACCTGACATAAGGACAGTAGATCGGTGTGACATCGAGGTCCGAAGGGCCCTGGAGCGTGACATCGCCACACGCGGCATGGCAGCCACCGACTTACGCGGTTCGACACTGTCAAGGTGTGACATTCATGTCACGTGGGGTGGCCCGAGTGGGGGCAGGACTGGAGTGCGGAAGGGACATCGAGTGCACTCCAATCTCAGGTAATCACGTGAGTTGCGTCCTGGTTCCAGGAAAGTTGGCGTCTTTTCACAAGGGGGCACGGCGAATGCTTTTGACACCTCGCGTCGGGCGGGAGGTGAGGCGGTCAAGGCCGCCTGGGGAGAGCGGCGGACCGTCGCTCAGCCCGACCAAGCATCGGTGGTTTGGGTCGCGGAGGATGGGGAGCTCTCGGATGATCGCCATGGCCAGGGCAAACCCATTAATTCTCCGAGTCCTTATGGACATAAAGGCTCCTAGCTAGATTGACACTATCTGGGTGCCCCGTCCGTCCGCGGCCCCGGTTCCTTTTCTTGCGGGAATGGTCCCCCCCTTCCCAAGGCTCCGCATCAATCGCTCGACACCTCGCTGCCTTCCGTGCCGGCGTCCCCCTCGGGCAACCGAGGACGGACGAGCAACTCCTTCTCCCGTGAACAGAGCGCCAGTCCCGGCTTCCCTCGGCGTGGCCTGGTGACGAATTTCCGTTCGGTGTAGATCACGGGGACCCGCGACAGCTTCCGCGCCTTGCTGAACCAGGCCGCAATCATTGCTGCCTCCTCGAGCGTGCGACGCGTGGGGATTGCGGTCCGCGAAGGCCGGCGCAGGATCACGTGGGAACCCGGGACCCCCACGACGTGCAGCCAGTAGTCGTGGGGGTTGGACAGGCGGTGGGTGATCTCGTCGTTCTGGGTGTTGTTGCGTCCGACCCAGACCGTCCACCCATCGGAAGTCGTGAACGTCCTTGGCCCGACTGAATGGTGCGCCCCTGACGGTCGGCCGGGACGTTTCGCACGGGGCGCCACGGCGGTCCGTCGACCCAGATGGATCTCCCGCTGGTTGCCCCGTGCACCTGAAATCGAAAGTCCCGTCTCGTCGAGGAGGGCCGCGAGCGTCGCGAGCGCTTCCTTCGGCGGACGGTCGAAGAGAACGCGGCGGAGGTCGGCGATTCTCGCCAGCGCCTCGCGCGCGGAACGGAGCCTCGCCTCGATTCGCTCCTCGCCGCGCTCGCCTCGCTTCGCGGCTCGAAAGAGGCGCGCCGCGTTCTCCTGAGGGGAAAGCGCCGGGTCGAGGGCGATCTCGATCCGGGAGCCCGGCGAGTCCGCGTATGGATCGGGGAGTCCGACGCGGCTCGCCCCCCTTGGGACTTCCTTGAGGTGCGCGAGGAGGATCTCGGCCCTTCTCCGGTCGAGCAGCCGGTCGCGCGCCCGCTCGCGGTCCCCCTCCAACGCCTCGACGCGCCGGGCCAGCGTGCGCTCGGCGCGGTCGAGGGTCTTCTTCGCCTCGCGCTCGAAGTCCTCCCGGAACGAAGCCTCAATCGACCCGCGCAGTGCTTCGCGAGCGGCCGTGTCGGCTGCGAGCAGGAGGCGCGGCGCCTGGAACCCGGGCGGCCCGGGCGCGGCCGGCTCCGTCTCGTCCCGATGGAGTGCCCAAAGGACAGTCCCGTCCGGAATCTGGCGGAGCACCACGTTGGCCCGCTTTCCGCCGCCGCCGATGGTGAGCTCGGCCGTGGCGGCCCCCGGTGGTTCCTCGCCGCCTCGCGGCTCGATTCCGACGACGAGGCGCAGCGTGCTCCCATCGATCGTGCTCTCGACGATGCGCGTCCCGCGGAGCGGGTCCTCGAGCCCTCCGAAGCGGGAGCCGCGCGGGTCGGGGCGGATCGGGAGCTCTTCCGCGAGCGCGAGCCACGCCGTCTTCCGGCCGACGTGCACCCAGAGAAAGGCGCGCGGCGCGGGAAGGAGCCCGAGCGCGAAGGAGCGGGGCGCGAGCGGCACGACGCCGGTGAGGCGCCGGCCGACCAGGGTCCGGGCGTCGAGCGTCACCGCTTTCCCCGGAGCTCCGCGGTGAGGCGCGTGAAGTTGTTCCGCGGCGCGGCGAACGTGCTGTCGAGCGCCATGGCGCGGCGGTAGTGGACGAGCGCCTCCTCCATCTTCCCCTGCCGCTCGAGGACCCCGCCCAGGTTGTTCTCGGCCTGCGGGAAGTTCGGCATGCGCTCGAGCGAGGCCCGGAACGACGCGGCGGCCGAGTCGGGCCGGTCGATCCGGACGTAGAGGTTGCCGAGCGCGTAGAGCCCCGGGGCGTAGTCGGGCCAGAGGCGGTTCAGGAGCCGGATGTGCGTGAAGGCGGAGTCGCTCTGCCCCAGCTCGTCCTCGGCGGCGCCGAGATTGAGGAGGAGGTCGGGCGTGTAGGGGTGGAGCGCGATCGCGCGCCGGTAGTGGAAGACCGAGCGCGTGAGGTCCCGCCTCCCGTAGTAGTAGCCGCCCAGGATCGCGTGCACGTGCGGCGACTCCGGCGAGTCGCGCAGCATGGAGACGAAGAGGGTGCCGTCGGTCTTCCAGAGCGAGACGCGCGGGATCAGCAGAACGACGAGCGCGGCCGCAGCCGCGCTCGAGGCGATGAGGAAGGCAGCAGGGGCATCGTTGGCCTCACGCCGGCGCGCGCTCCGGCCCGGGAGCGATCCCGGAAGGAGGGCCGCCGCGAGCGCGATCGAGGCGCTCGGGACGAAGAGGAACCGCTCGGCCACGATCGCCCCCGAGAGGAGGCGGACGTAGCAGAGTGGAAGGAGCGTGGCGGCGTAGAGAGAAAGGGGTACGAGCCACGGCGACCGCTTCCGGGCGGCGGCGACAATCCCCCAGATGATCGCGGCGAGGACGCCGATCCCCAGGAGGAAAACGATATCCGGCGCGTGCGTCTCCTGGATCTCGTGGCGCGCGCTGAGCCCGATCGGGAGGAAGAGGATCGGGACGTAGCGCGCCACCACCGCGACGCTCGTGAGGATCTGTGGGATCGTCCCCTCCACGGGCGAGATGGCGGGGAGCGGTGGGGCGTGGAGCACCGCGAAGCGCGTCGCGAGATAGATCCCCGCCGCGGCCAGGACGGCGGCCGCGGCGCGCGCCGCGTCGGCGGCCTTCATCCGGCGGTCGGCCACCCAGAGCGCGACCGGAAGGAGCGGCGCCGCGAAGAGGCCGATCTCCTTCGCGTAGAGGCTCGGCAGGAGGACGAGCGCCGCCGGGAGGAGCTTCCGCCACGGCGAGCGGATGCGGGGCCCGAACCGGACCGCGACCCAGAACGCCGCGAAGAGGAAGAGTCCGCTCAGGACGTCGGTGCGCCCGGAGACGAAGGCGACGTTCTCGGGATGCGCCGGGTGCAGTGCGTAGAGGACCGCTCCCGCCGCGGCCGCCGTGGGACGTCCCGACAGCTCGGCCGCGAAGAGCCAGAGGAAGAGGCACGTCAGCGCGTAGAGGATCACGTTGGTGCGGTGGAAGGCCCGGGGATCGTTCGGCGAGGCAGCCCAGTCGAGGGCGAGGCTGTAGAGCGTCGCCGGCCGGAAGTAGGTGCGCTTGAGCGAGACGTCGTTCAGGAGCGAGTCGAAGGGAATCCGCCAGATCCGTTCGACGTCGCTCCACCCGCGCACCTCGAGGTGGGGGCCGACCGTGTAGTGGTCGTCCCAGACGAAGTCGTAGTCGAGCGTCCGCGCGTACGGCGCCGCCGCGGCCAGGACGACGATCAGCCCCAGCAGGAAGGTCCGGAGCGGCCGCCGGGCCCCGCGTCGCGCGGGCGCTCCCGGCGGAGGCGGCGCGGACCCGGAACCCGCTTGTCGTTTCGGGGCTTGCGCCTTCTCGGGCGCGGGCGGAGGCATGGGCGGCACGTTAGGGAGCGCTCCGTGGAGGGTCAACGCCATTCTACCCCGCGGGGTTCGTCGAGGCACCCCGCGGGGTTCGTTGACGGCCCCCGGCCGGGGAGGGTAGAGTACGGCCCTACCCCGAAGGAGACGGGAATCCATCCATGGTCCGAAGCATGACCGGTTACGGCCGGGGGGAGGCCCTAACCGACGGCCTCCGTCTCGCGGCCGAAGTCCGTTCCGTAAATCACCGATTCTGTGAGGTTTCGGCGCGTCTGCCGCGCGCCTTCGCCGCGTTCGAGGCGGAGGCCCGGAAGATCGTCCAGGACCAGGTCTCGCGCGGCAAGCTGAGCGTCGTCGTGACCTGGGGGCAGGACGGAGACGACTCATCCGAGCCGGGCGGCACGCTCACTCTCGACGAGCGCGCCGCGGAGCGCTACGTGGAGCTCCTCCGGAGCGTGAAGTCCAAATACGGCCTCCCCGGCGACGTCGACCTCGGCACGATCGCGTCGCTCCCGAACGTCTTCACCTGGCAGGAGCCCGGGCGCTCCTCCGAGTTCTACCTGGGGCTCCTCCGGGATGCGCTCGAGAAGGCGACGAAGGACCTCGTGCGGATGAAGGAGACCGAGGGGGAGGCGCTCAAGAAGGACCTGTCCGCGCGCGTCGAGCTCGTGCGGAGCCGCGTCGCGCGGATCCGCCAGCGCGCGCCCGAGCGGGTGCGAGAGACGCACGAGAAGATGAAGGAGCGGGTCCGCGCGCTGCTCGCTGAGACCGAGATCCCGGAGGACCGGCTCCTCATGGAGATCGCGCTCCTCTCCGACCGGCTCGACTGCACCGAGGAGTGCGTCCGGCTGGAAGCGCACTGCGACCACTTCCTCAAGTTCCTCGACGAGGAGTCGGCGCCGGGGCGGAAGCTCAACTTCCTGCTCCAGGAGATGAACCGCGAGATCAACACGATCGGCTCCAAGTCCAACGACGTGCCGATCGTGGAGCAGGTGGTCGAGGTGAAGGAGGAGCTCGAGCGGATCCGCGAGCAGGTCCAGAACATTGAGTGACCCCGGATCCTTCCTGAGCGACGCGTACCGCCGTTTCGTGGTGGTCGTGTCGGGACCCTCGGGGGCCGGGAAGAGCTCGTTCGTGAAGACGCTCCTCGAAGAGGGGCCCGATCTCGTCTACTCCGTGTCGGCCACGACCCGGCCGCGCCGGCCCCACGAAGTCGAGGGGGTGGACTACTTCTTCCTCTCGCAGGAGGAGTTCCGCCGGCGCGTCGAGGCGGGGGCGTTCGTCGAGCACGCCCGCGTCCACGGCGACTGGTACGGGACCCTCCGGTCGCAGATCGAGGAGGCGCTCCGGGCGGGCCACAACGTGCTGCTCGACATCGACGTGCAGGGCGGGATGGCGGTGCGGAGCGTTTACCCGGATGGGGTCTTCCTCTTCATCCTGCCTCCCTCGATGGAGGCGCTGGAAGCGCGGCTCCGGCATCGCGGCACCGACAGCGACGAGCGGATCCGGATCCGGCTCGAGAACGCGCGGCGGGAGATCCCGATGGTGCGGGAGTACGGCTACGCCGTGGTGAACGACCACTTCGAGACGGCGTCGCGCCGCGTCCTCGCCATCGTCTGGGCGGAACGGTGCCGCACCCGCCGGCTCGAGGCGGTCGCGGCCGGATCGTAGCGGGAGCGGGTGGCGGCGGACTCGGACGAAAAATCGATCGCGGCGGGCTCGTCGGCGAGCCCGAGCCGCGCTACCATTTCACGCGAGGAGGAACACCGAATGGAAAATGCAGACGTGCTCCGGTCCAGCAACATCCCGAACAAGTACGAGCTGATCATCGTGGCCGCCCGCGAGGCGCGGCGGTTGAACGAGCTGTCGCGGCAGACCGGCCTGAACATCGGCGGGAAGGTGACGAACGCCGCCCTGGAGGAGGCCCTGAAGGGGAACGTCCTCTACCGCTACGCCGATCCGGGCGAGGATGAGCCGAAGGAGGAGGCGCCGGCGATCCCGTCCGACGAGTGATGCCGTGCCGGAGCCGGGCCCGAATCTGAGTCATGCGCGCGTCCTCCTCGGGGTGACCGGGGGAGTGGCCGCGTACAAGGCGCCCGAGCTGGTTCGGGCGCTGCGCGCGCGCGGAGCGCGCGTTTCGGTCCTGCTCACGAAGACGGCACTGCGGTTCGTGACGGTCGACGCGCTCAAGGCGGTGACGCGCGGTCCGGTGCTCTGCGGTCTCTTCGAGAAGGAGGCGCTGGGATCGGGCCCGTGGTTCGAGGACTCCCCTCCGTCGCCGCTGGGCATGGCGCACATCGGGCTCGCGCGCGAGGCCGACCTCTTCCTGGTCGCGCCCGCCACCGCGAACCTGATCGGCAAGGCGGCGCACGGCCTCGCCGACGATCTCCTTTCGACCGCCCTCCTCGCCACCCGGGCGCCGCTCCTTCTCGCGCCCGCGATGAACACGGCGATGTGGGAGCACCCCGCGGTGCAGGCGAACGTCCGGACGCTCACCGGACGCGGCGCCGCGATGGTGGGACCGGAGGCCGGCGAGCTGGCCGACGGCGAGTCGGGAATGGGGCGGATGGCGTCGCTCGAGGCGATCGTGGAGGCCGCGGCCGCGGCGCTCGCGCGTCCGATGGCGGGCGCGCCGCTCTCGGGCCGGAGCATCGTGGTGACCGCCGGCGGGACCGAGGAAGCGATCGATCCCGTGCGGGTGATCACGAACCGCTCGAGCGGGAAGATGGGGGTCGCCATCGCGGAGGAGGCGCGGCGCCAGGGCGCGCGGGTCCAGCTGATCCTCGCGCGGACCACGGAGGCGGCGCCCTTCGGCGTGGAGCGCGTCGAGGCCCGCTCGGCTTCGGCGATGCGCGACGCGGTGCTCGCCGCGATGCCCTCGGCCGACGCGCTCATCATGGCGGCCGCGGTCAGCGATTTCACCCCGGCGTCCCCGCGCGACCAGAAGATCCCGCGCGGAAACGGCGGCGTGAGCCTGGAGCTTCGTCCGACGGACGACATCCTCGCCCTCGTGCGCGCGCGCTTCCCGAAGAAGCACCTCACCGGGTTCGCCCTCGAGACCCGGGACGAGATGGCGCGCGGGCGGGAGAAGATGAAACGAAAGGGTCTCGACCTGGTCGCGATCAACAACCCGCTCCGTCCCGGGGCGGCGTTCGGCTCGGACCAGAACGACGTGACCTTGATCGGTTTGGACGGCGAGCCCGAGGCGTTGGGACTTCGCCCCAAGAGGGAGGTGGCGCGCGCGATTCTCTTGCGCGTGGCGGCGGCGTTGAAGCACTGATGGGGAGGGGACGGCGGTGGAGGAGGCGAGGGGCGAGCTTCATCGGGAGTTGGGGGAGCTGGTCCGGGAGGCGCGGGCGCTGATCGGGCGCGAGCGCTCCCGGGGACGCACACTTATTTTGACGCCGCACGTCGGCGCGGCAGCGCCGGCGGACGGCCCGCGAACGCGGGCCGGGGCCGAGGAACTACCGGCCGTTCTGCTCGAGACGGCGGCGGCCGCAGTGGCAACGCCGGAGTCTCCGGCGGCTCCCTTG
This sequence comes from Bacteroidota bacterium, assembly GCA_050257045.1. Taxonomy (GTDB): domain Bacteria; phylum Eisenbacteria; class RBG-16-71-46; order SZUA-252; family SZUA-252; genus DASQJL01. Next base: position 6,147 of record JBLMWD010000048.1, on the reverse strand, counting down.
CGGGAGCTCGCCGGGTTAGCTCGCGAGGTGGCGGCCTGCCGGCGCTGCTCCCTCTGCGGGACCCGCACCCAGACCGTCTTCGCGGACGGCAGCCCCTCGGCCCGGCTCCTCTTCGTGGGCGAGGCGCCCGGCCGGGACGAGGACGCCCAGGGGCTTCCGTTCGTGGGGCGCGCCGGACAACTCCTCAACAAGATGATCGCGGCGATCGAGCTCCGGCGCGAAGAGGTCTACATCTGCAACGTCCTCAAGTGCCGGCCGCCCGACAACCGCGTCCCGGCGCCCGACGAGGTGGAGCAATGCCTCCCCTTCCTCGAGCAGCAGATCGCGCTCGTGAAGCCGGCCTTGATCTGCGCGCTCGGCCTCTCGGCGGCGCAGGCGCTCCTCCAGACCAAGTCGTCGATGGCTTCGATGCGCGGGAAGACGTTCGCCTTCCGCGGCGTCCCGCTGATCCCGACCTATCACCCCGCCGCGCTCCTCCGGAACCCCGGACTGAAGCGCGAGGCCTGGGTCGACCTCCAGCGGGTGCGTGACACGCTGCGCCAGGGGAGCGCGTCGTGACCGCCGGCGGAGCGCGGGAAGAACGCCGCGCCCTCTTACCGACGCAGCCGGAGATGATGTCCGAGCTGGGGCGCGTGCCGCCCCAGGCCCCCGACGCCGAGCGATCGGTGCTCGGGGCGATGCTCCTCTCGCGCGACGCGATCGCGGTCGCCATCGAGCACCTCGAGGAGCGCGACTTCTACAAGGAGGCCCACAAGCGGATCTGGCGCGCCATGGTCGCCCTCTTCGACTCCAAGGAGGGGGTTCCGGTCGACATGGTCACGCTGGTGGAGGAGCTCAAGCGCCGGAAGGAGATCGAGTCGATCGGCGGCGTCACCTACCTGACCACGCTCGACCAGTTCGTCGCGACCGCGGCCAACGTGGAGCACTACTGCAAGATCGTGCGCGAGAAGGCGGTTCTCCGCCGGCTGATCGAGGTCGGCACGGCCATCGTCGGCGACGCCTACGAGCAGCGCGAGGAGACCGGCGACCTCCTCGACCGCGCCGAGCAGCAGATCTTCGCCATCTCCGACGAGAGCCTCCGCACCGGATTCCAGCCGATGCGCACGCTGGTCCTCCAGGCCTACCAGTCGATCGAGGAGTACCGGCAGCGGAAGGTGCACGTGACCGGCATCGCGTCGGGCTACTACGACCTCGACGAGATGACGGCCGGGTTCCAGAAGTCCGACTTCGTGGTGATCGCGGGGCGCCCCTCGATGGGAAAGACCTCCTTCGCCATGAACATCGCCGAGAACGTGGGCGCGCGCGCGCGGGCCAAGGACCGCCACGCCGTCGCCGTCTTCAGCCTGGAAATGTCGAAGGAGTCGCTCGTGCAGCGGCTCATGTGCTCCCACGCGCGCGTCGACATCCACAAGATGCGGCGCGGATACGCGAGCAACGACGAGTACCGGCGCCTCATGAAGGCGGCGGAGGAGCTGCACGAAGCGCCGATCTTCATCGACGACACGCCCGCGATCGGCATCCTCGAGATCCGCGCCAAGGCGCGCCGCCTCGTCTCCGAGGTGCCGCTCGGCATGATCGTGATCGACTATCTCCAGCTCATCCGCGGACCCCAGAACTCCGAGAACCGCCAGCAGGAGATCTCGGCGATCTCGCGCTCGCTGAAGGCGCTCGCGAAGGAGCTGGAGGTGCCGGTCGTCGGCCTCTCCCAGCTCTCGCGCGCGGTGGAAACGCGGGGCGGGAACCGCCGGCCGATGCTCTCCGACCTCCGCGAGTCGGGGGCGATCGAGCAGGACGCCGACGTGGTCCTGTTCGTCTATCGGCAGGACGTCTACGAGAGCGACCCCGACAAGCGCGACGGAAAGGCGGAGATCATCGTGGCGAAGCAGCGGAACGGCCCCACCGGAAGCATCGAGCTCGCCTTCCTCGGCGAGTGCACGCGTTTCGAGTCGCTGCGGGACGTGCCGGAGGCCAGGGGCTAGCGTGGTGACGGGCCCGCGGTGAACGAGCCCGCCTCCGACGCGCCGGAATCCACCTGGGCCGAGCGGCTCGTCCTGGGATGGCTCGGCGACGTCGGCGAGGTCTTCATCCTCTTCGGCGACGTGGTGCGGGGGATCCCCGACGGCATCCGGCGGATCGGCCTCCTCATCGCCCAGATGGCGCACATCGGGGTCGGCTCGATGCCGCTCACGGTCATCGTCGCGCTCTTCACCGGCGCGGTGACCGCCGTGCAGGCCTCCTACCAGATGCGCGACTACGTGCCGATGATCTACCTCGGCACGGTGATCGGGAAATCGGTGGTGATCGAGCTCGGGCCGGTGCTCACCGCGCTCGTCGTGGGCGGCCGCGTCGGCGCCTCGATCGCGGCCGAGCTCGGGACGATGCGCGTGACGGAGCAGGTCGACGCCATGGAGACGATGGGGATCAGCCCCGTCCGCTTCCTCGTCGTGCCGCGCTTCCTCGCCGCGTTCCTCATGCTCCCCGCGCTCACCGTCTTCGCCGACGTCGTGGCGATCGCGGGGGGGTGGCTCGTCTCCATCATGACGCTCGACGTCTCGACGCACACGTTCGTGAGCGGGCTCAAGCTCTACTTCAAGGTGCAGGATGTCTTCTCGGGCCTGCTCAAGTCGTTCTTCTTCGGCGGGATCATCGCAATGATGGGCTGCTATTTCGGCCTGAAGAGCGAGGGCGGCGCGGAGGGGGTCGGCGTCGCCACGACCCACGCGGTCGTGGCCTCCTGCCTCCTCATCCTGATCGTCGACTACCTTCTCGCCTCGTTCCTCTTCCGGGTGCTCTTTGCCGGCTGACGTCGCGATCGAGTTCCGGGACGTCTGGAAGCGTCTCGGCCGGAAGCAGGTCCTCCGCGGCCTCGACCTCGACGTGCGGCGCGGCGAGTGCCTCGTCATCATCGGACGGAGCGGCACGGGAAAATCGGTGCTCCTGAAGCACGTGGTCGGGCTGATGGCCCCCGACCGGGGGAAGGTCCTCGTGAACGGGCTCGAGGTGGAAGACCTCGGCGAGAAGGACCTGCTCGAGCTGCGCCGGGGGATGGGGATGCTCTTCCAGGGAGGCGCCCTCTTCGACTCGATGACCGTGGGGGAGAACGTGGGGATCCCGCTCCGGGAGCACACGCCGATGCCCGAGGAGCAGATCGACATCGTCGTCTCGGAGAAGCTCGCCCTGGTGGGCCTCGAGGGCACCGAGTCGATGCGCCCCTCCCTCCTGAGCGGCGGCATGAAGAAGCGGGCGGCGCTCGCGCGGTCGCTCGTCCTGAATCCCAAGATCATGCTCTACGACGAGCCGACCACGGGGCTCGACCCGATCACCGCGGACGTGATCAACCAGCTCATCCGGCGTCTCCAGCAGCGCCTCGGCATGACCTCCATCGCCGTGACGCACGACATGCGGAGCGCCTATCATATCGCCGACCGGATCGCCATGCTGCACGAGGGACGGATCCACGCCACGGGGACGCCGGACGAGATCCAGGCGACCACCGACCCGGCGCTGCGCCAGTTCATCGAGGGGTCCTCGGAAGGACCCCTCCAACCCACATGACGGGGGCCGGATGAGTCAGACGTCGCGCAAGAACGCCGTGCAGGTCGGCATGTTCGGGCTCCTCGCCCTCGTGCTCCTCCTGGCCGGGATCGTCTGGGTGAAGGAGTTCCGGCTCGGCGAGCGGAAGCGGAACTACAACGCTTCGTTCCAGGAGGTCGGGAACCTGGCGGTCGGCGATCCCGTGAACGTGCGCGGCGTGCGGAAGGGCGCCGTGACCGACGTGAAGCTTCAAGATCAGCTGGTGCGCGTCGAGTTCGAGCTCCAGCGCGACGTGACGCTCCACCCCGACGCCTCGATCCGGATCGCGAACATCGGATTCATGGGGGAGAAGTTCCTGGCGCTCGATCCCGGGTCGGCGCCCGGGCGCTTCGACCCCAAGAACCCGGTTCCCGGCCGCTTCCAGTCGGGCGTCCCCGAGGTGATCTCGGGGGCGGGCGACCTCCTCACCGAGATGACCGAGCTCTCCTCGCGGCTCAACGTGATGCTCGACGCGATCGATCCCGCCGTGGTGGAGCGGACGTCGAAGAACATGGAGCGCGCGTCCAATTCCCTGAACACCGCGCTCGGCGACAACCGCCAGGACCTGCGCACCGCGATCCTCGACTTCAAGGCGGCGGCGCACGACCTGCGGACCATCGCGGCGACCAACAAGGACCAGGTCGGGACGTCGCTCCAGCACTTCGACACCGCCTCGCGCAAGCTCTCGAGCCTGGCCGACCAGCTCTCCGTGACCGCCGTGTCGCTGCAGCGCGTGGTGGCCCGTGTCGATTCGAGCCAGGGGTCGCTCGGGCGCGCGATCGCCGACACGACCCTCTATACCGAGATGCGCGAGACGATCCGGAACACGAACGACCTCGTGAAGGACATCCGGAAGAATCCGAAGCGCTACCTCAAGATCGGGATCTTCTGATGGCGAAGGCGCGCGCGGCGGGATCCTTCTTCTGCACCGCGTGCGGCCACGAGAGCCCGAAGTGGTTCGGGAAGTGCCCGCAGTGCGAGGCGTGGAACAGCGCCGCGGAGGCGCCCGCCGAGCCGGCGCGCGCCGCGGGGCGTGCCGCGCGCGGGAGCGGGCGCGCCGGGTACGCCGGGACGGCGGCATCGCCCGTGAAGATCGATTCGATCGAGCCCGGCGCCGAGGACCGCTGGCGCACCGGGATCGGCGAGCTCGACCGCGTCCTCGGCGGCGGCCTCGTGCCGGGATCGCTCGTCCTGATCGGCGGCGACCCGGGAATCGGGAAGTCGACCCTCGCGCTCGAGATGGCGGCCGCCCTCGGCGCGGCCGGACGCGCGGTGCTCTACGTCTCGGGAGAGGAGTCGCCGCGACAGACCCGCATGCGCGCCGAGCGGATCGCCCTCCTCGGCCGCGCCGAGAACCTCTGGATCCACTCCGAGATCGACCTCGATGCGATCGAGGCCGAGGTGGAGCGCCTCCGGCCCGCGCTCCTCGTCGTCGACTCGGTGCAGACCCTCTCGCTCGGCTCCCTCGACGCGGCGCCCGGGAGCGTCTCGCAGGTCCGCGAATGCGGGCTCCGCCTGCTGCGCCTCGCCAAGGAGCGCGGCCTCCCGGTCCTCCTCATCGGACACGTCACGAAGGAGGGCTCGGTCGCGGGGCCGCGCACGCTCGAGCACATGGTCGACGCGGTGCTGTATCTCGAGGGGGACCCGCACCACGGATACCGCATCCTGAGCGCGGCGAAGAACCGCTTCGGCTCCACGCACGAGATCGGCGTCTTCGAGATGCGCGGCGACGGGCTCGTCGAGGTGACGAACCCCTCGGAGCGGCTCCTCCGCGAGCGCGGCGAGCCGGCCCCGGGCTCCGCGGTGGTCGCGTCGATCGAGGGGACGCGCCCGCTCCTCGTCGAGGTGCAGGCGCTCGTCGCGCCGACCCATTTCGCGAACCCGCAGCGCGTGGCGCAGGGGATCGATCCGAAGCGGCTCGCCGTGGTGATCGCCGTGCTCGAGAAGCGGGCGCGGCTCTCCCTGGCCGGCGCCGACGTCTTCGTGAACGTGGCGGGCGGGATCCGGCTCGACGAGCCCGCGGCCGACCTCGGCCTGGCGCTCGCGCTCGCCTCCTCGTTCCGCGACCGCGCCCTTCCACCCGACCGCGTGATGATCGGCGAAGTCGGCCTCGGCGGAGAGCTCCGGCCGGTGCCGCAGCTCGCCCGGCGCCTCGCCGAGGCCGCGCGCCTCGGGTTCCGCTCGGCCATCGTGCCGAAGCGTTCGCTCGAAGCCGACGACGCGCCGTCCGGCCTCTCGATGATCCCCGCCGCCACGGTGGCCGAAGCCATCGAGCGCTCGCTCGCGGGCTGACGCGTGGACCTCGCCGTGATCCTCGCGGGCGCGGGCGACGGCCGGCGCATGGGCGGGCTCGGACCCAAGCTCCTCCTCGACCTCGAGGGAACGACGCTCCTCGAGCGCGCGGCCGCCCCCTTCCTGCGCCATCCCGACGTGGGCGAGGTCGTGGCGGTCGTGCCCGAGGCGCTCGTCGGTCCGGCGCGGGACGCGCTCGCGCGCGTGCCGCGGGAGCGCGTGGTGGGCGCGCGCGCCATCGCGGGCGGCGCCACGCGGCAGGACTCCGTGCGCATGGGGCTC
>JBLMWD010000047.1:0-28088 GCA_050257045.1 Bacteroidota bacterium | reverse complement strand
CCGCCTCCTCGAAGGAGAAGACGGCGCCCGTGGCCATCATCTCGATCGCGCGCGGCTTTCCGACGATGCGGGCGAGGCGCTGCGTGCCGCCCGTTCCCGGGAGGACGCCGAGGGTGACCTCGGGCAGGCCGATCTTGCCGGCGTTGCGCCTCGCGATCCGGATGTCCGCGGCCATCGCGATCTCGAGCCCGCCGCCGACCGTGTGCCCGTTGAGCGCCGCGATCACCAGCTTGGGGGTCTGCTCGAGCCGGTTCAGCGTCTCGTTCGCGTGCAGGCAGAAGTAGTACTTGAAGACCGGATTCGCGGTCTGGAGCATCTTGATGTTCGCGCCCGCGCAGAAGAATTTGTCCCCCGCGCCGCGCAGCAGGATCACGTGAACGCCCTCGTCGAACCGGGCCTTCAAGATCGCCTCGTCGAGGGCTCGCATCATCTCGTACGTGTAGGTGTTCGCGGGCGGGTCGCACAGCTCGAGCACGGCGACGCCGTTCTCGGTGCGGTAGGTGCAGAGGCCGCTCGGCGCGGCCATCGTTTCGGGGGTCACGGTTCCGTCCTCCTCGTTCGCGGGGTCACGGGGACCGGCGGGGTCCGGGCGTCGCCGGAGCCGTAAGGCCCTTCCGTACTCGTCGATGGTGCGGGGAGCTTACCGCCTCGCGGGGGAGTCCGCCAGTCTCTACGCCCACCCGCCCCGGCGGGCTCGCGGTCTGCTCCCAGACCCGCACGGGCAGGATGATCACCTGGATCCCGCGGAAGAGGAGCCTCCGCTGGAGGCTGTACGCCGTCTCGTCGTGGAGGGAGCGGGTGAATGGGCGCTCCGCCTCGAACACGAGCCGGCCGGCGAACACGACGGGCCGGTTCACCTCCGCTGCGACCGAGGCGCACAAGTCCTCGAGCGTTTCGGCCACGTCGGTGCCGAGGGCGTATCGCGACTCGGCGTGGAAACCCATCTTGCGCGCCATGTCCACGTACCGGTCCAGGTTCTCCTTCACGCGCTGTTCGAGCGCGCCCAGCTCGTTCACCCCCTTGAACTGCGCCGAGTCGACGAGGCCGACGGAGACGAAGACCACGTTCGGGAAGCGGCCGGGGAAGAGCCGGTGGATCCACAGGAACGTGTGCACGCCGAGCCCGCTGAAGGACTCGACCAGGACGATCGCGGTCGGGGCATCCGCCTGATGCGGCATGGCGGCGCCGTTCGAGGGGAGCGGCAGATCGAGGAGCGTGTCGTCGAGCATGCGCAGGTGCGAGCGCACGTTCCGGTAGTGCCTCCGGATCGCGAAGCAGAGCGCGATCAGGATGCCGGTCGCGAGGAGCGTGAGCCAGCCGCCCTCCCGGAACTTCACGGCCACGGTGATGGAGAGAATCGTGGCCGTCACGACGGCGCCCGTCGTCGCGATGAGGAGCCGGAGCCTCCAGTGTCGTTCCGACTTCCTGACCTGGAGCCAGTGAAGCGCCATCCCGAGCTGGCTCAGCGTGAAGGTCAGGAAGACATTGATCGAGTACATGACGACGAGAAGCCCGACCGAGCCCGCGGTATACGCGAGGACCGCTCCCGCCGCGAGTCCCATGCCCAGCACGCCGTCCTGGGTGACGAGCCGCTCGGACAGGTTCTTGAACCGGCGCGGAACCCAGTCGTCCGCCGCCATGGCGGAGAGCGTGCGGGGCCCGTCGACGAAACCCGTCTGGGCGGCGACGAAGAGAAGCGCCCCTTCCGAGACGAGCGTGATCCCCACGACGGCCGTGCCGATCCCGAGCCCGCCTACGCTCCAGCGGCCAGCCAGAAGGTCCCAGAGGGAAGCGTTCAGGGTGCGGCCGGGCTCGAACCGGACTCCGTTGAGCAGGTAGCAGAGGAGGATCCCGCCGGCGGTGAAGGCGAGCGAGGCGGCCATGTAGAGCATCGTCCGCTTGCCGTTCTCGACGCGCGGCTCGCGCAGGATCCCGACGCCGTTGCTCACCGCCTCGATTCCCGTGAACGTCCCGCCGCCGAGGGAAAAGGCACGGAGGAGGAGCAGCGCCACGCCGGCGAAGCCGAGGGCCGACGTGGCGGAGGCGGTCTCATGAAACGTGGCCGGGACCAGCGCGCCGACGTTTCCCGCGTGACGAAGGATCCCATAGACGATCAACCCCACGTGCGTGGCGATGAACGTGAGGAAGATCGGCGTGAGGACGTAGACCGATTCCTTGACGCCGCGCAGGTTGAGGAGCACGAGGCACCCGAGAACGACGTACTCCGAGGGGAGCTTCAGGGGCTGCCAGACGGGCGGGATGAACGAGAAGATCGCTTCGCATCCCGCCGCGATCGAGATCGAGATCGTAAGGACGTAATCGGTTACGAGGGCCGAGCCGGAGACCACGCCCGGAACGGGCCCGAGAAGCTTCGTCGCGACGAGGTACCCCCCGCCGCCGGACGGGAACTGCTCGATGATCTGCCGATAGGACGCCGAGATGAGAAACACCGTTCCCATCACCGCCAGGGCCAGGTAGAGCGCGAGGTGCTGGTGCGCGCCAAGCTGGCGGTAGATCTCCTCGGGACCGTACGAGGAGGAGGAGAGGCCGTCCGATCCGAGCCCCACCCAGGCGAAGAAGGCCATCAGCGCGAGGTGCTGGTGGATTCGCGGATCGAAGAGGTTCCGAGGGGCGCCGATCAGGGCGCGTCGCAGTCGTTCGAGCATGCCGGGGCCGCGTGGAAGCGCTCCCCGCGGCCACGTCCAGTAGAGCAGGGAGGGGCGTCAACGCGGCGTCCGAACCGGCGTTGGGGGCGTCAAGAACCCGTCAAGAAGGCCCCCCGAGAGTCCCGGGAGGAGCTCCAAAAGGGGTACGATCGAAGCTCCATGAACCCCCGACCCAGGCTCCCGGCCGCCGCCGGCGTCCCGCTGATCCTGGCGGTCTGCACCCTCCTCTCCGCCCTCATGCGGCCGCACTTCGACTCGGCCGGGCTCACGATGGTCTACCTGCTCGGCGTGGTGGTCGCGGCGATGGCGTTCGGACGCGGCGCCGCCGTGGTGGCCTCCGTCCTGAGCGTCGCGATCTTCGATTTCGCATTCGTGCCGCCGCGGTTCACGTTTCGCGTCAGCGACGCCCAGTACCTCGTCGTGTTCGGGGTGATGCTGGCCGTCGGGGTCGTCACCGGAACGCTGACCGCGCGCCTGCGGGAGCAGCGGGAGGAATCGCGGATGCGCGAGCGGAGGACCGCGGCCCTCTACCGGCTCACCCACGATCTCGCCGTGCGCGGCACGGTGAGCGAGGTGCTGCAGGCGCTCGTGGATCGCGCCGTGGAGCTCTTCGGAGGCTGCGTGGCCGCGCTGGTTCCCGGCGCCGATGGAGCCCTCGCTGCCGCCGCCGGCGACCCGCGCGCGATCGAAGCGTCTCCCGAGCGCGCCGCGGCGGAGTGGGCGTTCGCGAACGGCCAGCCCGCGGGCAGCGCCTCGGGAATTCCCGCCGGCGCGGCCGGCGCGCACGTGCCGCTGATCGCCGGCGTGAACGTGCTCGGCGTCCTCTCGATCGCCCCGCCGCTCTCGAACGAGGCCAGCCGCTCCGGAGACCTCCTCAGGGCTCTCTCCAGCCAGGCCGCCCTCGCGATGGAGCGCTGCCGCTTGGCGGAAGAGGGGCAGCGCATCCGCGAGCAGATCGAGGTGGAGCGGACCCGAAGCGCGCTCCTGAGCTCGGTCTCGCACGATCTCCGCACGCCGCTCGCGGCGATCGTCGGCGCGGCGACGAGCCTCCGCTCCTCCGGCGATTCCCTTCCGGGCGACGCCCGGTCGGAGCTCGCTCAGACCATCTCCGAGGAGGCGGACCGCCTCGACCGGCTGATCGGCAACCTGCTCGACATGACGCGGGTCGAGTCGGGGCGGCTCCGGGTCGTCAAGCAGTGGCACTCGGTGGAAGAAGTCGTGGGAGCCGCCCTGACCCGGCTCGAGGGGTCGCTTGGAGGACGGCCGGTCCGGGTCGCGCTGCCTCCCGATCTTCCCCTGGTCCCGATGGACGACGTGCTGCTGGAAGCGGTGGTACGCAACCTGGTCGAGAACGCGCACAAGTACTCGGGGCCGGAGCAGCCGATCGAGATTGCCGCCGCGATCGAGGGCAGGTCGCTGAAGCTGGAGGTGGCCGACCGCGGCCCGGGGCTGCGTCCGGGGGATGAGCGTCGCGTATTCGAGAAGTTCTACCGCGGATCGCAGGCGCGCACGGCGCCGGGCGTCGGGCTCGGGCTCGCCATCTGCCAGGGTGTGGTTGAAGCCCATGGGGGTTCGATCGTCGCCGGGAATCGGCCGGGAGGGGGCTCCGTCTTCACCGTGCGTCTTCCACTCGAGGGGGCGCCACCGCGTGTCGACGCCGAGCGCGCCGGCGCCGTGGCGGGACCGCGATGACGCGCGAGGAACCCGAGACGGTGGCGGCGCTCGTGCTCGTGATCGAGGACGAGGCTCCGATCCGGAGATTCCTGCGGGCGGCGCTCGAGAGCCAGCGCTACGCCTACGCCGAGGCGGAGACCGCGGCGGAGGGGCTGGCCCAGGCGGCCACGCGGGCTCCCGATCTCGTGCTGCTCGATCTGGGGCTCCCGGACCAGGACGGACTCGAATTGGTGCGGCGGATTCGCGAGTGGTCCTCGGTGCCGATCCTCGTCCTCACGGCCCGCGGGCGTGAGCGGGACAAGGTCGAGGCGCTCGACGCGGGCGCCGACGACTACGTCACGAAGCCCTTCTCCATGCCCGAGCTGCTCGCGCGCATGCGCGCGGCCCTGCGCCGGCGTGCGCGGGAAGGGAGCGGGGACGACGCCGCGGTCGTGGACGCGGGAGATCTCAAGATCGATCTCGGCCGCCGCCGGGTGACCGCCCGCGGCAACGAGATCGCGCTCACGCCGATCGAGTTCCGCCTCCTCGCCACGCTCGCGCGCCATTCGGGACGGGTGCTGACGCACGACTTCCTGCTGCGCGAGGTGTGGGGACCCGGCTATACCGAGCAGCACCATTATCTCCGCGTCTACATGGGCCAGCTCCGGCACAAGCTGGAGCGCGACCCGGGAAGGCCGCGGATCCTCCTCACCGAGACCGGCGTCGGGTATCGGCTGGCGGACGGGGAGTAGACCGCTCGACGCGCTCGCCTTCGACGAGCACGTTCCGGTTCTCGCTGTGGCGCGGTCAGCGCCCCTCGAACTTCGGCTCCCGCTTGTCCAGAAATGCCGCAAACCCTTCCCGCGCGTCCGCCGTTCCCCAGCATCGCTCCTGGGCCGACAGCTCGCGCGCGAGGGCTTCCTCCAGCGTGTAGCCGAGCGAGTCGCGCGCCGAGTGCTTGATCTCGGCGAGCGCCACGGCGGGCCCGCGCGCGAGGCGCTCCGCGAACTCGAGCATCTCGGGGAGGAGCCGGTCGGCGGCGAGGACGCGGCTCACGACGCCGATCCGCTCCGCCTCGGCCGCGTCGATCAGGTCGCCGGTCCACATCATCTCGAGCGCGCGCGAGAGGCCGATCAGCCTCGGGAGCGTGTAGACGGCGCCCCAGTCGGGATGGAGCCCGATCTTCACGAACGACTGCCCGAACCGGGCTCCCTCCGCGGCCCAGCGGACGTCGCACGCCAGCGCGAGGCTCATGCCGCCTCCCGCCGCGACGCCGTTCACCGCGGCGAGCACCGGCTTCTCCGAGTGCATGATCGCGCGCACCACACCGGGTCCGCCGCCGACGAGCGGTTCGAAATCCTCGAAGCGCCCGCCGCGATCCACGACGTTCCTCATGAAGCCGATGTCCCCGCCCGATGAGAAGGCGCGTCCCTCGCCGGTGATCACGATGGCGCGAACCTCCGGCGTGCGGCCGGCTGCCTCCACCGCTTCGGTGAGCGCGACGGCAATCGATGGGGAGAGCGCGTTCAGGACGTCGGGCCGGTTCAGGGTGAGGAGCGCGACGGGGCCGCGGCGCTCCACGAGGACTTCGGACATGGCTCCTCCTATCGCCCGCCGACGCTGCGTAACCCGGCCGTGTCGGGCGGCATCGGTTCGAAGAGCACGAGCTCGCGGTGCGGCGTTCGGGCTATGACCTCGTACCGCAGATTCATCGCCTCAGCTTCTCGTGCCGCGCGGCCGCGCGGCGCGTAGATCCAGACGCGTCCCTGTCGCCGGACGAGCCCCGGCAGGTCCTCGAGGTCCAGGAAGGCGTGCGTTTCGGATCCGGGAGCTTCGAACGCCCCGGTCCGGGGCACGTCGACCATCGCGATGGGCCGTCCCAGGTAGAAGGGGAGCGCCGCCGAGAAGGCGCCGAGCTCCACGACCGGCTCGTCGGGCTGGCGAGCCCGCTCCAGGATACGCGCGATCGCGATGGGCGATCCGATCGGTCCCTCGATCGTTCGGGCCGCGCCGAGGAGGCCGTAGCACGCGGTGAGAGCGGCCAGCGCCGCGGCGGCGGGGAAGCGGAATGCGATCGCGATCGCCCCGGCGGTGAACGCGGCGGCCGCCACGTGCGCGCCGAGCGGGAGCGCCACGCTCGCGGAATGCGTGACGCCCACGAACGGAGCGAGGGCGCGCGGCCCGGCCGTTTCGATGGCGATCGCGAGCGCCGCGAGAAGCACCGCCGTGCCCCAGCGCGCGAGCCCGCCGGGCCGGGCAAGCGCTCGCGCGGCGAGGATCGCCAACGCGGCGAGCTCGGGGAGCACGTACGCGGGAAGCTTCGAACCCGAGGCGGAAAAGAAGAAGACGGGTGCGATCGCCCAGGACACGAGCGCGGCATTCGCCGCGCTCGGTTCTCGCGCCGAGCGCCCCGCGCGCCACGTGCCGTGGATCGCGGCGGCCGTCCACGGCAGCGCGCCCGCGGCGAGCACCGCGACGAAGTACCACGGCGGGCCGGCGCGGTGATGGACCGTGGTTGTGTAACGAGCCCAGAGCTCCGTTCCGAGGAGCCAGCCGAGGAGCCCGGGCGTCTTCGCGATCACGACGAGGTACCACGGGAAGCCGATCGCGGCGAAGAGGATCCACCCGAGCGGACGGCCGAGTCCCGCGAGCACCGTCCGCTCGCGCCGCCAGAGCGCGGCCACGAAGAGCGGAAGAAGGGTGTGCGCGAAGACGACCGGCCCCTTGGCGAGGAAGCCGAGGCCGAGCGCGACGAACATGCCGATGCTTCGCGCGCGGCCGGTCGCGAGCCACGCGACGTAGAAGCCGGCTACCGAGGCTGCGAGGAAAACGTCGCTGGCGAGGAGCCGCGCCAGGGCGAAGACCAGAACGCTCGATGCGAGGACGATCGGCGCGAGGAGCCGGGCGCGTTCGGTCGCGCGTCCCGCGATGTATGCGGCCGCCCAGAAGAGGAACGCTGCCGCGAGCGCCTCGCCCATGCGCGCGCCCGTCTCGTTCACGCCCAGCAGACGCATTCCCGCCCCCGATGCCCAGTAGGCGAGCGGTGGCTTGGCAAGATGCATGATGCCGTTCAGACGGGGGACGAGCCAGTCGCCGCTCGCCACCATCTCGCGCGCGATTTCGGCGTAGCGCGCGTCGGTCGGCTCGATCAGCCCGAGGTAGCCGCAGGTGAGGACGAGCAGGGTCGCGGGGAACGCCCAGGCCCAGCGCGCGAGCGGCCACGCGCGCGGAGCGACGCTGTGGGCGGCGGCGCTCAGGAGGCGCGCGTCACGACGGGCCGGTCGAGCATCAGATTGCGCGAGTAGATGAGGAGCCCCGCGCCCTGTCCGATCGCGAAGACCGGGTCCTTCTGGTGGATCGAGTAGACGAAGAGGGCGGCACCTCCGAGGATGCTCAGATGCCAGAAGCCCCGCGGAAGGACCGGCTTCCGGGCCCACTCCGACGCCATCCACTGGATGAGGAACCGGGATCCGAACAGGATCTGCCCCACCATTCCGACCACGTACCAGAGAGGAGCCGACGAGAACCACCTATCCATGGATGATCTCCCGAACACGGAACTGCAGCAGGCGGGACCGGAGCCAGCGAACGCCGATCAGGTCGCGGATCCCGCGAAACAGTCGATTGCCGACGCCATACTTGGAGACGCCGTGACGGCGCGGGCGGTGCCGCACCGAGACCTGCTCGACGCGCGCGCCGCGCATCTCGCAAATCCCCGCGAGGAAGCGGTGCGCCCCCGTGAAGAACGGGATCCCCTCGACGGCGCGGCGGCGGTAGGCCTTGAGCGAGCAGCCGGTGTCCACGATGTGGTCGCCCACGACCGCGCGGCGCACGGCATTGGCGATGCTCGATGACGCGCGTCGTCGCCAGCCGTCGGCGCGGTTCGCACGGATCCCCGAGACCACGTCCGCGTGCTCCAGCGCGGCGAGCACGACCGGGATGTCGGCGGGGTCGTTCTGGCCGTCGGCGTCCATCGTGATCAGCACGTCGCCGCGCGCGAAGCGAAACCCCGCCGCGAACGCGGCGCTCTGCCCCGCGTTCTTCTCGAAGACGATGCCGAGCACCGCGGGAGACTCGAGCGCCGCCGCCCGGACGATCTCCGCGCTGCCGTCGGTGCTCCCGTCGTCGACGCAGAGGATCTCGTAACTGCGCCCGGTCGCGCGCAGCGCCTCGTGCAGCTCCGCGAGGAGCGGCGGAAGGTTCTCCTTTTCGTTGTAGATGGGGAGGATGACCGACAGGTCGGGCGGCACCGCGGGCGCGGCGCCCGAGGCGCGTGCGTTGGGGAGCGCTCCGACCGGCCAGGCGATCGGCGCTCCCATGGATCCGGGCTCGGACACGGCGGCGGGGCGTTGCCCTCCCTCAGGAGAGATCCACCCAGACGCTCTTCGTCTGGGTGTAGAAGTCGAAGCCGGCCAGGCCCGATTCGCGGCCGAACCCCGACGACTTCATGCCGCCGTAGGGAGAGGCGGCGTCGTACAGGTTGTACGTGTTGATCCAGACCGTGCCGGCCTGCAGCCGGAGCGCCGCCTGGTGCGCTCGCTTCACGTCGCGCGTCCAGACCGCGGCGGCGAGGCCGTAGGCGGTGTCGTTCGCCATCGCGATCGCCTCGTCGAAGCTGTCGAAGGAGAGCACGGCGAGAACCGGGCCGAAGATCTCCTCGCGCGCGATGGTCATGTCGTTCCGCACGCCGTCGAAGATGGTCGGCTTCCAGAAGTAGCCGCGGCCATTCCCGACGCGCGCCGGCTCGCCGCCGGTCGCAAGACGCGCCCCCTCCTTCGAGCCGATCTCGACGTAGCGCCGGATCCGGTCCACCTGCGCCTCGGAGATCTGTGGCCCGAGCCGTGTCTTGGGGTCCAGCGGGTCGCCCTGGACGAGCTTCCCCGCGCGCTCGACCACCTTGTCGAGCAGCGCGTCGTGCGCCGGCCGCGCCACGAAGAGGCGCGAGCCCGCCGTGCAGACCTCGCCCTTGTTGTAGAAGATCGCCGACATCGCCGCGCGAGCGGCCACGTCGAGATCGGCGTCTTCGAGGACGATGTTGGGCGACTTTCCGCCCAGCTCGAGCGAGAGCTTCTTCAGCGTCCCCGACGCGTTCTGCATGATGAGCCGTCCGGTCGCCGTCTCGCCCGTGAAGGCGATTCCCGAGACGCCGGGATGAGCGACGAGCGCCGCGCCCGCGGTGGGCCCGAACCCGGGCACGACATTGAACGCGCCGGGCGGGAATCCCGCTTCGAGCGCGAGCTCGCCCAGGCGGAGCGCCGTGAGCGGCGACTCCTCCGCCGGCTTCAGCACGACGGCGTTTCCCGCCGCGAGCGCCGGCGCCACCTTGCGCGCGCCGATCAGGATCGGGAAGTTCCACGGGACGATGAGGCCGACCACGCCGAGCGGCTCGCGCAGCGTGTAGTTGAAGTACGGGCCGCTCACGGGGATCGTGCTCCCCTCGAGCTTCGTCGCGGCGCCCGCACAGTAACGGAACACGTCGACGGTCATCGGGATGTCGATCCGCGACGACTCGGCGATCGGCTTTCCGGTATCGATCGTCTCGAGGCGCGCGAGCTCGTCATTGTTCTTCTGGATGAGGTCGCTCAGCTTCCAGAGGAGCGCGCCCCGCTCGGAGGCGGACATCTTGCCCCACGGCCCATCGAGCGCCGCGCGCGCCGCGCGCACCGCGAGGTCGATGTCGGGGGCGTCCGCTTCGGCCACGTCGAGGATCGGCTCGGCGGTGGCGGGATTGACCGTCGGGAAGCGCTTGCCGGAGGCGGCCTCGCGCCACTCGCCGCCGATCAGGAGCTTGCCGCCGGAGGCGAGGAGGGTGGTGGACATCGTGTCGCTCGGGGCCATCGGGGTCTCCGTGCTAGCGGGAGTATTCGTAGACGCCGCGGCCGACCTTCCGCCCCAGGCGGCCAGCCTTGACGTACTGGATCAGGAGCGGGTTCGGGCGGAAGCGCTCGCCCAGGGAGCGGTGCAAGTATTCCAGGATGCTGAGGCGGGTGTCCAGACCCACGAGGTCGACCAGCTCGAACGGTCCCATCGGGTGATTCAGCCCGAGCTTCAGCGCCTTGTCGATGTCGCGCGCCGAAGCCACGCCCGATTCGAGCATGTGGAACGCCTCGTTTCCGATCAGCACGTTGACGCGCGACGTGACGAACCCCGGCGACTCGCGCACCACGACCGTCTCCTTGCCCATCGCCTTCGCGACGAGATCGGCCGCGCCGAGCGTGGAATCCGACGTCTCGAGGCCGCGCACCAGCTCGACGAGGCGCATGCGATGGACCGGGTTGAAGAAGTGCATGCCGACGAAGCGGTCCGGGCGATCGGAGGTGGCGGCCAGCTCGGTGATGCTGAGCGAGGAGGTGTTCGTCGCGATCACGGCCTCGGAGGCGAGGTGGGTCCCGATGGCGGCGTAGACCTCGGCCTTGAGCGCGATGTTCTCGGGGACCGCCTCGATCACGAGATCGGCGCCGCGCACCGCATCGAGGGACTGGTGCCAGGAGAGATTCCGGCGCGCCTTCGCGAGCGCGGCGTCGTCCCATTCGCCCTTCTCGCGGCCGCGCGCGAGGATCTTCTCCAGCTCCGCGTGCGCCGATTCCGCCGCGGCGGGATTCGTCTCGATGGTGCGCGTGTCGAAGCCCGCGAGCGCGGCCACCAGCGCGATCCCGCGCCCCATGACGCCCGCTCCAATGACGGCGACGCTCTGCACGGCTCCGCTTCGCACGATCTCCTCCTCGAATGGGCCGTCCACTCTGGCATCCGGCGCACCCGCGGTCAAGCGCCCGGCAGCGTCGGGGACGCCCCGGCGGCGGCCCTTTTCGGCTTGTATTCCGGGCCGCCCACCCCCGATCATTACCCCGCCTCCCCGAACAACTCACATCGCGACTAGGAGGACTTCCCATGGTCATCGTCACCGGCGCGTCCGGCCGGACGGGCGGCGAAGTGGTGCGCCTGCTCTCCGCGCGGGGAATCCGCGTCCGCGCGCTCGTCCGCGATCCGTCCCGCGCGAAGGGGCTGACCGGTCCCGGCATCGAGGTGGTGGTCGGAGACCTGGCCCGCCCCTCCACGCTCGATCCTGCTTTCCGCGGCGCGGACAAGCTGTTCCTGGTCTCCTCGCCCGATCCCGAGGTGGAGAAGCTCCACGGGAACGCGATCGAATCGGCGAAGCGGACCGGCATCCGGCACGTCGTGCGCCTTTCGGCACGCGGCGCCTCGCAGTCGACGCCCCACGCGCTCCTGCGCGTGCACGGGGAGGTGGACGAGACCCTGTCGCGGTCGGGGCTCTCGTACACCATTCTCCGCGCCGACTCCTTCTTTCAGAACACGCTCATGCTCGCGGCCACCGTGGCGAGCGATGGGGCGATCTATGGCGCCTCGCGCGATGGCGTCTCTCTGATGATCGACAATCGCGACGTCGCGCTCGCGGTGACCACGGTGCTCACGAGCAACGGGCACAGCGGGCGGATCTACGAGCTGACCGGCCCCGAGGCGCTCTCGTACGGCAAGATCGCGGAGAAGCTCTCGGCCGCGCTCGAGCGCCCCGTGCGCTTCGAGGAGATTCCGGTGGAGAAGGTTCGGGAGTCGATGCGCGCGATCCTGCCGCAGTGGGTGGCCGATGGATATCTCGATTTCCTGATGTCCTGGCCGACCAAGGACACCGAGCTCAACGACGCCTTCGAGCGCGTGACCGGGAAGAAGCCGCGCACGTTCGACCAATTCGCCCGGGACTTCGCGGGTGCCTTTGGAGGGGTCGCGAAGGCGGTCGCGAGCTGAGCGGGGCCGTGCCGTCATGAGCATCAAGTCGGACAACTGGATCCGCCGCATGGCGCTCGAGGCGAGCATG
Organism: Bacteroidota bacterium; assembly: GCA_050257045.1. GTDB lineage: Bacteria > Eisenbacteria > RBG-16-71-46 > SZUA-252 > SZUA-252 > DASQJL01. The sequence goes on along the minus strand of JBLMWD010000047.1, from coordinate 15,938 downwards.
ATCGAGCCGTTCGAGCCGGAGCAGGTCCGGGGCTCGGGGGACAGCCGCCTCATCTCGTACGGCACGTCGAGCTACGGCTACGACGTGCGCTGCGCGAACGAGTTCAAGATCTTCACGAACATCAACTCGACGATCGTCGATCCGAAGAAGTTCGACGAGAAGAGCTTCGTCGACATGACCGGCGACGTCTGCATCATCCCGCCAAATTCATTCGTGCTGGCGCGCACCGTCGAGTACTTCCGGATTCCGCGCAAGGTGCTCACCATTTGCGTCGGGAAAAGCACGTACTCACGCTGCGGAATTCTGGTGAACGTGACGCCTCTGGAACCTGAGTGGGAAGGGCACGTGACGCTCGAGTTCAGCAACACGACCCCGCTCCCGGCGAAGATCTACGCCAACGAGGGCGTCGCGCAGATGCTCTTCTTCGAGTCGGACGAAGTCTGTCGTACCTCGTACAAGGATCGTCGCGGGAAATACCAGGGCCAGAGAGGCGTCACGCTCCCCAAGGCGTAGAGCATGCAGATCCGGAAGGCCGGCCCCGCCGATCTCGGGCGCATCGCTCCGCTTTTCGACGCCTACCGCCAGTTCTACGGCAAGCCTCCCGATCTGGAGCGTGCCCGCGCGTTCCTCCGCGAACGGCTCGAACGGTCGGAGAGCGTGATCTTCCTCGCGGAAGACGAAGGGCGCGCGCTCGGCTTCGTCCAGCTCTTCCCCTCGTTCACGTCGGTGGAAGCGCGGGGCCTCTGGGTGCTGAACGACCTCTTCGTCGCCGCCGACGCGCGCGGACTCGGCGTAGGACGCGCGCTCATGAACGCCGCGCGCGAGCATGCGATCCGCACGGGCGCGAAACGGCTCACGCTCGAGACGATGGACGACAATCCGACGGCCTGGAAGCTGTACGAATCGCTGGGGTACGTGCGGAGCGCGGCGGACGTTCGGTACTACACGCTCGAGCTGGAGTGAGCCTCGGCGACGTCTCGCGCAGCACTCCGCCGGCCCAACCGAGGCAGGTAGAATCCGGTCCGCCGCTCGTAATCCCGATAGGCCGGCCCGAATTCCTGGCGCAGGAACGACTCCTCCTTGCGCCCCTTGACCCAGAAGCCGAACCCGGCCAGCAGGACAGCCGCCAGCGCGCGCACCTCGCCCAGGATGATCCCGGTCCCCAGCATGGCGAGCAGGATCCCGGTGTAGATGGGGTGACGGATGCGCGCATAAGGGCCCGTGTCGATCAGCCTGTGGTCCTCGCGAATCTCCACCACCGGGCTCCACTGCTTCCCGATGTGGAATCGAGCCCAGATCGCGAACGCGATTCCGATCACGGTGAGCGCGAGGCCCGCCAGCCCGACCCAGGCCGCATCGGGCACGAACCTTCTCCGGAGCGCGTCGAGGCCGGGGTTGCGAGAATAGAGCAGGATGAAGGCGGCGGCCATGTAGGTCATGTGGAAGAGGCGGCCGAAGACGCTCTCGCGGCGCTGGGCCGGCTTCCGGCCGAACGACAGGACCATCCAGACGACCGCGAAGACGGCCCAGACCGCGCCGGAGATGCCGAGCAGCGTGACCGGTTCCCCGGAGCGCCAGACCTGGAAGAACACTACGCGAGCAGCTCGCGCAGCCGCGAGCCGAGCGTCTCCATGCGGTAGGGCTTCGAGATGATCCCGGCCGCGCCCTCGTCGGCCAGCGACTCGGACGAGACGCGATCGGTGAAGCCGCTCGAGATCACGACCTTGACCTCAGGCGCGATCGCGTGGATGCGGCGGAGCGTCTCGGCGCCGCCGATCCCGGGCATGACCACGTCGAGCAGCACGCAGTCGGGGCGGGCTCCGGACTGGATGCGCGCCACGGCTTCCTCGCCGCTCGAGGCCGACTCCACCTCGTAGCCGAGATGGCGCAACAGCTCGGAGGCGACGGCCCGGACCATCTCCTCGTCGTCCACGATGTACACGGTGCGGCGGCGACTCCCGCCGTCGTTCAGTTCCAAGGGACCTCCCTCGAAAGGGCCCCAATCTCCAGGCCCGGCGGCCCTCTGGGGCCGTGACCTTCCCCCGTGCTCGTATCTATAATGCTCCCCCATGGCCCGCCGAATCTACATGGAGACCTACGGCTGCCAGATGAACGTGGCCGACTCCGAGCTGATGCTGGGGCAGCTCCACCGCGCCGGCTTCGAGCGCGTGGAGGAGGCCGAGCACGCCGACGTCATCCTGTTGAACACCTGCGCGATCCGGGAGCACGCCGAGCAGAGGATCTACGGTCGCCTGGGGGAGCTCTCGCGCCACAAGGTGCGCCGGCCGGGCGTGGTCCTGGGGGTCGCGGGGTGCATGGCGCAGCACCTGCGCGACCGGCTCATCGAGAAGGTCCCCCAGGTCGACTTGGTGATCGGCCCCGATGGATACCGGGACCTGCCCGTGCTCGTGGATCAGGCCCGGGAGGAGCCGACCCTGGCGGTGCGGCTGTCCCGGGTCGAGACGTACGGCGATCTCATGCCCGCCCGCGCCGACGGCGTGCGCGCGTGGGTGAGCATCATGCGCGGCTGCGACAAGTTCTGCACCTTCTGCATCGTCCCCTTCGTGCGCGGCCGCGAGCGGAGTCTCCCCGCGGACGAGGTGATCCGGCAGGTGGAGCACGCGGCCGCCGAGGGGTTCAAGGAGATCGTCTTCCTGGGACAGACGGTGAACGCCTACCGCGAGGACGATGTCGATTTCGCGGACCTGCTCCGCCGCGCGGATGCCGTCCCCGGCATCGAGCGGATCCGCTTCACCTCGCCCCATCCCGCCGACATGACCGACCGCGCGGTCGAAGCGATCGCTTCGTGCGCGAAGGTGATGCCGCAGGTCCACCTCCCGCTCCAGTCGGGGTCGAACGCCGTGCTCGAGCGGATGCGCCGGATCTACACGATCGAGGAGTACGAGGCGCTCGTCGCGAAGCTCCGGGCGGCGGTGCCCGGGATCGCGCTCACCACGGACATCATCGTGGGCTTCCCGGGCGAGACCGAGGAGGACTTCGAGGCGACGCGTGCGGTGATGCGCCGCGTCCGCTACGACGGCGCGTTCCTCTTCAAGTACTCGCCGCGCTCGGGGGCGAAGTCGGCGGCGTGGGACGACGACGTGCCGGACGCCGAGAAGACCCGCCGCATCACGCTGCTCATCGAGGAGCAGAAGCAGGCCTCGCTCGAGCGGAACGCCGAGTCGGTGGGACGCGAAGTGGCGGTCCTCGTCGAGGGGCCCTCCAAGAAGAGCGCCGACCACTGGTTCGGAAAGACGGAGCACTTCAAGACCGCGGTCTTTCACCACGGCAGCGAGCGCGTGGGGGAGACGATCCGCATGCGCGTCGCGGCGGTCTCGCCGTACACGCTGTTTGGCGAAGGCGTCTCCTCCGCCCTGCGCGTGAGCGACGACGCGGCCGTCTGAGCGCGCTCCGGCGCGTCGGGAAATTCGTACCGCCGTTCGTATTCTCATTTCCCGTCCGGGTTCTCGCCGCCGGGCTCCTCACCGTGGCGGCCCTCGCCGCCGCGCCGCCCGCCTTCGCGATCCAGCCTCCCGGGCTGCACTACACGATCGACGCCGCGCTCGACCCCGCGCGTCACCGCCTGACGGGGCACGCGACGATCGTCTATCGGAGCGGCGCCGACACGGCGCTCACCGCGCTCTACCTCCACACCTACCCCAACGCCTTCTCGAGCCCGAACACGATCTACGGCCGCGAGGCGGCCGAGCAGGGGGAGAACTGGGAGCTCCGGGACGCGAAGCCGCGCCAGTACGGTTGGATGACCCTTGATTCCGCGACGGTGGACGGCATGCCGGCGACGGTTCGGGTCGATGAGACGATCGCGACCCTCCAGCTTCCGCGTCCGCTCCAACCCGGCGACTCCTTGCGCTTCGCGCTTCGGTTCATGGTGCAGATCCCGAAGCACTTCGACCGGATCGGCGTGACGGGGAACGCGTACTCGTTGTCGCAGTGGTATCCGAAGATGGTCGTCTACGACGACGAGGGCTGGCACCCCGACCCCTTCCACTTCATGTCGGAGTTCTACGGTGACTACGGCACGTTCGACGTGACGCTCCACGTCCCGGACGACTTCTGGGTCGGCGCCACCGGCCTCCTCACGCGCGCGAGCGGAGGCGACAACGACATTCCGATCCAGGACAGGGACGCTCCGCGGGACAGCGTGCGCGTCACCCTCCATGCGGTCACCGGCGATTCGCTCGCGGGGAAATGGCCCCATCGCGCGCTCTGGGCGGAGACGGACCTTGCGCGCGGCGACGCCGAAGGGAAGCGGATCAAGGTCCCGCGCGACGGGCCGGTCTCCCTGCGCGTGCCGCGCGGCGCGCCCATCCACTATTCCTACGACTGGGAGGACCGCGAGGCCGATCGCGACGAGGCCGACGCGCGCGGCCGCGCCCGTCCCTTGCGCCGCATCCTCGCGGTGCGCGACACCACGATCACCGACACGCTCCGCGCCCTTGCCGCTGAGCGCGCCGAGGGGGACACGCTCCTCCCCTCGATGAAGACGCTCCACTACCACGCCGAGCGGGTGCACGACTTCGCCTGGGTCGCATCGCCCGACTACGTGCGCGGCGACACGACGTGGTCCGGGATCGCGATCCGGTCGCTCTCGTTCCGCCGCGACCAGAAGGAGTGGGCCGACTCCAAGCGATTCGTCGTGGACGCGATGCGGCACCACACCGAGAGGGTCGGACCCTACATCTACCCGCAGTTCACGACGACGGAGGCATGGTGCGGCGGCGGCGCCATGGAGTACCCGATGCTCATCATGAACGAGCCCGTGATCGGGGGCGGGCTCTTCGAGGACCTCGACGACACGATCGCCCACGAGCTCGGGCACAACTGGTTCTACGGGATGCTCGGGAGCGACGAGCGCGCGCACCCGTGGCTCGACGAGGGGTTCACGCAGTTCATCGAGGACGACTACACCGACACCAAGTATCCGCGCGGCACGTTCCGCTGGCGGTACCGCTTCCCGTGGCTCACGCCCTGGCGCGCCTTCCCGAAGGACGAGCTCTGGTACCTCTCGCGCGCGTGGGCGCGGGACGAGACGCCGATGGTCACGTCCGCCGACCAATTCCACGGTTACCGCGATTACGCCACGGCCTCCTACAGCAAGACGGCGATGATGCTCCACGCGTTACGCGGAGTGATCGGCCGCGAGGCGTTCGACCGCTTCCTCCATCGCTACTACGAGGAGAACCTGCTCCGCCATCCGCGCCCTGCCGACGTCGTGCGCGCGGCCGAGGAGGCGGCAGGGCGCGATCTCCACGATTTCTTCCGTGATTGGACCGAAACCACCGAGACCGCGTCGTTCGCTCTTGCCGGGGCATCGTCCCATCGCTCCGGCGACGAGTGGGTGAGCCGGGTCTCCGTGCGCCGGGAGAGCGCCATGGCCCTCCCCGTCACCGTGGAAGCGCGGTTCGCCGACGGCACGAGCCAGCGTACGCGCGTGGCCACGCTCGAGCGCACGAGCAGCGCGGGATTCCGGAGCCACGCGCGCCTGGTCGGCGCGGTGCTCGACCCCGACCATGAAGTCGCCGAGATGGACCGCCTCGACAACCGGTCCGGAATCCCGCCCATGCGCTGGCGTCCGATCTACGACTTCCCCCAGACCGACGCGATCACGGTGCTCTACGGCCCCACCGTGTGGCATGGCGACGAGGAGGGGATGCGGCTCGGCGGATGGTTCGACGGGCGCTATCTCCCCATGCGCGACTTCCCGCGCGGGATTCTTGGTTTCGAGGGAGGGTGGAACGTGGGCACCCGGAATGGCGACACGGCCTGGCGCCTCGGTAGCTGGCGGCACGCCGGCGCGCTCGGCGCGCGCGGGGAGATCCGATTCCTCGGCGTGCGCGACGAGGGACTCTCGCGCTTCGGTCTCACGATCCGGAACATGGCGACGGCGCGCGGTTTTCGGCATCCCTTCCAAACCTGGTGGGCCGGAGCGGAGGCGCGCGACCGCTACGACCTCCACCCGGTGGACGCGCGCTACTGGTCGCCGGGAACGACATTCAACCTTTCCGCCGGGTACCGGATCGAAATGGTGGGTCCGCGCCGGCAGGAGTCCGTCGAGCTCGTGGCACGCCGTGGATTCTCGGCCTTTGGCGGCGGCGACCCTGCGAGCGACGCGAGCTACGACCGGGCGCACCTCACCCTGACCCATCACATGGGGGTTGGCATGGGTCCGGGCGCTCTCGGTCTCACGGTCCGGGTATTCGGCGGATCGGCCTGGCGGCGCGTCCCGCTCGAGGAACGCTTCGATGCGGCGGAGGAGAGCCGGCTCGACGCGCTCGATCGCTTCTACGAGAACGACCGCGGGCCGCTCCGCGAGACGCGGCACTACCTCGTCGAGGGCGGCGGCGGGCTCCGCGGCTACGCAGGACGCGCGGCGCTGGGGCAGCGGATCGGGGCGCTCAACCTGGACCTGAGACAGCCGAGCACCGGCCTCTTCGCCTTCGGCGACGCGGGCCGGGCGGAGGCGAGCGGCCTGGGCGAGTCCCCGCCGCGCGCGCCCGTGGGCGACCTGATCGGGCATGTCCTCGCCGACGCCGGCGTGGGTTACGCCTACGGCCCGCTCAAGGCCACCCTGCCGGTTTGGGTCGGCTGTCCGAAGCCCGGGGAGGCGCCCTGGAAGGTGCGCTGGCTCTTCAGCCTGGATCTGGCCGGGATTCACCCCTGGTGGTAGTATCGCCCTCGCGGCGCGCTCGCCGCAGGGAGGATCCTGATGACCATAGAGATTCGCTACTGCCAGGAGTGAAGCTATCTCCCCCGGGCCTCCAGTTTGGCGGCCGAGCTGAAGAAGGCGTTGGGCGTCGATGCGAAGCTGACCCCCGGAAGCGGCGGGGTGTTCGACGTCTACGCCGACGGCAAGACGATCTTCTCCAAGAAACAGGTGGGACGTTTTCCCGAGGCGGATGAGATCCTCGGGATGCTGAAGCAGAAGAAGTGACGCCGGCGCGGTCCTCCCGCGCTGTCGCACACGCCGGCCCCCCCGTGGGGCCGGTCGCGTTTTGGCAAGGGGGGTTCATGCACGCTCGCCGTTTTGCCCGCGGCTTCGCCGGGGTCCTGTTCACCGCACTCGCTCTGCTCCTCGGCCGCACGGCGCCCGCCGCGCCGGCGGCGTCCGTCACGAAGGAGATCCTCCCCGACGGGCTCACGCTGCTGCTGCAGGAGGACCACTCCAAGCCGCTCGTCGGCGTCTGCATCTTCGTGAACGGCGGCAGCCGCACCGAGGATCCGAAGCTCTCGGGCCTCAGCCACTACTACGAGCACCTCATCTTCCGCGGCGGCTCGGCGCGCCAGCAGGAGCTCGAGTTCCGGAAGGAGATGCAGCGGATCGGCGAGGAGAGCGGCGGCTACACGACGAACGACTACACCTGCTACGGCTTCACCGCGCCCACGGCCAATCTCGACGAGGCGCTCTGGCGCTCGCTCGACGCGTGGCTCGCGCTCAAGCTGACGCAGGCGAAGGTCGACCGCGAGCGGCAGGTCGTGATGGAGGAGTACAACCAGGGCGAGGACCGTCCCGACTACAAGGTCTACTACCAGATCGAGCGGCTCATGTTTCACGATCACCCCTACAAACGGGACACGATCGGCTTGAAGGACGCGATCCTCCACTCCTCGCTCGCCACCTTCCGCACGTTCTACGCCGAGCGCTACGTCCCGAACCAGATGGTCCTCGCGGTGGTCGGCGACTTCGACCCGAAGGCGATGCGGGGGAAGATCGAGCGCGCGTTCGCGCCTTATCCCCGCGGGAAGGAGTCGTTCGAGCTCGGGATCACGGAGCCGCCGCAGACCGAGTTCCGGATGGGCGTCGAGACGATGAAGACGCCGAGCACCTGGACGCACCTCGGCTTCCACACGCCGCCCTACCGGAGCGCGGATTCCCCGACGCTCACCGTGATCGCCTCGCTCCTCGGGAGCGGGACCTCCTCGCGCCTCTATCGCGCGCTCAAGGACAAGGAGAACCTCGTCACCGACGTGAGCGCCGATTTCGAGGTGCGGAAGGATCCAGGCATGTTTCTCATCTCGACCCAGATGCCGCCCGCCAACGAGGCGAAGGTCTTCGGCAAGGTCCGGGACGAGCTGACGCGGCTTGCGAACGAGCCGGTTCCCGCGGCGGAGCTCGCGCGGGTGAAGGCGGCGCTCGTCAACGATTACGTCTTCGCGGCGCAGACGCCGTTTTCGCGGGCGGAGCGGCTCTGCCGCTTCGGCATCATGGCCGATCCCTCGCTCGCCGCGCTCTGGCCGAAGCTGATCGAGGGCGTGACGGCCGAGGACATCCAGCGGGTCGCCGCGGCCACGTTCGCGCCGAGTCAGGCGTCCTACTCGGTCGTGCGCCCCGCCGACGCGACGGCCGCGTCCGGTCCGAGCCAGGGCGACGTCACCGCGATGCTCGAGCCGTGGTCCCATGCCTGGCCCGCCGTCGCAACTACCGCGCACACGGCTTCGGCGTCGGCGCCGCGCAAGGAGACCCTCCCGAACGGGATCACGCTCATCCTGAACGAGGACCACGCCTCGCCGATCGTCGCGGTCGCGACGTTCGCGCGCGGCGGGCAGTGGATCGAGCCCGATGGGCTCTCGGGCGTGAGCGCGATGGCGGCGAAGCTCCTCCCGCGGGGCGCCGGCTCGATGACCGCGCGGCAGATCTCCGAGCAGTCCGACCTGATCGGGATGCGGCTCGGCGCGGGCGGTAGCAACGACTACGCGTCCGTGAGCTGGCAGGCGCCCTCGGCGAACTTCGCGAAGGCGTGGGAGCTGTACCGCACCGTGTTGACGGCGCCCAATTTCCCAGCCGACGAGGTCGCCAAGGTGCGCCAGGACATGATCCAGCAGGTGCAGAGCATCGGCGACCGCCCCTTCGAGCTCACGAACCTCCGCTTCGCCGAGGCGATCTACCAGAAGTCGCCGTACCGCCGCTCCCTCCTCGGGAACGAGGCGTCGCTGAAGAAGATCACGGTGGCCGACCTGCGTCGCGCCTATCGCGCCGAGTTCTGCGGCGCGAACCTGGTCGTCGCGATCTCAGGCGATTTCGACACCGACGCGGTGCTCGTCCTCGCGCGCCGCACCCTCGGGATGATCCCGAAGGGGACCGCGGCCGCGATCGGCGGCATGCGCGACGAGGGCGCGCAGTCGAAGAACCCGGTCTTCGTCGACAAGGAGCAGGAGCAGATCACGTACAACACCGGCTGGCTCGGCTGCTCGGTGCTCGATCCGGATTACCCGGCGCTCAAGGCGGGTGTCGCGTTGATCGGCGACCGGCTCTTCTTCAAGTACGTCTACGAGCGCGGCGTCGCCTACCGCTCCTGGTTCTACATGGCCGACCGCTTGGGGCAGGCGACGATCCAGAACGAGATGGGCGTGAGCCCGGCCAACTGGCCGGCCTCATCGAGCGGCGTGCTCCAGGACGTCACCGAGTACGTGACGCGGCCGCTCCAGGAGGCCGAGGTGAAGCGCTCGGTCGACAAGCTCCTCTCGCGCTACTACCTCGGCGCCCAGGAGAACGCGGACATCGCGCAGCGCCTTGGCTATTACGAGCTGAGCGGTCTCGGCTACACGTACGCGCAGACCTATCCTGAGAAGCTGAAGCAGCTCCATGCCGCCGACGTGCAGGCCGCGCTCCGGAAATATCTCCACCCCGACACGTGGACGCGGGTCGCAGTCGGAAAGGAGCCGTCGAAGACGGCAGGCGCCTCGCTCGCGCCGGGGGAGTAGCAGTCAGCGCGTCGCCGGCGCCGGCTGGCGACGCTACCGGCCCGCGCGCGACGCGGCCGCGCCGCACGCCACGCCGATGAACGCGCCGAACGGCAGCGTCTGCGCCCAGCTCTTCCCGGAAATCCCGGCGATTCCTCCGAGTGCCAAGCCGATCGCGCCGGAGAGGAGCATGGCGCGCCAGGTGGGTGTCCGGCCGGCCGAGACGTAGGCCGCCAACACGCCGTTGATGATGCCCTGGGAGGCGCGGCCCAGGACCGAGACGAAGACGTCGACCATGTGCGGGTCGCCCCAGGCGCTCACGAGGCCGTGGGCCGCTCCGAGCACGATTCCCGTCACCACGCCCGCCGTCACCTTGGTCATCGCCCGCCTCCTCCCGACCGCCGCAAGGCCTGATCCCGCCGCAGCATAGACGGTGGCGCCGGACCGGTCCACCCCTCTAGAACGCGGCCCGTCCGGCCGATACCTCCCGGGTACCGCACCTGTCGTCATCGTGCATCGGAGAACCCAGCGGGATGGCCCAGAACTTCCCCGGCGGCGCTTCCATGGGCGGCGCCCCGCAAACAGGCACCGTTCCGGCCGGAGACGCACTCGCGCAGCACTTCGAGAGCGCCCCGATCGGGATGCTGCTTCTCGCCGACGACCGGACGATCGTCCGCGCAAACGAGACGATGTCCTCGATCACGGGGCTCGCACCGGCGATCCTCGCCGGGTCGCCCTTCCGCCGCTTCCTCTCGACCGACGCGCCGCTCGATCTCGAGGACCGGATCTTCGAGGAGCTGACCTACTCCGGCCGCTGGCTCGGCGAGCTCGAGATCCGCACCTCGATCGGCGACACGAGCCCGATGCTCGTGACGATCACGCCCGTGACCGGCCCGACCGATCCCGTGCGCTACGTCGCCACGGTCTTCGAGCTCGGCGACCAGCGGTGGATCGAGGCCGAGTCGAGCCGGCGGGCCGCGGAGCTGGCGGCCCTCTCCGCGATCGCGGTCGCGACCGGGAGCAGCACCGATCCCGACGAGATGCTCCACGCCGCCGCGCGCGAGATCGTGAACGGGCTCGAGGTGGACGCCTGCTGGATCCACCGCTCGGACGGGCCCGGGGCGCTGCGACCCGCCGCGCAGGCCTCGCACCTCGATCCCTCGCTCCGCCTCTCCGCCTACATGGTGCCCGGCCCGCAGAACGAGGGGGTGCTGCACGCGGCGCGGACGGGCGAGCTCGTGACCGAATCCGAGCTCCTCGAGCGGAGCATCGCGACGGTCATGCACGTGCCGCTCCGCTCGCGCGACGACGTGGTCGGCGTGATGTCGATCCTGAGCGTCGAGGGGGAGAAGCTCTCGACCCGGAACGCCGAGCTCCTCCGCGCGGTCGGCTACAAGGTCGGCACCGCGGTGCAGAACGTGCGGCTCCTCGAGTCGGTGCGCCGCCAGGAGGCGATGCTCCGCGAGAAGAACGAGGAGCTGGAGACCCTCGTGGCGCAGCTCCTCGAGGCCGACCGGCTCAAGAACGAGTTCCTCGCGAACACGAGCCACGAGCTCCGGACGCCCCTCAACTCGATCATCGGCTTTCTCAACCTCGTGGTCGACGGCCTCTGCGAGAGCGAGGAGGAGCGGATGGAGCTCCTGAATCACGCCCTCCAGAGCGGCCGGCATCTCCTCTCGCTCATCAACGACGTGCTCGACCTCGCGCGCATGGAGGCCGGGCGCCTCCAGGTGGAGGTCGGCGACGTCGACATCGGCCCCCTCCTGAACGAGGTGTCGGCCACGATGGCGGTGCAGGCGCGCGAGAAGCAGCTCGACCTCTTCTGCCCGTTCCTTCCGGACGGCCTCCTCGTCACCGCGGACGAGGCGCGCCTCCGGCAGGTCTTCGTGAACGTGATCGCCAACGCGATCAAGTTCACGCCGCAGGGAAAGGTGACGATCGGCGTCGAGAACGCTCCCGGCTCTCCTTTCGTCGAGGTCTGGATCCAGGACACCGGGATCGGGGTGGAGCCGGAGAAGCGCGCGCGCCTCTTCCAGAAGTTCTCGCAGGGGGACACGTCGACGACGCGGAAGTACGGCGGGTCGGGGCTCGGACTCGCGATCGTGAAGGAGCTGGTCGAGATGATGGGCGGCGCCGTGCGCCTCGAGAGTCCGGGCGAGGCGAAGGGGACCACGGTGACGCTGATGCTCGCGCGGAGCGCGCGGCCGCAGAGCCTCGAGGACGCGGCGCGCGCGGCGCGGCGCGAGGCCGGAGGCCGGCCGGGCGCAGCTACGGGCGCGTGACGACGAAGAAGAGAAGCTTTCCTTTGGCGACGCGCACGCGCGCGGGGCGGGACTCGATCACGTTCGAGATCGAGTCCTGCACGCCCAGCTCGAGCCGGCGGTCCCGAAGCGGGTATCGCAAGCCGTGCGTCGTGACGCCGTCGGCGGGCTCGCCGACCGCGAAGAACGAGACGACGGTGCCTGCGGGATGGTCGAGCACCGCCTCGCCGCCCTGCACCCAGGCGCGGCAGCGGTCGTCGGCGAGCACGATCCGGATCGAGTCGGAGTATCGGAGGAGGAGCGAGAGGTGTCCGATCACGTGATCGAGGCGGTCGGCGCTCGCGCCGAGCAGCACGATCTCGGTGAAGCCGCCGCACGCGAGGATGTGGCGGATCGCCTTCTCGGTGTCGGTGCGCTCGGTGTCCTCGTCCTGGACGACCCGCGCGCCGGGGAAGCGCGCGAGCGTTTCCGGCGTGACCGAGTCGAGATCGCCGATGATCGTCTCGGGCTCGAAGCCGTAGGCGCGGGCGTTGTCGGCCGCGCCGTCGGCGCAGACGAAGAGGGACGCGTCGGTGAGCGCGGCGGCGAGGGTCTCGCGCGAGGGCGGAACTCCATGGGTCAGGACGACGGCGACGCTCACGCGCGGTCTCGTGCTATGGTGGGGCGATCCCGAAACGAGCCGCGCGCAGCCTAGCACCCACGAGGGAACGATGGCAAACAGCCGGAACGTGATGGCGATGCTCGTGGTCGGAGCGCTCACGCTGCTCGTGGGCGGCGCCGGGATCTATCTCGGCTTCGCCGCGGGGAAGAATCCGCAGGCCGGTCCGCCCGTGCCGAAGCCGCCGGACTACGGGCCGTACCGGTACGACATGCGCTCGGTCCGATCCGACCCCGATCGGATCCGGTTCGAGTGGAAACGGGTCGAGAGCGCGAAGGGATATCGCGTCACGGTTCTCACGCCGGGAGACGACTCCCTCTTCTCGAGCCCGACGCTCACGTCGAGCGCGTGGGTCGTCCCGACCGATCTGCGCGCCAAGCTGGCCGCGCAGTCGGTCTACCACTGGAGGGTGACGGTGTTCGAGGCGGACGGGAAGACCGAGGCCTCGGACCCCGCGGCGTTCGCGACGCAGTAATCAACGCACCGCGGCCAGGTATTCCCTCCGCGCATCGTCGAACAGCCGGATCAACGCCCGCCGCTCCGCCCGCAGCTTCGCCACGAGCCGCCTCCGTCGCGTCGTGAGCAGCGCGAGCCGGAGCCGCTCCCGCTCCGACCGGAACCAGCGCGCGTAGCCGAGCGCGAAGTAACCGAGCGCGAGCGCGGCCGCGACGACGGCTCCCACCGCGATCCACGACCAGCCGGCGCCCGCGCGCAAGCCGAACGCCACCGCTCCGTAGAACGCGGGGAAGAAGACGAGACCCGCGACGATACGACCCGCCGAGACCTGGATGGCCGTCGGCGCGGCGCGCGCCGCGAAGAAATCGGTGGCGAGGTAGGGGAGGCAGTTCGCGATCACTCCGAGCGCCGCCGGCGCGAGTCCCGCCGCGCATCCGATCGCGAGGCGCGCCGCCGTTCGCGGCGCCATCGCGTGCGGCACCCGGCGCCGCAGCGCCTCGTCCGCGAGCCCGATCGCGCGCAGCTTCCGGTGATAGCCGACGGTGCGCCTCCATCCCGAATAGATCCGCTCGGGATCCGTTCTCAGGTAGTAGTGCAGGCAGTCCGCCATGCGGCGCAGGAGCTCGAGATCCTCCTCGCCCGGCCGCCGTTCCCGCAGGTCCCCCAGGTAGAGGCTCTCGACGTCGCGGATGAAGCTCGCGACCGCGCGATTGGGGACGTTCAGGATGAGTCCCTCGAGCCGCGACTGCATCTCGGCCGTCATCGCGCGCACCGCCACCTGCGGATCGTCGGCGCCCATCGCGCGGTACGGGGCGATGTCGATCGGCTCGCCGACCGAGAGGATCACGTCGCTCTGGAACGCCGTCCGATCGGAGAAATGGACGCCGACCGGCACGACCGTGAGCGTCCCCTCGCGGCCCGGCAAGGCGTCGTATCCGAGGGCGAGGCGGGCCGCGCCGGTCTTGAGCGGAAGGACGCGCCGGTCGGTCTCGCTCTCCCCCTCGGGAAACATCGCGATCGCGCCCCCCTCGTCGAAGACCTCGTGGCAGGCGCGGAAAGTCTCCTCGTTGCGGTAGGTCAGCTCCGGGTTGTCCTGTCGCCGGTAGACCGGGAGCGTGCCGCAGAGCCGCACGAACACGCCGCGGATCCACGGCCGGAAGACGAAGCTCGCGGCGAGGAAGTGGAGCCGCCGCCCCAGGCGCGCGCTCATCACGAAGACCTCGCTCATCGTCGCGGGGTGGTTCGCCACGACGAGCAGCGGGCCGGAGCGGGGGATGCGCTCCGTGCCGCGCACCTGGATCGTGCGAAAGTAGCTGCTCAACCCGAATCGGAGGGGCACGCGGAGCGCCTTGTAGAGCGCGCCCCCGATCCGATCCACCGTTCGCGTCATCGGTCCTTCCTCAGCACCGCCAGGATGGCGTCGCCGCACGAGAGGGAGCCCGGCTCGCGCGCGAGCTCGATCTCGATCCGGGTGAGGAAGTCGCGGATCTCCGGCTCCGCGTCCTTGACGATCGGAAGCAATCCCGCAGCCGACGCGGCCACGATGGTTCCATGCTTGGAGAGCAGCGCCTGGAGCTCGCTCCAGCGGTACATCTTCATCGCGAGGTGCCCGTAGTCCGGGCTTTGATGGATGAGCCCGCTGAGCAGGATGGCCTCGTTTCGCGGCGCGCCGTCGCGGCGCACGAGCGTGACCACTTCCGGAAGGAAGCGCAGCAGAACTCCGAGCACCGAGATCACCGAGACGAGCACGTGTCCGCCCGGACGCGTCACGCGGACGAGCTCGGAGATCCCCCGATCCGCCTGGTCGACGACGTAGCTGAGCGGGCCTCCGTAGCAGACGGTCGCGTCGAAGGAGGCGTCCTTCCAGCGCGAGAGGTCGGTCACGTCCGCAACCGCCCGTTCGAGCACGCGCGGCTCCAGCCCTGCCTCGGCGACGCGACGGCGGTTCCAATCGAGCTGGACGGGAGACAGGTCGGTCGCGACGACGTCGGCTCCCATGCGCGCCATCTCGATCGTGAAGCGCCCCGGGCCCGCTCCCACCTCGAGCACACGGTCGCCGGCATGCACGTAGTGCCGGAGGTAGTGAAGGTGCACGTCGAGGCTCGGCCCCGGGCTCGTCCCATCCTGGAAGCGAGTCCACTCGCGCTCGCCATAAGCGTCGTAGAAGGACACGGCCTTCGCGGGATCCCACTCGAGCCTCTCGGGCTCGTGGGTCGAGGGCGCGGCCTCGCTCGAAGGCGGGCAGACGCGGTCCGGCAACTCGGTCGGGTTCACGGTCGTTGCCCTCGGAATTGGGGTCGGGTTGTGCCTGGGCGGCTGGCCCAGCGTTCAGGGGAGGAATTCATCGTAGACCCTGCGAATGGGGACAGTCCAGCGGTGGAGCGGGCGGACCCGAATGTTAAGTGGGCTTATTCGGCGGGCGCCGCGGGCACCAGCTCGCAGGCGAGGTCGTCCGACTTGCCCTGACGCGCCCGCAGAAAGAGGCGCGCCTCGCCCAGGACCCGAAACGTGGTGCGCCCCAGGGTGGACGCGGGTTCGACCACGAGGATTCGAAGCACGCGGGCCTGATTCCCCGTGTACTGCGCGTGGCAGATCCCCTGGCGGCGATCGGTGTCCGCGTCGAACCGGCCCTGGAGCGCGTCGGCGACGGGCCCGATCCGGTTCCCGGGAAAGGCCTGCAGCTCGCGCCCCACCAGGCTCTCCATCATGCAGCAGGGGTTTCCGATCAGGATCTCGCAGCGAAGCTTGTCGGACGTCTGGAGCGCGCGGCACCAGTCGTCCGGACACGGCGGCAGGTCGAGGAAGACGTAGGTTCCGGGCTTTCCGTCCCGCCAGTCGTCCGCGAGGACGAGGGGCGGTCCGTA
>JBLMWD010000046.1:0-21380 GCA_050257045.1 Bacteroidota bacterium | reverse complement strand
GCCATTGGGCGTCTGCGTGCCCGTCGCCGCGCACGCCGACATGATGGTGGCGTTGTCCGTCTTGAAGAAGACGTTGCCGGCATCCGCGCAGCCGGTCACGAACGTGGACTGCTGGTTCACGAAATTGGCGAACGTCGCCGTCCCGTTGACCGCGCTGACGTGGATCGCGTACGAGTTCCAGGTGTCGAGATTGCCGTCACCCGTGTCGCAAATCGCCAGCGCTCCGTCCCGGTTGTGGTCGGTATTGAGCCAGAAGTCGACCGTGGTCGGCGTGCCGTTCGAGTTCATGACGTCGGCCGCGGTATGAACGCCATCTCCATTCGAGTCCATGTAGATGTACTGAGCGGATGCGGGCGCCGCCACGAACAGGCCGAGCAGCGCCGACAGCGCGAGAAGTCGAAGCAACTTCATGAAATGCCTCCTTGGGAATGCCGAGTGTCCGTCTCAAGTGACTCCAACCCGGATGCGGGACCACTCACGTCGATGTACGGCCGGGCACGGCGCGACACCGCCGTCCGAAGAGGGTGGGACGGCCGGCATGCGCCGGACTGACTCCGGGGCTCGCGCCGGGGTTTGGGCCCGTGGGGGCCGAAGGAGGGGACCCGGCGTTCGGCGAAGCGCCCTGGAATCAGCGCACCCCGGAATCCTCCTCCGAGGCACGAAGGAGTGTAGCAAAGGGGGCCGCGGGTCGAGCCAAGAAAACGGGGGGAGCGGGCGGCGCGGGGCGGCGCCTGGCGGCCGCCCGCGACGGGATCAGGCCGGAGCGCGGGCTCCGGCGCGGCGGCGCATCTCCTCCCGAACCGCCATCCCCTGCTCCCGCGTGCCGACGCCGCTGTCGGTGCCGGTCGAGCGGAGCCGCCCGTCGGCAAAGAGCGCGCGCACCGACTCGTAAAGCAGCGCCGCTGCTTCGGTTTCGCCGACGTGGTCGAGGAGCATCTGGCCGGCGAGGATCGCGCCGATGGGCGAGGCGACGTTCCGCCCCGCGTGCTTGGGGGCCGAGCCGTGGATCGGCTCGAACATCGAGGAGCGGCCGGGATGGATGTTGCCCGACGCGGCCATCCCCATGCCGCCCTGGATGGCGGCGCCGAGGTCCGTGAAGATGTCGCCGAAGAGGTTCGACGTGACCACCGTGTCGAAGCTCTCGGGGTTCTTCACGAGCCACATGCAGGCGGCGTCGATGTAGGCATGCTCGCGGGTGATCGCGGGATACTCGCGCCCGACCTCCTCGAACGTGCGGGTCCAGAGGTCCATCGCCCCGATCGCGTTCGCCTTGTCGATCATCGTGAGCGTGTTCGTCTTCTTCCGGCGCGCGCAGAGGTCGAAGGCGTAGCGGATCACCCGCTCCACTCCCTTCCGCGTGAACAGCATCTCCTGCACCGCCACCTCGTCCGGGGTCCCCTTCTTGAGGAAGCCGCCGACCCCCGCGTACGCGTCCTCGGTGTTCTCGCGCACGACGATCAGGTCGACCTGCTCCGGCCCCTTCCCCTTGAGCGGGCAGAGGTCGGGATGGAAGAGCCGGATCGGGCGGAGGTTCACGTAGAGGTCGAGGCCGAAGCGGATGCCGGAGATGATGGCCCGCTCGAGCATCCCGGTCGGGAGGCGCGGGTCGCCGATCGCGCCGAGGAGGATCGCGTCCTGGCCGCGCATCTCCTCGAGGGCGCTCGGCGGGAAGGTCTCCTTCGTGCGCAGGTAGTGCTCGGCGCCGAAGGGATAGTGGGTCCACTCGAAATCGAAGCCCCCCATCTCCCCCGCGAGCTTCAGGGTCTCCTGCGCCTCACGGGTGACTTCGGGGCCGATTCCGTCTCCGGGGAGAACGGCGATGCGGTGTCGCTTCATCATGGACGCGCGCTCCGGTTTCCGACCGAGGGTGTCTTGAATTCGGCCACGACCCGCTCGAGCTCGGCGTCCTCGAAGACAGTGTCGCGCTGCTTCGCGAGCTTGAAGACGTGCTCCACGAGCGGCCGCTCGGGCTCGTGCCCGTGCTCCTTCAACCAGTAGATCACGTTCGATTCGCCGCACATCGGCCCCACGTCGATCTCCTGCTTCAGGCCGAGCATGCCGGCGGGGACGCTCGAGTAGACGCGGTCGGCGAGCCACGCGTCCCCTTTGCGCTGCGCCTTGATCACGGCGGCGGCGTGGACGCCGGTCCCGGTGCGGAAGGCGTCGCGGCCGAGCGCGGGATAGTTGTAGGGGATCGGCACGCGGCAGGAGCGCGAGACCAGCGCTGCGTACTCGGGGAGCGCCGTGAGGTCGCAATCCAGCCAGCCGAGCAGCTTGAGATTGATCAGGATCAGGTCGAGGGGCGCGTTTCCGACGCGCTCCCCCACGCCGAGGATGGTGCCGTGCACGCGGTCGGCGCCGGCGAGGAGCGCGGCGAGCGCGTTCGCGACGCCGAGGTCGCGGTCGCGGTGTCCGTGCCAGTCGACGCCGACCGTCTCGCCGGTGGCGTCGACGACCTCGCGGATGAACCGGATCACGCGCGCGGCCCCCTCGGGCGTGGCGTGCCCGACCGTGTCGGAGACGCAGACGCGCCGGGCGCCGCACTCGACGGCGGTGGTGTAGAGCTTCCGGAGGATCTCGGGACGCGCCCGGGTCGTGTCCTCGGTCACGTACATGACGGGGACGCCGTGCTCGACCGAGTAGGTCACCGCCTCCGCCGTCGTCCGGAGGAGCCGCTCGAGATCCCAGTCCTCGGCGTACTGGCGGATCGGGCTCGAGCCGATGAACGTGGCCGCCTCGATCCGCAGCCCCGTCTTCTGCGTGATGTCGATGATGGGATCGATGTCGTTCTTGTGCGTGCGCGCGGCGCAGTAGGGCTCGATCGCGAGCTTCGCGCGCACGATCTCGCGCGCGAGGGCGAGCGCGGCCTCGTGGGCGCGCGGCCCCGCGCCGGGGAGTCCGATGTCGTTTCCGTGGACCCCGATGCGGGCCTGCAGGTGGAGCGCTTCGAGCTTCTCGTCGGTGGAGGGATCGGCGACCGAAGGGGACTGGAGGCCGTCGCGGAGGGTCTCGTCCACGACCTGGACCCGCCGCGGCGGTTTCGGCGGCGGCTCCTCCCCGATGTTCCAGTCGTAGATCAGCTCCCGCTCCTCGGGGTGGAGCGGGCCCGTCCCGGCGAAGGGAGGGTCGGTCACGGGATCGCCTCGACCACGATCGCGATCCCCTGCCCGCCGCCGATGCACGCGCTCGCGACGCCCCAGCGCTTCTTCCGGCGGCGCAGCTCGTAGAGGAGTGTCAGGATCAAGCGCGTCCCGCTCGCGGCGAGCGGGTGGCCGAGGGCGATCGCTCCGCCGTTCACGTTCGTCTTCTCGCGCGGGTTCCCGAGCTCCTTCTCCACGGCCAGGTACTGCCCCGCGAACGCCTCGTTGATCTCGAAGAGGTCGACGTCCTCCAAGGGGAGCCCCGCCGCCTTGAGCGCGCCGCGCACCGCCGGGACCGGGCCGATGCCCATCGTGTCGGGATCGACCCCCACCGTGGCCCACGCCACGACGCGTCCGATCGGGGCGAGGTTCCGCTTCTCGGCGTTCCGCTCCGTGGTCACCACCACGGCGGCCGCGCCGTCCACGATGCCGCTCGCGTTCCCGGCGGTCACGAAGGAATCCTTCCCGAAGGCGGGCGGGAGCTTGGCGAGCCCCTCCAGCGTCGCGTTCTCGAAGCAGTGGTCGTCCTTCTCGACCGGCTTCGCGTCGCGTCCGGGCGGCGTGACGGGGACGATCTCCTCGGAGAGGAGGCACGACTGGATGGCGCGCGTCCCTTCCCGGTTCGAGCGGAGCGCGTACTCGTCCTGCTGCTCGCGCGTGATGCCGAAGCGGCGCGCCAGGTTGTCCGAGGTCTGCGCCATGAAGAGCCCGCAGTAGGAGTCGCGGAGCCCCGCCATGAGCGTGTCCTCGAGGGCGCCCTGCCCGAGGCGGAGCCCGCTCCGGGCGCCGCGGATCGCGAAGGGAGCCTGGCTCAGGTTCTCCATCCCGCCCGCGAGGACGAACGAGGCTTCGCCGAGCTGGAGCATCTGCGCGGCGGTGATCACCGACTGGATTCCCGAGCCGCAGAGCCGGTTCACGGTGAGCGCGGGGACCGGCACCGGGATGCCGGCCTTCAAGGCGACGTGGCGCGCGCCGTAGAGCGCGTCGCTGCTCGTCTGGAGGGCGTTTCCGATCACGACGTGGTCGATCGCGTCGGCCGGCACCTTCGAGCGCTCGAGCGCGGCCTTGGACGCGATGGCCGCGAGGTCGATCGCGGAGACGTCCTTGAGCGCCCCGCCCGGCTTTCCGTTTCCGGCGCGCCCCCCGACCCACTCGGACATGGGGGTCCGCGCCCCGTTCACGATGACGATCTCTTCCCGTGCCATGCGACCGCCTTTACTTGGAGTAGTCGTAGAAGCCGCGGCCCGATTTCCGTCCCAGGTGGCCCGCCAGGACCATTCGCTTCAGGAGCGGCGGCGGGGCGAAGCGGGGCTCGCGGAACTCCTCGAACATGATGTTAGCGATGTAGTAGGTCGTATCCAACCCCACGAAGTCGAGCAGGGTGAGCGGCCCCATGGGGTACCCGCACCCGAGCTTCATGCCGTTGTCGATGTCTTCTTTGGATGCGACCCCCGATTCGTAGACGCGCACGGCGTCGAGCATGTAGGGGACGAGGAGCCGGTTCACGACGAACCCCGGCGTGTCCTTGCAGACGACCGCGGTCTTCCCGATCTGCCCGACGTACTCCTGCGCCTTGGCGAAGGCCGCCTCGGAGGTGGTGAGGGCGCGGATGACCTCGACCAGCTTCATGAGCGGGACCGGGTTGAAGAAGTGGAGGCCGAGGACGCGGTCGGGTCGGCGCGTGCGCGCCGCGATCTCGGTGATCGAGAGCGAGGAGGTGTTGGACGAGAGGACGGCGTCGGGGGCGACCACGTTGTCGAGCGTCGCGAAGACCTGCCGCTTCACCTCGAGGTTCTCGACCGCCGCCTCGACCACGAGCTCGCACGGTGCGAGTGCATCCAGCTTCGACGTCCCCTTGATGTTCCCGAGGATCTTGTCGCGCTCCTCCGCCGTCACCTTCCCGCGGGTCACGCCGTCGTCGAGGAACTTCCGGATCCGCGCGAGCCCCTTGTCGAGCGTCGCCTGATCCACCTCGGTGACCCAGGTGGTGAGCCCGGCCGCGGCGCTCACCTGGGCGATCCCCGATCCCATGAGGCCGCAGCCCACGACCCCGATCGTCTTCACCGGCATGCGCGATCCCCCTTCAGATTCCGTTCCGGTCGAGCTCGAGCGCGAGCCCCAGCCCGCCGCTCACGCAGAGCGTGGCGAGGCCGAGCCGCGCGTTCCGTCGTTCCATCTCGTGGAGCAGCGTCGTCACGATGCGCGCGCCGGTGCAGCCGATCGGGTGCCCCAGCGCGATCGCGCCGCCGTTCACGTTCAGCCGCGCGCGGTCGAAGTGGAGGTCCCGGTCGCAGGCGAGGACCTGCGCCGCGAACGCCTCGTTCAACTCGACGAGCTCATAGTGGGGCAGCTCGCGGCCAGTGGCCGCGAGCAACTCCCGAACCGCGGGGACCGGTCCGATCCCCATGATGGATGGATCCACCCCGACGACCGCGCTCGCCCCGAGCCACGCCTGCGGCTTCAACCCGCGCTTCCGGACCACCGACTCGGCCGCGACGATCACGGAGGCCGCCCCGTCCGTGATCCCCGAGGCGTTCCCCGCCGAGACCGTCCCGTCCTTGCGGAAGACGGGCGGCAGCTTCGCCAGCTCGGCCGGGGTCGTCTCGGGACGCGGGTGCTCGTCCGCGGCGATCACGGTGTCGCCCTTGCGCCCCGACACCGTGACCGGGACGATCTCGCTCTCGAAGCGCTTCGCCGCGATCGCGGCGCCCGCCTTCTTCTGGGATTCAAGCGCGTAGGCGTCCTGCTCCTCGCGCGGGATGTGATAGAGGTCCGCCAGCTTCTCGGCGGTTTCTCCCATCACCATGCCGCAGATCGGGTCGAGGAAGCCGTCCCGGTACATTCCGTCGACGACCTGTGTGTTACCCATCCGGTAGCCGAGCCGCGCCCGATCGAGGTAGTAGGGGACGCGCGTCATGTTCTCGGCCCCTCCCGCGAGGACCACGCGAGCCTTGCCGAGGCGGATGTGGTCGGCCGCGAGGAGGATCGACTGAAGCCCCGAGCCGCACGCCTGGTTCACGGTGAAGGCGGGGCGCTCGTTCGGAATGCCGGAGCCGACGGAGACCTGGCGCGCCACGTTGGGGCCGCCGCCCGCCTGGCGCGCGCAGCCGTAGATCAGCTCGTCCATGTCGGCGGGCGCGAACCCGGCGCGCTGGAGGACGCCCTTCGTCGCGGCCATCCCGAGCTGGGCGGCCGAGACCTCGGCGAAGCTGCCGAGGAACTTTCCGATCGGCGTGCGGGCGGAGGCGACGATCGCGACGCGTTCCGTTGCGGGACGGTTCATGGCCGGGCCCTCACGCCCCGCCGAAGGTCGGCTTCCGCTTCTCGAGGAAGGCGGTGAGCCCTTCGCGCATGTCGGCGGTCGCGGAGAGGAGGCCGAAGTAGGTCCGCTCCTGCGCGAGCCCCTGCTCCATGGTGCAGTCGAGCCCGCGGATCGCCGAGTCCATCGCGCACCGCACCGCGAGCGGACCCTTGGAGAGGATCTCGTGCGCGACCTTCTCGCAGTGCGGGAGGAGATCGGCCTGCGGGAGCACCGCGTTCACGAGGCCGATCCGGAGCGCCTCGGCGGCGTCGATCATCTTCCCCGTCGTGATCAGCTCGAGCGCGAGCCCGAGCCCCACGATGCGCGGGAGCCGCTGGGTGCCGCCGTAGCCCGGGATGATGCCGAGCCCGACCTCGGGAAGGCCGAGCTTCGCGTTCTCCGAGGCGAAGCGCATGTGGCAGGCGAGCGCGATTTCGAGCCCGCCCCCCAGGGCGAAGCCGTTGATCGCCGCGATCACCGGCTTTCCGAGCGCCTCGATCTCGTCGAGCGCCTCCTGCCCGAGGCGCGAGGAGGCCTCGCCGCCGAGCGGCGTCATCCGGGCGAGCTCGTTGATGTCGGCGCCCGCGACGAAGGACTTCTCGCCGGTGCCGGTGATGATGACGACGCCGACCGACCGGTCGTCGCCAAGGGCGATGAAGGCGGCCTGGATCTCCCGCACCGTCCGCTCGTTGAGCGCGTTCAGCACTTTCGGGCGGTTCACCGTGACGCGCGCGATCTTGTCGTGGACCTCGACGGTCAGATTTTCGTAGGTCATCGTTCCGCTTGGGGTTCGAGGGAAGTGGGAGGGCGTCCGGGCAGGCGCCCGGCGCCGGGACGCCGCCGAAGGAAATCACCCCTGCCCGACCCTGTCAATACGCCCCGCGGCTACCGCGTGTAGGCGATCCCGACCGTGACCGTCCGGCCGAGGGCGGGATACCCCTTCACCTCGGAGTACCTGCGGTCGAGCGCGTTCGCGACCCGGACCCGCGCTTCCGCCGGGATCCAGCGGGCGAGCGACGCGGCCGCGCCGAGGTCGAGCGACGCATACCCCGGCGTATCCCCCGTGAGGAGCACTCCGTGGACGTCGACGAAGTCGAAGGGGTCGCGCATCGAGTCGACCCAGCGGAGCGAGGCGGTTCCGGTGATCCAGGCGGCCGGCGCGACGTCGGCCGAGAGCCCGGCGCGCCACTTGGGCCGCTTCGGGAGGACGGCGCCGCCGTCCAGGTTCTTCCCGATCAGCCGGGCCCCGTGGGCCGCGAACGCGAGCCGCCGCGAGGGGGCGACGCGGATCTCGGCCTCGCCCCCCTCGATCGACGCGCGCCCGATGTTGTCCGCGACGAAGTAGGAGTTCGACTGGATGAGATCGCGAAAACGCGTCCAGTGCCACGTGGCGCGCGCCGCGAGCTTTCCGCCGAGCCAGGTCCCGTCGGCGCCCGCCTCCCACGTGCGCGAGCGCTCGGGGCGGAGCGTCTCCGAGCCGTAGAACGGGTAGTAGAGATCGCTCAGCGTGGGAGCGGTGAAGGCGCGGCCGTATCCCGCGCGCAGCTTGAGCCCGGCCTCGGGGAGGGGGATCGCCGCGGCGACCCGCGGCACGCCGATCGCGCCGTAGCGCGAATGGTCGTCCAGCCGGATTCCCGCGTCGAGGAGGAGGCGCGGCGCCTCGGCGTGCGCCTGCGCGTAGAGCGAGCGCGTGTGGACCCCGCGGTCCACGTCGGTGATCGACGGGAAGCCGCCGAACTGCGAGTCGTCGGCGCGCTTCACGCTCTCGCCCCGGTACTCCGCGCCGAGGAGGAGCCCCGCGCGCCCCGCGTCCACGCGCGCCCGGAGCGCCGCGATCCCGCGCGCGTTGTCGAGGTGCGTGTCGACGAAGTCGCCGCCCGCGGTGTCGGGGCGGTTCTGATAGAGGATCCGCCCCGCGAACGCCGAGAGCTCTCCCTCGAGCGCGAACCGCCGCGAGAAGGCGTGCGTGAGCGCGGCCCCGCCCGCGAGCACGCGGTCGGTCTCCTCGGTGTTCGGATCGAGGACCTCGTGGGTCTGGAAGTCGGACGAGTCGAAGCGGTAGTCGAACGGGATCTGCTTCACGCCTCGCGTCCCGAGAGCGGTCAGGCGAAGCGGATCCTTCCCGACCGGCACGATCGCGTGCGCGCGCGCGGCGAGGCCGTTGTAGGCGTCGCGCGGGCCCTCTCCCTCCGACGTGATGCGGCTCGCGTAGCCGCCTGCGGCCACGCCGCCGGGCGCGCCGTTCCACTCGAGCGACTGGCGGAGGGTCGCGTGCTCGCCGTACTCGGCTCCCGCGCGGAGGCGCGATCCGGGATCGGAGGGACTCAGGAACTGGATCACGCCGCCGACCGCGCCCGAGCCGTAGAGCGAGGAGGCGGGGCCGCCCATCACCTCGACCTGCCCCCAGCCCGCACCGGGGAGATCGGCGAAGTCGAACGTCCCGGCCCAGGGCCCGTTCAGCGGGATGCCGTCGAAGAGGACGAGCGTCTGGCGCGGGTCGGCGCCCCGCAGCCGCACGTCGGTGAGCTTGCCGGTCGACCCCGACCGCTGGACGTCGACCGCGGGCACCTCGCGCAGCTCATCGGCGGCGAGCAGCGCCTGGTCGCGGTCGAGCTTCTCCCGGCCGATCACGGTGAGGTCGGAAGGGACCCGGTCGAGCCGCACCGGCGCGCGCTCAGCGGTCACGACGACCGGGGGGAGGCGGTAGCGCGCCGAATCGGAGGGAGCGGACTCGGACTCCGCGGCGCGAGCGAGAAGCGGGAGCGGTGATGCGAGCGACAGCGACAGCGTGAGCGTGACGATCCGGCGGCGGAGCGGTCCCATGGTCCTCCCTCTCGAAGGATGGGGATGGCGATGGAGCGCGGGCCGGTCTCCTGACTCGCGGATCGTCCTCGAGCGGCGCCTTCCCGGGTCTCCCCAGTGGCTTCGCTGCCGCTCTCGTCACCGCTCACAGTGGCGGGGCCGTGTCGGATTCTCACCGACTTCCCGGGCTTCCTCGGGGGAAGCCCTCCCGTGCTCGCCGCGCGCGCGGCGCGGCGGGGTGAACCTAGCAGAAGCGGGCCGTGCTCTGCCAGCACGGCCCGCCGGACGTCAGAACTTGACCTGCGGCGCGGTGTGGGCGGCCGCCGGCGCCTCGAAGAGCGGCATCTCCGTGAAGTTGAACGAGGAGGCGACCAGGTTCGCGGGGAAGCGCCGGATCCGGACGTCGTAGTCCCGCACCACCTCGTTGTAGCGCATCCGCTCGGTGGCGATCCGGTTCTCCGTTCCCGCCAGCTCGTCCTGGAGCCGCATGAAGTTCTCGCTCGACTTGAGCACCGGGTAGTTCTCGACCACGACGAGCAGCCGGGCGAGCGCGCCCTCGAGCTGGTTGTTCGCGGCGATCGTCTCCGCCGGATTCCGCGCGCCCGCCATGCGCGCGCGGGCGTCGGCGATCGCGGTGAAGATCGTCGTCTCCTGCTTGGCGTACCCCTTCACCGTCTCGACGTAGTTCGGGATCAGGTCGTTCCGGCGCTGGAGCTGGTTCTCCACCTGCGCCCACGACGTCTTCGCCTGCTCCTGCATCCCGACGAGGTCGTTGTACGTCGAGCGGATGTAGCCTCCGACGAGGAGGACTCCCAGGATCAGGATCGCGAGCGCGATCCCGACCACTCCCAGCGAGCTGATGCGCGGCATCGATTTCCTCCTTGGTTCGTTCCCGGACTGCGTGTCTCAGTGTGAGGGCCCGTCCATGCGCTCCACCTCGTCGATGAGCCGCTCCACGAGGAGCCGTCCCGATTCGAGGAGGCGCGACGCCTGGAGGCGCGGGCGGTCCTCGTCGCGCGTGAGCAGGGCGAGGAGCGATTCGCGGTCGACACCGAAGCGCGCGGCGCAGCGCTCGGCCAGGTCGGCCCGCCGGGCCGGCATCGGCTCACCGGCGAGATGCAGGAGCCCCGTCGCCGAGGCGCCGATCGCGCGCGAGGCCTGCGCGGCCCAGTGCCGCGCGCCGCCAGGCGTGGCGGCGAGCGCGACGAAGCTCGTCAGGATCCCGAGCTCCTGGGCGCGGAGCAGCCGCTCGACCTCGCTCCGCAGCGGACCCCGCTCCACGCGCAGCGGCTCGTAGAGGTCGGGCCCGTGCAGCGTCTCGTGCCACTGGCGCAGGAGCAGGTACTCGAGCGGGAAGGTGTCCTGCGAATCCTCGAGCGCCCGGCGGGTGAGGAGGAGGGGGCGCGCGACGCGGTGCCGCGCCCAGGTGCGATGGACGCGATGGAGCGCCTGGAGGTCGGGCGTGCCGAGCTCGCTGAAGACGAAGACCACGTTCACGTCCGAGTGTGCGGGATCGAACTCCCCGCGCGCGGCGCTCCCGTAGAGCGCGGCCGAGAGGAGCTTCTCGCCCGCCGCGCTCCGCGCCGCCTCGACCGCGCTCCGCGCCGCCTCCTTCGGATCGAACCGCTTCGACCACATCCGCGCCGCCTCCTTCACCGCCGGTCAGAACCGGCCGCTCGCGCCCCCGCCGCCGCTCATCCCGCCGCCGAACCCGCCGAATCCACCGAATCCGCCGCCGCTCCCGCCCGTGCCGCCCATCCCGCCGAACCCCCCGAAGCCGCCGCCCCAGGGACCATACCAGCCGCCTCGGCGGCCCGACCAGTCGCTCCACCCGCGCCGGCCGCCGGTCAGGCGGTTGAAGACCTGGCCGATCACGACGAAGAGAACCAGAAGGATGAAAATGAGCAGGTTGAAGGGGATCCCCGGGGACTCGCCTCCATCGAGCGGCGGCGGCTCGACCCCCGCTGTGCCGGCGAGCCGGACCCCCTTGTCTTGCGCGATCGCGGCGGCCACCGCCCGCGCGCCGGCGAGGAGCCCCGGCCCGAACCGGTCCGCGTGGAGGTCCGGCCCCATCACGTTCCGGATGATCCCGCCGCAGCGCCCGTCGGGGAGGATCCCCTCGATCCCGTAGCCCGGCTCGATCCGGATCGCGCGCTCCTTCAGCGCGAGCAGGATCAGGACGCCGTCATTCTCCCCCTTCCGGCCGATCCCCCATTTCGCGAAGAGGTCGGTCGCGACCGGGTCGATCTCCTCGCCGCCGAGGTCGGGGAGGGTGACGACCGCGAGCTGGGCCTGCGTCTTCTCGCGGAGCTCGGTCGCGACCGCCGTGATCGTGTCGGCCGAGGCGGGATCGATGACGTGCGCGAGGTCGTTGACATATCCGGTCGGCGCGGGCCAGTCCCGCGCCGACGAGGAGCCGGCCGTAACCAACAACGCGAGGGCCGGCGCGACCAGAGCGACGAGGACCGCCGAGCGGACCGCGCCACTCCACGGCCCTACCCCACGCGCGGCCTTCGGCCGCGCGTTACACCGAGCGATAATTCGTGAACTGGAGGTCGAGCCCGAAGTCATGCCCCTTCACCGCCTGGATCACCGCCTGCAGGTCGTCCCGCTTCTTCCCGACCACCCGGACCTGGTCCTCCTGGATCTGGGCCTGCACGCGGATTCCGGTCCCCTTGATGAACTTCACGATCTCCTTCGCCTTCTCCGTCGGGAGTCCCTTCTGGATCGTGACCACCTGCCGCACCGTCCCCTTGGCCGCGTCCTCCACCTTGCCATACTGGAGCGCCCTCAGCGAGACGCCGCGCTTCACCAGCTTTCCCTGCAGGATGTCGATCACCGACTTCAGCTTCGACTCGTCGTCCGACGTGAGCGTGAGCGTCTCCTTCTCGAGCTTGATGTCGCTCGCGCTCCCCTTGAAGTCGAACCGCTGCCGGATCTCCTTCAAGGCCTGCTGGACTGCGTTCGACGCCTCCATGAGATCGACGTCCGACACGATGTCGAACGAGTTGTCCGCCGCCATCCGCTCCCTTTCCCGCCCGGCCGCGCCGGGCAAACGGAAGGGGAAGCCGGCCGCCGAAGCGTCCGCTTCCCCTCCGTCCAGTGCGCGCTACTCTATGCGTACTGCCGATATCCGACGAAGCAAGTAGCGTTGGTCCGGTGGGCCCGGACCTGCTGCCTTGCAAGCTTACTTGTGCATTCCCGTCGTGTCCGTCATCCCGGTCGACGTTCCCATCCCCGTCGTATCCGTCGTCGGGGGGGTCGTCTGCTCCATCCCGGTGGTGCCGGTACCGGTCTCCGTGCTCGACGTCTCCGACTTCTTGCTGCAACCGAGGGCGAATACGAGAGCCATCGCGAACACGAACATCAGCGTGACGGTCAGAAGCTTCTTCATCCTGCGATCACCTCCCTTCCGTGATTGCTGGGCATCGACGCTCCATGATCGACGAATGCCGTTCCGCCAGATAAAGCAATGCACCACTGGTGAGAGCGGTGCTTGTCGTTACCCGTATTCGGCTTCCTTGCATCCTCCTTCTCCCCGGCCTGCCGCCGAGGCGAGAACGGCGCGGACACTAAAGACCGGGCCCGGGCGTGTCAAGGGGTTCTTGGATCTCAGAGGGCCGTGAGGGCGTGGTCGAGGTCGGCGAGGAGATCCTCGAGATCTTCGATCCCGACCGAAATCCTTACCAAACCGTCCGTTAGACCGGCCTTCTCGCGCTCGGCGCGCGGCACCCAGGCGTGGGTCATGGTGGCGGGATGGCTGATGAGGCTCTCGACGCCGCCGAGGCTTTCGGCGAGCGCGAAGACCCGGGTCCGCCGGAGGACCGCCGCCCCGCGCTCGAGGCTCCCCGTGTCGAAGGCGATCATCCCGCCCGCCCCCGAGGACTGGCTGTCATGGAGGGCGTGACCGGGGTGATTCGGGAGCCCGGGGTAGTAGACCTTTTCGAGCTTCGGATGCTTCGCGAGCCAGGCGGCGATGGCGCGGCCGTTCGCGTCGTGGCGATCCATCCGGACCGGCAGCGTCTTCAACCCCCGGAGGACGAGGAAGCAGTCGAAGGGGCCCGGCACGGCGCCCACCGTGTTCTGGAGGAACTGGAGGCGCTTCGAGACCTCGGGGTCGTTCGACACGACCGCCCCCCCGACCATGTCGCTGTGGCCGTTCAGGTACTTCGTGGTGCTGTAGACCACGAGGTGGGCGCCGAGCTCGATCGGCCGCTGGAAATAGCAGGTCATGAACGTGTTGTCGACGCAGAGGAGGGCCCCGCGCTCCCGCGCCACCTTCGCCAGCGCGCGGAGGTCGGAGATGATCATCGCGGGATTGGTCGGGGTCTCCACGTAGAGGAGCTTCGTCTCGGGGCGGAACGCCGCGCGGACCGCGTCGAGATCGGACGTGTCGACGTAGGTGAAGCTGACGCCGAAGCCGGCCATGACGTGGTCGAAGTACCGGAACGTCCCCCCGTACATGTTGTTCGAGGAGACCACGTGGTCGCCGGCCTTGAAGAGCTGGAGGACCGTCGCGATCGCCGACATTCCGGAAGCGAAGGCGAACGCCCGCTCCCCCTTGTCGAGGACGGCGAGGCAGCGCTCCAGCGCGAGCCGCGTGGGGTTCTGCGTCCGCGCGTACTCGAACCCCTTGTGCTTCCCCAGCTCTTCCTGGACGTACGTGGAGGTCTGGTAGATCGGGACGGAGATCGCACCGGTGGAGGGGTCGGGCTCCTGCCCGGCGTGGATCGCGTCGGTGGAGAAGCCCACGCTAGGGGGCGACGTACTCGAGGAGGTCGAAGCGCGTGAGGATGCCGGCCGGCTTCCCGTTCTCGTCCACGGCGACGGCGGCGTTGCTCGAGGCGAAGAGCTTCATGACGCGCGGGAGGTGCGCGTCCATCGGCACGGTGGGGAGCGCCTTCTCGATCAGGTACTCGAGGCGCGTCTCGCCGGTCGCGGAGCCGTCCAATACCTTCTGCAATAGCGCCCCTTCCGAGACCGAGCCGACCACGGTGCCGTCCTTGAGGACCGGCAGCTGCGAGATGTTGAATTCCTTGATGAGGTCGAGAGCGCGCGCGGCCGTTTCGTCGTAGCTGACGGAGACGAGGCCCGGGATGTGGTCCCGCTTCCCGCGCACGACCTCGGCCACGGTGACGGCGCTCGAGTCGAGGAGCCGGTTGTCGCGCATCCACTCGTCGGAGTGCACCTTCGTGAGATAGCGCTCGCCCGTGTCGGGGATGAGCACGAGGACGCGCTCCCCTTCCTTCGCGCGGCGTGCCACCGCGAGCGCGACGAAGAGCGCGGTCCCGGCGGAGCCCCCGGCGAGGATCCCCTCCTCGCGCGCGAGGCGGCGGGCCGTGTTGAGCGACTGGAAGTCGTTCACCTGCATGATCTCGTCGATCAGGGAGAAGTCGACGGTGCCGGGGATGAAATCCTCGCCGATCCCCTCGACCTTGTACGTGCGCGCCTGCGTCATCTGCTTCGTGTAGAAGAAATCCTTGAGGATCGAGCCGACCGGGTCGGCGCCGATCACCTTGATCTTCGGGTTTTTCTCCTTGAGGTACTTCGACGTGCCGCTGATCGTGCCGCCCGTCCCGAGCGAGGCGACGAAGTAGTCGAGCTTCCCGCCCGTCTGCTCCCAGATCTCGGGTCCGGTGGTCTTGTAGTGCGACTCGGGATTCACGGGGTTGTAGTACTGGTTCGCGAGATAGGCGCCCGGGATCTCGCGCGCGAGCCGACGCGCCACTTCGTAGTAGGAATCGGGGGAATCGGGCGGGACCGCGGTGGGCGTGATGATCACCTCGGCGCCGAAGGCCTTCAGGAGGTTGATCTTCTCGCGGCTCACCTTGTCCGGCATCACGAGGATCGCCCGGTACCCCTTCACCGCCGCCACCATCGCGAGCCCGGTCCCGGTGTTCCCCGAGGTCGACTCGATGATCGTGCCGCCCGGCTTCAGGAGCCCCTTCGCCTCGGCCTCGGCCACGATCCGCACGGCGATCCGGTCCTTCACCGAACCGCCCGGGTTCATGAACTCGATCTTCGCGACCAGCTCCGCCTTGCAGTCGCGCCCGATGTGCTGGAGGCGGACGATCGGCGTGTTCCCGATGGTGTCGAGGATCGTATCGAAGATCCGGGGCGCGGAAGTCCCGGCGGCTCCGGCGTGAGCGGTTTGGGTGGCGCGGTTCACGAACGTTCCTTGCGTGGAAGTGGCGATGGCGTGGCGCTCAGAGGGACGCTACGGGGGCGAAGCGGGGCGGTCAAGCAGTGAATTCTGTAGAGCTTCGCGGTCTTGTGGCCGCGAACGGTCCGTTACGGTCGCGCGGCCGCGGATTCCTTCAGCAGCGCCTGGATATGCTCGAGGATCTCCGAGAACTCGTACGGCTTCGTGAGGAACCGGTTCGCCCCCATCTCGTGCGCGAGCGCCTGATCGCCCTCCTGCGTCCGCGCGGAGAGGATCACGATCGGGATGTGCTTGTAGCGCTCGTCGAACTTGAGGAGCCGGCAGACCTTGTATCCGTCGAGCTTCGGGAGCATGAGGTCGAGGAGGATCACGTCGGGCTTCGACTCGCGCGCCTTCTTCAGCCCTTCCTGGCCGTCCGAGGCCGTCTCGACCGCGTAGCCCGCCGCCTTCAAGCCGAATTCGAGGATGCGGACGAGGTCCGGCTCGTCGTCCACGACGAGGATGCGGGGACGCGGGCGATTGGGATCCATTCGGGTCCTCCCTAGACCCCGGCGCGCGGGGCGGCGAAAGCGGTGAAGTCCATGGTCTCCTGGATCGGCACGTTCGGGACGTTCCTGAGCAATCCCGAGCCACGCGACAGCCTGGCGACAGGCCCGCTCAACCCTGCCCCCCTTCCAGGGTTCCGTACAGCCAGATCGTGACCTCGGCGGAGAGGTCGGGCGATGACGGCGGCTCGTCTCGGAACGCGACCGACCGGACGATGACGAGCTGATCCATCGCCTCCACGCCGCGCAGGTACTCCTCGAGCGCGGCATATGTCGCGGTCACGTGGAACCGGAGCTCCACCTTGCCGTACGTCTCGGTCCGCCCGGCCGCGTCGATCGCGGTCACCACGGTCGGAGCCCCCGCCGGAAGGATCCGCTCGGTGTGGATCTTCCAGCGGTCCTCGATCGGGGCCACGTCCCGCAGGAACGCGGCCACCATCGCGGCCGCGGGGAGCGGCCGGCGCGCGGGAAGCCGCCAGGCGTCCGCTCCGGGATGTGTCCGGCGCCAGGCGTCGAGGTCCTTCATCCCCCGGCCGTAATCGGCGAGATCGGCCTCGAGCCGGCTCCGCTCGACGCGGAGGCTCTTCGCCTCGCGCGCGCGCGGATCGACATAGACCGTGCGCACGAGTCCGATCGAGCCGATCAGGGCGGCCGCGATCAGGATGTGCCCGAGGTAAGGCTTGAGCGGCGATCCCATTCGCCCCCCTATTCCACGACCCGCGCCGTCAGCGTGAAGCTCGAGAGCGCCGGCGTGAGCGTGCGGCACTCCTCGAGCCGGATCCGCGTGAAGGCGCGCGAGCGGGCGAGCGATTCCATCAAGGCGCCGAGCACCTCCTCGGGTCGGGCGCGCTGCGTGTCGAGGAGCCCCGAGAGGCGCACCTCACGACCGCTCTCCCCCGCCGGAACGGCCGCCCCCGCGGCCGGCTCCGGCTCCACCACCACATCGAGCGTCGTGAGGCGCGCGTCGCCCCCCGTGCGTTGCGCCAGCTCCTCGAGCGCGCGCGACCAGACCACGTGGCCGCCCTCGAGCCGCTCGAGCGTCTCCTTCAGGCGTGTCTCTTCCGCGCGCGCCGCGCGAAACCGCCCGAGCTCCTCCGCCCGTGGGCGGACCGATTCGAGCTGGGCGCGCAGCGTTCCCACGCGCTGGCGCTCGCGCATCACGGCCACCTCCGCCGGCAGCGACACCGAGAGGAGGAGGAGCGCCGCGATCGCCGCGGCCGCTTTCGCCGGCACCGCGCGGGCGAGCCGGCCCGCGACGCCCGCTTCCGGCGGCGCCAAGAAGTTGATCCCCTCATCACCGAGGAGCGAGAGGCCGAGCCCCAGGTCGGACGCGCACGCCGGGACCCGTCCCGCCTCGAGGCGCGATGCGGCCCGCTCGGAGAGATCGGTCCGCGAGACCGGGATCTTGAGAACGCCCGCCAGGTACTCGGGAAGGTGCTCCACGCGCGCGCCCTCGCCCATGAGGACGACCCGCGAGACCGACTCGCCGAGGAACTGCTCGTTCACGTAGTCGAACGAGTTCCAGAGCTCGCGCACGAGCCGCTCGAGCACCGGCCGGAGCATGACGGACACCGCGGCGAGCGGGATCGTTCCTTCGCTCGACGCCTCCTCGGCCCCGAGAGGGATCCCGTGCGCGCGCTTCAGCCCCTCGGCTTCCTCGAGCGACAGGGAGATCGTCCCGCGTCCCGGCACCACGATCGACCGGAGCGCGTCGGTGAACGACTCGCCGCCGACGCCCAGCTCGCGCGCGAACCGGACCTCGCGGCCCTTGATCACGGTGACGTGGCTCTCCGCGGCGCCGATGTCGAGATAGGCGACGGCTTCGTCGGGGTGCCGGGCACCGGCCGCGGCGAGAAGGGCGAGGAGCGCGGCGGGACGCGACGTGACGCAGGCCGGCTTGAGTCCCGCCTGCTCGAGGAGCGCGCGCGCTTCCGCGACCTTGCGCCGCGGCGCCACCGTCACGAGGAGATCCACGGCGTCCTTCGCGCGACCGAGCACCTCGTAGCGGATCTCCGCGTCCTCGATCGGCCCGGTCACGTGCTTGCGGCATTCCAGGCGCAACGCGGGAAGGATGTCGGCGCGCTTCAAGGCCGGGAGCGTGAACTGGCGGATCACGACGTCGTTTCCCCCGATCGCGATCGCGCCGGGCGCGCCCTTGAAGCCCGACTCCTCGACGAGACGGCGGACGCGGCCGGCGGGGTCCTCGCGGCGGGAGCCGGGCTCTTCGGCAAGCGGCGCGGCCGCGGCCGAGACGGAGCCGGAACCCGCGGCGGCGCGGAGCCGGACGAGCTTTACGGACGTCTCGCTGAGGTCGACGCCGACGCGGTTCCCCCATCGGGATGCGGCGCCGTGCGCGCGCTTCGCCGCGAGCGTCTGGATGAGCTGGAGCACGCGCTCCCTCATCGCCGGGCCTCGATCCACGCGGTGACCGCGAGGCACCCCGCGACCCTGCGGATCCGCTGATTGCCGGCGTCGCTCACGTAATAGGCGCCCGAGGGCGCAACCGCGATCCCGCGCGGCGAGTGGAGCGACGCCGCGGTCGCGCTCCCGCCATCCCCGCCGAAGCCCGCCGTTCCGTTCCCCGCGATCGTCGAGATCCGCAGGCTCCCCGCCTCCACCCGGCGCACGACGTCGTTCCCGGTATCGGCGACGTAGAGATCCCCCGAGGGGGCGCGCTCCACCGCGCGGGGTCCGTTCAGGCGCGCCGCCGCGGCAAGAGATCCGTCGCCGGCGTAGCCGGCGATGCCGGTCCCGGCGACGGTCGTGATGACTCCGGCCGGGCTGATTCTCCGAACGGCATTGTTCCCCGCGTCTGCGACATAGAGGTCGCCCGTCGACGAGAGGCAGAGTCCTTGCGGTGCACGTAAGCGGGCGGCGATCGCCGCGCCGCCGTCCCCTGAGTACCCGGGAGCTCCGCTCCCGGCATAGGTCTCGATCGTCCCGCTGGCCGCGACGACCCGCCGGATGCGGTCGTTCCCGCGATCGCCGACATAGAGGTCTCCGTTCGGCGCGACCTGGATCCCGCGCGGCGAGCGGAGGCGCGCCACGATCGCGGGACCGCCGTCTCCCGAGAAGCCGGGGACTCCCGTCCCCGCGACCGTCCGGATCACGCCGGTCGCCGCCGTCACCTTCCGGATCACGTGATTCCCCGTGTCGGCGATGTAGAGGTCTCCGTTCGAGGCCACGGCCATGTCCTCCGGCGCGCGGAGGCGCGCGAACGTGGCGGCGCCGCCGTCGCCGGAATAGCCCGCGAGCCCGCTCCCGGCCACGGTCGCGATGGTCCCGGTCGCGGCGGAGATCCTCCGGACCACGTGGCTCGGCGGATCGCAGACGTAGAGATCACCGTTTGGAGACACTGCGGCTCCCTCGGGAGCCGCGATCGTCGCGGCGGTCGCGTCGCCGCCATCCCCCGCGTTTCCGCGCGCGCCGGTCCCGGCCGCCGTCGCGATCCCTCCCGAAGCCACGTGCACCTGGATCGCGCGCGTCGAGCTCCCGACCACGCCCGTGGCGACGATCCGCATCTGCCCCGACGAAAGCCGCGCGCCCTTTTCGTCCACCGTGTCCGGACGCGCCACCCAGAAGGAGCCCATGCCGACCGTCTTCCCGGGACGGGGCAGTCCCGCCCACGAAGGATCCGAGGCCAGCTTTCGCACGGCGTACTCGATGCCCGCCTGCGCCGCGTAGTAGGCCTGGTCCGAGCGGACGTGGCTCACCGAGAGATCCGAATCTTCTGTGACCACCGTGACGAGCGCCAGGCCGAGGAGGAGGAGGGCCAGGATCGACGCCACCGCGAGGACGACCGAGAATCCGGCCTCGGACTCCACGCGGCGCCTCACAGCGGCCTCACGAACGTGCCGGCCACGGTGCTCACCGCGTGCGATCCCTTGGCGAGCCGGAGGTGCACCGAGACGCGCCAGATGTCCGTCGCCGCCGGCGCGACGAGCGGCGCGGCCGGGCCGCCGTCCGCCTTCCAGTAGCCGAACGCGAGCGAGTCGACGTCCTCGGCGAGGGTCTGCGCGGCGCCGTTCCGGGTGTAGACGAGCGGATCCCCCTTCACGCCGGTCCACGAGAAGCCGACCGCGGCCGAATCGCGGTCGACGAACGCCAGCGCGCGCGGCGTCGCGCGGGTGACGAACGCGCTCCCGCGCAGGCCGCGCAGCTCGCGCACGATCCGCTCCTCGGCGTACCGCGCCTCCTGCGTCATCGACTGCTCCGAGGCGACGAACTCGTAGCTCCGGACCGCCTCGATGAACATCCCGCTGAAGAGGAGCCCCGCCGCGGAGACGACCACGATCACGATCACGAGCTCCGGCAGCGTGAATCCGGCCTGGGACGGGCGCGCGCGCATCACCAGCTCGTGAACCAGGTGGTGAGCGTCACCGGCCGGAGGCTCCCGTAGGAGACGGTGACGTTCACGGTTCGGAACGTGACGCCGTCGTAGACCGAGTCGGGAGCGAACGAGACGGTGCGGCTGTAGCCCGGGAACTCGGCCACCATGTCCTCCGGCGGATAGTTCTCCGAGACGAGGTAGGCGAAGCCGCGCGAGGGGGAGCTCTTGTCGGCCGCGATCTCCTCCATCTTCGCCTGCGCGAGCTCGGCCATCACGGTGGCGCAGCGCGCCTCGCCCGAGTGGATCGACGTGTTCGCGAAGAGGAGCCCGAGCGGGAGCACCGCGACGGCCGCGATCACGAGGATCAGGACGACCTCGGGAAGGGTGAACCCAGCCTGCGCCGCGCTTGTGCGGCGCCGGCTCAGGTCGGCCGCAAAGGCGAGGTTCGCGCGCCGGTTCATCGGACCGTCACCATGCCTGTCGCCGGCGCCACGGAAACCGTGTCGGAGCGGTCGCCGTAGCTCAGCACGACACGGCCCGCGCGGGCGAGGTCGGTCCCCGCGCTGTCCCTGGGGACGCCGAAGGAATCGAACGAGACCGCCGGCGTCGATCCGAACGAGGCCGAGGCGATCGAGACCCCGTGGAACTCGGCGCTGCGCGCAAAGTCGACGCCGAGCGTGTGGCTGCGATCGGCGGGGTCGACGACGGGGGTTCCGGGCGCGTCGGCGTAGACGGTGTACCGGCCGCGCGCCGGATCGAACCAGATCCCGTGCGTCACGCGCGTCGCGACCGACTGGCCTTGCGCGTAGCGGAGATCGGCCGCGAGGCGGCGGGCCGCGCCGTCGAGGCGCATCTCCCCGAGCACCGCCACCTTGGGGTAGGCGATCCAGGCGAGGATCGCGATGATCGAGATCGCGAGCGCGAGCTCGGTCAGGGTGAATCCGGGGGCCCTGCGTCCGTTCATCCCGCGCCTCCTTCGGCGCCTCGCGGAAGCGCCGACGTCGCGAGCGGGGCGGCGCGCCGGCTCCACTCCGCGGCCCGGGCCGGTTCGCCGGCGAGCCGCCAGGCGCGCGCCGCATCGGCCGCGATCGAGGCGAGC
>JBLMWD010000045.1:0-6669 GCA_050257045.1 Bacteroidota bacterium | reverse complement strand
CTCGGGGGAGCGGCATGGCGGCAGTGGGTTACGAACCAGCCGCCGCAGTGGGGCCAGGATGGCGCCGGTTTCGCGAAGCGCCTCAGGGCGGCCTCCGTGACCACCGCGATCACCGAGACGTCGCTTGCGTTCGGCTCCGCCGCGATGCGGCAGGACGCGAACTACTATCGCTCGCCGCAGGGCGGTCTGCTGCCCCGCGCACGGCACGCGTTCGAGATGACGTTCCTCGCGCGAAATCGCGAGGGAGAGAAGGTCTTCTCACCCTCCAAGACCATCGCTCCCTTCATCGGGCCGATCGTGGTCCAGAACACGCTCTACCCGGATCGGCACGACTTCGGCGACGCGCTGCTGAGCGGCGCCTACAGCCTCCTGATCAACGCCGGGCTGAACGCCGCGAAGGAGTTCATCCTGAAGACGCCCGCTTGGGACGGAGAAGAGTAGCCGCCCCCGGGGGAGCTACAGCGTCCGCCGGTTGAACGAGCGCACGCCGATCGCCAGCACCACCACGATGTACCCCGCCGCCCAGTAGATCATCGCCGTGCTCGGCACGGAGACCGGCGAGAACGGCGAGCCGCCCAGCTCGCGGAGGATCGAGGGCTGCATGTGCGAGGCCGCGAGCTGCCAGAGCGATTCGCTCGGCATGATCAGGCTCGCCACGGTTCCGACCTGCTGCGCGGCCTGGTTGCCCGCGAACGTGCCGATCTGTTCGACCCAGTTCCCGATGAAGGCGATGCCGAAGAGGCCGAAGGCGAGCATTCCGTTCGTCACGGTGCTCAGCTTCGTGCCGCCCGCGATCGACAGCGTGAGGAGCACGGTCGCCTCGAGGAGCACGAGCGGGATCCCCCGGGCGATCCCCGGCGGCGTGAAATGCGCGAGCGCGGCCATGATCCCGAGCACTCCTCCCGCGAGGAGGAAGAGATAGGCCGCCATGACGATCCAGTGCCCGAGCCACTTGCCGATGACGATCTCGCTCCGGCGGATCGGCCGCACGGCGAGCGTCTGGATCACGCCGGATCCGATCTCGCCGGAGAGCGTGTCCACGGGGAGGAGCACGGCGGTCATGATGGTGAGGAGGTTCGCCGCGTACAGGCCGGCCAGCGTCATGATGTTCAGGAAGACGCGGCGCTCGATCAGCGTCATGCTCGAATGCGACGAGCCCTCCTCGCGCAGGATGAGATGGAGGCCCACGCCGTAGAGCACGAGAAAGGCGGCGCCCGCGATCAGTGCGGCGACGAGAATCCGGCGCCGGGCCGCCTCGTGCAGCGTGAGTCGCGTGACGGCGAGCCACCCCGGCGTGGCGCTCATCCGGGCCTCTGGTCCTCGCCCATCACCTCGAGGAACCAGGTCTCGAGCGACTTCCGCGCGAGCCGGATCTCGTAGATGGAAACGCCGCGCTCGAAGAGCGCGCGCGCGATCTCGGGGATCCGTGCTTCGTCGGGTATCGATACTC
Organism: Bacteroidota bacterium; assembly: GCA_050257045.1. GTDB lineage: Bacteria > Eisenbacteria > RBG-16-71-46 > SZUA-252 > SZUA-252 > DASQJL01. The sequence goes on along the minus strand of JBLMWD010000045.1, from coordinate 5,219 downwards.
GAATGCGCGAGCGGGTGTCGGTCGGGAGCCTGCCCCGATCCGCGTCACCCGCGCCGTCGTCGAGGATCCGCCCCAGGCGCCCGACGGCGCTCCGCGCCTCCTCCGGCAGCTCCCCCGTTCGAATGTCGACCTCGAGAGCTGCATTCGCATGATCCATACGCATGTCGTGGACGACGCGCCCTTCCTTCACGAACGCGACGCGCCCGCACGTTGCCTCGACTTCGCCGAGGAGGTGCGAGTTGAGGAAGACCGTCGTCCCGCGATCGCGGAGCTCGTGAATCACGTCGCGCACGAGGAGCCGACCGAGCGGATCCAGGCCCGACGTCGGCTCGTCGAGGAAGACGAGCGCGGGCTCGCCGATCAGGGCCTGCGCGAGGCCCACGCGCTGCATCATCCCCTTCGAGTAGGTGCGGATGGGACGCCGCGCGGCGTCCACCAGATCGACGCGCTCGAGCAGGGCATCGGCGCGCGTCCGGCCCGCGGCCGGCGGGAGGCCCGCCAGGCCGGCGTGGAAGAGGAGCAGCTCGCGTCCCGTCAACCAGTCCTGGAAGCGGAAGTGCTCGGGAAGGAACCCGAGGCGCGCCCGCATGCGCCGGTCGCCGAGCGGTGCCCCGAGCACCCGCCCCGAGCCCGATGTCGGCGCGACCAGACCGAGGAGCATTTTGACCGAGGTCGTCTTCCCGGCGCCATTCGGCCCGAGAAAGCCGAAGACCTCTCCCGGGCCTACGTCCAGGGAGAGGTCCTCCACGGCGGTCTTCGAGCCGAACTCCTTCCGGAGCCCGCGGGTTTCGATGACCGGTTCGCTCACGCGTGCGCTACGAGACCGATTCCGCCATCTGCATGAGATCGGGCGGGGACAGGTTCCCCTCGATGGCGAAGACGCGGTCGCCCTCGGTCCAGAGCAGGACGGATCCTCCACGACCGCGGCGCCCGTCGGCCGCACGATCGCCCGTCGTCGTGATGAGGAGTCCCTGCTGACCGTGCACGGTCACCTGCCGGAACGTGCTCGCGTTCACCGGGACCGGCACCAGCAACGTGCTCCGCCAGTCGGTCGAGCGCGCGATCCGCCGCGCCTCGCCCTCGTCGAGCCCCAGCACGCGAAGCCCGATCTCGGCGAGCCGCTCCACGTCCCATCCCGACGGTACGGAGACTTCTGGGCTCCGCGCCTCGACGAGCACCGCCTGCCGGTCCCGCGGAGAGCGGAACCGCTGGAGCACGATGGCCGGCTTCTTCACTCCGATCCAGCGGCCGTCCAGTCCGGAGGGAACCGTCACGTCGCGCAGGTCGAGACGGTCGAGCAGCTCGCGCAGCTTCGCCTCGCTGACCGTGACCCGCATCGAGCCCGCGCCCTCCACGAAGATGCTGTCGGCCGCGAGACCCTCGGGGAGATAGCCCGGGGCGCTCACCCGGAATCCGACGTAGGGCGAGGCCGCATCACGTGACGCGACGTATCGCGCTGGGCCCGGGGGGACGATCTCCTGCCGATTGAATACGAGGAGGGCGGGCTTGTCGCCGAGCGACCGCAGCTTCTGAATTCGCGATTCGTCGAACTGGACGGCCGCGAACCGCTTCACCCGGAACAGCTCGAGGAACGACTGCGCCGTGACGCGAACCGACGGGATCGCGAAGAGCGCGGCCACGACCGCGACCCCGCACGCCGTCGCGAGCGCCCGGATCGGGCCCCGCGCAAGGACAGGGCGCCGGCGCTCGTCGCGGCGAAGTCGCTCGCGCAGGTCGCGCGCGAACCGGGGGTCCGGCGCGCGGCGGTATTCATGAAGCATTCGATCATCCATCTTCAGGCTCCTTCATCCCAATCGGCCCGCAGCGCCTGCACCGCCCGGTGCAGGATCGTGCCGACGTTCGATTCGCTCAGTCCGGTCACGCGCGCGATCTCGCGGTTCGTGAGCTCGGCGCCGTACTTGAGTCCCAGAAGCTCCCGCTCGCGCTCGGTCCGCCGGGCCAGGAGGCCGGCCAGCCGGCCCTCGTCGGAGCGGCGCTCGGCAATCTCCTCCGGCGTCTCGCCGCCCGGCAGCTCGGCCGCGTCGTCCAGCGAGACGTGCGCCTTGGCGCTCCGGTAATGGTCCACGGCGACGTTCCGCGCCACCGCGAGGACCCACGTGCCGAACGCGGCCCGGTCCCGGCGGTAGCGCTCCCGGGCGGACCAGGCTTTCTCGAAGGTGGCCGCGGTCAGGTCCTCCGCCACGGCGCCGGGCCCGACGCGGTAGCGGAAGAAGTTGTAGACCCGCGGAAGCTGCTCCGCGAAGAGAGCGTCCCAGTCGGTCGCCCGAGCCTGCTGGACCCAGAGCCAGAGTCGCGCGACCGTCGCGTCACCGTTCGCCATGGCGCCTATTTATACGGGTGGGGGCGGGAAGTATCACGTTGAACCGCCGAGAGCGGGCCGATCACCGCACTCGACGTACGGTAAGTCGCTAGTTTTCATGCGCTAGGCTCGATTCGGCCGGGGAAGGACGAAGTAGCCTTAGGTCCCATGGGCTGGCGTCGAACGGAGAGTCAGGCTCCTTCATCTTCCCGAGAACATCGCACGAAATGGAGACGAGATGCATTACGTGATGGGTTGACGGCCGCATGAAATCACGAAACGAGATCGCCTACGACGAGTGGGCGCCGACGTATGACGGCGACCCCAATCCCCACAAGCTCCTCGAGGAGGAAGATGTCGTACGCCTGGTCTCGGCACGCGCGGGCGAGTCCATCCTGGACGCGGCGTGCGGGACGGGTCGGTATTCCGCCTATTTCGTGAAGGCGGGGGCGAAGGTCACGGGCCTGGACATTTCAGACAAGATGCTGGACCTGGCCCGGGAAAAGGTCCCCGGCGCGACGTTCTTGAGACACGACCTCGCCCTTCCCTTGCCATTCCGTGACGGGGAGTTCGATAAGATCTGCTGCGCCCAGGCTCTAAAGCACCTCCCGGACCTGTCACAACCATTCCGCGAGTTCAGCCGTGTGCTCAAGCCGGGCGGAAAGCTCGTGTTCTCTGTCACGCATCCCGAGATGGACTGGACCGATTACCAGATGAGCTTCATACCGTCGTTCGCACTCGCGGAGCAATCCGACATCTTCCATCACCGATTCTTCCAATACCTGGCGTGGATCGACGGGGCAGGGCTGGAGGTATCGGGCATCACGCAGGTGCCGGTGAGCGAGAAGATTCGGCACCTGCTCACGGACGCATCGTTTCGTGCGGTGCAGGGGCGCTTCCAAATCGCGGTGTTCCGTCTGTTGAAGTGGAGAGAATCGGGCGCTACCGGATGAGCACGACCTTCCGGGAAAGCACACCTTCGTCATGGCGGAACTGGATCACGTAGCACCCCGTCGCCGCCTCCGCGCCCTGCGAGTCACGCCCGTCCCACACCATATGATGCCAGCCCCCCTTCACCTCTTCGTTGGCGAGGGTGCGGACGAGCCGGCCCGCGACGTCGAATACGCGCACGTCGGCGTGCCCCGTGCGCGGCACACGGAACGAGACACCGGTCGCTGCCTGGAACGGATTGGGGCCGCTCGGATCCAGCCGGGCCGGACCGGCCTCCGGATCGCGTAGTGGCACGCCGGTAGCCGGCACCGAGAATACCGCCAGATTGCTGCCGACCGACCGGGGCGCGCCCTCGGGTACGTTCACGATGGCGTCGCTCCCGCTCGCGGGATCCTCCATGGCGAGCGTGCAGGAGCCGCCGCCATCGAGGTTGAGCGCGTTGGCGACGTTGTACGGGGAAGCACGCAACAGCTCCGCCACCTCGAACGGCGTCATCCCCTGACTTCCGCCGGCGTTGTCCACGGTGAACACGTAGAGCGTCTCGGCGTCCGCGGAAATCCCGATCGCCGTGCGGGCGCGGGGCGTGGCGCGATTCCAGCTGTCGTCGGGCGTCGTGTTCACGCCGTCGGTGACGATCTGCTCGTTGCCGGCCACGACGTTGTACAACGCCACCGGCTCGATCACGCTGTAGCCGGTGGCATCGGTGGTGTCTCGATGGACGAGGCTCGCGTGATTCGTCAGGTCGATGTTCAGCGCGGGCGCGTTCGGTTGTATGGCGGTCTTGAGCGGATGGGGCTCGAAGGGCGAGTAGACGGCTCCGTCGGAAGCCGCCAGCCCAACCAGGTCAGCCGTTCCCGGATCGGGACTCGGCGGAGGCCACGGCTCGAAGAAGTGCGCGTTGACCGCGATCTGTGCGCCCTGGCCGGACAGGAACTGCAGGGTGGTCTGCTTGTACGTGTCGAGCGCGCCCGAATGCGGCGTGACCGTGAATCGAATGCTCGGGGTGGTGAGGTCGATCTGGAGGATGTGCATCGTGACCGGGCGCGGCGACGTTTCCGTGCGGTAGATGTGCGTCACGCCCAGGTAGGGATGGGTCACGGTGGTTGTCGCAGCCGCCCGTAATGAGAACAGGCAGCCGCAGACCGCCAGCAACCAGAGGAATCTACGCCCCCGCCGTCTTCGCATCACGTGCTACGCTACAACAATCCAATGCCTCGCGAGACTCCGTTGTGGCGCCATGCCTTGATCCTCATCGTGGCCGGGGCCGCGCTCGGCGTGGCCCACAACCTGATCGGGTTGCGGAGCCGCCCCGTGCACGGGATTCCCTGGCGGGCCGTCGAGTCGAAGCTTCCCACGCTCGAGAGCCTGGCGAGGCTCGATTCGTTGGCGAGCGCCGCGTCCCCGCCGGTCGAATCGGGTCCGCCTCGGAACGGGCCGGCCAGGCAGTCCCATGCGCCGCCGATCCCAGACCCGCCCAATCCGCGACCGGACGACACCTCGAAGGCTCCGGCCCAGTCCGAAACTCGGGCGGCGAACCCTTTTCCGGCTACGCCCCCGCCACCGTCAAAGCCCACCGCCTCCGTCCCGTTCATCCCCGAGATGGACAAGCCGATTCAAATCACGATGGACGCGGCGAAACGCCTCTTCGACGCCAAGGCGGCGCTCTTCCTGGACGCGCGTGATCCCTCCGAGTACGAGGAGGGCCATATCCCAACTGCGATTCGCCTGACGCGCGACGAGGCGCTGCAGTATCCCGACCGCGTCAAGGCGCTGGGCGAGACGTCCCGCCCGATCGTCACCTACTGCAACGGCGGCGCGTGCGAGGCGTCGCTGGAGCTCGCGCGCGTGCTCGTCGATGCGGGGTATCGCAGGGTCCTGGTCTATACGGGAGGGTTCCCGGAATGGACTGCGGCGGGACATTCGGTCGCGCGCGGGAGTACTCCGTGAG